>JBIMKP010000043.1:0-38688 GCA_051861545.1 Bacteroidia bacterium | reverse complement strand
CATCACCATGTCCAGTTTCTCCAATACTTACATAATTGTACGGCTCAATTGCTAAACTTATTTCCTTTAACTGTGCTTCTGTTAAAAGAGTTGTGTTTTTTGAATTGGAATTTTGACTAAATGATTTTAGTGTTGAGGAGAAAATTATTATTAAACTAAAAATTAGTTTTAGAAATTTTCTTTTGAAATCAATACGCATAATGGATTCATCTAAAATTTGGAATTTCGAATATCTAATATTTCAATCAATTGTTAACCTTACCTGCATATAATGCCTCAACCCAAATGTGGTATCCATTGTTATTGCGTTTAGATTCTATGGGTAATATTATTCCTGTTTATAAGCAATTACCTACTTTAGATTATAAGATTTACCCAAATCCGTTTACAGATAAAGTATTTGTAGAAACACCTAATGTAGGAGATTATGAATTAAGTTTTGTGAATGTTTTAGGCCAAAAAGTAATTGAATTTAAGCAACAATTACCAGCTGAAGTTAACTTGGATAAACTCCCAAAAGGTTTGTATGTTTTGGAAATAAGGCAAGATAGCAAAGTTGTACATACACAAAGATTGGTGCATGAATAACTTCTGCAGTAAACATTGGCAATGGCGTTAAACCTAATTGTTTCTATATTTTGGTGCTGAAATGTCTTTTGAAAAAACTGGTTTTATTTAATCCTCACATTTATTGGCTTCATTTCTGGAATAAATATTAATAGATTGAAATGTTTACTCATGTTCATGTTAGATGGATAATGATGATGTGAGTAATACGTAGTTTTTAGCATTTCACCTTTGGGGAAAATAAGTTGAGTTTCTAAATTGTTTACCTTATAAAGTTCATGCTCAATTGAATTATTTTTAGCTTTAAAAGATTTATTTTCCCATTCATAAATATTGAATTCTTTTCCTTTATAAGAAAGAAAAGATATGCTAAATACATCCACTTTTGGAGTACTTTTATCTATAAAAATTGATAACATTTCTGGTTCTTCTTCTAAATAATTTTTAGTAAGATGGCCAGCAGCGCCCCAAAAAATTACTTTTTTATTTTTATACCTTTCTTCTACTAAATATTTAGAATTTTTTGCCATTTGATATTCTCTTTCTGGTATTGAATTCAAACCAAATACATATTCTTTACTATGAATACATTGGATACAAGCCTTAATATTTTCAAGCGTTAAAATGTACTCAATTGGAATGTTTTTTAGGCTGCTAAGTTGATTTAATACAATATCTAAATCTCTTAGAAATCGCATATTTGTTTCTAAACTATTTCGCCTAAAATATTTTATTGAATTTTCTAAATATGGAATGAAAAATTCGTAATACTCTGTAGAATCAGAAAAACTAATTTTGCTATTTTTGATTAAACTATCCAATTCAAATGGCATTTTAGTATAAGCATATCTTGCATATTGCCATATATCAAAACCACCTATTGAAATTGTTTTATCATGCACCTTACTTGGAAGGAATTTAAAAATGAAATCTTTTGTATCTAAATTGTTTGTGAATAGATTCGATAAATTATTAAAAATTATAGCACTATCATAAGCAACAGTTTTTCCATATTCATGTTCTGCCTTTATAAGTGAATAGAAATCACTTTCAAAAAGTATTACTTCAAAATTTAATTTGGTTACCAAATGTTCAATTATTTGGGCTGCCATTATTTGCGAGGTTCCATCACCATGTCCAGTTTCTCCAATACTTACATAATTGTACGGCTCAATTGCTAAACTTATTTCCTTTAACTGTGCTCCTGTTAAAAGGGTTGCATTTTTTGAATTAGAATTTTGACTAAATGATTTTAGTGCTGAGGCGAAAATTATTATTAAACTAAAAATAAGTTTTAGAAAATTTCTTTTGAAATCAATGCGCATAATAGATTCATCAAAATTGGAATTTCGAATATCTAATAATTCAATTAAATTCCTTTAACATATTTGAGTTTAAACTTGACAAAGATGGGTTGGTCAACAATAGAGTCTATAATATTAGGGTTATCAGTTTGTCTGAAATAACTTTTAAAAATCTCTCTCCAGTACCCTTCAATTTCAGAGTTGTTATTCAGTTTTAGTCCAGAAAATTTAACCTGGTATTTTAAGGTAGTGCTATCAAATTGGTTTGGGACACCTGAGCCATTCTTGGGTACATAACCAGTAAAGCTTCCATCTATATAAAACCAAGGATTTTGAAGATAAATAGAATCATTATTTATATAAACAAGATTTAATGGGAAATTGACAGGACTGCACTCTGGTTTTATCAATTCTTTATAAGTAACACATGCCTGAAAGACATTTTCAAGTGTTGTTTTTTTTATGAGAAATCCTGGTTGTGGTTCAATTTGTTTTCCAGTTGCAGCCCAAGCTAAATAGGTAGTCGAATCAGCTGGGTATATGTAATTCTCAAGAATCTCAAACTCATAGTAACCCTCCTTCAATTCAGGCAGATTAATTTTAGTATCTTGTTTGCAAGACACTACTATCAGAATAAAACAAAAAATGAAGGCTATTCTCATACTTAAATTCCTTTAACAAATTTCAGTTTAAACTTGGCAGAAATGGGTTGGTCAACGATTGAATCTATAATATTAGGGTTATCAGTTTGTCTATAATAACTTTTAAAAATTTCTCTCCAGTACCCTTCAATATCAGAATTGTTATTGAGTTTAAGTCCGGTGATTTGAGCCTGGTATTTTAAAGTTGAATCAACAAGTATTGTTGGACCTACACTCCCAACCTTAGGCACATAACCATTGTAGGCACCTCTTATTAAAAACAAAGGTTTTTGCAAATAAATAGAATCATTATTTATATAAACAAGTGTTAATGGTAAATTGACGGGGCTGCATCCTGGTTCCATAAGTTCTCTATACGCAACACAAGCTTGAAAGACATTTTCAAGTGATGTTTTTTTTATGAGAAATCCTGGTTGTGTTTTAAATTGTGTTCCAGTTGCAGCCCAAGCTAAATAGGTTGTCGAATCAGCCGGGTATATGTATTTTTCAAGAATCTCAAACTCATAATAACCTTCCTTCAATTCAGGTAAATTGATTTTAGTATCTTGTTTGCAAGACACCAACATCAAAATAAAACAAAAAATGAAGGCTATTCTCATACTTAAATTCCTTTAACAAATTTCAGTTTAAACTTAGCAAAAATGGGTCTATCAATAATAGAGTCAATTGTAAACTCGGCATCCTTGCCATGAGTAATATATCTGCACTGAACGATTTCACTCCAGAATCCTACTAAATCAGAATTTTTAGATAATTTTAAACCGATAATATGAGGTTGGTATTTTAAAGTCGAATCAACAAATACTCTTGGCCCCCATTGGCCATGTTGAATAAAACCAGATCTGCTTCCATAAATTTCACATGGTGGTTTTTGAAAATAAATTGAATCATTAGAATGATAAATAATTTCTAAACTACAATTAAATGGATTACAACCTGGGTTATAGATGTAATCATAATAAGTTACACAAGCTGAGAAGGTATTTTCTTTTAGAGATTTTTTAATTAGAAAGCCTGGATTAGAATAAATTTGAGCTGAATGAACGGCTTCCGCAAGGTAACCTGTTGAATCAGGCGGATAAACATACTTTTCTAATAATTCAAACTCATAATACCCTTCCTTCAATTCAGGCAGATTAATTTTAGTATCTTGTTTGCAAGACACCACCATCAAAACTAAACAAAAAATGAAGGCTATTCTCATACTTAAATTCCTTTAACAAATTTCAGTTTAAACTTGGCAAAAAGGGGTCTGTCGACTATTGAGTCAATTTTAATTGCATCTTCAAATTTTACAAACCTGTATTGAAAAATTTCTCTCCAATCCCCTTCAATTTCAGAGTTGTTGTTGAGTTTTAGGCCAGAGAATTTAACCTGGTATTTTAAAGTTGAATCAACGAGTATTGTTGCACCTACACTCCCATTCCATGGCACATAACCATTGTAAGCACCTCTTATTAAAAACCAAGGTTTTTGTAAATAAATAGAATCATTATTTATATAAACAAGAGTTAAGGGTAAATTGACGGGACTGCACCCTGTTTTAATAGAATTGTAACTGTATGTAATGCAAGCACTAAATTCATTTGTATGACTCGTTTTTTGTATTAAAAACCAGGATTCGACATAATTTGAGAAAAGGATAATGCGTATTCTTGTTCTTTAGTTATTTCGGGCGGAAAATCATATTTCTCAAGAATCTCAAACTTATAATATCCTTCCTTCAATTCAGGTAAATTGATTTTAGCATCTTGTTTGCAAGAAGAAAAAATACTTGTAACTAAACCAAGACTTATTAAAAGAATATTGAACTTAAATAGAAGTTTAATCATGCTGAAAAAATTGGGGAATTAGGCTATATCAAATATAATAAAGTTTAATTTTTTTGTCATATTAAATTTAGTATAAACCTACTTTTATTTGACTTTTTGATTCTTATTGTAATTTCTACACTTTCTTTCCATGTTTAAGCGCTTATCCTTATTTTTGAATTCATATTGATTCTTTTATCAAACAAAACATGAAAGCTATTATTCCCGTTGCAGGTATAGGAACCCGTCTTCGTCCGCATACTCATACTCAGCCTAAAGCCTTGATTCCCATTGCTGGTAAACCTATTTTGGGTCATATCACCGAGTACCTCAACCAAAATGGTATCAATGAATTTATTTTTATTATTGGTTACCTCGGAGATAAAATCGAACAATACATCCTCAAGAGTTTTCCTAATATCAATGCCAAATTTGTTATCCAAACTTCGGGTAAAGGTGTTGGTCATGCCATTTGGTTGGCAAAAGAATACGTCAATCCAGATGATGAAATCCTTATTGTTTTTGGTGATACCATTGTTGATATGAATGCAGACTTGGTGTTCAATTCAGAAACTTCCATGTTGGGTGTAAAAAAGGTAGATGACCCTCGTTTGTTTGGGGTAGCTGAGGTAAACCGTGATGGATATATTTCAAGAATGATTGAAAAACCTTCCATTCCAAAAAGTAATTTGGCTTTGGTGGGCGTATATAAAATCAAGGAAAGTGCCATGTTGTTCGAGGCGCTCGAGCAAAACATGGCGCAAAAACTCAAAACACACGGCGAATTCACCCTCACCGATGCTTTGATGAACATGGTGGATTCAGGTGTGAAGTTCAAAACCTTTGATGTAGATAATTGGTTCGATTGCGGTAAAAAGGAAATCTTAATTGACACCAATTCACTTTTGTTAAGAAGATTAAATTACGATACAACGAATTATAAATTCGAAAATACCATCATCATTCCTCCGGTATTTATTGGTGAAGGTTGTAAAATCAACAATTGTATCATTGGTCCAAATGTTTCTATTGGCGAAGATGCAATCTTAAATTATTCTACTATCCGCGATTCAATTATTGGTCCTTATGCGCAAATTGAATACGCAATCTTACATCGTTCACTAATTGGTAACGATGCATTGCTAAAAGGAATGATTCAAAGTTTAAACATCGGCGATAGTACCGAAATTAATTTTGGTTAATGAATACAAACCGCATCAAGGAACTCTTTCAAATTAAATATCCCATTGTTCAGGGTGGCATGGTTTGGTGCAGTGGTTGGCGTTTGGCTTCGGCTGTAAGTAATGCTGGTGGCTTGGGTTTAATTGGTTCGGGAAGTATGAATCCCGAATTGCTGAAAGAACATATTCAAAAATGTAAAGCAGCTACTTCCAATCCATTTGGTGTTAATGTTCCTTTGTTGTACCCTCATGCCGAACAACATATTCAAACCATTATTGAAGAAAAAGTTCCCATTGTTTTTACATCAGCAGGAAATCCTTCTTTGTACACTTCGATACTCAAATCACATGGCATTAAAGTGGTACATGTAATTGCCAATACAAAGTTTGCTTTAAAAGCCATAGAAGCTGGAGTTGATGCAATTGTAGCTGAAGGTTTTGAGGCAGGTGGACATAATGGAAAGGAAGAAACAACTACTTTTTGTCTAATTCCTCAAATCAGAGAAATCTGTAAAATTCCTTTAATAGCAGCAGGCGGAATCGCAACCGGAGCAGGAATAATAGCAGCACAAGCATTAGGTGCAGATGGCGTTCAAATTGGTTCAGGTTTTGCAGTTTGTGAAGAGTCATCAGCACATCCTTTTTTCAAACAAATAGTACTAGAAGCCAAAGAAGGTGATACCGAACTGACATTAAAAAAACTGACCCCAGTTAGGATGTTGAAGAACGAATTGTACCAAAGACTCAATGAAGCCATTCAACAAAATTCTAGTCCAGAACAATTGCGCAAAATTTTAGGAAAAGGACGCGCTAAAAGAGGAATCCTAGAAGGTGATTTAATAGAAGGCGAATTGGAAATCGGACAAATTTCAGCATTGTTAAAAGACATCAAACCTGTTTCGGTTTATATGGACGAATTAATTGAACAACTTAAAATTGCCAAAGAAAGAATCAATAATATTCAATAGCCCCGGGTTAAAACCGCGGGGCAATTGAATATTATTGATTATCAATTTTCGTTTTTAATAACTCAATTTTATCTCTTAATAATCTAAAAAATTGATTACGTTGTTTTTCTCCAACGCCGCTTATCAATGTCGATTTTCTCACCAAGTTTTGCAACCAATGTTCGTTTTCATGCACAAAATCTGCATTAGTTGTGCTCATCATATTAAAAGTATTGTTGCTTACATAAGCAATTTTTGTTGAACCAATATTGGCTAAAATGCTGTTATTGCCAATCATTACTTCACTTTTATATAACTTGAAATTTTCAATACCACTTTCGCCTGAACCAATTAATTTACTGCTTTTTGCAGCTTTCTTTTGAAGTAAATTAATTTCTTCTGTCATTAAATCGCACATCATTAGTGCATCCGATTTTTTACTAAAAAAACCAGATTCCCAAAAATATTCAATCTGTTTTAATGTACTGTTTATGGTGTCTTCTGTCCAAACTTCGGTTGAAGTAGTTTTGTTATAATTGTTTAGTAATTCTTTGGCATAACTAATTAATTCAGCATCTATATCTTTAGGATTGAATAAAGCATCTGCATATTCAGGAGAACATAAAATGCTTTTTAGCCAATAAAACAGTTTGAAAGAAATGAGTTCTTCACTAAAAAAATGGTGCCAAACCGGAACATCGTCGGCGGCATACAATATTTCATTATTAGGTGAACCACCAATTTTTTTAATATCGTTGCCCATTGCGTGAAGCCATAATTTAAAATTATCTTTTTTATCATCGAGCTTCAAATAATCAAAACTAACTTTATTGGCTAGGTGCTGAATTTCAGGATCGAAACTAACCCTGAAATGTTTACACAACATGGTAATTTCTCCAATATTAAATAGTGTTTCACACCTTATTCTTCTGTAGGCACTGTCTGTACTTAAGTTTAATAAATCTGCCAATTCATCAACAAAAGAAACATTAGGTGCCAATGCCGATTTAATTCTGTTTATGAATTGTTCCTGAATAATTTTCGCTTTTTGTTCCATTTTACCTGCTGATTTAAACTTTGTTTTTGGTGACAAACAAAATTTATCAAATGCAATTTAATAAAATTTCTATCCCAAGTTGAAAAACCTTGGTTTCATTTAATCTTAAACGCAAAAAAACCTGTCGTTTTTATAAACAGGTTTTAGTATTTGTAAAATGGAATTTTCTTATTTCGCTTTTTTCTTCAGATTTTTCATATACGATTTTACGTACTTGTTTTTTTCTTTAGCACTCATTAAATCATAGGTTTCAGCACTACCATTGATATTTAAAAAGTCGTTTGGTTTTCTTATAGGTGCTTTTTGTTTCACATTAAATCCACCCACAAAAACAGAGTAAAAAAACAATGAACCTCCACCAATTTGAGTCATGGTTCCTAGTAAATCGGTAGTTTGCCATTCTTGTTTAACTTTTCCTCCTTCAATTTTTCTCATGAAAATTCCATTTACTTCCAGATTTTTTTGATTGGCAGGAGCGCCCATAAACTTGCCCGTATTTACTGCATAACTAATAAACTTAATAGAAACCAAATTGTCTTGTTGAACACTTTTGTCTAAAACCATTTCAAAGTTTGAAAATGCAGCCCTCATATCCTGCATAAAACCAATGTATTCATCTTTACTAAATACATATCCATCGCCAGTATAGGTGAATTTTTCATCTAAGAGTTCATCTAATTTTGCCCAATTGGCTTCTAAAATTGCTTTGGAAACTGCAATGGCCGTAGAGGTTTCTTGGTTTTGATTTTGGACTTTGTTGAATTTTAGGACAGCTTTTTTTTGAGCAAATGCGCTTAAATTTAGTAAAATTAATAAGGCAATAAGTTGAAGTGATTTCATAATTTTTTTGTTTATGCAAATCTGTTCCTTCTCCCTTTTAAATCTCACATACTACCCAAAATGAAAGTGCTATAGTTTTGGTAAGTATAACTTAATCGGAATTATTTCATGAATTGATTTTTTAAATTTTAATTTCTATTTCTTCAAAACTTTCAACTCAGATTCTTTTATCTGATGTCCCCATTTTACAACGCCTTTTTTGTCGTAACAGGTAATCAATAAAACACGTTCTCCTTTTTTTGGTCCCGAAATTTTGATGCTACAATAATTGTTCTCAACTACCAATGTATTGGCTACTCTTTGTGGATTTTTAGCTTCTTCTGATTTTAGAATATTCGATGGACCTGCGCTTAATGGAGAAGAGGTAATATCATAAAATGTATAACCCAATTTTTCCTTGTATTTTTCTTCTTTTAAAATTTCTGTATGATGTCTGTCGCCACTCAAAAATATAACTCCACCTATGTTTTGGTCAACAATAAACTGAAGAATTTCTTCTCTTTCTTTTTTGTATAAATTATAAGATTCTTTATCGGTATTGGCATTTAAAAACTGACCTCCCACACAAACAAATTTAAAACTGGCAGCGCTGTGTTTCAATTTGTTTTTTAACCAAGAGAGTTGCTCTTTTCCTAATTGTGTTTTTTTGATTTTATTTTCATCTAAATCGCTTTCATCTCTAAATGTTCTGTCGTCTAATAAAAAGAATTCGGCATCAGAAAAACGAAAGCTACTGTAAATACCTTTGCCATCCTGCCCATAAGTTTTATTTCCCCAATAGTCGATGAAAGTTTTTCTGCTTACATCCTTTAAATCATACGATGAACTTGCATCATTTTCGCCATAATCATGATCATCCCACATGGCATAATGATGTGTTTTTGATAAAAACTCCTGAAGATTTGGGTCTTTTCTGGTATGTAAATACCTGTTTTTAAAGCCACTTTCACTGCTATAATCGGCTTCTCTTGTATAAGTATTATCACCCAGCCAAAGCATAAAATCTGCTGATGTTGCACTCATCGATTTTAGAATGTCTGTACCTTGTCCATAAGGTTTTCCTGGTCTGTCATAAGCACTGTCATTTACATATAAACACGAACCAAACAAAAATGTAAAATCGGGTGGAGGTGTTCTCCATTCCCACATTTTTTTGGTTTTAAATTCAAAACTGTAACCAGGTTTATATTCAGTATTTCCGTTTAGTAATATTTTGTATTCGTAGGTGCTTCCAAATTCAAGTTCAGTAAGAATAAATTTAGTGATGCTTGGTTTCTTTGAAAAGCTCAAGTTTTGCTCTTCGCTTAACCAATCTTTGTTGCCTTTTTTACGATATTCAATTTTAACTTTTTCACAAGCTTCTGTTTGAATCCAAACTAAACACTCCGAATGTTCTGCATAACCGTTCATTGGGCCAGAAACTACTTTTGGACTATTTTGAGAAAATGCTTGATTTACAGCAAAAAGTAGAAGTACTAAAAATTTTATATATCGAGTCATAATTCAAATATACAATTTCAATATGAGCAGATTATTGTGAAATTAGAATTGTAATTAAACTGTCTTTTCTTTTTGAACAAGTTCTAATGATGTATTTTGCGGCTTATGTCGGAAGAGAAAAAAGAAAATATTTTAGATATAAAACTTAGTGATAGAGAAAAATCATTGTGGTATAGGTTGGTTTTCGACCTAAAAAAGCAGTTTGGTAAAAAGCCAAATATGGATGCCATTTTGTTTATAGTTGGTGTTCAGGAGCTTGGTGTTTTAAGAGAGTTTGCAAAACACGAAAAAATGGATTTAATGCATATTGCCACTGCTAAATTACTGAGTTACGAGGGTCATTTTGAGTTTGAAGGAACAGATGACGATGGCTGGCCTCATTATCGTCAGGTTTCAAGACCACCTTATGGCGATTTAATGGCACAAGAATTGTTATTAAGAAAATTACTGGTTCGTTATTTCGATGAAAATGGTTTTTTTGAGGACAATCAAACCATTTCATAGGTAAATCAGTCTATATTTTATTTGAGAAATTTATATCTTGCCAATTAAGGATTTATACAATATGAGAAAACAAATCATTTTTACTTTTTTACTAAGCTTATTTCTTATTCAAACACAGGCACAAACTAAAAAAGTGCCAGCTAAAAAGCCTGTAGTTACTACCAAGGCTAAAGTTAATCCTAATCCTAAACACATAGTAACTAAAATCAATCCAGCAAAAAGCGCAGAAAGATTGGTTGAAATTAAAACGGATTATGGTGTAATGGTTGCTAAATTGTACAATGAAACTCCTTTACATAGAGATAATTTTGTGAAACTAGTTAAACAAGGTTTTTATGATAGTTTATTGTTTCATAGAATTATAAAATCATTTATGATTCAAGGTGGTGATCCAACATCAAAAACAGCTGATTCAACAGCCATGTTAGGTTCTGGTGATGTTGGTTATAGAATTCCTGCTGAATTTTTACCAAGTTTATATCACAAAAGAGGAGCTTTGTCTGCTGCTAGAGATAATAATCCTGAAAGAGCTTCAAGTGGTTGTCAGTTTTATATCGTTCAAGGCAAAACTTTCACTCTAGAAGAATTAGAGAAAATTATTAATAGCCGTAATTTAAGTCGCAAGCAATTGATGATGTATACTTTGTATCAGAAGGATACCGTTCAAGCTCGTTTATCAGAGTTTCAAGCTAGTGGTAATAAAGAGGCTCAACAAAATTATATGCTTTCTCTTCAAGCCGAAGTTGAAAAGGAATATGGTAAACTTGAGCCTAACAAAATCGATTATGACCAAATTGATTACTACATGAAAATAGGAGGAACCCCTCATCTTGATGGTGATTATACCGTGTTTGGTGAATTAATTTCGGGTTTAGAGGTTTTGGATAAGATTGCAGCAGTTCAAACAAGACCAGGTGATAGACCTGTGAAAGATGTTAGAATGAAAATTAGATTATTGAACTAGAAAACTCTTATGCGCTTCCTTCTAATCCTTGCTTTTCTTTTTCCATCTTTGATTTTTGCTCAAACAGAAACAATTGTTACGGGAAAAGTACAGGATAAAAGAACCAAAGAAGCCCTACCTTATGTAAGTATGGGTTTCAAAGGTGTACCGGGAGGAACCACGTCTAATTTTGAAGGTAGATTCAAAATCAGCACAACTAAACCAACCGATTCACTTTTTGTAACCTATATGGGTTATAAAAAATTAGGGGTAAAAATTAAGAAGAATCAGACTCAAGATTTATTAATTGAACTTGAAGAACAAACCCATGAAATGGGGGAAGCGCTTATTAAGCCAGGTATTAATCCTGCTTTACGTATTGTAAATTCAGCAAGGAAAAATAAGGGGAGAAACACTCAGGAAAACCTCGATGCTTATGAATACGACTCTTATTCTAAACTCGATCTTTCTTTAACAAATGTTTCGGAAGACATGAAAAAAAATCCTGTCTTTAAGCCCTTACAATCTTTGTTTGATACATTGAATCAGATGAAAAACCAAGATGGAAAACATATCCTTCCTGCTTTGGTAAGTGAAACTTATTCTAAATATTATTTTAATAAAAGTCCTTTACTAACAAAAGAACTTATAGAAGGTAATCGATACTCAGGAATTGGTATAGAAAAAAACTCTTATTTAACTGATTTAATGGGTGGGGAGTTGCATCATTACAATGTATATGGAAATTATATCAGAATTTTAAATAAGGATTTTATTTCTCCAATAGCAGATGCTGCACATACCTTTTATATATACACTTTGCTCGATTCAACTGAAAACAATGGAGTAAAGACATACAAAATTCAATTAAACCTTAAACGTAAGCAGGATTTAGGTTTCGAAGGTTTAATATGGATTGAAGACAGTTCCTATGCTTTAACAAAAGTTGATTTATTTATAGGTAAGGAATCAAATGTAAATTTCATCAATAAAATAAAATTACAGCAAGAATGGGTTCCTACACATGCAGGTCCTTGGATTACTTCCCGATCTAGAATTGTATTTGATTTTGCAAGAATCAATAAATCTGGTACAGGGGTATTGGCAGGTTTTTATAATGCCTATTCAAATTTTGTTATTAACCAAAAGAGGGCTCAAAAGTTCTTTGATATTTCTGTTTTAACTAATGATGACGCTGGTTTGAAGGACTCATCTTATTGGAGTGAAAAACGTTCTGAGCCATTAAGTAATATTGAAAAGGAAATGTTTTTGAAGGTAGATTCAGTAAACAATCTACCAATAATGAAAACATATATTGAAATAATTCAAACAATTGTTGAGGGTTATAAACGAATTGGGAAATTAGATTGGGGTCCGTATATGAACTTGATTTCTTTTAATCAGGTTGAAGGTACAAGACTTAGATTAGGTTTTAAAACTAATTATGATTTTCACCAAAAATTAGTTTTTAATACCTACCTAGCTTATGGAGTTAACGATAAAAGGTTTAAGTATAAACTTGGAGTAGATTATATTTTAGATTCAAAAGTATGGACCAAATTATCTTTAAATTATAGAGATGATTATGATTTATTAGGAATAAGTAATTCGCCAATAAGTTCAATTTCAAGTGGAGGAATTTTTCAATTCTTTAATTTCTTTTCAGGAAATGCCAGAATGAATGCTACGCAGGAGTTGAGGCTAGACTATACAAAAACATTTAAAAATTATTTTAGTGCCAATTTTAGTTTTAATAATGCTTCATTTAATCCAGTGGGAAGATTTGCTTTTGCTTATTTAGCAGACCCAGAAAGAGGTGCAATTAGAGATAATATAAGTGATAGATTTGTTAATTCTACTTTTGGTATTGAAATTAGATGGGCATACCGAGAGAAAATGATTTCTAGAGGTCACGACCGATTTAGAATTGAGGCAGCAAAAGCTCCTGTTGTAGTTTTAAGCTACCAACAAGGATTTAAAGGCATTATGGGAAGTGATTTTAGTTTTAATCGCGTTAATATTACAGTTTCTCAGCACCTCAATACTGGAATTTTTGGTACTGCCGATTGGTGGCTTTATGGAGGAAAGGTTTTTGGTGTTTTACCTTATCCTATGTTAGATGTGGCTAGAGGAAACGAAAGTATTATTTACAGCGATTTTAATTATAGTTTGATGAATTTTTATGAATTCATCAGCGATGAATATATTCACGCAGCTTATGCTCAACGATTTGAGGGTCTTTTATTAAACAGAATTCCTTGGGTTAAAGACCTTAAATGGCGCAATGTTATGACAGTAAAAGCTGCTTACGGCCAACTAAGTTCGGCGAATAAAAATAAAATGTCGCAAACCGATGTAAACGGCAATCCTGTTATTTCTGTGCATAGTTTTGATAGAGGTCCATATGTAGAAATGGGATATGGAATTGAAAATATATTTAAAGTTTTTTCAGTAGGATTGTTCCATAGATTAAATTATCATGAATTGCCGAATTCTCGTAAATGGGCTCTAAATCTTGGTTTACGTGTCCAATTCTAGGTACGATGTTCATTATTAGTAAACATTTGTTTTAGATACTTGACGTATTATTGAGGCAAATTCATTATTGTGCAGCAACACGTTTTTACTATTGCAAAGGTTTGCAAAGAATTTGGAGTAGAGGAGGCAATTATTTGCCCTGGTAGCAGATCTGCTCCTCTTGTTTACGCTTTCACCCAGATTGCAGGAATAAACTGTAGGTCGGTTGTTGATGAAAGATCAGCAGGCTTTGTTGCTTTGGGTATGGCCCAGCAATCAAAACGCCCAGTTGTTTTAATTTGTACCTCTGGTACAGCTTTGTTGAATTTTTTTCCTGCTGTAGCAGAAGCATTTTACCAAAAGGTTCCTCTATTAATTTTAAGTGCTGATAGACCTCCTGAATTGCTCAATCAACAAGATGGACAAATGATTATGCAGAAGAATGTTTTTGGTAAACATGTAAATGCTTCTCATGAATTACTTTGTTTTGATGAAGGTAAGGTTGATTATGCTTTAACTGAAAGAATTGTACTTGGTGCACTATACGAAACAATTTTATCTGCTGGTAAAGGTCCTGTGCACATCAATGTTCCTTTAAGAGAGCCTTTATATCCTAAAGATATTAAACCAAATATTCCTAGATTACATCAATTTAAAGATTTAGGAAATGCTCCTGTTCCTATGCCAAGTAGTAAACTTGATGAACTTAAAGATGCTTGGTTAAAAGCTGAGAGAAAATTAGTAATTGTTGGTTTAGGTCCAGAAGATAAATCTCTTGGTTTGGCTCTAAACAAGTTATTAAACCAATCGGATGTTGTTATTTTGGCTGATGTTGTTTCAAATCAATTGGAATCAGCTAATATCAAAAATTTTGATGCTTTGGTTCAATATGCTGATGCAGAAATTCTACAGAGTTTAGAACCCGATTTAATCATTTCTATTGGGGGTCCGCTTGTTTCTAAATCATTAAAAACTTGGTTAAAATCATGCAAACCAGAATGGCATTTTAGAATTGCAACAGAAATAAATACCATTAATACTTATCAAAATTTAACTGAGTTTATAAGAGCTGTTCCTGTTGATTTTTTAAATGCTTTTATTGCAATTACTCGTTTTAACAAGCCAAGTTCAAAACAATACAGCGGTTTATGGAAGATTTATTCAGACAAAACTCAGGAATTACAAAAGGAATTTCTTAAGAATGTAGTTTGGTCTGAACCGTATGCCATTGATTTGTTACTGAAATCTATTCATGGGCCTGCACAAATTCAATTAGCAAATAGTGGTTCTATTCGATTTGTAAGTTGGTTGGCTAATGTTCCTGCCGATATTTCTGTTTTTGGAAACAGAGGCACCAGCGGAATTGAAGGTTCTGTTTCTACTGCTATTGGTGCGGCCTATATCAACCCAGAAGAAACTGTGGTTTTAATCTGTGGTGATTTGTCTTTGCTTTATGATAGAAATGCATTTTGGCAAAATGATTTACCTCAAAACCTAAAAATTGTATTGTTAAATAATTTTGGTGGAAGAATTTTTGAATGGATTGATGGTCCTTCATCACAACCAGATTATCTAGAATACTTTACAACTCCTCACAATAGAAATATTGAGTTTTTAGCAGCCGAGTTCAGAATACCACATTACATTTGTAATTCAGCAAATGGAATGTTAGAGCAACTGTCCTCATTTTTAAATCCTGATACTGGTTTAGCTATCATGGAACTACAGTTTGAGGACAAAGAAAACCTTGAAGCTATTCGTTTGTTTAAATCTTTACAATTTATAAATCAATAAGTAAATGACACCAATTTTTCCCTGGGAAAACATCAAAGAGTACCAAGAAATTTTATTCCAATTTTATGATGGTATCGCTAAAATTAGCATTAACCGTCCCCATAAACACAATGCTTTTACACCTTTAACTGTAAAAGAAATGAGTGAAGCAATGGAAATTGCTCGCCAGCGTGAAGATGTGTATTGTGTTATTTTAACAGGTGAAGGTGGCCAAGCTTTTTGTAGCGGCGGCGACCAAAGCGTTCGTGGACACGGTGGTTATGTTGGTGATGATGGTGTGCCTCGATTAAATGTGCTCGATTTACAAATGCAAATCCGTCGTATTCCTAAGCCAGTTGTGGCTATGGTTGCAGGTTATGCAATTGGTGGGGGACATGTGCTTCATGTAATATGTGATATTTCTATTGCTGCCGAAAATGCAAAATTTGGTCAAACCGGACCTAAAGTTGGCAGTTTCGATGGTGGTTTTGGTGCTGGATTTTTAGCCAGAGTTGTTGGACAGAAAAAGGCACGTGAAATCTGGTTCCTTTGCGAACAATACAGTGCTCAAGAGGCTTTAGATATGGGATTGGTGAACAAAGTTGTTCCTTTAGAAATGTTGGAACAAACAACTGTTCAATGGTGCCAAAGAATGATGGAAATGAGTCCGATTGCGCTTCGTATGCTAAAAAGTGCATTCAATGCTGAACTTGATGGTCAAGCAGGTATTCAAGAGCTTGCAGGAAACTCAACTTTATTGTATTACCTAAGTGATGAAGCAAAAGAGGGTAAAAATTCTTTCTTGGAAAAACGTAAACCAGATTTCAAAAAATTCCCGAAATTCCCATAATGGTGGGGATGGACGGCGTCAATCCTTTTTTGGGATGGACGCCGTCCATCCCTACCATTACCCCAAATATAATTGGTAACATGTTTTTGTTTGATTTTTAAAGAAACCGGAATGGTTTCTTGTTGATTTTAATTTAATATCAGTCTAATAATTGTCATTGATGCAGATTTTTTTAATCTGCTTATTTCGTATTGAAATTATATTATAATTTCTTCACTACTACATCATCAATCCAAATAGTTCCGGCTTGAAGTACATTAAACTCCAAACGTAATTTGGTCATCTCCTCTGGCATTCTATAAGTAGTTTTATACAGAATCCATTCGCCTGTATTGTTTGTGGGTTTTATAATTGTTGTTTCTCCTCTTCCAAATGCACTCACTCCTGCTACATTAAATGAAAAGTCGGAACCAGTATTTTTAACCCAAAAACTGATACTGAATTCTTCTCCACTTTTAGCCGAAATTTCTTGTACTATTCCGGGTGAATGCCAACCTCCTTCTTCTGAACAAGCTTTTACATCAAAACGCAAAGATTGTTTGCCAGACTTAAAATCTGCCTGATCGAATGCAATTTTAAAGTCGCCATTTTTAACAGTTTTGGATGTGTAAACCAGCCAATTTATTGGAAGATTTTCCTCAACAAATTCAAAGTTACCGTTGTTGCCAATAGTTGGATTTATTTTCGATTCACTCATTTGAGCTGAGCAACTCATCAAACCAAGAAAAAGTGATGAACCCATAAATAGAGCCATCATTTTAGAAACTAATTGTTTTGTTTTCATATTGTCTTTTTAAACAGAATAATGACTGCCATTATTCAGGTTCAAAACTATTGTTGGGCTTATTCATTCCTTTTGACATTTATCAAAAAATTGTTTTTTGACTTACAAACACCTTATTTTACTTGTAAATTTAATATTTCAAATGGAACTGATTAACTATTTCAATTCAATAAGTAAAATCAGTAATGATTCTTCATTAGAGTTAGAGAAAATCAGTCGAATTATAAATTTTCCAAAGAACTCCATTATTCAAAATATAGGGAGTAGTTGTAGAACTATTTATTTTATTCAATCGGGTTGTGCTCGCATATTTTATGATAAAGATGGAACCGATATAACCGAACATTTTGCTTTTAAAAATGAATTAATAGTAAGAGCTGAAAGCCTTTTTACTGGCAAACCCACCTCTAAAGGTATTCAAGCAATTGATGATACATTCATTTGGGCAATCGATTCTTTAAAGCTTTTTGGCTTGTATGATAATCACCACGACCTAGAAAGGCTTTTTCGAATATTATTTGAAAAAGAATATGTTAATACCACTCGTAGAATTGAAAGTTTGCAGTTTAAATCTGCTAAAGAAAGGTATTTAGAACTGCTTGAAACTACAAATTACGTTCAAACAATTCCTTTAAAATATATCGCAACTTATTTGGGTATTACACAAGTTTCTTTAAGTAGAATACGCTCAGAAATAACTTAATTTTTTATCATTTGTTAAGTATTCTCGGTTTATAAAACTTCACTTTTGGTTCCATTATTTAACAAGGTTTGGAACCACAGAATTTTAAAACGGGCTTAAGGCAAAATTGGAAGCAATTTTCAATATTAGTATTGGTGAATGCTTTTGTTGGTGGAATGATTGGCATGGAACGTAGCATCTTTCCTCAGTTTGCAGAATTTAAATTTGGTTTAGATTCTAAATTGGCAATTTTATCATTCATTATCTTTTTTGGAATATCAAAGGCATTTGCAAATTACTTTGCTGGTTATTTTGCCAATAAAATTGGTAGAAAAAATCTTTTACTTTTAGGTTGGTTATTGGCAATACCTGTTCCGTTTTTACTTATTCATTCACCTTCATGGAATTGGGTAATCTTTTCAAATATTCTTTTAGGAATAAGTCAAGGTTTAACATGGAGTAGCACCGTAGTAATGAAGATTGATTTGGTTGGAGAGAAGAATCGCGGTTTTGCTATGGGTTTGAACGAATTTGCAGGATATTTTGCTTTGGGATTTTCTGCCCTTATTACTGGTTTTATTGCAAATAAGTTAGGCTTAAGCCCTTATCCGTTTTACTTAGGAATATTTATTTCTTTTATGGGTTTATTCATCACTTTCTTTTGGGTTGATGATACTAGAAAATTTGTTCAAAATGAAGTACCAGCTAAGGAAACAGAATCATTAAAGAATATTTTTATAGAAACTACTTTTAAAAACAAAACTTTAAGTTCGATTACTCAAGCTGGACTTGTAAATAATTTAAATGATGGTATGATTTGGGGATTATTTCCAATATTTCTTTTTTCTTTAAATTATGATAATAGTCAAATTGGTTTAATAAGCTCTGTTTACCCGTTTGTATGGGGTTTTGGACAATTATTCACAGGAAAAATGGCTGATATTTATTCAAAGAAATACATGCTTTTTTATGGAATGTTATTACAAGCACTAGCAATTATTTCAATTCCATTTGTGAGTAGTTTTTATCCTTTAATTCTTCTTTCTGCATTATTAGGAATAGGCACTGCTTTAGTTTATCCAACTTTTTTAACAAGCATTGCCCAAATAACAACCCCAGTTCAAAGAGCTGAAAGCATCGGTACTTTTAGATTTTGGCGTGATTTAGGTTATGCATTGGGAGCAATTCTTTCAGGTTTTGTTGCCGATTTTTTCGGTATTAATTATGCCATTATTTTTATTGGATTAATAACTGTTATATCATCAATCATTCTGCTTCTAAGATTACCATAGATATTGAGAATAGTTTATCACTAGCGGCTGTTTCTAATTCTGCTTAATGTTTCCTGTTTCATTCCTAAATAGCTTGCAATTCTTCCTAAGGGCGCTCTTTGAATTAAATGTGGTCGATTTTGACACAATGTTTCATATCTTTCTTTCGAGCTATTGTATTGAAGAGATAGTAATCTTTCTTCTAATCGTGCATAATAGTCTTCAAGAAGTAATCTGCCTGCTCTTTCAGTTTCAGGAAATTTTTCATACATATCATGAAGTGTTTTGTAACTAATTGCTTCAACCAAGCAATCTTCTATAGCTGATATACTCTCATACGATTTCTTTCTTGATATAAAACTATAATATGATGTTGCAAATTCTCCTTCAGATGCAATCCAACTGCATACCTCTTCTCCATTTTGTAAATAGTAGCCACATACCATTCCTGACTTTATAAAATACAAATATTGGCAGGTTTGTTGAAGCTCAAGGATGGTTTCATTTTTTTTGAAACTCATTTCGACTTTGTTTTTTTCAATCCAAATTGCAGCTTCTTCAGATAGCTTGCTAAGTGAGTTTATTTTTGTTACCAAATTCATGATTATTCAAAGGAACTAATTTGGTTTAAAATAAAGGCATATTTTGAATTTGATTTTAAAAAAAGAGGCAGCCTCAATAAATGAAACTGCCTCTTTTCTATGATTATTTCTATTTTCTTTTAAAAACTATTTTTTGTTTGAAGTTCTCACTACTTGCGTTAAAAACAATTTGATTTGCCGTTGGATTGCTGAAACCAAAGGTGCTTGTATTTTCAGGATCTGTGAAAGTAATTGAATCGGCTTTAGTGTTAAAGCTATAACTCAAACTATCAATGCTTGGTTCATCTAAATCACATTTTTCAGTTCCAAAAAACATGATTTGTTTAGTGCTTGTATACTTTATAAAATCATCTTTTTCACAATCTTCAATTAGAATTGGAATAAGTGGTCCATTTCCTATTGCCATTGAGTTTGATTCCATAACCCAATTCCCCGACATTAATACCTTTTTGGCTTTTTCTACAGCAGTTTCGCTCGGAGTATTAGTTGTGTTAGTTGTGCTTTCTTTTTTACATGCCACCATGGTGCCTAGCATCATTGTAACTAATAAGATATTTTTTTTCATTTTTAATCTTGGTTTGTATTGTAGATCCTCCAAACCTGATTTACCCCTATGAAAATATTTAAAATTTTAAAATGTAGGGATGGACGGCTGTCCATCCCTACTGTATATCAATCAAATTAATTTTTATATAATTCCAATAAAATGGCGTTTCCATCCGTTTTTTTGCTCATTATGTCTAATAACATAAAAATTATAATAAAAGGGAACATTATGGTTAAACAGATGGAACCAATTAGCTTTAAATGAATTCCACCTGATATCATTAATATAAGACAGGTATTTAAACTTTCATGGCTTAATCTACCCCAGAATGCATAAGAGTATGATTTTCTTTCTAATATAAAACCTGCTTTTTTTACCTTTTCAATTAATTCAAATTCAGTATAAATTCTTTTTCTGCCATTGATGCTTTCATATTGCTCAAATCGATTAAAAACATACCTATAGATTGGCAGTAAAATCTTTCCGTTTATAGGCTGATATAATAAGAATTTCGCTCCTGGTTTTAAACTTTCATAGATATTAGTAAATCCCAATTCATCATTCTCTAAATATTGAATCACCCCAACACTTATACCTAAATCTGCTTGAATACTGGTTTTGTCTTTTTCAATATCAATTAATTCAGTTTTTAAATTAGGTATATTGAATGACTTACAGAAACTAATATTACTTGGTTTATTATCGATTGTATAAAATGTTTTTGATGGATTTTTCTTGCAAAATGGAACAATATATTGGGCTTCTCCAGCTCCAAAATCCATAACAACGGCATTTAGTTTTGCATCTTTTAAGTGCTTTTTCCAAATAGGTATTATATACCATTTTCTTAATTGGGTAAAGTAATTAGTAAGATATATAATCCTGATTAAGTCAGGAATTTGCATCAGAATTTTAGGATATTCATACGCAAGAATCTTATAATCTTTTTGCTGTTTCAATCTGCACAATGTTAAGTTATTTTCATGATTCCTTATTTATTGAGCCTTGTATTTGTTATAGCTGTTTCAAATGTTTTATTTCGCCCTATGAGTTTAATTAATGAAAACCACAATCCTTGGAAAACTTTAATAACAGAAGTTAAGTACGATAATCCATGGATTCAGATTCAACACAGTGATGTTATAAATCCAGCTGGAAATCCAGGTATCTATGGTGTGGTTCATTTTAAAAATTTGGCTATTGGTATAATTCCACTTGATGAAAATAACAATACTTGGATTGTAGGTCAGTTTCGTTATGCTATCAATGAATATTCATGGGAAATTCCCGAAGGTGGAGGTAAACATGGTGTTGATCCTATTGAATCGGCGAAAAGAGAATTGCTTGAAGAATGTGGTATTATTGCAAATAACTGGGAAAGACTAATTGATATGACTCTTAGTAATTCCGCTACCGATGAAAGAGCAATTATTTATGTAGCGAGAGATTTAACTTTTACTGAGTCTGAGCCGGAGGATACTGAGGAATTAGGTTTAAAAAAGATTCACTTTGATGAACTTTTTCAAATGGTAATGGATGGAATAATCACAGATTCAATGTCGGTTGCCGCTATTCTAAAACTTAAATTAAGAATGTTGGGTCACTAAAGTGTGAATGAAATTTAGTAAGGCTATTTTAAACAGGAATAATTTATTTTCATTAAACCAATTACAGTTTCTCAATCTCCTCCTTGGTTAATCCGGTATATTTGATAATCTTTTCAAATGCTTCGTTTTCAGATTTCATAAACTTAGCCATTTCAATTTTTACTTCTAATATGCCTTCTAATTTTCCTTCGATTTTTCCATCATCAAACGCAGTATCTATTACGTTTTTTAAGTCTCTGTAAATCTTTAAACTATTTTCATAACTGGCCATTTCTTTTTCGCCAAATTTGGCTATTTCTGCTTTCTCAAATGCCTTATTGAATACTTCATCTTCTATGATTGTTGGTATAGACTGAAAATCTTCAAGGTATTTAATGAAATATAACCACTTGTCTAAACGAGTTATTAATTGTGTTTCATCTAATTTGAAATTGGGCATTTCTAAATAAATGAATGTGAGTTTATCATAAAATATTTTGCCAAATTGATCCTTAAGTTTAATGGTATGAACAACCTCACTTTTCTCTGGTTCAGTTTCGTAATCATCAAAGGTGAAATCTAAAATACCTATGCAGTAAACTGCCTGTAGATTAAAATACCATTCTCCTTTTTCAGCTTGCTCTCGTATTGGGAATGTTGAATAGTATACTGTTCTTTCTTTAAAATAATTTTGTTTAGCTTTTTGTAACTCTACTATAAACTTTTCACCTTTTTCACTTTCACAATAGATATCAAAAATAGCTTTTCTATCTTGTTCAAAATGTCCAAGTTGCTCATTATTCTTAAAGCTTAAATCAACAATTCTATTTGTTTCTGGCAAAAGGGCATTCAAAAAGTCAATAAGCATTGGCTTACTTGCTTCTTCTCCGAATATTTTTTTAAATCCGAAGTCGGTGAATGGGTTTACATATTTTGCTTTCATTTTCCTTTTGCTTCCAAGAATTTCAATCAAGCAAATTTAAGATTCTTTTGTGGATTTTAGTTTATTTGGAATTTTGTGTGTGTTGAATTTCAGGCATATATATTAATAGTCCCTAATATCAACCCAACCTTTTATATCAATTTTTAAGGTATCCCCTAATTTTTTACTAAAGTGTTGATTGGGTAAAATGCCACCTCTTTTTTGCGAAAACTGATTGGTCCAATCTCCCCTTGTTACTTTGTATTGGTTGTAATTATCATTAAACTTTGGAATCACTAAAACCCTAGTTCCATTGCTTAAATCTCTAAATTTGTACTTTTCATCTTTGGCCTGCCAATTGTTAAAATCTCCTGTTAAGTATACATTGGAATTTGCAGGTGTATTTTCTGGTTCTGATTGAATAAAAACTACAAGTTTTCTCGATGGACTATAATCAGCCCAATTGCTTATTTTTACATGAATTGTATCATCAAAAAGTCCTTTTGGAATTTTTTTATTACCGGGTTTAAACATTCTACTATCTGTTTCCTCAGCCTCCCAAGAACCTCTTGTTATTTTAAATTCATGTTCTTTCGCATCAGGTAAACGCAGTATCATATAGTATTTGCCATTTGGAAGTTTTCTAAAAATATAATTGGCATTTTTTGCGTCCCAATCATTAAAATCACCAGCCAAAAATATTTTGTCATCTTCCTCTGTATAATCAGGTACTTTATCTAAAATTATAAATACCTTTCTGAATGCATCTGTTTCTATATAGTTTATAGTTTCTGTTTTTACTTCTGGTTTGTTTTCTTTTGGTTGATTTATAAGCAATGGTTTTTGTTGAATAAGTATATCAGGAGTCTTAACAATGATTTTCCCGTTTTTCTTCTCTAAATGAGCCCAGTTTTCAATCTGAATATGTATGGTGTCTGATTTTTCATTTGGATTGATAGTTCTATCCTCTTTTTCTTCAAAGTCTTTTAGTGTTTCAACTTTGTCCCATCCACCAGCAGTTATTTTATATTGTTGTTCTTCGCCTTCTCTGTACTGAATATTCAGGTAGTATTTTGAACCTACTTTTTTGAAGCTGAAGAGTCTGTCTAATGGATTCCATAAGTTGAAACTCCCAGCTGCATATATTACTTGATTTTTTGGGGTTAATACTGGAATTTTATCAATACAAATTACTTTTCTTGTATTTTTTTCAATTGGTAAATCAATCCAATTTCTCATTTTAATGAAGACAGTGTCTTTTTCCCCAAATACAACTTCTCTGTATCGGTTGTCCTGGTTGTTTTCATCAGCTTCAACAGTTTCCATTGAGCCCCTGTTTATCTTAAACAGCAGTTGTGATGATAGTTTTGGGACCGTTAAGCACATTTTGCCATTAGCACTTTTTTTAAATTCAAAATTTTCATCAGGTGTAACCCAATAATTTACATTTCCTGAAATAAATAACCTACTTCCTTGAGGTGTATTTGTTGGGATGTCCTCCAACACCAGAGTTACTTTACTGCAATACAATGGCTCTAAATCCTTCCAGCCAGAAATGTAATTTAAAGTTCCATCTGTATCATCTAAATCATATGTTCTATTTTCTAATTCTCCTTTACAACTGTCTGTTTCAACTGTAGTCCAATCGCCTCTGCAAAATTTGTATTCTATTTTACCAAACCCCCATGGTAAATATGTAAAATATGTTTTGCTGCTTTCATCAAATTGAAGAATATAACTTGGGTCAGCTGGGTTCCAGTTATTAAATGTTCCACAAACAAAAATAGGAGAGCCTTTAGGAGTATTTATTGGTACAGAACTTACTTCAATTTTTTTACCTTTACACGAGCTCAATACCAATACAAACATCATCAGCATAATAATAAATCTGCTGATATTATTTATTGTGATAGTATTGAGTTTAATTGGCATTGTCCATCCATTTTAAAAAGGCTTCAACTCTTACTCTGCTTACCAATACTTGCTCTCCGGCTTCCGGTTTAATGTCAAGAAGTAATCTGCTATTAAAGTATTTATGAACTTTCTGAATGCATTGTATCGAAACAATCATTCCTCTTGTAGCTCTAAAAAATTCTTTATTGCTTAACTGCTGTTCTAGTTCATCAAGTGTGTATTCTATGATATATCTTTTATCATCGTGAGCCACTAAATACACTGTATTTCTATCTGCATAAAACCACGCAATTTCGTTACTCTGAATGGTTTTAAATTGTTCACCTATTTTAATCAAAAACCTGCTCTTTTCTTTTTTGGGTTCAATGCCTAGTAGTTTCCTTAATTCTTCGCCCGAAAAAGCGGGTAAACTTGGTTTAGGTTGAAGTTTAGTTAGTTTGTTCAATGCTTTTTCCAATAAAGCAGGTTCAACTGGTTTCATTAAATAGTCGATGCTATTTAACTGAAATGCTTTGATTGCATATTCATTATATGCAGTAGTAAATATTACAGGCTTATCAATGCTGATGGTATTAAATATATCAAAACTTAATCCGTCAGATAATTGAATATCAAGAAAAAGGCAATCAAAATCTTCATTTTCTTCAAGCCATTCAATTGATTCCTTTACCGAATCTAGTTCTACTACAACCTCAATTAGTGGGTTAACTTTTTTTAGAAGCCTTTTTAATTCCTGCCTTGCATGTGGTTCGTCTTCTATAATTACTGCTTTCATCCTATAATTGATTTGTGAATATAATAGGTACTCTTACTCGAAAATAACTTTGCGTTTCTTCAATTTTAACTTTCTCTTTACTTAATGATTCAAACCTCGATTGTATCATTTGTAAGCCTAATTTGCTCGAAAATTCTAAGTTTTCTTTCAATTGTAAATTGTTTTCTATAAAGATAAAATCGCCTTCACTATAAATTTTTATATGTAAGTTCTTCGACCTTGATATAATATTATGTTTGATTGCATTTTCTATTAACATTTGAAACGTTAATGGAATAATTGATTCTTTCTTAAACTCCTCTTTTATATCAACCTCAAAAAACAACATTCCTTCGAATCTAATTGTTAGTAATTGACTATAGTTTTCAAAGAAATTTAATTCCTCTTCAATGCTTATCAGTTCTCGATTCCTAAACTCAAGAATATTTCTATAAACTTTTGATAACATTCTTAAGAAATCGGAGGCTCGGTCTTGGTCTTCATAAATTAATGATGACAAAGTATTAAGGTTATTAAAAAGGAAGTGAGGGTTTATTTGATTACGTAATAACTCAAGATTAAACTGCGCTTTTTCTTTTTCAAAAGTTTCTTGCTGAACTCTCGATGAATGCCATTGATTAATGAGGTACTGCCCAAAATCGTATAGAATATTTAATTCCATTACAAAAGCAACAATTATGAATTGGTAAAATTGTAGTTTGTAACTTAGAAATAGATTTTCATCTAAAATTGCATACCTGAAATAGGTAATAATAACGATAACAATTTGTACTTGTATGTTATTTATACCAGCTTGATGTAAGGATTGAAATGCAAATCTTTTTACCGGATCATTTGGCCATGGATGTTTGCTGTCTAGATTAAAAATAGTTTTTCTATTTAAGTAAAATAAACAAACAAAAATGAAGATGGCTGTAATATACCTCGAAATAAAATCAAGAAAGAAAAACTGGTAGCCAAGTAAACTCAATAAAAGCTCATGCAATAGCAGATACAGAAGTATGCTAAGCCACAATAATGAGCGTCTAAGTGTTTTGTTTGACTTTTCTACCAACATGTTTTTTAGTTCTCTAAATCATTTGAAGTTTTGTTTTTGAAAAATTGTTTTTCAATAACTTCTTTGCCTTTTGTTATTCTAATGATGAAATTTCCTTCAGGTAGTTCAGAGATGTCAAATATATCGCTAATTGTATCCTCTTCATACTTGGCTGAAAATAAAACTACACCATCAGCACTAAGTATTTGAAATTTTACTTTTTCAACTTCTTCCTGAAATAAACCAATTTTTATTTGATCATATCCATTGTAGTACAAGGTGCTTTCCATTGAATTGGTTTCAATTCTTTGAACTGAACTTTGATTTTTTACTGAAGTTTTATCAGTGTTATTAGCAAAAATGTTTTTTGAAGGCATCATTACACCTAGTGTAAGGATACTTATAAGCGCAATTTTTTTCATGGTTTCCTTGTTTATCATGATCCAAAAGTCTTATTACTTATCCTTTTTAAAGAGTGTTTTACTCCGAAGTTCATTTTTAACTATTCCAATTTTAACTTGGCATATTTGTTTTTCTTTTTGACTGATTTTTAAATGACTTTGCTTATTTTCAGTCAATTCATATTATTATTTGAAGTGAATTTTCTTGAATTATAGGTAGTTAACAGAAAAATTATATGTATATACAACTTTTGGCTTTATTTTTGGTCTAATTATATACAAAACTTATTCTATGAGAAAAATTTACTTAATCGGAACTTTATTAGCATTCACTTTTATAGGAATTGGAACTTTAGAGTCTAATCCAACAGGTGCGCCAACAGGTAGAACAGGTTCACCTGGTGATGGTGGTGCTACATGTATTACTAGTGGTTGTCATTCAGGCGGCTCTACTGATGTTACAAATGTTATATCAAGTAATATTCCAACAGAAGGTTATACCCCAGGAACAACTTATACAATAACAGTTTCTGTTGCCGCAAGCGGAAAAAAAGGATTTCAGGTTTCTCCTCAGAAACTAGATGGTACTTTGGTTGGAACTTTAGCAGCCGGAACAGGTAGCCAAGTTAATTCTACTAAATATGTGACACATACTTCTGCCAAAACAAGCAATCCTGCTGTTTGGACATTCAGTTGGACAGCCCCTGCTTCGGGTTCTGGTGCTGTTGATTTTTACGGTGTTTTCGCTATCAATAGATCAGCTATTCAAAAACAAAAGTATACTGTATCTGAAAAAACTGCTACAGGTGTAAACGAAAACATTTATATCTCTCAATTAAGTTTATATCCAAATCCTATTGTAAATAAAACAATGAATTTGGGTTTTGAAATGAAAAAAGCTGGTGATTTAAAAATCAGTTTAATCGATATGACAGGTCGTGAGGTATATACTTTCGAAGAAGCTTATCATAGTGCTGGTAACAAAGATTTTAATTTCAACCTTCCTGATTTAAACAGAGGTATGTATTTTGTTCAAATTAAAACTAACGATTTAAGCTTGAGCAAAAAAGTGCTTTTGAATAACTAATAACGCTTGTTTTATAATCAATAAAAATTGGACTTCCTCGAAAGGGGAGGTCCTTTTTGTTTTGATGTAATTATTAATAAACCTAAACTAGATTTGATTGAATATATTAAAAACAACCAAACTAATTGTAGTTTTCAAATAGCAGATTGAATATTTTTGGAAATTATAGAATGGTTTTTGTGTAAATATCTAACTAAAACCTACTTCCTCAACCACTTAGCAGGATCCTGCAAATTGGTTTGTTTGTAAATTTCAAAATGTAAAAGTGTTTGTTGGTCCTCAGGATTGGTAATTACTTTTCCTATAATATCCTTAGCATTTACTTTTTGTCCTTTTACAACATTTACTTCTTCTAATCTGGCATAAACACTGTAGTATTCGCCATGGTTGATTAGAACTACAAAATCCAATCCAGGAATAGGAAATGTTCTCACTACTGTTCCTTTGAATACAGCTTTTACTGTTGAACCTGGTTTGGCTTTAATATCAATACCAAGGTTTTTCTTCATTACACCTTTTAATTCTGGGTGCTCACTGGTTCCAAATCTTCCAACGATAATTCCACCATCAATTGGCCAAGGTAATTTTCCTTTATTCTCCTCAAAGTTTTTACTTAAATCTAATTCATTTTGCGATAAATATGAATTGTTAGTTTGTTGTTTTTGTGGCTCAACAACAGTGTTATTCTTTTTGGCTTTGGCTAGTCTTTTGGCTTCCTCAGCTTTTCTTTTTTTCTCTTCTGCTTTTCTTGCTTCAGCAATTTCTTTTGTAATCAAATCTCCAATGGCATTGTTTAATTCTCGGTCCATTTTCTCTTGCTTGGCAATTTGTGATTTGATGTTATTTACTTGCTGCTGTAATTTGCTTAGTAATTGACTCTCTTCTTTTTTATCAATCTCTAATTCCTTTTTCTCAGATTCTTTTAGCCCAATTAAGTTGGTTTTTTGATTCTTAATGGCAATCATTTCATTAATAGCTTCAATGATTGATTTCTGTGTATTCAAAATCAATTTCGATTGTTGTAACCTAAAATGGCCATATTGATTTAAATATTTGATTCTTCTATATGCTTCAAAAAAGGATTTAGAATTAAAAACAAACATCATTTGTTCATTCATATTGCGCTTTTTGTAAGCCGCAACAATGTTTCTTGCATAATCTTCTTTTAGTTTTTCAAGATCGTTTTGAAGATTGTACATGGCCCTTTTTTGTCCATCTATTTGAATCGACAATTCAAAAGCTTCTTGTCCAATATGATCAATAATTTGAGTTCTAGTTTGAATTTGCTGACCTAAAACATTTAACTGTTTTAAAGAGTTACTTTCTTCCTTTTTTGTTAAAGCCAGTTTCTTTTTATTCTCTTCTATTTTTATTTGAAGTTCTTTTCTTTTTGCTTCTAGTTCTTTTCGTTTCTGAGCAGTTTTCTGACCTTGGGTTGAATAGATTACGCCTATAAGCAAAAATGCCAATAGAAGTGTATTTCTGAGCTTAGAAACGGGTAGTTTAATAAACTTTAACTTTATATGTTTTTGGAACTGCAAATTGAGCCTCTCTTTTTTGTGAAAATGCAAAGTTGTTCAGTTCAAATTTGCATTCAACTTTTTTTTCCGACTGAATGTTAATTTCAATTGTAGATGGAAACTTATTTTGTCCTGTTTCTGTGAAATGGTCAAAGTTTATATTCAAATCCTGATTTTGGATGGTATCCTTTAAACTCACGCTGTGGGCTTTATAATCAGCAAAATGTAAGCTATTCTGTAAGGTAGATGCAAAGAATTGACTTATTTTTAGTTCAGTTCCTGTTGTATCAATTAAAGCGCCGGGAAAACTTGGATTAAACGGCACATTTCCCATGAAAATATTCTGTAATTGTTCGAATTGAATAGGTGCTGATGTGAAATTTTGCATGTATTTGTATGAGGCACTGATATAAACCTTGTTTATTAAATCTAAAATTCTAATGGAATCCGGTTGTATCATGATTCTTGCAACGTTCACAAATCCCATTGCTTTTGCACTCATCCAAATGTATTTGTCTTTGGAAATTTGTATTTCCATGTCAAATCCTACGTCCTGTTTACTGTCTTTATAACTTACGTCTGCTTTGTAATATAACAGGTTTTCTGAGTTTTTAGCTAATTTGGTTTTTTCAACTATTTCAACAGTTCTTAAAACTGATTTACTAGCCAAATCTATTTTGTTTTTGTTTGATGCTTTTTTTGTTTTACAAGAAACCAAGCCTGCCAAAACGAATATTATTAGAATGCCTTTCACTAAAACCCTATTCATTATTCAATATTTTTGTTTTTTATTTTCTTCTCTAAACTCTCAGAAGTATTACCAAGTTCTTTGGACTTCTTCCACTTTAATAATGCTTCTTCCTTTTTATCTAATTTATACAAAACATCTCCTAAATGCTCTAAAACCTCAGCATTGTTTGGCGACATTTCTAATGACCTTTCAATATAGATTTTTGCTTCATCGTATTGTTTTCTCTGAAACTGAATCCATCCGTACGTATCTTGATATGATGCATTATCTGGGTCTAAACTCATACTTTTTCTACTCATGCTATCTGCTTTTTCCAAACGTTCCATTCTTAATGCAAGAAAATAAGCATAGTTATTTAGGGCATATGGATTTTCTGGATTTATAATCAATGCAGCATCATAAGCCGAATCACATAATTTGTACTTTTTAGCATAATGTGCTGCATCACCCAATGTACTTAATAATTGGGCTTTAATTTCTTCGTCATCGGCTATTTCTACTCCTTGTAATGATGAATTTATTGCATCTTCATAATCCTTTAATTGCATCGATGATAAACTTCTAAACAAATAGGCCGGTGCATAAATTGGAAAAAGTTCATTTACCTTTTTACAATCTATATTCATTAGATCAAAACGTTGCAAAATTTGATCACATTGCAGTACCTGTTCCCACGACAATAATCCGCCGTTGTGTTGTTCGGTTGCAGTTAAATAACTTGCTCTGGCTTCTTCTACTTTTTTTTCCTGTAATAACAAATCACCTTTTAGAATATAAGGTGTTGGATCATTTGAATTGGCTGCCATAAATGTATCAACCAATTGCAAACAAGTTTCATGGTGTTTGGGATCAAAAAAGTTTGATGGTATTGTTTGTGTGAGTACGTTTAACTTGGTTTTAATATCAACATTGCTCCTCAAGCCTTTGAATAAGTAAACCAAGCTTTTTGCTTTATCATTTTTTACTCTATAATGGTCACTAATTGCAAAACTCGCATATCCATTATTCGGCTCTTTTTTTAATATTGATTCATAGATATCTAAAGCTTCTTTTTCTTTTCCTGCCGACATATACAAATCTGCTAATGCACCTCTGTATTCTTGCTTTTCTGGAAACGCACTTATTAGTTTTTCAACCTCTTTAATTGCTTTACTTAGTTTTCCTTGCTTTAAATAAATTTGTTCTTTTTGACGTATAACTATTTCATTAACACCAACAATTTTTTCGTATTGGTCAAAGGTTTTTAAAGAGGCTTTCGGATTTTCATCCATTAGCTGTATCATAGCTAATTCATACAAAACCTCATCGTTTTTAGTGATTTTGTAATGATTCTTAAGCAGTTTTTCTGCCTTTTTATAATTTCTTGTGTATTTGTAAATGTCTACCAATTGTCTGGTATACCACTCGTTTTTTGGTTCAAGTAAAACAGCTTTTTCATTGATAATTTCTGCTTCGGCTATTTTTTTACCTTGTAATAAAACATTGGATAATTGAAATTGTGTATTAGCATTATCAGGATTGATTTGTAATGCCTTTTTAAAGTTCTCTTCTGCTTCAGCAAAATTATTAATCATCTTCTCTCGCATGCCTGCAAAGAAGTATTTGTCGAACTCCATTTTTTGAACCTCTGTTAATGCCTTTTTTTGCCCAAATGCAAAAGAAGACACTAACAGAAATAATACTATTCCTGTTAAGTGCTTTCTCAATGTTTTATAAATTTAATCCGAACTATTGCTCAGTGCTGAAATCACCCATACTTAAATCGCGGGCTGTTCCTTTGTACTCAACGCTGCTTCCTATCATAGAATTGTCTATAACAGCATTGCTAATTTTTGTTGATTTCTGAATTATACTGTTTGAAACAACTGATTTTTCTATGCTGCATCCATCGCCAATACTCACATTTGGACCAACAATTGCATTTTTAATACTTACATTTTTACCGATATAACATGGCGGAATGATGACAGAATTTTCTTGTTTTAAAGAATCATCAATCATTTTTTCTCCAGCATTTTGCATAAATGCCAATATTCTTGAGTTGGTATAAACAGTTGCATTTTTATTACCACAATCTAACCATTCTGTAACTTGTCCAGGAACAAATTTTGTTCCTTTGGTTTTCATGTTTTCTAAACCATTAGTTAATTGATATTCACCTTTTTCTTTGATATCATTATCTAATAAGTACTGTAATTCACTTCTCAAATAAGCACCATCTTTAAAATAATAGATTCCAATAATGGCTAAATCAGAAACAAATTCTTCTGGTTTTTCTACAAAATCAGTAATTGTATTGTTTGCATCAACTTTAACTACTCCAAACGGACGAGGGTCTTCAACTTTTTGAACCCAGATAATTCCGTCTTGTTCTCTATCTAATGTAAAATCAGCTTTGAATAAAGTATCAGCAAAAACAACTAAAACATTACCATCTAAACTTTCTTTAGCACACATAATTGCATGCGCAGTTCCTAATGGTTCATGTTGGTAATATATACTTCCTTTAGCTCCTAGTTTTCCTGCAACTTCTACAAGTTGTTTTTCAACCTCAGCGCCAAATGTTGGGCCAATTATGTATGCTACTTCTTCAATTTGAGTTCCACAAACGTGAGCCAAATCCTCAATTATTTTTTGAACAATTGGTTTTCCTGCAACTGGAATTAGCGGTTTTGGAACAGTAAGGGTATGTGGTCTCATTCGTTTGCCCATTCCGGCCATTGGTACAATAATTCTCATAGTATTATTTTTTATCTTTTGAATTGTGTCGGAAAATTAGTCTTTTCAGTTGATTCTTCAAGTGATTTTAAATGAACTTTACATTAATGGTTATTTTCCAGTACTTCCGTATCCACCTTCACCACGATTTGTTTCGTTTAATTCATTAGTGATTTGCCACTTTACTTGTTCGTGTTTTGCAATAATCATTTGTGCAATTCTTTCCCCATCTTTTATTTCAAATTGCTCATTTCCATGGTTAATTAATAGTACTTTTATTTCTCCTCTATAGTCAGAATCAATGGTTCCTGGACTATTTAGTACCGTAATTCCATGTTTAAATGCCAAACCACTTCTGGGTCTAATTTGTGCTTCGTATGTTTCGGGTAGTTCTATTTTTAATCCAGTAGGAATTAGTTTTCTTTCGCCTACTTGTAGAATAATAGGTTCAGATAAATTTGCTTGTAAATCCATTCCTGCAGCATGTATTGTCTGGTAGGCAGGAAGTCCATGTTTTGATTCGTTAATAATTTTTATGTCTAACATTATTCTAATTTTTGTAATGTTCCTCTTTCATTGAAATAGCCAAATAGTCCAAATATCATCATAGAAATGACAGCAATTGTATAATAAATTATTGTTGATTCAACTAAGCTTTGTAATTGAATTCCAGCAAAATAGATTATTAATGATGCAATAGAATATTTAAAGAATTTTGTTACGTCATAAGGTATTGGATAATATTTTTGGCCCCATTTATAACCAATTAACATCATGCTTGCATAACAAATTAGTGTGGCTATTGCTGAACCTGTATATCCAAATATGGGGATTAAAATAAAATTCATTACCAGTGTTATAATTGCTCCAATTACAGAAATATTGGCTCCTTTGCCAGTTTGGTCAGTAATTTTATACCAAATGCTGATATTGTAATACATACCTAAGAAAATATTTGCCCAAAGTAAAATAGGCACTATATGTATTCCTTCTCTAAAATCCTTTCCAATAAAATCCTCAAATAGTCTGATGTTTAAGGTAACCATGAGGAATATTCCTAAACACACTAGGATAAAAATATTCATTACGTCGGCATAAACGTTTCTTTTGTCTGAATTTTTTGAATGTGAAAAGAAGAATGGTTCTGCCGAATACTTAAATGCTTGAATAAATAGAGTTATTATGATTGATAGTTTGTAATTCGCCGAATAAATTCCATTCATTCTTAAGGCTGTCTCTTTATCTGGAATTAAATGTATGAGTAAAATTCTATCAATTGTTTCATTAATCATGCCCGCAAATCCCACTAACATCATTGGTAATGCGTATGCTAACATTTCTTTATAAAGTCCTTTTTCTGCGCTTAAAGTTATTTCTCTCATTTGTGGAATCAATAAAAGAAATGATAATAAACTAGAAGCAAGATTTGCAAAAAAGATGACTCCAATATCTAGTGGGTTTTCATAAAATGGCAATATGGTTCCATAATTTTCAAACCAATAAGGGCATAGAAGAAGAAAGTATAAATTGAGAAGAATGTTGAGTGCGATTCCTGCATTTTTTATGATTGCAAATCTTAGAGCTTTATTTTGTCTTCTTAAAAGTGCAAATGGAATTGAACTTATTGCATCTAGTGCTATTATGACTGCAACTAGCTGAATATATATAGCTTTTGCTCCCATTTCAGTAATGTCAGATATTTGCTCAGCAAAAAGAAAAACTAGACTTGCGAAGAGAATACTTAATATTCCTACCGATTTTAATGAGGTTGAATAAACAACATTTTCATGGTTTCTCTTTTCTGCAAACCTAAAAAATGCCGTTTCCATGCCATGAGTAAGCAATACATTTAAGAATGTTATGTAGGCAAATAATCCAGATATGATGCCAAATTGAGCTTGATTAAAAACCCTTGTTTGAATTGGAACTAAAAGATAATTTATAAAACGCCCGACAATAGTACTTAATCCATATATTGCTGTTTGTCCGGCTAATTTTTTAATAATACTCAATGTTTTTTTTCTGCAATAAACGAAAATTTTTGCTTTCAGGTGTTCGTTCATTATAAACATTGAATCTTTCAAGCTATTTTCGTTTTTTTATGATGCATAAATTTATCAAAATTATACTAAGCTCGTTTTTACTTTTTTTAGCAAACTTTACGGCTTTTGCTCAAAAAGCTGATGAACAACTTGCAGGCCAGTATTTCGCTAATGCTGAGTTCAGAAAGGCCGCTGATATTTATGAGAAATTGCTGAATAAGAATACTTCATCGGTTTATTTTTATGATAATTTATTGAGCTGTTACATCAATTTAAAGGATGAAGAAACCGCAATAAAGTTGGTTAAAAAGCAGATTAAACGTTTTGAAAATAATTATGTCTATAAAACCGATATGTATTATGTTTTGAAGGTTTTTGGTAAACAAGAAAAAGCCGATGATTATCAGAAAGATTTAATTAAAAATTTGCCTCTATCACCAGCAGCTATTTTAGATTTATCATTGGGTTTTCAAAAAAGGAATGAGAAAAAACTTGCAATTGAAACACTTTTAAAGGGACGTGAAATTCTTAAAACTGCTTTGTTGTTTTCTGCAGAACTTGCTGGTTTATATGCTGATTTGGGGCAAACCAAAGAAACAATTGAAGAATATTTAAATGTTTTGTTAGTTGATGATTCTCAAGATGAGGAGGTGCAAGGCTTACTTCAAAATTACTTGAAATCTGCTGCTGATTACGAAACTTGTAAAATTGCCTTAATCAAAAGGAACAAAGCTTTTTCTGATAGAGAAGTTTTTCAAGAAATGTTGATTTGGTTATATGTTCAGAAAAATGACTACCAATCAGCTATTCCTTTTGTTAAAAATATTGATAAACGAAATAGGGAAGAGGGCAGGAGATTAATGGATTTGGGTTATGTGGCAATGGCCAACAAAAAGTATGATGCTGCCATTGCAGTCTTTAAACAAGTTGAATTGTTAGGAAACGATAAACCATATTTTCATTTATCAAAGCAAACTGGACTTGAGTCACGTGCTAAGAAATTGCTTGCAGGTGATTTTAAACAAGAAGATTTATTGATTCTCGAATCTGAGTACAAATCAATTTTACTGAATAGTGGTAGAGGTGAAATGAGTGCGAATACTATAAGAGATTTAGCACAATTGCAGGCTTATTATTTAAATGATATTAATTCTTCCATCCAAAACTACCAGGAAATTCTAGCAATGGGACGTTTAGATAGAAGGTTTTTGGCTAATTGTAAAATGGAATTGGGTGATATTTATATTATTCATGGTGAGGTATGGGAGGCACTTCTATTATACGGGCAGGTTGATAAGGACTTTTTGGAAGATCCTTTGGGCCAAGAGGCTAAGTATAGAAATGCAAGATTAAGTTATCTTTTGGGTGAGTTTGATTGGGCTAAGGCGCAATTAGATGTTCTTAAAACTGCTACAACGCAGCTTATTGCTAATAACGCGATGGAACTGTCATTGCTGATTCAAGAGAATACTTTAGATAGTAATGATATTCCATTGCAGCTTTTTAGTAAAGCAGATTTATTACTCCTACAGAATCAATTTTCGAATGCGAAATCAATATTAGATAGTATTAATATTAATTTTCCTAAACATGCACTTAGTGATGATATTCTTATGAAATACGCTGAAATTGCTACTAAAGAAAGAAAGTATTTAGATGCAAGTTTGTTTTATGAGAAGTTAATAAAAGATTATGCCAATGATATTCTGGCTGATAATGCTGTTTGGCAATTGGCTAATTTATATGAATTTAAATTAGCTGATAAGGAAAAAGCAAAGTTAATGTATGAAAAGCTTTTGCTTGAATATGGTGGTAGCTTTTTTGTGCCTGATGCTAGAACCCGATTCAGAGTCCTTAGAGGTGATATGTTAAATGTAGAATCCGATAATTAAAACTATGATTATATATAATGTAACAGTGAATGTTGAAGAAAGCATTCATTTAGATTGGCTTAACTGGATGACAACTACTCATATTCCAGAGGTTATGGCTTCAGGTATGTTTGTAAAACATAAAATGTTAAGGCTCATTTCTAAACAAGAAGATGAATTGGGGGAAACTTATGCTATTCAATATTATGCCGAAAGTTTAGATAAGTACTTTGAATATCAAAATAATTTTGCTCCTGCATTAAAACAAAAAACAATTGACTTATATGGCGAAAAAGTACTTGCTTTTCGTACATTAATGGAAGAAATGTAACCGCAGCTCGCATAAACATAACGCCATTCGGATAGTTTTTGCTCATTTTTACCACATCACAAGCCGCCAATTAAATAAAAAAAGCAGCCATTTAAACATAAATAGCTGCTTTTTTTAATTTTAAAGCCCTAGTAATCAATAAAATAAAGATAAGCCGCCATTCACATAGAAAAAACAGCAAGTAGAATAAGTATATTTGATTCAACAAAAAAGGTCAAACAATTTAATTGCTGTACTATGAGAACAATTTCTACTTTATCTTCTGAAAGAGTTTTAGACAACTCATCAGTTTCATTAAAAAGACGTATTGGTTTACATGTTTCAAAAGGTGGCAAAGAAATCATGGATTTTGCTAAATACCTTTACCTAGTTTCAGTAATGGTTTTATTGTTATGTGCAGTTATAGAATTAAAGCACATTTTTCAAGTTGATATTTTCCCTGGTATAGATACTCCTTTTGATAATGCATATTATGCTGGCAAGGAGCAAATGGGTGGTCAAGTTTTATAATCTTTAATTATTAATCGAAATGCAAACCTTAGTAGCCTATTTATTAGAAATGAGTTTCACACTCCTCGTTCTTAGTCTTGGTTTTTTACTTTTAAAAACCAGATTTAACTCCAAATTATCTAACAACAATTCCTCAAAGCATTTATTGGAAGATTCAAATACTAATGCTTTTGGTTTGGTTTTCATGGGTCCAATTACTGAAAAGGAATTATTTGCTAGACTTCAAGAAGCAAATCATTTAATTGCAAAAGGTGCAGAATTATTCTTCTTTATTGATCAACCATTTGTTTTCAAAAATCAAATAGAAGGTGTTCATATTATATTACCAGGTGAACATTACCAAAAGGCCCAAAATTTATTGTCGCTTTGTGCTCGACATGCCACCAAAAGGCCTGATTTTCTGGTGCTATTAAATCCTAAATTAAGTTTTACTGAACAATTATGGGTTGCTGTAGAGGAACACTTAAATGCTGGTTACGATTTCTTTGAATTACAGGCGGTTAATCCTTTTTTGATGGATGAATTTGAAAGTGAAAAGAAGGAAAAATTCAGTAATTTTATTCATTTATTTTATTCAAAATTTATAAAAAATACTGATTCTTTGGCTCATCATACCATTGTAATCAGTAGCAATTTATATGATCAAATTCCTGGAAAGGTTTTAAATCATTTAAACACAAAGTTTCTTCCTTCTGAGGAATTAGTATTTGAGGTTGGTTCTACAAATCAAAATTCTGAAAACCTACACATTGATTTGGAAAGGTATTTTAAACCAAATTTCAAATTGGCTTATGGACAGTTTTTGAGGGTCAGATTTAATTTTTGGGGACTAAACTGTTTTAGGCGAATAGTTTTTCAAGTCTAAAGATGAAAAAATTGATG
>JBIMKP010000042.1:0-38755 GCA_051861545.1 Bacteroidia bacterium | reverse complement strand
AACACCCCCCTGGACCCCCCATTACAACAACAATAACTTTTGTGTTTAAATGGAATAATTTATCCAAAGGCTTCAGCCCGGGGTTTATTATAATCTCCTCGTAATCTTTTCCAATATCTCTTTTTTCCAAGCCATAAAATCGCCTTCTAAAATGTGTTTTCTGGCTTCCTGACTCAACCAAACATAAAAGCTTAGGTTCTGAATACTGGCTATGCTTGCGCCTAACATTTCATTACATTTGATCAAATGTTTTACATAGGCTTTTGAGTAATCGGGTGTGAAAATGGGGTCTAATGGCGAATAGTCCAATTTCCATCTTTCATTTTTTATGTTGATGATTCCTTCCGATGTAAAGATAAATCCATGACGTGCATTTCTAGTTGGCATTACACAATCAAACATATCAACTCCTAATGCAATACTTTCAAGAATATTTTCTGGTGTGCCAACTCCCATTAAATAACGTGGTTTATCATATGGTAAAATATCACAAACGAGGTCTGTCATTTCATACATTTGTTCTGCAGGTTCGCCTACACTTAATCCGCCAATTGCATTTCCATCCATTCCTTGGTCGGCTGCATATTGGGCCGATTCTTTTCTTAATTCAGGATATACACTTCCTTGTACAATTGGAAACAAACTTTGGTAATGTTCGTATAATGGTTCCGTTTCTTTATAACGAGTAATACATCTGCTTAACCAACGGTGAGTAAGGTGCATCGATTTTCTTGCATAGTTGATGTCACATGGGTAAGGTGGACATTCATCAAATGCCATGAAAATATCTGCTCCAATGGTTCTTTGAATGTCTGTTGCATCTTCTGGTGAAAGAAAGATTTTTGCTCCATCTAAATGCGAGCGAAATGAAACGCCTTCTTCTTTTATTTTTCTGATTTCACTCAAACTAAAAACTTGGTAACCTCCACTATCTGTAAGCATCGGACGGTCCCAGTTCATAAATTTATGTACGCCACCAGCTTTGCTTATCACTTCTAAACCGGGTCTTAAGTATACATGGTAAGTATTGGCTAATATTATTTGTGCTTTAACTCTTTCTGCTAAATCTTTTTGAGATACCGATTTAACAGTAGCTTGAGTGCCAACCGGCATAAAAATTGGAGTATTGATTGGTCCTCTCGAGGTTTCAATAACTCCCGCTCTTGCTTTTGAACTTGAATCTTTCGACTGAATTGTAAATTTCATGAACGGCAAAGGTAAACAACTCAGTCGTATCGACAATGATATTAGGTTTCGAGATTCAATTCAAAAAAATTACATTTGAGCATGCATATTATTGATTTACCTTATAATAAACTCATTGGTTTGTCGGTTTCAGATCGTCCTGGTTTTATGTTGATGTTAACTGAGGATGAGAAATATACAAACCATGTTCAAACTGTTCATGCAGCAGCACTTTTTGCTTTGGCTGAAGGAACATGTGGCCATTTTTTGTTAAGCAATTTTGATGGTATTGCAGAAAATGTGTTTCCTTTATTAAGAAAATCGGAAGTAAAATACAAGAAACCTGCAATTGGAAAAATCTATTCAAAAGTGCAATTGATTGATGATACAATTGAATTGTTTACAGCAAATTTCCTAGAAAAATCAAGGGCTTTAATGTTGTTAAAGGTTGATTTGTTTGATGCAAATGAGGTTTTGGTTTTTCAAGGTCAGTTTGAATGGTTTGTTACTAAAGCCGTTTCAGCCGAATAAAGCGGTATTTGTGCGATTTTTAGAAATTCCATTCATTTTAAACATAAGTTTGGCAAATAATTTGCTATAGTTGATACTTGCAGTTCCAAATCATGAGAGATTTTTTCAGCTTAGGCATAATAGATAAATACATACTTAAAAAGTACTTGCAGACCTTTTTCTACTCGGTTTTGCTTTTTACTTTGATTGCTATCTTTATTGATATCAGTGAGAAAATTGATGATTTTATTAAACGTAAGCCTCCTTTAAGTGTGCTTATTTTTGATTATTACATTTTTTTCATTCCCTATTTTATGGGTTTGTTTAGCTCGGTTTTTGTGTTTTTAAGTACGCTTTTCTTTAATTCAAAATTGGCTCAAAACACTGAAATTATTGCCATTCTAAACAGTGGATTAAAATACCCAAGATTTTTAAAGCCTTATATGATAGGTGCTTTTGTATTGTTTGTGGTTTTTTTAATACTCAATACTCAGGTTTTACCTTATTGTGATAAGTACAGATTGAAGTTTGAAGATGATTGGATTCATGACCATGTTCAAACCCAAAACAACAATATTTTTAATATGTTGGATGAAGACAATATCATTCACATGGAATCTTTTAACTATGAAGATAGTGTTGGTTTTAACTTCACTTTAGAGTCTTTAAAAGATGGAAAATTAGTTGAAAGAACTTTTGCAAACAGATTGTTGTGGAACAAGGAAAAATCCTGCTGGACATTTGAAGGTTATACACGTCGTCTTTTTGATGGTGAACGTGAATACCTAATCAAAGGAATAACCATGGATACCGTGCTGAAAATTAGTCCTGATGAGTTTATTGTGAAAACCAATTATGTATCATCAATGACCAATCCTGAGCTTACAGAATACATCAGAAAAGAAACGGAAAAAGGAAATCCTAAAGTAAGTAAATACAAAGTAGAATTGTATAAACGCACCATGGTTCCAGTTGCATTTTTTGTGCTTACCTTATTGGCTGTTGCTGTATCATCTAGAAAAAGTAGAGGAGGAACAGGTTTTCATTTGGGCATTGGAATTGGAATCACATTTTCTTATTTATTGGTGATTCAAATTTTTAGTACCATGGGAAATTCTGGTGTTTTAGCGCCAACATTAGCCGTTTGGATTCCAACAATTGTATTCTTTTTAATTGCATTGTACTTATTAAAAACAGCACCAAAATAGTTTGAAGTTTAATAAGTATCTCGTCCTACATTTTATTATTCTCCTCTGGGGATTTACACCTGTTCTTGGCAAGTTAATTACGCTTCCTGCTATTGAATTGGTTTGGTGGCGATTGCTTTTTTCTTTGATTAGTTTGTTTGTTTATGCAAGGTATAAAGGCGTTTCATTTCGACTTCCACTAAAAAACATTTTACCTTTATTAGGATGGGGAACTGTTGTTGGAGCACATTGGTATTTCTTTTACCATGCCATTAAAGTTTCAAATGTTTCTGTTGCCATGATGGGTTTTAGCAGCATTACTTTATTTGCTAGTTTATTACAACCCTTATTATTAAAGAAAAAATTCTTTTGGGGTGATTTGATTTACGGCTTAGTCATCATGATTGGACTTTGGATTGTTACAGCTGCCGAAACTGTTTTCTTTTCAGGAATTGTATTTGGCATACTAGCTGCATTTTTAGGCGCATTGTTTGGCGTTTATAATGGAAGTTTAATCAACCGATACGATTCAGCCCAAATAACCTTGTTTGAGTTCTTAGGCGCATTTTTATTAATGACAGGCGTGAGTTATTATGAAATGATGGATTTGGGTTTGACATTTAGCTTTTTGCCATTTTCATTTCCCGATACCAATAACTTAATTTTCTTATTGATATTAAGTATTCTTTGTACCACTTTGGCCTTTACATTAAGTGTTGAAATATTAAAGAAAATCGACCCATTAACAGTCATCATCACCAATAATTTAGAACCCATTTATGGTGTAGTTTTTTCTGTTTTATTGTTTAAAGATTCTGAGATTATGTCGGGAACATTTTATGTTGGTGCCGCTATTTTATTGGTTTCTATCTTTAGTTATCCGCTAATAAAAAGAAAACTTCAGGAAAAAGAAAAGCCTGAATAGAATTATCTAAATAGGCTTTATGTGGGTTGATAAAACTATTTGTTGCTTAGCTTAGTCGAGGCTTGCAAAGCACTTCTCCTTCAACCAAGCATAAAACTACTTCCGCTCCCATATTGCAAACTGCTTTTATGTGTTTGCCATCTCTGTTTCCATGTCCTGTCCATATCTTGAAGCGAACACAAAGAGTATAAGATTTGGCAGTGAAAAAATAAATTGTGGAATCCAAAACATAATTGTTTTGCTGCTCGTCATGTTGCTATTTATATCTATTGAATGTATTAAATTCGATAAAATCGCAAAAGAGCATACTAAAGAAATTAGGTTGAATGTTGCATATAACCTGACCGTTTTGAATGTCTTGTTTTTATTCTCGAATTTAAGAAATAGTCTGCAAGACCAAATAATATCAATCAAAAAGATTAAAAAATAAACTATGCCTTCAAGAAAAGGAATGATAGAAGTTTCTGTCCAATTCAGTAATAGTGAAAATGTCAGATATGTTTTCCCAAACAAAAGAACTTTGGTCAAAGTTAATTGTAATTTGTCCGAATTATATTTAAGGAATTTGAAGAAACTATAATAAATAATGCACTGGGAAACTCGGCAAAGAAATTCAATAACGAATGCCCAAAAAGCAGGAACTTTTGTCGAAATGAACTGCTGTCCACCCAGGATTACATTTATAAAAATAATTGTCGCGCAAATAATTAAAATAACCTTGAAATAATTTGATTTTGTCATTTCCGTGGTCTGTTTTTGGGTTGCACCTAACGATTCTTAGCAAGAAGAAGTTGGCGTGAAACCCAACGAATATAGTTGCGAAGAACTAAATTTCCATAAACCACAGATGCTTCTGCTTAACACAAAACCGCCAGTTTGTTGTAGGTGCTGTTATAAGCCGTTTTTCTAGTATATGAGCTCAGTGTGCCAACTTCCGTAATCTACAACAATATAATCTCCATCAATAACCGCTTCCCTAAATATCATTTGAAGTTTAGAAAATTCATCCAAAATGTGCCTTTCATTGTAGTTGAGATTAGGTGAATTGTCATAGTGCCATTTGATGTAGTATAATTCCAAAGAGTTTTGTTCATCTGAATTAAAATTTAAGCTAATATCTTCTTTGGGAATTTTTTTTAGTAAACGATCAATTTCCTCAATGGTATCAATGTTTATATATGAAGTTGTTTCATAAGCATGCAGGAATTCAAAACGTTCTTCAATTGTTAATGCCTCAAATTCTTCTAAGCCAATTATTGTTCTAGGGCAAAAAATTTCACTGATTAATTTAGTTTCATGGTCGCTTTTATCCTTTGATAAAATATAATTAAGCCCAATGGCATGATCTAATTTTAGGTGAAACTTTGCGCAAGAAGTATCAAACGGTATCTTTCCTTTTGACATCTCAATTTGCTTAAAAGTGTTTTGAGACACTCTATATAAAGTAACAGTTTCGCTCATGCACTTGATTTTAAAATGGCTTATAACTTCAGAACTAACTCAATCTATCCAGCGCAATTTTAATTCTTTTGCAAGCTTCAATTAGTTTTTCATCGGATGTGGCATAACTAATTCTAATGCAATTATCATCACCAAAAGCTTCACCAGTTACCATTGAAACATAAACGGTATTGAGAATATACATACATAAATCTGTTGCAGTATGAATTACTTCTCCATTGTATTGTTTGCCTAAAAAATGACTGATATCTGGAAAGAAATAAAAGGCTCCTTCTGGGTCGTTAATTTTAATTCCATTGATTTTACTCAGTCCATCAAACATAATTTGTTTCCTTCTTTTAAAGGCTTTTACCATCTCATAACTCGGACTTAAATCACCTGTTAGAGCAGCAACAGCGGCTTTCTGACTAATTCCACTTGTTGCAGAGGTAAATTGTCCTTGGATTTTTTCGCATGCAACCGCTATTTCTTTTGGAGCACCTAAATAACCTAATCTCCAACCTGTCATGGCAAATCCTTTTGATAATCCATTGATGGTAATGGTTCTGTCTATCATGCCTGGAAAACTTCCAATACTGGCATGCTTTCCAACGAAATTGATGAACTCATAAATCTCATCTGAGATAATGAAAATTTCAGGATATTTATTAAAAACATCAACCAAACTTGCCAATTCTTTTTCACTAAAAACAGAGCCTGTAGGATTACATGGTGATGAGAAAATGAATGCTTTTGATTTTGATGTGATGGCTGCTTCTAATTGATCAGCAGTGATTTTAAAGTCGTTTTCAATGCTACCTTTTATAAATACTGGAACTCCTCCAACTAATTTCACCATTTCAGAATAACTCACCCAATATGGAGTAGGAATCAGTACTTCATCACCCGGATTGATAATGGCCATAATGGTATTCATAATGGCATGTTTAGCACCAGTACCAACAACAATTTGATCTGCATTGTAGGCTAGATTATTTTGTGTTTTGAATTTTTGAGAAATGGCCTCTCTTAATTCAGGTATTCCTACAACTGGCGTATAATAAGAGAAATTATTTTCGATAGCAGATTTTGCTGCTTCTTTAATATGTTCTGGTGTTGCAAAATCGGGTTCACCTAAACTTAAACTAATAACATCATGACCCAAAGCCGCTAATTCTCTCGATTTTTTCGCCATAGCAATGGTTTGTGGCTCATTGATTACATGGACTCTATCTGCTAAATTCATGGGGCGAATGTATTTATTTTTTTTTATTCCTCCTGCACCCCGGGCTGAAGCGCCGGGGCAATTGAAAAATCCTACATCCCAACAAAATCCTGCTGATTCCTCAATTGCCATGCGGCTTCAGCCCATGGAAAATGAGGAATTGAAAACAATGTTTCTATCTAAATGATCTTTTTTTTTAACATGGAAAATGAATCTATCTAAATATTTTTTAATAGTCCCCGGGCTGAAGCGCCGGGGCAATTGAAAAATCCTACATCCCAACAAGATCTTGCTGATTCCTCAATTGCCATGCGGCTTCAGCCCATGGAAAATGAGGAATTGAAGAATCCCACATCCCAACAAAATCCTGCTGATTCCTCAATAGCCCGGGGTTTAAACCCTGGGCTATCAATAGCCCTGGGCTTCAGCTCAGGGGCAAATAAAAATGATTCATTCCAATTTTTTATCGAAGAATATATTGCTCAAATCAATTAATCACCAAAGCAATTTGCAAAATCTGCAAATAAGGAAACGCGCTTTATTAGAAAATACATAAAGTGGGAATCTATGCAAGCTTTGCTAAATGCAGTCCGCAAAGCAATTATAGTAGCTGTTTGCAATGATTCACCTTTGTATCATCAAATCAAACAAAAACAAAAATTATGAAAAGCTTCAACTTCTTAAAATCGATTTTATTTGGATTATTACTTTTAGTTTCTCAATTGAATGCATTTGCTCAAACTAAAAAGCCAACTTTAACTGTATTAAATATCGATACCAAAGGATTTTCTCTTGATGCTGTGCAAATGGGAAATCTGGTAAGACTTGAAATGGAACGTCTTGATAAATATGATGTAACTGATAAATACGATATCAACTATTTGATAGAAAAAAACCAATTGAATGTGAACAATTGTTATGGTAAAATTTGTTTGGTTGAAATTGGTGAAAAAGTAAATTCCGATTTTATGTTTACAGGTAGTGTTGAAACCTATCCGGGTAATACCATTTTTACTTTTAGGTTGATAAATGTAAAAGAAAAAACCATTGAAAAAACACATGTCATGGAGTTTCTAAACTTCCCTGAAGAAATTCAATCAATGGTTTCAATTGCTATTAAAAAGATGTATGGTATTCCTGTGAATGAAGAACTATTGATTCATTTAACAAAAAAGAATGATTTCGAAAATACCATCAACAATCCCAATAAAAATATTGTGAATTTATCTGGTCCACGTTTTGGTTATACTTACTCTTTTGGTAATGATGCTGATATTCTTCAAAAATCTGAATTAGAGGGTGGTTTTGATGCCTATCCTGCTATGTTCCAATTCGGATATCAGTTCGAAAAACAATACTTAAATGAAGGTAATTTCCAAGCTTTGTTTGAATTCATTCCTATGGTTACTGGTATCGACCAACAAATGATTATTCCAAGTTTTACTTTTTTGAATGGTTTTAGAAATAACAATTCAGGTTGGGAAATAGCAATTGGTCCAACTATTTCAACCACAACCAGATTAAAAGGTGCTGAATACAATGGTAAATTTTATACCCAATCTGAATTAGATGTTTTGGGGATTAAAGACCTTCAAGTTAAAAGTAGATTAGATAGCAGAGGTGATTTTGCTTTAACATCGGCTTTGGTATTGGCTGTTGGAAAAACAATTAAATCTGGTAAAATGAATATTCCTCTTAATTTTTATGCTACAATTCCAACCAAAGATGGCTTTAGAGTAGGATTGTCTGTAGGTTATAATTCAAAACGTAGATAGGTGTAAATCGAAATTCAAACAATTGGGTAGGGATTCATTTCTCTACCCATTTTTGTTTCATTAGCAGTCAAACTTTCAGGGTTTTAATAAACGAAATTCGTTTTGTGGCCATAATTGCATATCAAACCAAAAAAATGAAAAGAAAAAAGACAATTTTTCCTAAAATCTCAATTGGATTGATACTTGACGGATATAGGTATCCAATAGAAATAATAAATAATCACATATATGAATTTCAATCAGTTTACCATCAAAGCGCAGGAAGCCGTTCAGCTAGCCCAACAAATGGCTGCTACCAACGGAAATCCTAGCATTGAAACAGCCCATCTGTTGAAAGGAATACTTCAAACAGATGAGCAATTAACCGGATTCCTCTTCAAAAAAATAGGGGTGAATCCTACACGTATATCTCAAGGAATTGACCAAATTCTAAGTACTTTACCAAAAGTATCAGGAAGTAACCAATTACAATTGTCTTCCAATGCCAACCAAGTGCTCATTCAAGCAACTAGTTTTCTTAAAGAATTTGGTGATGAGTTTGTAAGCATTGAACATTTAATTTTAGCTTTAGTTAAATCGAATGATAGCGTTGGGAATTTGTTAAAAGATGCAGGTGTTCAAGAGAAAGCACTCAAGGCTGCTATCAAAGAATTAAGAGGTGGAGAATCTGTTAAATCGCAGGATGCAGAAGCCACTTATCAATCATTGAATAAGTTTGCTAAGAACTTAAACGATTTAGCTAAGACAGGTAAACTCGATCCCGTAATTGGAAGAGATGAAGAGATACGAAGAGTGCTTCAAATTTTATCGAGAAGAACCAAAAACAATCCGATTTTAATTGGTGAACCTGGTGTGGGTAAAACCGCTATTGCAGAGGGTTTGGCGCATAGAATTGTGAATGGTGATGTGCCAGAAAATTTAAAAAGCAAAAGGGTGTTTTCACTCGATATGGGCGCTCTGATTGCTGGTGCCAAATACAAAGGTGAGTTTGAAGAAAGACTAAAAGCAGTAGTGAAAGAGGTGAGTTCATCTGATGGAGAAATTGTTTTGTTCATTGATGAAATTCATACGCTGGTTGGTGCCGGTGGAAGTTCTGAAGGTGCCATGGATGCTGCCAATATCTTAAAGCCTGCTTTGGCTAGAGGTGAACTAAGAGCCATTGGTGCAACTACTTTAGCAGAGTACCAAAGGTATATCGAAAAAGACAAGGCATTAGAACGTCGTTTCCAAAAAGTATATGTTGATGAACCCGATACCGAAGCTGCTATTTCTATTCTTCGTGGTTTGAAAGAAAGGTATGAGGTACACCACAAAGTGCGTATCAAAGATGAGGCGATTATTGCTGCAGTTGAATTATCGCAGCGTTATATAAACGATCGTTTTTTGCCAGATAAGGCCATTGATTTAATTGATGAGGCTGCTTCTAAATTGAGATTGGAAATTGATTCGGTGCCTGAAGAAATTGATCAGCTCGATAGAAGAATTATGCAACTCGAGATTGAAAGAGAAGCCATTAAACGTGAGGGTGATTCTGCCAAAGTAAAGGAGTTAAGTGAAGAAATTGCCAACCTACAATCGGAACGAAATACCTTGAAGGCACAATGGAAATCTGAAAAAGATGTGGTAGAAGGAATTCAAAATGCCAAGCAAGAAATTGAACAATTAAAACTCGAAGCCGAACAAGCTGAAAGAGCCGGAGACTTTGGTCGTGTTGCCGAAATTAGGTATGGCAAAGTAAAAGAGGTAGAAAGCAGATTGCAAGTTTTACAAGAGAAACTACATGAAGCCAAAGACCACAAAGCCATGGTGAAAGAGGAAGTAGATAGTGAAGACATTGCAGGTGTGGTGAGTCGCTGGACAGGCATTCCCGTAAACCGCATGTTGCAAAGTGATAGAGAGAAATTATTACACCTCGAAGAAGAATTACACAAAAGAGTAGTAGGGCAGGAGGAAGCCATTTCAGCTATCTCAGATGCCATTAGAAGAAGCAGAGCAGGTTTGTCTGACCCTAAGAAGCCAATTGGTTCTTTTATTTTCTTAGGAACAACCGGAGTAGGTAAAACAGAATTGGCAAGGGCTTTGGCTGATTACCTTTTCAACCAAGAAAATGCCATGGTGCGTATCGACATGAGTGAGTACCAAGAAAAACATACAGTAAGTAGATTGATTGGAGCGCCTCCAGGATATGTGGGTTATGAAGAAAGCGGACAGTTAACAGAAGCCATTCGTAGAAGACCTTATTCGGTTGTATTGTTGGATGAAATTGAAAAAGCACATCCAGATGTATTTAATATTTTGTTACAAGTTTTAGATGATGGACGATTAACCGATAACAAAGGTAGATTGGCGAATTTCAGGAATACCATCATCATTATGACAAGCAATATGGGTTCTCAGTTGATTCAAGAAAAGTTTGAAAGCTTAACGGAATTCAACAAAGAAGAATTGATGGCAGAAGCCAAAATAGGCGTGATGGAACAACTGAAAAGAAGCATCCGACCTGAGTTTTTAAACAGGATTGATGAAGTGATTATGTTTACGCCATTATCGAGAGAAGATGTAAGAAGCATTGTCGATTTACAAATGACTATCCTACTTAAACAACTAGGCGAACAAGGCATTCAAATTGAACTAACCAACGAAGCCCTCGACTGGCTTGCACAATTGGGTTATGACCCAACTTATGGAGCACGACCATTGAAACGTGTCATTCAAAAACGCATCCTCAATGAATTATCCAAAGCCATCCTCAGCGGCACTATCAACCGCGATTCAAAAGTAAAAATTGAATTGGATGACAAGAATATGTTTGTGTTTTTGAATAGCTAAGTTGAATTATAATTACCCATTCCAAAGCGGCTTTTACGAGAATAGGAGCCGCTTTTTTTTGTATGATTGAATGAGAGTCTGAAACGAATCTTTTAATAAAGGTTTATTGATTAATAATTGTCAATCTTTAACCCAGAATGGGTGGCATTATTATAGAAATGATAATAGTGTAAGAATTAAACCCAGAATGGGTGAAATATTTTATTGCCAAATTTTGGTTAATGCTTTCTATTTGATTTCATCAATTGCAAATTCAATAAAAAGAATATTTTTGAAAGAATCAAAACTATTATGATACTAATAATAGATAAATCAAATTCAAACGACACTTCAAAAATCTTAAATGAGTTATTGAAGAAATCAGCCAAGACGGGCAACTTGACCAAACATTTTGCTAAACTCAAACGAGGTGTTGATGGTTTAAAATATCAGATATCTGTTAGAGAAAATGAAGATTGATTTTATAGCAGATTCTCACAGTTATTTATATTGATTTTTGATATTCCGCATATGCCGAAATCGAAGCAAGATATTTGACTTTGTTTATTTAAATATGGTAATACATTTTTAAATTGTCATTATAAATGATGTTTTGCTTTGGATATTGTCGATGCTTTCAAAAAAAGGAACTAATTGAGGGTCAATCCACTTTATTAAACTATAAAGTTTTGACCTGATGTCTAATGCCAATGAGCAATCGATTGTGTGACCGTTAAAACAAATTGGTTCGCAATGATTTACCCTGTTTCTAAAGTTTTTTATCTCGTCAAGTTTTGAGTAAATACTTGCCCTATTTTCTGATATTGGTTTGTGAGCAAATATATGTATTGGTTGTCCTCCCACTAGGGAATAATGATGAGAAAGGAAAAATGCAATCCAAAATCCAAAAGTTTGGTCTGATATTATTTTCCCACTAGTAATTGGAATTGCTCGTCTTGTTAATTTTGTTTCAGTCTTTTGAATACAAGTTCTTAAAAAATAATGAGAGTTTCTTAAAGAGTTATCTCGCATAAAGCCTGATTTTTGATTTATAATCCATTCAGGGTCAGAAAAATATATTGAAAGGCTGATGTTAAGGTTATTTCTAAGTACCACTTCAAATTGACTTAAAATTGGATGAAAGGCTTGTGCTAAACGTATATTTGCATTGTAGAGTTTTTTCGCTCTTTCATTGTTATTTCCAGTTGCATTCAAATACCTATTGTATCGAGGTCTTGAAAAGTGTTTATTCCTTAATACTAATTTCATATTTGGCAATATCTTTAAATCTGATTAAATTTGTGACATATAGACTTGGTAAAGCCTCTTTCTTTCGTAGAAACGTAATCAAGTAAAAGATTTAAAAGGAACTCATTTTGGGTTCCTTTTTCATTTTTGGCTCATTTTTGTCTCCTTTTTAGGATTCCCTTAAATTGTTGCAAAAACCTAAATAAGGGTTTAGCAAATTTTGGGTTTGAACCATGTTCTGCCCTCAAACAACTGTGAGAACAAGGCATTCAGATAGAACTTACCAACGAAGCCCTCGACTGGCTTGCACAATTGGGTTATGATCCAACTTATGGAGCCAGACCATTGAAACGAGTCATTCAAAAACGCATCCTCAACGAATTATCCAAAGCCATCCTCAGCGGCAGCATCAACCGCGATTCAAAAGTAAAAATTGAATTAGATGACAAGAATATGTTTGTGTTTTTGAATTCGTAAAGAGATAGTTTGTTAAAATAAAAACGCCCTGGAGATGAGAGTCTGCAGGGCGTTTTTGGTTTTGGAGGGATGTTAAATTTAACATTTTTCGACACAATAAGTAAGAGATTTCGAAGCACCAAACTGTTAATACACCACAAAAGTTGATGCGAGGTAGAATGTTCAATTAACTACTTTATCTGCCATTGATCCGAACGCTGTTATGTCCTCGTGCGTCTTTTATTTCAGACTTGGGGTTCATTGTTTGTTGGAATGTATTTTTCTCCTTTTTCCCATGCCTCAGCAATTTTTTCATAGTTAGGAAAGTCTTTTGGTAAGTCCATAGACCAGTTTTCAATAAACTTTGGATTATTGCTATTTGGCCTTGGATTAGCAGTATTCATTTTTGCCTGCACAGGTGTCCTTACAGCATCACCCATAATTACTACATGTTGTTGTGGTAAAATTGGCAATTGTTGAAGTATGTCTTCATTTGCTGCTGAAACCAATTGTCGAACATATTTTTGGTCTTCTGGATTTTGAAGTCTGTGAATAATGAATGAATTGCATTGTGATAATACTGTCTTTGATAATTCGGATGGTCGTTGGCTTGAAACCAGCAATGAAATTCCATACTTCCGTCCTTCTCTTGCAATTCTTTCGAATACTTTCTTTGCAATTGATTCTCTGTCACCACGATTTTTTTCAGGGATATAATTTTGTGCTTCTTCAAGTGCAATAACCATTGGTAATTTGCCTCTATCACTTTCTGGGAATCGTGAAACAAACTCCAAAATTAGTCTACCAATTAAACCAGTTATAGTCTCCAAAACTTCGAAAGGCAACAACGACATATCAATGATAGTTACTTGACTTGGTTTTTCATTAGCAAGCTTTTCAACATCCTCCTTTGCTAATTGCTCTTTATAAAAATTCGTGAATAAGTCTGTGTCATCAGTTTTATATACTTTACAAAAATCACCTAAAATGAATGAAATGAATTTAGCTAATGCATTCGTAATTTCATCAGTTTGGTTGAGAAGTAATGGTTGAGCAATCCTTTCGTCACTTAAATATGATTGTAACCTTAACCTTAATGTTGAAACAAATTCCCTCAACCTGTTTCCCGAATTTTCTTGCTCATTTATTGCTTCATCAAAAAATCTAGTTATGAGGTCTTGGAAATTAAACCATATTGGTAAATCAATATTTTTTTCAATTGCGATTTGCTCAACATTTTGAGTATTTGAATATTCCAAATATTTTGCTTCCAATACCAGCAATGCATTCTTTTCGTCATTAATAGTGTTGTTTGCTCCTAATACCGAAAGTGCTGATTGAATTTCTGTCAAAAGTTGATTACCATTTGATACAATCGTACTTGCAAGACCTAATATTTCATTATTATTTTTATATACCCAATTCCCATAGCTTTGAGTGCATTTTCTTTTCTTAATATCATCTGGTGAAGCATCAAATAAACTTAAAATACCTCGTTCGGTAAACTTGTCCAAAATGGGTTTTACTCCAATTACTTTTTGATTTTTTGCTAAACCTAATGCTCGTTTAAAAACTGGTGCTTGTGTTCCAGAAGTAGGCTCAAATAAAAAGTCAAAATCGGCAAAATTCATAAACCAAAATGGCACCTTCATACCACTTCTATCAATGTGAAAGGCATTTACTTCATTTAATTTTTTGTAAGGATTTTCTTTAGTTCCCTGAAATGCCTGCCTATATTCTCCGTTTGTATCAAATATAATTATGTGAGCATTTTTAAGAAATTTTCCATTATATTCAAATTCAAATAGACTTTGGATTATCGAGGCAAAAGTGCAAGATTTACCAGAGCCAGTATTACCTAGAATTGCAGCATGCTTTCCAAAAAATTTGTCAGGATTAATTTTGATTTTGTAATCTGAAAATGAGGGTGAAGTACCAATAGGAAGATAGAAGTCATCTTCAAAATTAATTTCTGCTTTCTCCTTTTGGTCAAAAATATTATCTAAATCTTGTCTTGTAACATACCAAACAGGATTGTCGAGAATAGGATAATTATAAACTCCTTGAATATATTTTCCACTATTTTCAATTGTCCCAATCATAGTTGCGACTAAATACCTAGCTGACTTTGTCAAAAATATAGCCTCCTTGTTTTTTCCGAGTTCAGTTTCATCAATCGCTCTAACGCTTGTAACCATTGCAACTATCCTGTCAGCTCCGATTGGAATAATAACATACGAGTTTATCCTTGCTACTTCATAGATATCTTCGTAACCACTTTTATAAAGGCTTTTCAAGTCATCATCTAGTCGGATATATGCCCTGAAACTATCTACAGAAATGACTTTGCCAATGTTTCTTTCACTCATTGTTCAGGTTCTTAATTAGGTTCTTGTGGTAATGATTTTGGACTAAATAATTCATTTAAAGTATTTGCTACTTTTTCATTGTTGTCCACATTGTTGAAATTCGGCATTAGTGTATCTGAGAAAGTCAAAAAGTCACCAAAAAACTCGCCTTCAAGAATAATGACTCTAGGGTCGTTAAGCTCTTTAAGGTTATTTATATATTCGTTTCGAGTACCTTGAAAATCAACAACAATAAGAGTGAATGTTGGATTAGACAATGCTTGATAAATAATATCATTAAAATGGTCGTCACCAAATGAATACCCTACAGTAATAAGAACCGACTGTGATTGGGTTATGGTTGAAGCAAATTGACGAAACAGTTCTGAGTATGGTAAGTCAAGGGTGTATGACTTTTTAACAGCAGAAGGGTAGATTATTATTTCACCTTTTTTCTTTAATGATTCGATCAGTTCAAGAGGTTTTTCCTCAATCCCATAAAGGTTATTGGCATCTCTTGATTCAGAATTTACCCAAGATAATGAGCCGTGTAATTTGAAATATCGCACAACTTTTTCAATTCTCTGAACTTTTCCAGACGTTGTTGAGCCTGGGTAAAAAATATCATACTCAAAAGTTTCAGGCTTAAAAAATCTTTTGTGAAAACCTGAGAAGCCATCAATGTAGTGGATACCTAATTTATCAAAAGCATATTCAAACGCTAAATCGTAGTTGGCGGTAAAGATGTTTGCCCTTCTCAGATTTAAAGGTCTTTGAAGTAAAGCTTTAATAAATTTTTCATGGAATATATATTTGCTTTTAGTTTCTAATAGATTGCCTTGCTCTCTTTCTTTTTCAAATTGACTAGCTTTTTTTCTGTCAATTATGGTTTGAGATACATTTCTGTTTTCTAAATTGCAAACATTGAATAGACCTTCTTTAATTACGGTTATAAGTTCTGCACATTTATCTGTTCTTTGCTTGGATTTGTCTTCACTGAATATATAATCTAGTGCAATGAGATAATTTAGAACCTTTTCATATTCAATTACTATTTCCTTGGAATCAATGTCCCGTACTATGTCGTCAACAATTTCAAACTTCCATTTATTTACGTTTTCAAAAGTTTGAGTTTTCCCAATTAAATTAGCCTTTCCGTAATTTAAGAAATCACCTTGTAACTGTTTTATTACAAAAACAAAGTGGTCATTTATTCCAGCTATTGCAGCGTCTTGTTCTTTAATGTAAGTTTCAACTTCAAGAGGGAAGTTGCGAATAGCAACTGCTCCTAAATGAATTGATGTCCCTGAACCGAATAGAAAACTAACGTTGTCCAATTCAAGGTAATTTTTTAGCATTAATTTTATTTTATCAATAACTTTTACTTGGTCAATACTTTCAGCAATCCAGTCCGCTAATTTGTCTGTATTGCCAAAAAATACCTTATTTTTCGATGGGTCAAAATGTGTCATTTATTTGTTCATATTATCGTTTGTCGGTCTCTAAGCATTAGATATTACTCCTTTATTAATAGCTAGTCCACCAAGGGAAAAATAATAGAAGGGTAGAAAAGCAGTAAACAAGTATATCAATAAATCATCAAAAATAAAAACTATACGAACAATAAATAAAAATTAAGGAAGGCCATTAATTTCTTCAAAAAGCAACTAGTAATGCCTTAAAATCGGCAACAAAATCAACAGTGCAACACCTTTTTACTTACTCTACGCTTAACTCAAAACCTGATGCAAGGGCTTTTCATTTTGTGCTTGGCTTTCTTTGATGCTAAGTTCTAATTCCTTGCAAGTTTGCAATAATGCAATTATAAGAAGGGCGGGATTTTTATCACTGGAGGTTATGCAGAGAAGTGCACCTTCACTTGCTAAAATGTTTTTGTGGTAGATAGAACCTTATCTTGCGAAAGGTGCTTTTACATTCTGCAAGATTGTACGACCGAAGTTGTGTCTTTTCAAGTATGCATAGGTTTGCCTGCCCAATATTATTTATATTTCAAAACATTTGTGTCCTTTGATTTACTAAATTACCGTGCTGGTAATATTCAATAGAGCAACTCCTTGCGGCAATGTTCAAAATCATATAAACTCCAACTAAGTATCCACAAACATGTTCTGGATGTGTTACACCGTCTGTTGCCCAAACACCATCATAGCTGTCTCTTGTCATTGCTCTTAATCTTATTCTATCGGCTATTCGCTCTGCGTCGGGTCGTGTGGATTTTTTCATTTCAATTGCTATTAAATTGTCTTGTTCAACTATATTACCTCTGCTATGCACAATCAAGTCGCATTGAATAGTGATTTCGTTCATATCACCGTCTAATATAGTTTTTACTTGTCCGCCTTGCTTGCGATTGTATTCAGGGTCGGCATAGTAACCAATAAGTTCATAATCCTGTAACTTAGGTGTCAGATAAATGGCCAGTCGTCCGCATAAATTACGCTCTGCTACATCGTCCAAAATATTTTGAACTTCTCCTACAAAAAAGATATTTAAAGTCTCATCAAAAAGTTCGGTCAACTGTTCTTCCATTTTAATTGATTTGAATTGCCGTTATTAATTGTTTCATTCTTTTTTTGCATTTAGTTTAAGTTTAGTACACTTGTTACGATTTGCCTCTAATGTATAAAATTCCACAAAATCATGCTATTTGATAATACTGAATATCAGGGTATAAAAGCATTAATCAATTATATCAATATTTCCTCAGAAATAAAAACTATAAGCACAATAAATTAAAAATAAGTAAAGCATTTAGTTACATCAAAAAACAAATAGAAATGCGTTAATACAGGCAACAATAAATTACTGTTTTCTTCCTCAAAGCTTCTTTCAAAACCTGTTGCAAAAGTTTTTCATTTTGAGCTTAGCTTTCTTAGATGCTGGCTAAAATATCATTGCAAGTTTGAAGGAGTCCATTTGATTTTTGAAGGTTAAGTTTAATTTGGATATGAATTTACAACTTTATATTTTGTATAATATGTATTTGAAAAGATGTACAAAGGTTAGTTTAACCAAAGAAATTCAAATTATTTGTAGGTGAAGTTATTGGCTAGTATTGTCTGAAAATAAATTTCGGTTTAGTAACGTAATGGTATAAATTTCTGGAGTTCTAATTCAATATAATCTGTAAGATTTCTCTTTTCCAAAGCCAACAAATTCTCTCGTCTCTCTTTCAGTTCTGAAATAAATTTGAGTTGAGGTTCTGATTTATCAAAAGTATCCAAATCATCTATGAATTCGAAAAAATAATCTCTCAAATTTTCGCAAGGGTAACTGCTGCTCACTGCAAATTTTTCAATCGAGAAGGAGTCGAATGGCTTACCTTGCAAAGTGTTGAAATACTTTATGAGTTTTATTAGAGGAATCATCAATTCATTTTCATCGCTGTCTTTTTTTTGAAGAGTGCTTTTAAGTTTATTTGGTTCTGTTGTTATCCATTTTAGCTCTTTGTTTCTTGGAGCTGGTATTTTTAAATCATCGCTTACAAAATAGTATGTTTCCCAATAAGCAGGCACGAGTTCAAACTTGGTATGGTTTAATCGCACAGTTATTGCGGGGTGATCTGGAGAAACTTCTGACCTGGGATATATTTTGTCTGCAAATTCTTGAAGATGCTTTAAAAAGGTGGCAGGTTGGAAATCGTTTGCTTTAAAAATCACTAATATATCAACATCAGAATTGAGGTCAATCGATTGTGGTAATTCAGTCCCTCTTTCATAAGAGCCAAAAATTTGAACCTGTTGAATTCTATCACGAAAAAATTCAAATATTTTTCCCTCTAAGTAGTTGTAAGAATTGTCAATTTTATCTCTGGCCTCTTTGGAGTTAGAAAGTTGCTTTGCAAGTTTTATTAGATATGAATTGATATAGGACATACAGTGGAGATGTTTTATTAAATATGATAATTCTTTTTAATTGCCTCCCATTTTGGTGTTAGTTCATCATTTACTTTGTTAAATATCTTACTATTAAGTTTTATGCAAGCCCACGAAAGTGTTGTTTCATAACTCGTCATATTATGAATTATGAGTTTTTCTTTATTTCCTTCTGCGGTGGAACTAAAAATTTTTTGGTAGTTTTTGAAAACATCACCAATTCTTTTATGGTATAGAAGTAAACGAATCGTTTGTTGAACAATGGTAAACGGGAAAACAATTTGCAAAGCAGTAGTAAGGATTTCTCTGTCTGTAAATAATGCAAGAATTAAAAACAAAACCAAAATCAATGCTGTTTTTAATAGCATAGGTTGAAGCATTCTTCTGGTTATATTTTTAGAAAAATATGAATTCTCAAAATTATTTACTCCCATCTTTAAAATGCTTGGGCTTAAATGCTCATTTGAAAAATAGCCTTCTGATATTGCTTCAGAGAGTTTAGTATTCAAACTATTGTCAAAGAAATCTTCTCGTCTTTTTGTTTCTGCCATTTGAAAAAGGTAATTAGCAACAATATCTGAAATAAAATAAACAACTGCTAAGAAACAATTAATTGTATTTAGTAAACTGATTTTTGGTTCTTTGTAGAAAGGAACATCAGCTTTTGTAATTATTAAAGTTGCAACTGAAATAAAAACTGAAGTCCAAAGAATAATCTGCGATAGCAACTCATTTCTTTCTACCAGTAAATAATCATTTTTGTAAGGAACTATTTTTGTCATTCTTGTTTAATTAAAATTGAGTGAGGTGCTTCTGGCCCAAACCATTCTCCACTTTGGAGCCATACTTCATAAAAATAAATCCAAGCTGCTGTCCATGATACAATGTCTTTTGCTATCAACTTGTCTTTAGTCCATTTGTAGTTGGATGGCTTGTATAGACAAAGTGTTCTTGTTTCACTATAAATATGTGGTGGCTCTTCAACTAACTCAGGATTTAAAACTTTAATAAGTGGACTTGAATCGCCTCGGTAAGTAATGGAGACCGTATAGATTGGCAATTCAGGTTTTACCTGCAATTCTCCCGTGAATTCAATATTGCCATTGTTTAATTTTTTTGCTTTGAATTCTGGATAGCGGCTTTTCATTGCTCCAATCTGAATTTCGGGATTGAAGGATTTATTCTTGTGAAATGCCATTGTAAAATCCTTTAGATGCTCCGATTGCGTTCCCAACTGTGGTTGATAATGCACCTGCTGTTCCTATTTTTAAGCTACCTTCTGAAAGTGATTTAGAAAAGTTCTTTGCTTCTTCTTCATCTACTGTCGGGAACTCTCTGCCGAAAATATCTTTCCAAATTTTCATAGAATCACCTTCTTTGCCTTCTTCATACTTTTTCTTGGCATCGTTTAGCTTGTCTTTAACCTTCTTGATTTTGTTTATTGCTGCCTCATGGTCGCCAGTAGATTTAAACTTTGAAGATTGCAAATAGTATTCAGCATTGTTGAACCATAGGCGAATTGATTCCTCATAGTTTATGAAATCGTTTATCTGAAATGTGTTTATCGCGACTTCCTCTAAATGGTAAGAGGGAATGATTTTTTCGTTTTCCCTGTTCCAATACTTTACTGCTTTAATAGTAGGCTTAACTTTGTAATTTCGAGTTTTGTGAATGTTGTCAAGGTTAGTTGCTAATTGTTCAGGATAAGAATAAGTCCATGATTTCAAGTCATAGTTTGGAATTAAGTAGCCGCCCATTGATTGCTCAAAGCTTGGTAAAATGTCAAAACTCTTGTTGCTAAGTTCTATAGTTACACAAGGTCTGTCTTGACTCACCTTTCCTTTGTAGTCGTTTAAGCTATTCAAATAGTTCTTGAATTTGGTAAGAACACTTTGGGGGTTGGGCAAATTGCCATAATCATCCTTCCATTCATCTAACTTTAACACAGCAAACATATCTATGTCGTCAAGTGGTCTAATGTTGGTGTCTCGTTCGTAAGAGCCATTTGTGAAAGTTCGCTCTATAAATAAACCGTTTTCTTTGTCCTTTAGGTAGCCGTCAATATTTGAAATTGATTGCTTAATGTTTTCCTCTTGCCTATCGGTAACTGTGATGTTGTCAATAAGCACTTGAATAGATTGTAAAAGTGTTGCCATTTATATTTTTTGAAAATTTATTTCAAAAGGCATGCCTTACCCAAATTGACAAATTCTGTCAGTAAGTTACATTGAAATGAGTTTAAAATTTCTTATTATCTGGAGAAATAATGACAAGCTGTCGGTTGCATTCGAATTTGATGAGATTGTATCGTTTGGCCGAAACTCTTTTTTTTGCAATTCTACCTAAAAAAATAGATTAAATTAGGAAGTAATAATCCCAAAAGTATATCAATAATCCCCTAAAAATAAAAACGCTAAAGTCAATTTATTAAAACCCCAAAAAGCCTTTAATTGCTTCAAATAACAATGCCTTAATACCGTCAACAAGAAATTACTTTCTACTTCCTCAAAGCCTCTCTCAAAACCTGTTGCAAAAGTTTCTCTTTTTGTGATTGGCTTTCTTTGATACTAGATTCTAACTCATCACAAGTTTGCATGAGTTCATCTAGTTTTTGAACAATACGGGTTTGCTCGGAAAGGGGTGGGAGGGGGATAGTAAGATAATTGAATTGTTCCCTTGTTATATTATTCATTGTGGTACTTTTTTTGGTTCCTAAATTTTGATAATAAAGTTCACCAAAGGAAGAAGAATTATATAGATGAATATAGTTTTTATAAATACTATTATGTAAAATATATCTAATTGATTTATCACTTAAAATCAATTTTACTTTTGGATTTAAGTTAACTAAACATGATTTACCTGCAAGCCCTTTTGATCCGCTTGCTCTGCAGAATAACAAATCACCTAAATTGATTTTTATTTTAGTAAGATTTTCTTCTTGAAAAGGAAGTCGTTTATTTTCATCTTCTAAAAAGTTACCTGACGTAATTGCACTCGTTTTTATTACAGCCCATTCATTTTCTTGAGCAACTTTCTCATCAGCTTGGTAACTCTTGCCTGCTTCTGAATACAATGTAATCTCCCCCAACCTACACCAAACCCATCCTTCAGGTATTTCAAATGGAATTTCTTCTGCTTGTATTGGTGGAAGTGCTTTCTCTTTTTTGAGTTTCTTCTCTGCTATCAGTTTTTCTTTTTCTGTTTTTATCTTTTTTAATAATTCACTTGCGGGTTCGTCAGCTGGGTTTTGTGTTACCAATTTACCCTGCACCGCTTCTTGTAAAAATGATTGACGAAGTTTTTTTACTAAAGTGAGTTGGTGGGTGAGTTCGTTGGTAATTGCTAGTCCATTTTTCTCCAATAGCTGAATATTTGAAATCAGAAGTTTCTGAGTTTTAATATCAGGTAGCATCATCTCTAACTCAAATAATTGAGTTGTATTAATTCTTTGTGTTGCAACACCTGAAGCAACTTTAGATAGTTCTAAGTAGAAATTACCTTGTTTAAAAAAGTAAAAAATAAATTCTGGTAAGCATGATTTATCGACATCAAAAGCTGGTAAATCAGAACTACTTTCAAATCCATCTAATTCTGGAGGAATTATACCAAATGCCCCTTTATGGAAATTTTGTTTACCATAAATAAACTGACCAGCTTTTCTAATGTATTGTTTTGTTGCACCCTCGACTTCATTTTCTAATCCTCTTTTTTCAACTCCAAGAACTTTTAATCGTACGGTGATTCTTCTATCAGGATTAGGTTTCTCAGAGATTATTTTACTTTCAGTAAGAATTTCTCCTAGTTTCACTTTCTTCCAACTCATTTCACTGCTCCTTTTAATTGCTCCAATAATTGCTGGCTTTTGTTAAATGAAATATTCAACATCTCCATCAATTCAGCACTATTGTGTTCCTTTTCTTCAACAGGTTTGGTTGGGTTTTTAATGTCCAAATCATAGCCTCTTTCTATGATAGTTTTGATATTTACTTTCCAGGCTATTTCGCTTTCGGTTCTATTATTCCACCATTGTTTAATGGGTTCAAATTCTTCAACTTTAATAGGTCTTGTTTTGTTATAAGCTTTATAGCCTTCTGGCATACGGTGTTCGTAATACCAAATGTCTTTGGTGGCTTTGCCTTTATCAAAAAACAATAAATTGGTTGCTACCGTTGCATAAGGTTGAAACACCGAATTGGGCAAGCGTATAATGGTATGCAGGTTGCAATCTTCCAATAATTTTTGTCTCACTCTTTGTTTTACGCCATCGCCAGTTAAGCTGCCATCGGGTAATACAATGCCGGCTCTTCCATCTTGTTTCAACAAATGAATCATGAGAATTAAAAACAAATCTGCACTTTCTTTGGTGCGGTATGTTTGCGGAAAATTGGCTTCATTGCCATTGGCTACAATGCCGCCAAATGGTGGATTGGCCAATATTACATTCACCCTGTGTTTTTCGGTGAAATTACTCAAGGGCTGGTCTAAGGCATCACCAAATTTAATATTGGGTATTTCAATATCATGTAGAATTAAATTGGTTGTGGCCAACAAATAGGGCAGGGGTTTGTACTCCCATCCATTGATGTTTTCTTCAATGCTTTTTCGCTCTTTTACATTTTTGGCTTGCTTCTTCAAATGCTCAATGGCACAGGTTAAATAACCTCCTGTTCCGCATGATGGGTCCAGTACTTTTTCTCCCAATTGCGGATTTACCATTTCGGTAATAAATTGTGTAATGGCCCTGGGTGTATAAAACTCACCGCTCTTGCCTGCACTTTGTAAGTCCTTTAAAATGCTTTCATACAATTCACCAAAAGCATGACGGTCTTTGGCAATATTAAAATCAATTTCGTTGAGCTTGTTCAATACCTTACGGATATTGATACCGCTTTTCATGTAATTGTTATTGCCTTCAAATACCTCACGTACAATCACAGCTCGCTGATTGCCTGTGCTCAAATCTAAATTGCGTAAAGCAGGAAACAATTGTCTATCAACAAACTCTAGTAATTCATCCCCGGTCATGCCTTCATCATCACCAGCCCAATTGCCCTTTTCGTTTACCCAATGAAATTGGTGTGGAATAGGAGAGGTATAGTTATCGTCGAGTAATTCTAATTCTTTGTCTTTATCAGAAAATATTTTTAGAAAAAGCATCCAACCCAATTGTTCAATGCGTTGCGCATCACCATTGAGGCCAGTGTCTTGCCACATGATGTTTTGTATACTTTTTATGATGCCGCTTATGTTGCTCATGTTTTTTTGTTATGGGGTTTTAGGGACTCTTAGCGACAATTGTGACCAGTCGCAATTGTCGCTAAGAGTCCCTAAGAGATTTACTTTTTATTACGTATATTTAATCTAGCCTTGGTCATTCTTTCTTTTAAGCCACCTTCATTCATAAAAGCAATTTCCAATGATTTAATTTGTTTTGCCAACAAATAGCTTACAATATTAATTAAGCAAATCATAGAATTGGCGCATATTTCCGGTTGTTCATGTTCTATTGCTTTTTGGTATGTAGCATAATTGGCATCGGGTGTTTTATTTATTTCTCTAAATCTTGTTGTTAACCTATGCTCCTTATCCCAAATCTCGTATTTATTGGTTCTTAAAAAATCTTGATAATCAATTTTTAGTTCCTCCAAAGAAGCTCTTGCAACATTGGTTAATTTAATTTCCATTTCTTTCGAAGTGGCAGAAGCCATGCTTGCTTCAACAATATTTTGTTTCCCACTTCTAGCTGCTTGCACCATCTGATCAATGGTGCGGTCGGGTTTCTGAAAGAAACGTCTAGTAAAGTAAATGGTCCCATCATAAATAATTTCTGATTTCTGGTAGCTAATCAGATTTTTATAGCCACCATGGGTAGGGATAAAACCGTGGTTATTATTTTGTTCTTCTTCTTTCATATTAGTGACTTTAGCGACAATTGTGACTTTGTCTTGACTCTCAAATTCACAACAATACCTAATTCTTTAGGCAGTTTTATATAACTCAATTTCCAACTCCTTCACCGCTTCTAGATACTTTTCTTTGCTGCCAAATTCTTGAATGATTTCATACGGAGAGCCCAATTCATCGAATGGTTTTACCCTTAGTACTTCAATGCTTTCCATATTCGAGATTCCTTCATCTGCATATTTTTCCAAGAGGGTTTCTAAAACTTTTTTGGCTTGCTCTCCATATTTTGTAAAGTAGTTTCTTTTCTTCACATTATTGGCTCTGTCTTTCCTGGTTAATGGTTTTTGGTCGTAGGCTACATGACAGATTAAATCAAATAAATCTACTTGTTTATCTACAGCTTCATACAAGGCTTCAACCATTACACCTTGTTCTTGTAATTCAGCAATGATGGCTTCTTTGCGGTCGGTAGAATTCCACTTGTTTAAAAAGTCATCGAGTGACGTATATTTTTCTTTGATGATTTCTTTGGTATGGTCTTTTAAACTGGTGGTAATGGGTTTTCCGTGTTGGTCGAAATACATTTCTCTGCTTACCAAAACAGAAACATCTACACCATTTACATATACTTTTTCTCTATAGGTTTGAGGCTCTTTAGAAACCCAATTGCCGCTAAGTTTAGAGCCATCAGGATAACGAATTTGGGCCTTTTCAAAAACAATTTCTTGGCCTGTTACTTCATCTAAAACAGTGATTGAATTTTCTTCTTCTTCAATCACAACCAAAGACAAATCATCATCTTGAGTAACAGGTTTAACGCGAATGGGGTCACCATCAAAATCTTTGTCGGCAAACAAATCTGTGGCATTTCTAAAATCAAGAATGGTGAAATACAATTTGCCAAACTCCTCATTGATACGCGTGCCTCTACCAATAATCTGTTTGAACTTGGTCATGGAATTAATATTGGCATCCAATACAATTACTTTACAAGTTTGTGCATCAACCCCCGTGGTCATTAATTCAGAAGTAGTAGCAATGACAGGATATTTTTCTTCAGGGTTAATGAAATTATCTAACTCTCTTTTGCCTTCCTCATTATCGCCAGTAATCTGCATCACGTACTTATAATTTTCTGTAACCAAATCGGCATTGTATTTAGCCAAAGCTGTGCGCATACGTTCTGCATGGTCAATGTCCATACAAAACACAATGGTCTTGGCAAAACGGTCATAACCTTTCAGAAATTCAGTGAGTTTTTGTGCCACCAATTCGGTACGTTCATCAATCACCAAATGTCTGTCGAAGTCCTTGCGGTTATAAATCCTATCCTCAATTAAATTGCCTTGTTTATCTGTTTTCCCTTGCTCAGGACGCCATCCTTCAGCATCCACATTCAAGCCAATTCTAATCACACGATATGGAGCCAAGAAACCATCGTTGATACCCTGTTTCAATGAATAAGTATAAACAGGCTCTCCAAAATATTCAGTATTACTGGTTTCTTTGGTTTCCTTGGGCGTAGCGGTTAAACCAATATGTGTAGCATGTTTAAAATAAGATAAAATTTCTCTCCAACTGCTATCTTCTTTGGCACTACCTCTGTGGCACTCATCAATCACAATTAAGTCGAAGAAATCGGGAGAAAAATCTTTGTAAGCATCTTCAATATTGGGTTCATTATTGGTTAATCCTTGGTACAAACCCAGAAAAACTTCATAAGCCTTATCCTCTGTATCAATGCCTCTTTTTTTATTCGACACCAATTCATCTTTTCCATCTTTAGAAGAAACTACTTTCTTTTTAATGATGGTCATTTTGTCTTTGAAGTGTTTGAAATCACCTTTACGGGTTTGGTCAATCAAGGCAGTTCTATCTGCTAGAAACAAGATTCTTTTTTTGCTTCTCGATTTCCACAAACGATAAATGATTTGAAAGGCCGTGTACGTTTTACCAGTGCCGGTTGCCATCACCAATAAAATTCTATTCTGACCATTGGCAATGGCTTCAACGGTTCTATTTACAGCAATTTGTTGGTAGTAACGCGGCTTACGTTGACTACCATCGAAGTAATAATCTTGTGAAGCAATTTTCTCCGCATCATCTGTCGTTATGCCCTTATAGGTTTTGTATTTCTCCCATAATTGTTGAGGAGAAGGGAACTCGTCTATACCAATTTCCGATTCAATATTTCCATCGGTAGCGGTTCTGTCGTGAAACAAAAATCCATCACCATTGCTGCTAAACACACAAGGAATATCAAGAATCTGAGCATACTCTAAAGCCTGTTGAATACCAGCTCTAAGAGAATGTTTATTGTCTTTGGCCTCAATAATGGCAATAGGAATATTCGGTTTATAATAGAGAATATAATCTGCACGTTTTTGGTTTCCTCTGGTAGTTAATTTACCACGTACATAAATTCTTCCATCGGTAAACGAAACCTCTTCAAGGAGCTGAGTATGTTTATTCCAACCCGATTTCTCAACAGCAGGGGTAATAAACTTTGTGCAGATATCACGTTCAGAAAGGGACTTTTTATCAATCATGTATTCATTCCAATAGCTGATGGCAAAATACGAATAATTTTGATTGGTGTGAAGGGAAAATGGGAGATAACAAGGTTTGAGCTTTTAAGAGCAGCTTTATGTGAGAATTTTATTCATTTACATTAAGCCAATTTTCATAGATTTTAAAATCATTTACTTCGTTTTAAACTTGCTTATTAATTTAGATTAAATCAATTGAATAAATGAAGGCGGAATAATGCTCTTAGTTTATTTTGAACGTTTTTCGCACTTGCCGATTTAGTGAATGCTTACCACAAATTTCGACTTAGTTGTTTACTTTAAAAATAAACTTTTCTGAAGTTTCTTTTTCCTTTAAGATTCCAGACATTATTGAGTCCAAACGTCTGTTAGTGGTTCTTACTTCTGTTGGTTAGAAATTGTGTCACTGTGATTATTTTTGTTTTACCAATTTTGTCAACCACTAATAAGTCTTTATCTCCTGTTAATAAATAATTGGCCTTACTGTCAATTGCCAATGAAAGTAGGAAATTATCCTTTTGGTCACGGCAAAGATTAATATTTGAAGTTATAGAGACGAATTCAGCATGTAAATTTATTTGTTTCAATAGCTCTTCAAGGTCTGAAAGATTGAAATACTTTTTTAGTTTAGGACGTCTTGCAACTTCTATAAATTCGTCGAGCAACTCTTGACTAAAAATTAAGGTGATTGATTGTTCAAGAAATAATTTGTCAAGGCCTGTGGTTCTTTTTGATAAAAGAAAACTAATCCAAAGGTTTGTGTCAATAATGATTCTATCCTTTTTTTTGCGCATAACGCTTTGTTCTTACAAGCTCAACCTCTTTCGTTATCATTTCAAGAGTTGGGTTTTCAGTCGATGCTTTTTTACGAAGTTTGGCTACAACTTTTATAAAATTATTTTCTTGTTCACCTCTAATTGAAATGAGGTTCAAGTCAGCAAGGTCTTTGAGAAGTTTAGTAGCTTTTGGATTTAATATATCTATTTGAAGTGTCATTTGATTCAAATATAGTATTTTTTTACTTTAGTCACAGCATGTCCATTAGGGGTTGGCATATTACTGTTTGGCCTGCTATTGAACTCAAATGTAAATAGAGGAGGCGAATTAATCAACATCTAAAATCACATTAAAAGGAGAGGAGTTATAGGATTAATGTAATTGTGTTGTTGGTGGTAGTTGATTCTCTTGACTTTGCAGCTCCAACCAATTTTCAATGTTGTTAGTGTTTATAATGTCCACAATAGCTTTACTGTTTTCAATTATACTAGAAAGTAATTTTCGAAATTGTCTTGTTTTCTTTATGTTTTTATACATAAGATAGAGTGTGTAAGGAATAAAAATTGAAGCAAAAAATCCACGTAAAACACCCGTCCCGTAATTGGAAATAACAAATTGTTTTTCATCAAACTTTGGAAATGATAAGATAATATTTTTGACCTTTTCATTTGTCAATGGCATTTCTTTTATTTCCGGCTGATTTTGAAGTTCCTTAAGTGTCATTTCATAAAGTTGTTTAAAGCTCGTTATTTGATTATCTGTTACACCAAACACCCAACTCAAATTATTATAATATCGAAAAATCAATGACTTGTCATAAAGATGATTTGCTTGTTCAATTAAATAATTAATCGATGTCAATTGCAATTTTTTATACTCCTCGTTTTTGTAGGACTTCTCATTCATGTAATTAAAGCTAATAGTTTCGCACTTGCTGCAAATTCTAGTTTTGTGGAAACGAATCGCTCAACAAAATATAAAATTGGATGGAGAATAAAAAGTTACAATAAGAAGTATTTCAACAATAGCAGGCAAGTGTGTTTTAGCTATGTTTTTATTCTAACCACGTAGTGCCAGTTAAAATGGATTCAAACTCTTCTTTTAGTTTGTTTGCTACAGATGGAATATATGTTTGTTCAGTGTCTTGCTTTTCTTTATAAAGATATATTAACATTTTTCTGTCATTGTGATTTATAGAAATACTCGGTCGGTAAACACAGATTTCAAAACCATAATCATAAGGGTGGTAATCGTTAGAAACTATTACAAGTCTGTCGGCAAGTTTATTCTCATATTGAAACTTGTCAGATATAATTGAACCGTTATCTTGTGTGGTAGTCTTATGAATTGGATGGGAATAGTTAAAGTCGTCAATGAGATACTTGAAATTTTCAATTGTCTTTTCTATGAAATTTTTCCTTTTTAATTCATAAATCTCTCCTGGTGTCATACTAGTATTATTGTCGTCTTTAAAATTACAGATATGGGTTCTTGGCTATGCGCATCAAGGGTTTCAAGGCACTAATGAATCAAATCAAGTGATGTTTTATAAGCAATGAAATGATTTTTTGAAACAAACATGTTCGTGCGATGCAAAACCGCTATTATTAGCTGCCGCTTGCCTTGTTATGTTATAGTTATATAAAGTCCTTTGCTGTTATAGTAAGCTTCGTCAACAAATTTTTTGAGATTTTCATATTCTTCAACAAGCCACGGTTCCTCTTCTTGAGTCCAGTTACTTGCTAATGGATATACTTCATTTTTATTAAGGTCTGCTGGATTATATTTTTTCTTAAAAGTTGTCATATCAATTTTGTCAAAATTTTGCTTGAGCTCCCTTACATCTTCTGTCATCAAAATTCTTATTGGTCCATAACCTATATCTTCACCAACTTCTTGTCCTCCTGTCATTAAGAAGTTTAAAGGAAAGTCCCCTCCATCTGCATCGCCTGTCAGCAGGAAATGTAAGGCGTGCCATGCCTTGTCAAGGTCGCATTGTGGTTCATCAAGTTTTGGTTTCCATGCGTCATTCTTCTTCTGTTCTTTTGAAAATAGCTTCTGAAAAAAACTTTTCTTAGTCTGTTCAAAATATTCGCCGTTATTTATTAATAACTCAACCCGTTTGGGATCTTCGATTATTTTTTTTAAATCAGTGTCGGTAATTTGTCCGACTGTGCAGATCATACTCATAATTAAATTCTTTGGCGCTTGCTTATAACTCGTTTTTTTGCCCTTTCCTACACAAGATAAATTAGAATAAATAGGGTAGAAATGCAGTAAACAATTATATCCAAAATCACTCAAAACTAAAAACGAAACATTCAATAAATTAAAAAAGAATGGAGGCTTTAATAAGCCCCAAAAAGGAACTAATTTTATATAAAAACTTGTTTCAAAAAAACAATCCCCTACATTCCTCAATTAATTTTTTTTACGAATTGCTTCCCTCAAAACTACTTGCAAAGCTTGCTAATTTTATATTTTGTTTTTTTGATATTAGCTTCTAATTCATTACAAGTTTGCATGAGTTCATCTAATCTTTTATAGATGAACACTAGAGGCTCAAGTACTTTTCTGTCAGAAGGTAAGGGAGAAATTCCCATGCCTTACTCGATTTGGTGCGGGCTTAATAGATGTTAGATATAAAATCAAATCTGAATTAAATCAAAAGCAAATTCATAACTGATGACGTTTTTGTCTTTTTCATTTTTTTTCCAGGCTTCTTCCAAATGACTTAATTCAATAATGCCAGTGGTGCTTGTTTGTTTAAATACAGTTGCAACTTTTTCTAAAACGGCTAATTCATTTTCAGAAAATAAATCTGCTTTAAACGGTCTGTTAATTCTTGCTTTGAATTGTTCTCCTGTATAGCCTTGTGGAAATTCAGTTGTGTAAATATCTATCTCCTCTTTGTTGGCTAAGTATTCAAAAATGCTTTGAAAATTATTTGGTACTGGCCCCTTATCTATGGCTTTATAACGAACTCCGCTAATCGAAAAACAACTTTGTTTAAACATTAAAAAATCTGCATAAAACAGGAGTTTGTTCATTTTGGTTTTAAATGGTGATAGCTTGTCTGAAAAATAAACCACCATTTCGGTAAATTTTTCCAGGTTAGGATTTCTATACCCTGAATAAATATCTGCCAAATTCTTGCCCAATAAATATTCTATAAAGTTTGAATTAAAAAGGGTTCGCTTTTTTTCCTCTATTAGCAATTGTGCTTTTTGAATCTGTTTGTTTTTGACTTTGTATTCTAAGCTTCCACATAACTCAAGCATTTCAATAAAATTAGTGGGCTCGTCAACCATTTGAATTAATTTAGCATTGGCAACACTTGGCATTTCGCCTGCTTCATATTGACGGTATGTATTGATGCCAAAACCTAAAATCTCCGACATCTTTGCGGCAGATAACCCATACTTCTCACGAATTCTAATAATTTCATCAGGAAAAGGAATATTAAATCTATTTCGGTATTGGTTATAAACCTGATTCATATTCACTTCATCTAATGATGTGGTGGTGAATTGTTCTTCACTATCCTCGCATTTATAATAATGAAAAACAATTTCAAATGTTTCCTTTCTGAAATCGATTGACCTGCGTTCTTTGGTCAATATCATTTCTTTTCCTGTGATTGGACTTTTCATATTGTTTTATTTTAAAGTATAGTTCATTTTGTGTTCTGCCAAGTGAAAAGAAATGCAGATAACACTGCTGCCCATTGCTCCCATTGTAATTTTGATATACACTTCTTTTTTCTTAACTGATTTTCCAAACACCCACATATCAGCACCTCCGTATAATTTCTCTTCAATAGGGCCTTCGCTATAGTCTTTGTTCTCAAGTGTTTCTAAAATGGCTTTTCTGTCTATGGGGCGAAGTTCTAAATCCAAAAGTGCTTTGGCATTCTTGCCTCTTTCATTACGAAAAAGTACATCCCAAAACTTCATCTTTTCTTTGAAGTCTTTTAAAAAGGATGCTACTTCTGCTTAGGTGCTCATGCATTTGTTTGGTTCTGCAAATGTAATTGTAAAATTCGAAAACACAACTTTAAAGTTGTAAAATATGTTTTTATTATAGTTTTACCCTACTTTAAAATTGATGCATAGTTGGTTTTAACAGAAGCTCATTATTTGTTTTAAACAAATATTACTTTGAGGTTTAGTTTTTTTAAAATGCCCATAACGATTTAATCCTGCAATCCCAACCTGCAAAAAATAGATAAAGGGGTAGAAAAGCACCAAATAATTGTATGCAAAATCCCTTAACAATAAAACGAAAAATTCAATAAATTAAAAAAGAAAAGAAGCTTTAATAAGCCCCAAAACGAACTTAAATCTGCAAACAATTGCCTCAAAAATTAATACAACAATTCCTTAGTACTTCTTAAGGGCTTCTTTCAAAACTTATTGTAAATTTTCACAGTTTGAGCTTGGCTTTCTTTGATGATATTTTCTATTCATTACAAGTTTGTAGGAGTATTTTACGCTTGTTTAATTATTAAACGTGGTTTCTAATCCTTGTTCATATAAATTCCTTCTTGGCCAGTTTCAATATCATTTATAATGAGTTTGAAACCGTAGCAAAAAACAACTTTTGCTTTTCCATTTCTTCCATAAACTATTCCGTCTTTCACTTTAATATTACCTTCATCAAGCCAATCTCCAATATGAGTTCCGTTACTATATTTCCACTTTTGATTTTCAATATAGTATGATGAATTGAAGTAAAGAATGGAAATAATTATGATTCCAAATAGAACTAAACTTATTTTAAAAATCCTGCTTATCATTTTGATAATTGCTGATATAAAATTAGGAAGAAAAAAAATAATCCAATTACTAATATTATGAAAGTATCTTTTTTACTTTGACTACTTCCAGAATATTCAAATTCAGTAGTTAATTGAATTTTTCCTTTTTTAATTTCGTTGTGTAGGGCAAAAAAGTTTTTGTAATAACTCTCATTAATTATATAAACAAAATTTATTGTAGAAATACTTAAAATCATTGTTCCAAATACTACTTTACATGCTACTGGGGATGGATAAGAAGAATTTAATTTAATGATTTCTTTTCTAGGAATGATTTTCTTTTTGCCCAAAAATGAAGTTATTTCAATAGAGTCATTATATACTTCGATGATGTCAAATGGTATTGTGTAATAAAAAAAGATTAATGCAACTGAAAATAAATAGCAACTTGTAATCAGATAGAAATAATCTGTTTCATTAGTTGTTATAGAAAACGAAAGAAAATATATTGAAAATATTGTAAATAATATTCCACCAAACATCATAAAAAGTCTTAAACTTTTTTTAGGGATTGATTGAATTATTTTTTGTTTCATTGTATCGTGTAGATCTTTGCAGTTAGCGTGTTCTGGCTTGTTAATGGTGGCGATTTTTAGTATCTGTTAAATAAGGGATTGATACGGAGTCTGCCAGCTGGTGGATGATTAACCACATATGTGACTGAAATGCACTGAAGCGCTCCCGTTTTGAACGTGAACAAGCCCATGTTTCTAGTTGTATCATTTTTTTGATGTCTTGGTTTTTCATTTATTTAATGCTCTTTGTTCGAATTTAAGTTTTGGCTAAGTTATAGCTCTCATTCCTTTGTCCGTTGCATAGTTGTGGGTATTATTCTAATTCATTTATTTCATGTATAAATTTTTTAAGTTCATTGTCCCACATTTTACCTTTTTTATAGAAGTACAAGCTGATTTGAGTGTCTTTGATACCACAACCATATGCTTTATTCATAGACGGATCTTTTATTGTATTTCCTAATCCATCAAAAATTCCTTCAAAATCCACAATTCTCTCTGTTCCTCGTTTTATTACCCATGATCCAATGTAATTGTCCTTTTCATTAGCTTCAATTCTTTCAGAAATTGTCCAACCGATATTATTAAGTGAATTTTCTATCTCGTCTAAATGCCATTGAGCCATTGTATTCAATAATTATTTTTGTAAACCAGTCTGATTTTAGGTCTTGTTAAGCTATTACCATTAAGGATTTGCGCATAAGCGATAGGCCTTCATTTGACTCAAATGTAATTAGGGGAAACTAATTAATCAACCACTAAAATCCAGTTAAACAGAGACGAATTGCACGCCTATTGCAAATGTTTTGTAAACCGTAGTTTTTTTTCTCATTCAATTATCGAAGTAAATTTCTTGCAATTTGTAGAGGAGAATTCAAGTATCTTTTTGTTACCAATTTCTATAATATTTACTGTAAAGTTGTTGTCACTGAAATCAAGGTCACTATTTAATTCAAATAAGTTAGTTTTATTAATAAGTTTCTCAATGGGTAAATAGTTATATTCTCTATATGTTTCAAAAGTATATTTAGTGTCAATTAATGTAGTAAAACCAAAACTGTAGCGTCTAGTTTGGTATTCCTTATTGTTGGAATTAAAGTAATATATTTTGTCGGTTTCATAGTCTTGTGAAATGACAGTAAACATTAGAATACCAAAAAGTCCTTGTATAAAGCCAACAAATAAAACGAGTGTTCCTAATATTCGAGCTATCATAGAAAAACCACTTGTCGACTTGTAAAGCAAACAAATTATTAGACTAAAAAATAAATACTCCAAAGAGAAAACCATATAGTCTGGATAGTCGCCTTTGATTGAAACTCCAAAGTAAAATAGGATATTATGAATTGCAAGCAATAAAAATATCGAGCCTAAATATTTTTTACTTTTCTCTAAATTTAGGAGTCTTGAAATTACAAGTCCAAGAACCGGAAACACAAAAAATGTCAAAAGATAAATGTTGTATGTTGGGTTCATAAAATTTCTGCTAATGTTTAGCACATATCCAATAGGCCTGCATTTGACTCAAATGTAAATAGTGAAGTCGAATTAAGCAACCACTAAAATCCCGTTAAATAGAGATGAATAGTACGCCTATTGCAAATGTGCTGTAATTTGTTCGTGCTTTTCTCCACATGAAGGTCTATTTTTATGCATTAGCTTTCTTACGTGTTGCTGTCGTTGTCGAGGTTTTAGCAAGTCTTTTTTTTCGTTGTTCTTTACGCAACTTAATAAATGCACTAAATTCTTTTAATTCCTCATCTGTCCATGGTTTGTCAAGAACTGTGAAGTCGACATTTTTAGGTTCTCTAATTAGTCCCATTATGTTTATGATTTAAAATATTGATTAATTAGTCTGTTTGCTGCTGGAGTTTCTATCATCATTTTTGTCCCGCGAAAATGGGTTGCATAAAGTGTGTCCTGATAATGTTTAACTAGAGCGGTTTTAGCATCAAATGCAAGATAACCGTCATAACCTTTGGCAAAGGCAAGCTTACATGCATGCTACTAAGTTACCAGGAACACCTGCATAAATTTTTGTCTTACCTAAGCTATTACCATTAACTCGTTTATTTACCCTATTCTACACATGAAGAATCCTATAAAATAGGGTAGAATAATAATATACAATTATATCTAAAATCCTTTAAAACTAAAAACGAAACATTCAACTAATTTAAAATGAACAGAGGCTTATTTACGTCCAAAAACGAACTTAAATCTGCAAACAATTGCCTCAAAAATCAATCCCTCAATTCCTTTTCATTTCCTCAAAGCTTCTCTCAAAACCTATTTCAAATTTTCACAATTTATGTTTGGCTTTCTTTGATAATAACTTCTAACTCATTAATAGTTTGTATGAGTTCATTTAATTGTCTTGCTAATATATAGAATTTAAGAAAACGTAAAGCTTAAACACTTTTAATTAAGCCATGGTCATAATTCCCCTTAGTTTTTCCATTTTTCATATCGATAAAATGCCCCTCTTTTGTCTCTTAATGTTTTGTATTTTTCTGAATTAATAAAGCCTTCCTCTGTATAATCAATTATATTAGAGAATTGAAGGCGGTTTTCATCATCATAAGATTCTTCCACAATAACTCTGTTAAGTGAATCTAGTGTCTTTTTGTCTCTATATGGTTTGGCTTTACCAACTACAAATGTGTCTGAAAATTTCTTATTAGTAGGTTCAATAAATTTCCCCAAACTATCTCTGCTTATTCCATAAATTAATGAAATAGTTTTTGATTCAAAAATGCTATCAAAAGGGCAATTAAATTCTGCACTATCAAATTTGCTTGGAGCAGTGCATAAGCTATTAGGAGGATGATATTCATGAACAAAACTTACTTTATTGTCTTGATTGTAATTAATGTATAATTCGCAAGAATTACTTTCTGCAATTATATTTTGATTGTCTGTTTGAAGTCCATTTTGAATTGGAAGTATATTGTCTTGAATAATCTCTTTAACAACCCTGTTATTTTTGTCGTAGAAAAAAAAGATATCATCTTTCAATTCAAAATTATATGATCCGTATTTTTTTTGAGAACTTAAGTGTATTAGATTGTTGGAAGAATCATATTCGAAATCATATTTAATGGTGTCATCATTCAACTTTTTATAAGGAAAAAAAATTAGTCTTCTTTTACCGTAGTTGCATATATATTCATATTTAATAGGATTCCCAGCATGGTTGAAAGTAATTGTTACATCTTCATGATAACCTCTTATGGGTTTTGATTTTCTGTCCAAAAGACAATATAGAATTGAAATTTTACTAATTTTATGCTTTAAGATTTGCTCTTTTTTAAAGAGTTCTAATTCAGTTCTCACCACTATTTTGTAGGGGTCATTATTAGATAAGCCATGTTCTAGCCATTGAGCAAAGGATTTGTTGGAGAGAACAAGAAATATACATGCAATGAATAGTCTCATAAAATTATCGTAAGGTTTTGCCGCTTTGTGAAGGCGGAGTTTTTCTATACTAAACTTCAATAGATGCACAAAACTTGAACCGTGTAATTCATAGTCACAGAAGCACGAAACCTTGGATATTGCAAAATGATTTTTAATAGGTACTTGTTTTTTTATCAAGCTACATTCTATCATATATTTGTCTAGGTATTCTTTTCAAAATTACTCCAATTAGTTTCCAACGTTTTGTTATATAAGCAATTTTCTTTTTCTTTTTTATTGCTTCAAATATTTGATTGCTTGCCTTTTCTACTGATGAAACCCAAAACTGTCCTTCACCTTTTGCCATTGCAGTTTCCACAAAACCAGGTCTGATATCTGTTACATATATTTCTGTTTTTAACTTTGTAGCTTTTTGACTAAGTCCTTCTAAATAATTTATTTGATATGCTTTGCTCGCATTGTATGCTGGTGCAACTCGACTTCCACGAAGTCCGCCAACTGAACTAATTGCAACTAAATGTCCAGCTTTTTGATTTTCAAAATAATTGAACGCCCAATCAACAATGCACGTAAAACCTATAACATTTGTATCCATTGTTCGCTTTTCAATTTCAAAGTCAAGTTTTTCGTTTAAGTCACCTGTTCCCGAACTTATAATTAGTAAATCAAGGCCGCCAAGTTCCTTTGTTAAATTTTCCAAATTCTCAACTATTTTGTTGCTATCTGTTATGTCAAAAGTTTTGGTATAAAACGAATTTGGCTTTTCAGATTTCAATTCGTCAAGTAATTCTGTTCGCCTGCCTGTAATTCCTACAATAAAGTTTTCGTTTGCCAATTTTTGTGCAAGACCTTTTCCAATTCCAGATGTTGCTCCAATTATAATTGCTTTTTTCATTTTATTCTATTGGTTCTCTTATGCTGTTTAGTGTTTCAATAACAGTTAACGTTTTGCTTTTTTACAATGGGCCATCGTTTAGACTCAAATGTAAAAAGGGTAAACGAATAAGTTAATACTAAAATACGCTTAAACAGAGAAGAATAAAACGCTTATTAGTACCATTTATTTTGTTATGATGCTTCAAATTCACGGTATTTTAGTTTTTGTTTCAGAATGCTTGAAAATACGATTCTCTGAATGAACAATAAATGCGATAGTTAATAAAATTATATAATGTGTTAAATGTAAAAAGTAAACATAATCTGGACTAAAAGGTGGGAAAATGCCAGCAAAATATTGGCCTATACACCAACTGCAGTAAATATTATAATTGTTCCAAGAAATGTAATAAGTCAAAATAAAAAGTCCTGCCCACATTAGTTTTAAGTAGTCAATAGTTTTTTTTTGTTTTTTATTAATCCAATAACTCATATATGTCAGAAAGATTCCAATCAGACTTAGAATTACGAGAAAAAAAACATTTACTAAATTATATAAAAACAGTCCAACAAAATGAAGTGTTACAAATCCTACCAAAGCTAGTGTGTGCCTTTTTTTTCTAAGTAAGTCTGAATGATACAAAATGTATATCAACGGAGTAGACAACAATAAGATTAAAATAAATTTTATTAGTTCACTTGTCATAAGTTTTGGACTCGATATTCTAGCTGCTAAAGCTTTGCACAATAACTATTAGCCTGCGTTTGAACTCAAATGTAGCTAAGGGGAAACTATAAATCAAAACAAAACTTCACTAGCGTTGCGTCTTTACAGATTGAATTTCAGCTGATTAGTATTTTGTTCATTGACTTCTTGATTTCCATTGTT
>JBIMKP010000041.1:0-39148 GCA_051861545.1 Bacteroidia bacterium | reverse complement strand
TTGCATTTAAATTATTTAAATACAATCTAATTGATTGATAATAAGTTCTAATAAAGATTTTCAGCAGGCCCTAAATATTTTATAATTGATTTATGAATTGTATTTAGGTAAACTAAATTAAAAATAGAATCCTGTTTATTACGAAATTTCTTAAAATCCCAAAGGGATGACATTATAGTAGTAAACAAAAATGAATGAATTACCCTGCCCCCAAAACGGGCGTCAGGGTGCTGTTATTAATTTACTTGTAAAGAAACGGATATTAGTTATTACCTGTTTGATTTTTAGAAATGGTTAATTTATGCCATCTTCCAATAGTTTATAAGGTTTATTAAGGATTTATAGCAGGCTCTAAATAGTTGATTTGTAAATGTTTCTAACTTGATTTCTATCAATTATTTTTATGTTTTGAGTTGTTGTTTAAAGTGTCTTCTATTTAATCTGCATTATTTTTGTTTTAAATAGTGGTTTTATTGATTTAAATTTTGTTTCTCTGAATTATATTTTTATATATTTGAGGGGTATTTAAAGGAAAATGAAACTTATATTTAAAATAGAAAAAGTTGCTGAGAATTATGAGGAGCAGATGGCTTTAAACCGTCGTTCTCATGAGGAAGAATTGATTCATGAAGAACATAGCTTCTTAATGAAAAAATTGGTAACTGTATTTTATATAATAAGTATAATGGCTATTGTATTTATCATGTTAATGGAGGTTAAGAGGGTTTATAGAACCGATTTCTTTCAGGATTACAATTTCCCATTTGAAGATTCTTATTATGGAATAACTAAGGGCTTAGAGTAAGGAATATGAAATATAAAATTACATTTAAGTTCATGCAAGAAAGGGCAGCAGAAGATGATGGTCAATTTCATCCTTTACCTTTAATTCATGCTCACAAACCCCATATTCATCAAGGTGATGAAGATTTTTATGCGCAACAAGAACACCATGAATTCTTGAAAAGACTTACAACATTAATGTATACTTTGGTTTTAATTATGGTTGTAATTTTTTTGATGATGGAAGTGAAAAGGTCACTAGGAATTGATTTTATACCAGGATTTAAATTTCCTTTAGAAGATTTTTATTATGATGTGGTTCAACCTTAATCAATAATAAACTTCATAGGTTTCATACTTAAATCATTCAATAAAATTAAATACATTCCTCTACTAATACCGTTTAACTCTATATTACTTTCTGAACTGATTGTACCACTTTTTATAATTTTACCTTTAGTATCTATCAAAGTATAGGCTTTGTTTATGTATGAAGTTTCACTTTTTATAAAAATAGTTTCTTTGGCTGGGTTCGGGTAAATTTCAAATTGATTTTCCTTGTTTAGGTCAGGTAATAAATTATCAATGTTTAATTTAGTAGTTGTAACTCCAGGGTATGCTTGACATGGCCCATTAATTAATAAACATCTGAATTCGGTATTGTCAAAATTAGCATCTGCATTTAAAATTAAGAGGGTATCATTTTTCATTCCTTTAAATCTTGTGCTTAATTCTGATATGGCTATAAATGATCCAAGTATTCTCATCTCCCAACTATATTGTTCTGCTATTTTTGATTGAACAGTCAAAAGAACTGTATCACCTATTTTATAATACTTTATTGAGTCTGTTTGCCCTATTAGCTTAGAACAGTTTGTAGTATGTAATATAGAATCACTTTTCTCCAAACATTCTTCCTGATTTATAATACACCTGAAGAAGTTTCTGTCATTAAATAATTTGCTTTGATTGATAATAAGAGTGTCATTGTTTATTCCAGATATTGCAATAGAATCAGGGATTCTTTCAAATTTACCTAGTTTAAATATTTGCCATTCATATTCGTTTTTTTCTGATTCTTTTGTTTTCAAAATTAAACTTAAGGGTTCATCAATATTTGTTGTTGAATTATAAACAACTGTCTGAATAAGCTTTGGACATTGCTCCACAGATAGATGAAAATGTTTCCCGATAGTTAAGCAAGAATCAGCCCAAACAAGGCATCTAAAAGTTTTGCCATTATCATTAAGGTTTAATTTTTTAATAGATAATGTTGAAGTTCCACTGCCTGAATATACACTATCATCAATCACATCAACAAATTCTCCTGCTATGTTTTGTTGCCATTGATATGAACTTCCAAAGAGTGCATCAGTACAACTAAAATAAGCAGTATCATTTATTCTAAATGTTTCAGCATTTTGCTCAAAACTTAAATTAGAATTACATAATTGTAAATTACAAAGAAAGATATCAATAAAACCTTTTGATTGTTGTGTGCCCGATTTCTGTAACACAAAATTGGTAGAGTCAGTGAAAAATCCTGTATAATACAACTGATTGAGATTCTTGTTAAATGCGGTGTTATGAATATAATTTGATTGATTCATATTTCCATTACCAGGAAGTAATTTTCCCCATTGTATTTGCCCGTTAGGGTCAAATTTTAATAGTAAAATATCATTGTTTTGTTTGGGAAAGAAAGTATCAGTTTGAATATTTGAAGTAACCCAAAACTTTCCAAGTGAAAATCCACTTAAAAATACATTTCCAGCTAAATCAGAATGGATGGTTTGAGCGAAATTGTTTCTATTAGAGTTTATTGAATAAGATTGAAGAAATGTCCCAGAGTCTGTCCAATAACATAAAAATCCATTCGATTGATTGCTTGTATAATGATTTTTAATGTTACTTCCAGGGTCAAACCCTACTGAATCTGAATAATTTCCACATAGAATTATCTTATTTTCTAATTCTACATGTATATCGTTTATTGATAATTGTCCTTTTCCTTTGATGTTTTTTACCCAAATAAACTCGCCTCTTGAATTAAGTTTTAAAACATAAGTCTCTAAACTAAAATTAGATGTGGTAAGTAAATAAACATCAGGACCTAAGTCAAAATCTTTGCTTCCTTGAAACATTCCTGCCGAGAAGATATTTCCAAATTTATCTGTTTGAATTGAAGTAAATAATTCATTTACGTCGATATCTTTGATAATTCTTACCCAATTAAAATTCCCATTTGTATCTATTTTTAGGATATAATTTCCCATTCCTTGAATGATACTGTCTTTATTCGGACTGAAATCAAAATCAAGAGCACCTTCAAATCTTCCTCCTAAAATTAAACATCCATTGTGGTCGTATTTAATCATATTGGTTTCTGTAATGGCCCCAATTGGAATTGAATTGTTAGATAAAAATCCACCTATTCTTTTAACCCATACAAAATTACCTGTCGAGCTAATCTTTAATACATAACCTGTACTTTGAATCCATGCACTTAAAGTATCTAAGCCAATTCCTGGATTAAAATCTATAGTACCTGTAAAATTTCCAACTACATAAATATCGCCATTTGCATCACAGGTAATTGATTCTGCTTTATTGTAAGCTTGGTCTCCAAATCCATACGACCAAATAATGTTACCAGATAAATTTTGTTTGCTGATAAAAATATCGTAACCACCATTTGAAACTTGAAAATTAGTTTGGTTGAAATAACAAGTATCACTAAAGCCACCAAGGATAATTGAATTTCCAGCAGGGTCTAAAATAATATTTCTTCCTATATCAAAACTTTTTCCACCAAATGATTCAACCCAATTAATTTTTTGAGCAAAAATTTGTTGAGAAAGAAAAATTAAAAACAAGATTGGATAAAAGTTTCGATACATATTTCTAACTATTTTAATCAAATTTAGATTTATCGTTCTATTTAAATACTTAAAATCAGGATTTGAAAAAAGTATTTTGACAAATTCTAAGCTCAAATTCTTTTATATTTGAGAGATTCAAACCATTATACATTGAAAAAAATTATACTAAGTTTTATCCTAATTGGATTGTTTTTTGTTGTAAATGCACAAAATGTTGGTGATACCATTAAAGTGAAAACCTTTCATTATGGTTCTTCAAACAGAGATACTTTTGCTTTATTTCCTGATAATAATCTTAGCTATGAAAAGATTATTTTGAAATATAATATGCGTTGCAAAAACGGATTGGTTTCAAATAGTACCAATCGTGATCAAGGTTGCGGAGAATGGGATTATAGCTGTAATACATATATTGTCGATTCTTCAAAAGTAGAGGAAGTACTAAGTACACAGCCAAATTATGTAATCTCAAATTTTACAGGAAACAGCTTTAAATATGCTTTAAATGCTCCATACAATTATTATCGTTTTAAACAAAAAAATGTAATAATAGATTCAACAAAATCAGAAACAAAATATACCCTTGGGAATGGTAGTTTAAGCTCAGAATTGATGTTGAATGCATCTCAAAATTCAGGTAAAATGCAGTTTATTATTCTTGCATCAGAATTACTCAATATAGGAATGTCGGCAGGTAATATTAAAGGAATAAGTTTGTTTGTTGAAGGTTCAGGTTCAAATCTTGCTTTTCTGAAAATTAAAATGAAGCACGATTCTTTAAACGTTTTAAATGATAGAAAACCTCATAACAATGGTTTTGTAGAGGTTTATAACAAGTCTACTCAGTTTGTTACAGGTGAGAATCAACTTCAATTTTATAATTCCTTTAACTGGGATGGTTCAAGTAATATAGTTGTAGAACTTTCATTTACAAATTCTGTTCCTCAAAATTTTCTTCAGTTTAAAGTTGATTTTGCGTTTTTAGGAAGTTCCATTTCAACTCATAATAACTATGCAATTGATTTAAAAAATCAAGGCTTTGCCAAGCTTGATACTATTGGTTTTTCAACCATTAATAAAGAGTTTACCATTCAGTTTTGGGCTTATGGAGATGCAAATCTAATGCCAGCTTCGAATTCAATTTTATATGCTTATCCAATTAATCAGGGTGAAAGACAATTGAATATTCACCTTCCACATGGTAGCAATAATATCTATTTCGATTGTGGTTATGCTGCAGGAGGATATGATAGAATCAATAAAATTGCTACTCCAGAAGAACAAGGTGGTAGATGGAACCATTGGACTTTCACTAAAAATGCAACTACAGGTTCAATGAAAATTTATCTAAATGGCAACCTTTGGCATTCAGGAACAGGTAAAACCAAGTTAATGAATATTCTAAATTTACTACTTGGTAAAGATCAAACCGGTGGTGGAAATTACAAAGGTAAAATTAATGATTTATCATTTTGGAATAAAGAAATTCCAGATAGTTTAGTCAAAGAATGGATGCTTAGTAGTCCAAATCAGTTTCATCCAATGAGACAAAATTTGGTTTCATACTACCCAATGAATGAATCAACTGGGAATCAAATGCGTAATTTAATTAGTAATGTTTTGGTAAATGGTGAAAACTTTTCTTGGACATATGATAGGGGAGAAGAACTCAATCGTTCTTTTAACTTGAGTGAGATAAGACCAAAAGTTTCATTAATTAAAGGGGATTATGTATCTCAAATTTCAGATGTTTTTGTGTTGGATTCGCTACCTTTTCAAAAGTCAATTATTCAAAAATATAGCATCAATTCTAAGGCTAATCAAATTCCAATAGCTAGTGATGAAATCAAATTAGATACTGTTTTTACTCAATATTATCCTGCTTTTTATTCAAAAGTATTTGATGGTGAAACATTGGAATTGCTCGATTCTATTGATGTTTTAGAAGATGGTACATTACAAGTAAGTAACTTAAACTATTATAGAAGATTTCCTTTTTATAATGAAATTATGTCGTTTGTAACACCTTATGGTATTGGTTTAAATTTTGGACAAAATGGTAGAACATGGTATTTTGATGTAACAGATTTTGCACCATTACTAAAAGGTAAAAAAAGGATTTTAATGACATTGGGTGGGCAGAATCAAGAACAAATGGACCTTGAATTTTGGTTTGTAGTGGGTACACCTCCACGTCCTGTTCTTGAGTTTAATCAAATCTGGCAGGGAACCAACAGAACAGGTGCTGCTGGAATTGGTAGTATTAACAACAACTCACGCTATTTTGCTGTTGATGTACCCACATTAAGCACAGGAAAGAGTTTTAAGTTGAGGTCAACAATTACCGGACATGGTGCTGAAGGTGAATTTGAAGCTAATGGAGGTGTAGTTAACCACATGTTAAATATCAATGGTGGTGATACTGATTATGTTTGGAGGATTTATAGTGAATGTTCTAAGAATCCGGTTTTCCCACAAGGAGGTACATGGGTTTATGATAGAGAAGGTTGGTGCCCTGGTGAAAGGTCATTACTAAAGGAGTTTAATATTACTTCCAAATTAAATCCTGGTTCTAAATTTAGTTTAGATTATGCAAGTTCATTACCTCCAAAAGCTGGAGGAGATTATCGTTACCATATAGCACATCAATTGGTAACATATGGCGAACCTAGTTTTAATCTTGATGCTAGAATATACGATATACAACAACCAAGTGATAAGGTACTTTATACAAGGTTAAATCCAGCTTGTTCGAAGCCTCAAATTACTATTCAAAATTCAGGTCGTTTGCCTATAACAGAGCTTGAGATTTCTTATTGGGTGAATAATGGTGAAAAACAAAGTTTTAAATGGACAGGTAATTTGAGTTTCCTTGATACGCAAAGTTTTCATTTGCCAATTGGTGCTATGTGGCTTGGAAATGTTTTAAGTTCAGGCAATAAGTTTTATGCTGAGATTAAATCAGTAAATGGCAAGGCTGATGATTATGTTTATAACAATAAAATGGAATCACCATTCAATCGTCCTGAGGTTTTACCTGGAAAGTTTACTTTAGAGTTTTATACCAACAATAGACCTACCGAAAATTCATACCAAATTTTGGATGAATCGGGTAATATTATTGATTCAAAAACCTTTACAAATGCTACTACACTTCATTCAAATACTTATGAATTAAGTGGATGTTACAGATTAAAAGTTAAAGACACTGGAGCTGATGGAGTTCAATGGTGGGCAAATAGTTCACAGGGAACAGGTTTTATCAGATTCAAAAATACCAATGGTTCTGTTATCAAAACCTTACAACCTGATTTTGGTAGCGAAATTGAATATGGCTTTACAACTGCTTGGTTATTAAGTAAAGATGAAGTTAACTTTGGTAAAGCGATTAATTTATATCCAAATCCGGTTAATGAGCAATTTGTTTTGGAAGGTGTTGATTTAAATGGTGCAGAATTGTTGTTTACAGATGTTTTAGGTCACCAAATTGAATTGAATACACTTAGAAAAGATGCTAAAGTTATCTGTGATACCGATACTTTAAGTCCAGGAGTTTATTTTGTTGTAATTAGTAAAAATGGAAATTCAGTTAACAAAATTTTTGTAGTGAATTAACAATTGTAAAACTAAATAAATTAAAACGGTGTTGAAGTAAATTCAATGCCGTTTTTTTATGCTAGTTTTTTTACAATAAAACATGCTAGATAAGATTCAATTAAACTTAAAGGTATCGCTAAATATAATATTCCAATAGGTAATACCCCGAGGTTGCCTATTACAAGCCACATCATAACAAATCCAATAATCCAAGACAAGCCAAAACTTTCCAATAGATTAAATCTCTTTGATAGGATAAATATTACAATAGCATACACCATCGACCATAAGCCCCAAATTGCACCATTAATGGCCTCTCCTGGAAATTGAAGTCCCATTGATTGGTAATGTTCCAACCAATATGATTTTAGAATAAATTCATTTCTTACAAATTCAGAAATACTTATCCAAATTCCAGAGGCTAAAACAGGTAAAACTGTGTTTTTGAAATTCATAGTATAATTGTTAATCCCACCAAAAATAAAGTCTTTTTGTTCTTTTCATTTCAGCTGCTAAAGCCTCCACACTTCCAGTTCCTTGGTCTACAATATCAGGACAGATTTCATAAATTTCTTCTGCAAATTTTTGATAATTTGAAGGTTCTTTATGAATGATGAACTCGCACCAATCACCACCTGCTCCAATTAATTCCAAATCATAAGTTGAATCTAATTGTTTAATTATTTGAATCAAACTATCATTTTCTAAATCATGATTGATGCCATCAGTTTCTATGATTTTTAGAATTTCATATTTGTCTGTGGTTTTTAGAATTCCAACTAAATCGCTTTGTTTTTCAATACCAAAATTGTTTTCCATCAAAAAAATTGAATATCCTTTTGCACGCAACCTATCTTTTAAGAGTAGTACGTTTTCTGAAGATTTTGGTGGATTTTCATAAATAGCAATACCTTTTACGTTTATTGAATCAGTTTCTATCCATTTGTCATCGACCAAAGTTTTTCCTAATGAATAATGGAATGCTTCTGGAGGATTGCTAAAATAAGGTTTGATTTCTTTTAAAATTGCTTCATCAACTTCCATTGATTTAGCTAGTTTTTTATCCTCTTCACTTAGTTTGAATGAATTACATGAAATAAGAAATTTAGCTATAAACATGCCAATTGCGAAAAATATGGCGTAAGGAAGTATTTTCATTTTACACTTATTTTTTTATCATCATCGCCAATCTTCCACCTAAGAAACCCATTGGTAAATAAGCCAATGATAAATCTGCTATTGAAAACCAAAGTGGAGAAGGAAGCATATAAACACTTAGAATTCCTCCAATCAAAAAGAAGATTCCAATTGCCATTGAAAATTTGGTTTGGTGACTTGCAGCTATTAAACCAGATAATGTTGCGCCCACTAAAGTGCCAATTGCATGCGCTAGAAATGGCATTAAAAAGTTAATTGGCTTAAATAAATGCATAGATGCTTTTAATCCTTCAGTTGTTGTTAAGTCAGCTCCTTCCGGAGGTGGAATTATATGTTCACTAAGCATTACAATAGCCATATTTGCCATACTTCCAAGAATAACTCCTACAGCAACGGCCAAAAGATTGAGTAATATTGTCTTCATAATGTTATTAATAATCAGATAAATATACTTTTTTAATTATTAATAATACAAGAAGTTTTTTTAGTTTTTATTAAGTTTTAAAAACACTCAATTTCATAGCAATTGTTAATGCTTCGCCTATGTTTAAATTTCAGTATTGTGAAATGAAAGCAAGATTAAATTCTAAAATCTGCAGAATTTCGGCAGGAGCATCACTCTTTTTATTTGAATTTTTTTGGGTAGGGTGATATTTATCCTCAATTTAAAATATCTATTGGTCTAGGAAATCAATCAACATACTTTAATATCATTGTATTTATTTTAAGTTTTATGTTGATTGACTTTTTCGATGGATGGATTGCTTTTACTTTTATTAGAGTTTTAATTAGGTTAAATTTAATTCAATTAAGATTTAATTTGATTCACTTTTTGATTGTATAAATATGAAATAGTTATAACTGAAAATATTGGAATTGCCATTAAAAAGCCCCAGTTAAATCCATCTGTCATGTAGTTTGAATAAAAGGCTCCAATTAAATCAAATACTAGCCCTGCATATGCCCATTCTTTGATTTTATAAAAAGATGGAATTAAGATAGCAATGCTACCAAGCAATTTTGCAAATCCTATAAAAGGAATAAAATATTCTGGATATCCTAAGTGAAGAATAAATGTTTTAGCTTCTTCAATCACCATTAAATCTGGGATTGCTGAAAATAACATGAATGCGGAAAACAAACCGGTGCTTGTCCAATAAATGATTTTTGGGTTTTTCATAAGTGATGGTATTAAAATTATAATTAACGGTTTATTTTTTTGAAGTAAAATATTCATCAAGATTTTCCATTGCCATAGTAAATCCTTCTTTGAATCCTAGTTCAATTATTTTTTCTAGGTCTTCAAGTTTTTCAAATTGATTGATGATATTAACTACGGTATTTTCACCTTGTTCTGCAAACATAACATTCCATTTGGTTCTTGGAAATTCGGGATTGATATTGGCATTTTCATCACAAAATGCATCTAAGCCTGAATATGATTCCAAGGGTTTTATACTTAAATAATCAGCCCTGCACCAATGTGTTTCGTTATTTGGCCCTACCATACAATACAACCACATTCCTCCAACAGTAAAATCCATGCTTTTGGTTTTAGTTTGATAAGGTTTTGGAGCCCACCATAAATCAAGAATTTCAGGAGTGGTCCAAGCTTCCCAAACCAAGTTTTTGCTTGCTGCGAATTCTCGTGTAATTAAAAGTCTACTGTTTTCTTTGTCTGCAATAAAATCAAATAATAGGTTCATTTTTTTTTTGTTTTTTAGGTTGATTAAAATATTGTCTAGTTCGTTAAATCTGTTTTCCCACAAGTTTCTAAATTGGGCTATCCATTGGTCTATTTCTTTCATTTTTTTTGCTTCTAAGGAGTAGAAAATTTCTCTTCCAATCTGTTCTTGTTTTACTAATTCACATTCAAGCAGAATTTTTAAATGTTTAGATACTGCTTGCCGACTTGTATCAAAATGTTCTGCTAAAGCATTAGGCGTCATTGCTTGAATTGCAATTAATGTAATAATAGCGCGCCTGCTTGGATCTGCAATTGCTTGAAATACATCTCTTCTCATAAATATGAAACTAATCGGTTGCAAATATGTGCAAACAATTGGTTGCGCAAAATAAATTTCAAATTTTATGAAAAATGTAGGGGACTAGAACTTAGCTTAATTGAATTCGAGCAAGTTTTTTAATTAAATTAATTTGTCCTAAATGGTAGTGGGAATGTTCAATTAATCCGTTGATATTCCTGAAATAATTGCCATATTGAGGGTCAATGAAATCTTCCAATAAAACATCATCTTCTAATTGATCCAATAGCTGAATAAATTCTTCAGCCTCTTTCCATAAATTATTTTTGTATAACTGCCATTCAATTTCATCATTTATTTCAGGATGATTAAAGCTTAGTTTATCACTGGCTTTTACTTCTAATCCTTTGAGAAATGTTGTTTGAACCACAACAAAATAATGAATATGATAACTCAAACATAAAATGGTATTGAAATCTGCTATCTTAAAATTTGCTTCATCAATTGTAATGTCCTCCAGAGTTTCCTTTAAATTTGAGCAGGTCCAGTTGCCACCAAAATAAACTTCCTTGAAATGTTTAGCTAATAATTTTGTGGTACTCATTTTCCAATTAATTTAAAATACTCTTTGATAATTCCACTTGAAAATTTACCTGATACTTCTTTAAGAAATTTAGGAAAATCAAGATGAGCATCATGATCTGCTGTATCCGAAATGGTTCTGATAATGCAAAATGGTATTCCATATTCAAAACAAACTTGAGCTACTGCTGCACCTTCCATCTCAACGCATAATATTGTTGGTATTAAGCTACTCAGTTGATTCTTTTGTTCTAAACTTGAGAAAAATTGGTCTCCGCTTGCAATATCTCCAATCAATATCCGAGGTGATTCTATATTAAATTTAGAAAGAATATCATCAGATATAACTTGTTTATTTTTTAAATGAATGGAAAAATTGCAAACCGCTTTTTCAACAGTTTGAAGTAGTTGTTGATCTGCCTCGATAAAGGTTTTACCCAATAATGGAATTTCAAATTGTTTCATTAATGGTCTGGCGTCCAAATCATGCTGAATATATCTTTTGCCTATGATTATATCTCCAATTTCTAAATCGTTTAGAATAGCTCCGGCCACTCCAGTAAATAGTATTTGGTTCACTCCAAAATGATGTATCAAAGCAGAAACGGTAGAACTAGCTGCTACTTTTCCCCATCTCGAAAAAACCAATACAACTTTGATTTCATTTATTTTTCCTTCAAAATAAGTGCGGTTGCCAATTTTTATCTCTTCTACAGAATCAATCAATTCAAGAATGCCCTCAATTTCCTCGGACATTGCTCCCATAATACCAACTTTTAGTTCACCCATTTTAATTTACTGAAATGTTCCAATATGCCATAAAATACCTGAAGGGTCATGTAAATAACATACTTTACCCCATGGCATTTGTTTGATTTCACTCAACCTTACTCCATCAAATTTTGCGGGTAAATTCTTTTTTGATAATAAATTGTGAAATGTATTGATGTCTTCAACTTCTAGAAATACCATTGAATTATTTATCCAATCTTCAACATAAGCGTCTTGTAAATAGAAGGCAAATTCTTCCATTTCAAAAACAATTAGGTTATGGCTCAAAACAGTTGCCTCAAAACCCATTTCAATATAGAACTCTTGAGATTTTATATAATCTTTAGCACCTATAAAAGGCTTAATCGATTTAATCATTTTTTATAAATTTAGATTAGAATAATAGAATTTTACTGGTATTAAAACTATGTTTTTCTTTCCAATTTTCGAAACTTATTTCAAACCAATCACAAGGAATTCCTTCCCACTCATGATCCTCGGTATATATCAAGCCAGTTTTTTCTAAAGCATGTCTAGATGCCTTATTTTCTTTATGTGCGGTTGCATAAATCTTAGAATGCTTTAGTTTTTCGAAGCCATATTTTACACTTGCAATTGCAGATTCAGTAGCATAACCTTTATTCCAGTGTTTAGGAGTAAGCCTGTATCCAACATCTAAATAATCGATTATATTTTTTGTTTCTTCTCTAATCAGTTTTAGTCCACCCCAACCAATGTATTCTCCACTAGCCTTTTCAATTATTGTCCAGCGACCAATTCCATTATCAAGGTATTGTTGCCTAACAAATTCAATCACCTCCTTTGTTTGTTGAAGACTTTCCACAGGTTTATTTCCTAAGTATTTATGAACTTCTGGTTTTGAATCCATTTCAAAAAATGGTTCAGCATCATCTTGAGTCATTTCTCTTAGTATCAATCTTTCTGTTTCTGCGAAGATTTTCATTGTGTTAAATTAATATGCAAAATGCGAATAAATCTGAATATAAAATCAAAAATGTACAGACGCGATTAATCGCGTCTGTTCATTTGATATTATCCGTTTTTATCCGTTTACTTACGTATACATACGTTTACCTACGTTTCAATCAACGACATTTTATTTAATTCCATTTTTTTATGAAATCAAAATATGGAAAAATTCAAAAACAAATACCGAATTCCTTCCGCACGCGCACAATGGTGGGATTATGGTAACAATGCAGCTTATTTTATTACCATTTGCACAAAAAATATGATTCATTATTTTGGGGAAATTCCCGCCGCCCCCGTAGAGACGCGATTAATCGCGTCTCTACGGGGGCGGCGGGAATTTATCGCGTCTGTACCGGGAATAATTGCAGAATCATGTTGGATAGATATCCCAAATCAATTTCCTTATGCCCAATTAGATTCTTTCGTTATAATGCCCAACCATATTCATGGTATTATCATATTAAATAAACTAGATTCTGATTTTAAGGATTCTTCAATTTTATCGGAAAAGCAAGGTCCTTCTGATTCACTTGAGGTAGGTGGTTTTGCAGGTAGTAATAATCCTATTTTAAACGACAATATACCCAGAATTATCAGGTGGTTTAAAGGTAGATGTACTTTTGAAATTAGAAAAATTCAATTAGATTTTAAATGGCAAACTCGTTATTATGATCGTATTATTCGAAATGATCAAGAATATAATCGCATAAAATTCTATATCGAAAACAATGTTAATACTTGGAAAGGGGATAAGTAATATTTCGAAAATTACACTACTTCTTGCCCGAATATTTGGCTTTTTCTTCCTGATAATGTTTGTCAAACCAATCTGGTTTTTCTAGTTCTGTTGTATAGATATAGTGCGCAATAGCTTTTAACTCATTTTCACTGAAACTCATTTTAGGCATCACTCCAAATTTTTTAACAGCACCAGGCATTTTGGTATTTTCTTCTGCAGGATTATTAATGAATTTTATTAAATCTACTGTAAACTCTTCTTCTTTAGTTTCTTTATCAATATAATGTCTTTTTACTGCTTCCATAGGTGGTGCTAATCTTACCTCCATTTTGGCATTTGGACTATGGCAAACAAAACAATTATTTTCGAGCAAAGTAAATCCATCAGGAACAATTGAATTTGTATCCAATTTATCATTGTTTGAAATAGAATCTGATTTTTGGGTTTTGTTTTGATTTGTTGAAGATTGGTTATTACAAGCGCCTAAAACAAAAAGTGTAATAGCTACGATTAATATTGAGTATTTCATATTGTATAAATTAATTTGATTAAACCCATTCTGTTTTTATATAACTTTTGGTTAAGTCTATAAAACTAATTTAATCCTAAATGGAGTTAATCTGATTCAATACTCAAAATTAATGGAAAGTAAAAAGTGGTAAAATGATATTTGTTAGCGAATCTAAAAGCTTGTTTAATTTTCTTCTAAAAGTTCAAAACTGCCAATGAACTTTTCTTTACCATTGATTATAAGTGATAATTTCTGTTCTCCTACATAAAATTGTTTAGTAGTAATCACTCTAAAGCTTTGTTTTCTCTCTATAAACAAGGTCTCTCCAGGTTCTAGTTCTCGCTCCCTAATTTTGAATACCTTTTTACTATGAGTGCCATTATTTCTCAAATAGTAAATACCATATTCTAATCTTACTTTACATGTATGATTTTCATTGTTAACTAATTCAAATGAAAAGACAATACTTTCTCCAATCCTAATTTGCTGTTGGTGGATACTGAATTTATGGCATAACAAGTGTTCTTTTTCCTTCAAATTAAAATAGTCGAGTACCACTGGATCGCCTTTTTTTAATAAGGTTCTAGAGCCATGTTTAATAATAGAATCGGTTTCATTACTAATAGATTTCCAAGATTGAATTATTTCATATACTATTTCAGGATTGTCTTTAGAAATATCATTGATATTGTTTGCAACACTTCGTCTTACATATTCTGATGAATCATTTTTTAACTGATGTAAAATTGGTAGAATAGGAGAGGGATCGGTTTTAAATTTAGGTAATGCAATTGCCCATGGTAATCTAGACCGACTTCCTTCACTTGCCAATCTTCTTACATGATGATCTTTGTGTTTGCTCCATTTCTCCATTTGTTTCATCATTTTATCTTCATATTTTATAATAAATGGACGAACTGCAAATTCACAACTTGTAAATGATGTTATTTTTTCAAAAACTTCAACACTTTCCTTAAAATGATTTATTCCATAAGTTTCGATATAATCTGGAATAAACATAAATTCTAGGGCTAATCCTTGATGTCCTTGATTTCTTAAAACTTCAACAATATCAATCCATAGAGCAGCTGTTTCATTAAAATCATTTGGTAAGTAATAATGGACAACTGCTGTTGTATGTTTCATTCTTTCTTTTAATTCTTTCTTTTCAAAATCTTTATCGAAAATTTCATTTAGGAATTTTTTCTTATTGAATGATGGATTGACTTGTTTTATTGCATTCGAAAAAATTTCGTAGAATGTTTGGTTGTACCTATCTTTTAATAAACTACTCATGTGCTTTTTAGATTCTGGTTTTTTATGTTAAATATATTAACAGTTGTCTTGAATCAATATATATCCAGCATAAGCATAAATCCAAATTATTTATAAAAACTCAATCTTTCGGATAGTTTTTGTTTGATTACAACATAAAATTATTGCTGTAAATCAGAAGATTTAAACTTTCATTTTTTAATTGTAGTTTCTATGCAAGTATCGTTTTATTATTGAGTATTGGTTTATATGATATGCAAACATTAGAACAGTTAAAAAGTGGTCAGTTAAAAGGAATTAAACATTTAAAATTGGCGGAAAATCTGAAGGAATTTCCACTAGAAATTCTTGAGTTAGCAGATAGTTTAGAAATTTTAGATTTATCAAATAATTTGATAAATAGTTTGCCGAATCAGTTTTATAAACTAAAACAACTTCGAATTGCATTTTTTTCTGATAATTTGTTTGAGCATTTACCAGAAGTTTTAGGAGAATGTCCAATGCTAGAAATGATTGGTTTTAAATCAAATCAAATTAAATCAATTTCTAAAAGAGCTCTTCCTCCTCAATTAAGGTGGTTAATTTTAACTAACAATCAAATCACTGAAATCCCTATTGAATTAGGATTATGTCGTCGTTTGCAAAAGTTGGCTTTAGCTGGAAACCTAATTGAAACACTTCCTGTTGAATTAAAAAATTGTAACAATCTTGAATTGATTAGAATATCAGCAAATAAACTTAAAACCTTTCCTGAATTCTTATTACAAATGCCTCGTTTAGCTTGGTTAGCATATGCTGGAAACCCAATTGATTTTTCACCAAGTTTACCAAATGATTTGAAGATTTTTGATTTTAATGACATCAAATTAGAAGCAGTTTTGGGTCAAGGTGCTTCTGGTATTATTTATAAAAGCAAAATATTAGGTTATGAAAATGATGTTGCTGTAAAAATTTTTAAAGGACAAGTTACAAGTGATGGATTCCCTGAAACTGAAATGGATGCCTGTTTACTAGCCGGAAGTATCTCAAATTTAGTTGATGTAAAAGGAAAAATTACTAATCATCCAGAATCAAAAGAAGGTTTGGTTATGAGTTTGATACCATCAGATTTTAAGAATTTAGGAAATCCTCCTAGTTTCGAATCTTGTTCAAGAGATGTATTTAAAGAAGGAACTAATTTTACAACAAATCAAATTTTAAGCATTGCTAAAGGTATTGCCAAAGTAGCTCAACACCTTCATTCACTTGGTATTTGTCATGGTGATTTATATGCCCACAATATTTTATATCACGAAAATGGAAACCATTTATTAGGAGATTTTGGTGCAGCAACATTTTATGATATCAACTCAAGTTACGCTTCTCAAATTGAGAAAATTGAAGTTAGAGCTTATGGTTATTTGTTGGAAGATATGTTGCAAAATTCAAGCAATTCAGGCCTTGATTTAATAATCAATCTCAAAGATATGTGTACGAATGAAAATGTTGAAATGAGGCCAAACTTTATTGAAATATGCGATTATCTAAAGGCTATTTAAGAAAGCTTTCTATCAAATTTTGTTAGATATAAAATCATCTTTCCTTCCAAACTGAAGTAGCTGTTGCGCAGATTTTACCCGTTTCTTTTACTAATACAGTGTGATGAAATTCGGTATTGTGGTTAATGGGTTTTGTTAATGAAATGATAGAGTCTCCAAAATGTGCTTCATTAATAAACCTACCATCGATATGATGTAGATAGAAATTATCCATTATTTCATTTGGAATGGTTTCCAATAACCATTGTAAATATTTGATATTATTAACATGCATATTCATGTCAATATCATACCTGTGAATTGGAAACTGTTTTATAATTGGTGCATCCTGTAATGGGCTGATTTTCCTAATAATATTATGTATAATTGATTCCTTTTTATCAAATGACCATTTTTGTATAATATCATCAAAAATTTCTACGGGTCTTCTTTTTTCAATATCGAAAAATACCCATAATCCTTTTGCTCGTCCAATTATTTGGTTGTTTTCATCATAAATCAAATTTTCTCTGATTCCTTTTACCAATGTATAAGTAGAAAGCCAAGTTTGAATTTTAATGTTTTCTTTGTGCTTAGGATAACGATACATTTCAATTACACCAGAAACTAGAACCCAACCAATTTGTTTATTGAACAATTCGAATAAACCATGATTGATAGATAAACAATGGTCAGATGCCGTTTCTTCCAATAAGGTTAAGATTGTAGTAGGAGAGGCCTCTCCAAACTTATTGGTTTCAAAATACCTAATACTATACTCATTTATAAACATCAATCGGAAATTGGACTTACAAGTTAATGAAGTTTTTTGGATTAAATCAAAACCCTAGTCGAATACAGGTTGAATTTGATTTTAGTTTGATTTTAATTCTCTATGCGAGCCATCACATCCTGGCATTTTTTTCGATAAACCACAAACACAATCATTAAAGCCTTTTCCAATCATAATTCTAGGAATATACTTTTCGATTCTAGCAATTTTGGTTTTAGATTGTTTTGTTCCATTAAAATGAATAACATAAGCTCTTTGTCGGCCAATCGTAAGCTTTTCAAATGCTGTTTTCAGCTCAGGCAATTCCTTGAATTTTTCTAAAAGCTCCTCAGGTAAATCAAATTCTTTTGATTCTGAAAATTCAACTTTTGCACCCGCTTTTTCTAATTCAATTGCTTCAAAAATATAAGCTTTAATAAGGTCTTTTAATTGAAGGATTTCATTAACCGATTTAAATTTTAGGAATCTTCCCGACTGACTATTTTCACCCGGTTTAACCAATAGTTTAGCTTCATCTTTTAATAAAACACCTTTGAAATAACTCAATACACAATGTTCTTTAAATCCACCAATAATAAGTAAATTCGATTTTTGATATGAGTAACATGGTCCGCGCCATTTGTATTCTTCAGTTAATCCGCATTCAAGAATAATTTCTCTCAACAAGCTAAGTTCATTTTTCCATTTATCTTGTTTTTCTATAAATTCATCAATTGCTGGATTCCTAATCATAAATATTTTAGCACTAAAATTTTAATAAAAGCCATCATATATCTTTAAATAACTGAATTAAACTTGGAACTTATTCATCAATAATTTTTAAATCAGTATTTACTGCTAATTTATCTAAATTTTCCTTTATTTAATTCCTAAATTATAAAAAAGAAATGATTGTCAATTAAGAAGATAAATATTTATCTCGAAATTGATTTTCAATTAGTGAAAAAAAAGAAAATCCATTAAATGAAAATGCATTTAATTTTCATTTATTAACTAATTTGTAGTTTTCTTCAAGCTCTACTTAAAATTAGAATTCTCATTTATTCCAATAGTCTTTAAAAGACCAACAAATGGTATTCCCATCCAATCGAGTAACTCAATTATTTCATTTTTGTGTGATTGTATATAGAAGTCCGAAACATTATTTCCTCCCGAATCAAAGCATATAGGTTCATAATGTGCTATCCTATTTCTAATATTGTTTATGAGCCGTAACTTATTAAATATTACAGTATGATTTGTTCCTTTAGGTCTTTTAATAAATATTTGATGTAAACTACTTCCTGCTGCTCTGAATTCTTTTGGTGCAAATTGAAAGCGCCAAAATCCAAAATTTAATTCTGCAATTAGTTTGTTGTGAGAATAGTTTTTTCCCAAACTACTTATTCCATGTACTATACTTTCTTTGGTTTTTAATGTTTGAGTATGGTCGTAAAAACCTTTAGTACTTGCTGCAAATTTTAACCAATTTTCACTTCCTACTTCATAATGATATTTAATTTTGTAATGCTCATCAATTTTATTTCTTAAAATGATTTCAAAGAATGAAAGTAATTCATACATTTCCATTGATTTTTGAATATTTTGCTTGTAAAGATCAATGGCTTTTTCTGGATTATTTTGACATGCTAAAAGATATCTCTCAAACCTTGGTTTTGAAATTAGTTTTTCGAATTCTTCAATTTTTAATTTCATAGCTTATTTTTTATTTAATTATTTGTTTGTTTGTTTATTTAATTTGATTACATTTGTGACGTATTCCCGGTTGCCGCTGTCGTCAGATATGCTTCCGGGTTTTTGTTTTTAATAGGCTTGGCATTAATTCCTCCTTGATTTATGATTTAATTGCAAATTAAATAGCCTTAAAATCTGCAAAACTATTTATTAGAAAATTAGTATAAGTGATTGATATTTAGTAAAGTAATTCTTAAGTACTTTTTCTAATTCAAATAAAATAATAGCTTATTATGGAATTCCTTAATTGTTAATAAGCTATTAAGAAAAAACACTAAACCCATAAGAAATATTAGTCTTTCAAAATTCATTGGAAAAACGACTTTAACTCAGGTATTTTAAATAGGGCCCGCTGAAAAAGACAGAAACAGGTCAGATTTTAGACGCTGCCAAAATAGATGTATATTTAATACTTCAATTTGGCAGCAACGACAAAGATGGCCTTGTTTCTGTCTTTATTTAATTGAAAACCAATTGTACTTAATGCAAGGATTTTTAAGCAATTGCTCTTAAAACCTTGCATTTAAATTATTAAAATATAGTCTAATTGATTGATAATAAGTTCTAATAAAGATTTTCAGCAGGCCCTAGATATTGTGAATGAGAGTAGCGCCGAATTTATTTGCACTACTTCCCGTCATTATGAAATTTCATTGTATAAGCTGGGTTAATCAACCTTTTTTAAAACTTTTAGCATTAAAAAAGGGAACAATTTTCATTATTCCCTTTCAAATTTTGTTTGAATTTTTTATTGAATTGCCTCTATATGCAAGTTCTCATTTACATCTTTGGTATAATCAATTTCTGGAAAACCAAATCCAAATAAATTTAAGAAATCAGTTTTATAGCCAGTTAAATCGCCAATTTGAGGGAAAGTTTCTGTAGTAGCTTCTTCCCACAATTTTGAAACTTTAGCTTGCACATCTTCTCTCATTTCCCAATCATCAACGCGAATTCTGCCTTTTTCATCTAATGGAATTGCTGCTCCTGTATAAACTCTTTCTGCAAAAAGTCTTTGTATTTGTTCTATACAGCCTTCATGAATATTCATTTCTTTCATTACTTTATATAGTAAAGAAATGTACAATGGAATAACTGGAATAGCAGAACTTGCTTGAGTAACTAATGCTTTATTTACAGAAACATAAGCATGTCCATTAATTGATTTTAATTTTTCTGTTATTTGAAATGCAGTTGATTCTAAATGGTCTTTTGCTCTTCCAATTGTACCTTTTCTATAAACAGCTTCAGTTACCATTGGACCAATATATGAATAAGCAATAGTTTGTGCTTTTTCTGATAATACATCAGCTTTCATTAATGCATCCATCCACATGTCCCAATCTTCTCCACCCATTACAGCTATTGTGTTTTGAATATCTTCTTCTGCACAAGGCTCAATAGTAATATTTGTAACTATACCTGTATGGAAATCTACAGTTTTGTTAGTAAATGAATCTGCAATAGGTTTTAACGCCGAGCGATGTAAAACACCAGTTGTTGGGTGCATTCTAACAGGTGATGCCAAGCTATAAATAACTAAATCGATTTTGCCCAAATCAGATTTAATCATTTCAATTGTTCTAGTTTTAACATCATTAGAAAAGGCATCACCATTGATACTTTTAGCATAGATTCCAGCTTTTTCAGCAGCTTTATGAAATGCTACACTATTGTACCAACCCGGTGAAGCTGTTTTACCTTCTGATGGTGCTTTTTCAAAAAATACACCAATAGTAGAAGCATTCGACCCAAATGCGCTTGTGATTCTTGATGCCAATCCAAATCCTGTAGATGCGCCAATTACTAGCACATTTTTAGGACCTTCGATTGTTCCTTTTGATTTGATATACTCAATTTGATTCAATACATTTCTCTCACAACCTTCTGGATGTGAAGTTAAACATATAAATCCTCTCATTTTTGGTTCAATGATCATGTTATCTATTTAATTGAATTTTGTAAGTATTTTGTTATCAGTTTTTTAGATGTCTACTTATAACTGAATTGTATCGCAAAGTAATAATTTAATATTAAACTTGATATTGTTTAATGATTGATTTCGATTAATCATGGTTTTAGTGTTATTAGTTCAATTTTTAAAAATTAGTTTCTCTCTCATTTATAAGATTCGATTTTTTACCATTAAGAACGTAAAATTAATTTTTAGCTGTAATGCATGTTTATTGAGTATTTGCAATCATGTTAAGTTCTTTAAGAATCATACATGTTTGAATTTGTGTCATATTATATTAGCAATAATTGCTTAAGCATTTAACTTTACTTACTTTACGTACTTTATATCTCTTATATGAAGTATTCTTTCCCAAGGTTTTCACTTTTAGTTGTAACAATTTTTCTTTGTTCAATATTAAGTTTCTCACAAGTAGTTAATGTTGGTTCCGGTAGTTACACCCGCACTTTTCCTGGAACTGATGTTGCTGGTAGAAATTCATTTCCTTCTGGTTCACCGCTTACTGTTGATAATGCGGCTAATAAGCCAGTTCCAACCAATGATTGGTGGTCGAATAAAGTTAAAAATAATCATTCAGATAATTTGTTTAATTATCCTTTTACAATGAAAACTACCAATAATGGATTGGTTGTAAGTTATATTCCTTGGGGTGTAATTGATAATATTTTACCTGTAGTTGTTGGTGTTTCTGATTTAAATGCAAGTGCTGCTAAGGTTTCAGATTTTTCTGATTGGACAGTTAGCTTAAATTGGAAAGATGTTTCGCATGATTTTACTGCTACTTCCGGTATTGGTATGCCTTTTATTTATTTTACTAAAGATAGTTCTGATATTGCATTGATTACTGTTAATGAAGGAACAGTAACAATAGAGAATGAAAAACTAATCATTCTAAATGCAAGAAATGGAGCCGATTTTGTAGTTTATGGTCCAAGTGGTAGTGTTTGGACAAAAACAGGTAACAAATATACATCAGATTTAAATGGCAAAAATTATTGGTCTTTAGGTTTTATTCCTTTAACAGCAAGTAATGTAAATACAGTTGCAAATGAATATAAAAAGTATGCCTATGTTTTTCCAAGTAATACTATCGCAAATTGGAATTTTAATGAAAGTACATCAATTGTTAGAACTGATTTTATTATAGAAACAGATATAAAAGAAGGTACAGATACAACAATGTTAATTGGTTTGTTACCTCATCAATGGGCTCATTTGGCACCTGGCAGTCCAGCTTTAACAGGTTATACTTATGCTGGTGTTAGAGGTCAAATTAAAACTACAGCTGCCAATAGATTTAGTGTAGAGAACAAATTTTATGGCATACTACCAACATTACCTTACGTTGACAATTTAAGTTCAGGATTTAGTCCAATGAAACTTCAAGAAAAGGTTGATGCTATAAAAAATGATGGTTTAGCTACATGGACAGATTCTTACAATGAAGGTCAAGTAATGAATAGATTGATTCAAACGGCTCGAATTGCAGAATTGGCCAAAGATACTGCCTCTTTAAATATCATTGTAAAAACGATAAAAGATAGATTAGAAAATTGGTTAACTGTTAAACCAGGTGAAGTTGCATTTTTATTTTATTACAACCAGAATTGGTCTACTTTAATTGGTTATCCTGCTGGTCATGGTCAAGATGGAAACATCAACGATCATCATTTTCATTGGGGATATTTTATTCATGCTGCTTCGTTTTTAGAACAATTTGAACCAGGTTGGAAAGACAAATGGGGTGCAATGGTAAATTTATTGGTTAAAGATGCTGCAAACGATAACAGAAATTCCAGTGATTTTCCATACCTAAGAAATTTTAGTCCTTACGCCGGACATTGTTGGGCAAATGGATTTGCTACTTTCCCACAAGGTAACGACCAAGAATCAACATCTGAAAGTATGCAGTTCAATTCATCATTAATTCATTGGGGTGCAGTTACAGATAATAAGTCGATTAGAGATTTAGGTATTTATTTGTATACAACAGAACAAACTGCTATTGAAGAATATTGGTTAGATGTAAATAATAGAAATTTTGGTCCATCTCAACAATACAGTTTGGTTTCAAGAGTTTGGGGTAATAGTTATGACAACGGTACCTTTTGGACCGCTGATATTGCTGCTTCATATGGAATTGAAATGTATCCAATTCATGGTGGTTCATTGTATTTAGGACAAGATACAAATTATGTAAAAATGCTTTGGGCTGAAATCGAAAAAAATACAGGCATCTTATCAAATCAAGTTAATGATAATTTATGGCATGATATTTATTGGGAATATTTAGCGTTTGTTAATCCTCAAAAAGCAATTAATTTATACAATTCATTTCCAAATCGTAATTTAAAATTTGGAGTTTCAGATGCTCAAACATATCATTGGTTACATGCCATGAATGTCTTAGGAAACGTTACTAATTCAATAACATCAAATCATCCATTAGCTACAGTTTTTATAAAAAATGGTGTGAAAACTTATGTGGCTCATAATTATAAAAATACACCAATTACAGTTACTTTTTCAGATAATTATTCTTTAAATGTGCCAGCAAAGAGCATGGTTACAAGTAAAGATGCCAATGTTGCTGGTAGTTTAAGTTCTGGATTTTCTGAAGCTTATCCAGGTGGTAGTATTGAATTAAATTTAAATATATCAAATGGCAATGCTAGTAAAGTTCAATTTATGGATGGCGATTCTTTAATTGGTGAAGACTTACAAGCACCATTTTTAATTAAAGTATCAAATCTTCAAGTTGGTAAAAAGAACTTTTATGCCAAAATTTTCACTGGTGTAAATTTTTCAATTAGCAATATTGTTCAAATTTTAGTAGGAGAGAAATTACCATTTTCAGGTGTTCCTGCAATAATCCCAGGTACAATTATGCCTGGAAATTATGATGTTTTTGAAGGTGGCTTAGGACAAGGAATCACCTATAATGATAACAATATTAAAAATGAAGGTGATTATAGAACGAATGAATATGTAGATGCAAGTTCTGATGCTGTTGAAGGAAAAGTAATTGGTTGGATTGGTACAGGTGAGTGGCTAAATTATACTGTTGATGTTAAACAAGCAGGTGTTTATAAATTACAATTTAGGTATGCATGTGGAAATTCTGCTGGAGGAGGTCCTTTTGTTTTAGAATCAGATGGTCAACAAGTTGGTGCTCCAATTACTGTTTCAAGTTCAGGCAAATGGACAACTTGGACTACAAAAACTATTGAAAATATTCCCCTTAAAAGTGGCAAACAAGTACTTCGATTGTTTTTCTCAAATGGAGAATTAAACTTGGGTAAATTAACATTTACTTATGTTTCACCACTAACATATTCACAACCAATAGCAGATGCAGGAGAGAACAAATTGGTTCAATTACCATTGAGTTCTGTGACCTTAGATGCTAGTAAAAGTTCAAATTCAGGCTCTGGTTCATTAAGTTACTTATGGAAGCAGATTTATGGTCCAAGTGTAGTTAATTTTAGTTCAAATTTAACTGCTAGTCCAACAGTTTCTGGATTACAAGAAGGTGTTTATTTGTTTGAGTTAAATGTATCTAATGGTAGCTATACAGATAAAGATGAGGTTTATGTAATTTCCTCTACTTCCAATAATATTGCTCCAAAAGTTTCAATCAATTCTCCAACTGCTTCAAGTAGATTTATATCTAATGAAACAATTTTAATTTCAGTTTTAGCAGCAGATTTAAACGGAACCATAAGTGATGTTAAATTATATGAGGGTCAGAAATTAGTTGGTAGTTCAAGTACATATCCTTATGATTTTAATTGGTATGGAACTCCAGGAACCTATACTTTTACAGCTATTGCAACAGATAACAATGGAGGAAGCAATACTTCTAAACCTGTAGTAATTTATGTAGATTCAACTCCATCATGCAGAGGAAAAGCATTCAACGGTGATTTTGAATATATTTTCTCACAAGAAGAAAGCAATCCTACCTTAACTTTTATTCCTTCGAAATCTGGTGTGGGTAGTCCAACTTGTATTTTATATTACGGATTAAATGCTGGAAGTCTACCAGGTTACAACGTAACTCCTAATACTCCTTATAGATTAAATGCTGCAAAGGGTGCAATGGTTTATTTTTATTATACTTATTCATTTCCTGGTGCTGGAGAAAAGAATACTTCAACTAATAAAAATTCATACAAAATTGGAAGTTGTAAACCATTTGCTACAGGTTTATTAAATGTACTAGATGAATTAGAAGTTAGTTATTATCCTAATCCTGTAACAAGTACTTTAAATATTCAGATTCCTCAAGGAAATACTAGTATAATTGTTTATGATATAAGTGGAAAAGTGTTAGATAGATTTGAAACTAATCAAACAAATATTGAATATGAAATGAGCTCTTTTGCTAGTGGAATTTACTTATTCCAAATTTCTAATGAGAGTGGTGTTAAACAAATAAAGGTTTATAAATAAATACTAATTCGGTCCTGTTTAAAAAGACAGAAACAACTCATGTTTTTTTAGTTAATGTTTTCATAGAGGTATATAAATACTTCAATTTGGCTTTAGCGAAAAAATGATCTTGTTTCTGTCTTTTAGTTTATAAAAAACGAAAGCCAATTGTAAGCTTAAACCAAGCATTTTAATTATCAATTCTTAAGTCAATTGCTTGATAATTAGTTTTTTTGAAGATTTTCTCAGAAACCAGATATAACTTTTCTTCTTACGAAATTGATTCTCATTTATTCAATCAAAAAACAAATACTTACCATCTTTTAGAACTTTGTGTTTTATTTCTTTTTGATGTTTTTTGAATAAATTATAAGCCGGTTTTAAATTCTTCCAAAAAGAAACTAGGTTTTCATTATTCCCATATTTATTGAGATAAATCCCCATATTATCATCATTCATTTTGAAAGGAAAAATATAAACTGGAATTGATTTTTGTCCATTGTTTTTGGCTAAAACAGCCATCATATAAATTTCTTGAATAAATTCATCTGTCATGGGTAAACAACCTATACTAACACAAGAACCATGGATAAATATATCTCCTCCAGGGTATTTGGTATTACTTCGAATTAAGTCTGATTGATTGGGGTAATTTAATCCAAGTGAAAGCAAGAAATTACTTGTAGGATTGAACCTGTCGATATGATAAATTCCTTCTGGTACTTGCCCGTCACCTTGTTTGTTTTTTGGACCTAAAACTCCAGAACGACTGCAAATTTGAAACGTTTTATAATGCTGGTATTTTGTTTCATTTTTCGATTTTACGTAAATTTCTAACTCATCTAAATCCTTATATGCTACAAATAATAGATTGAAATTATTTAAATCTAGCTTGAATTTTTTTAAACTATTCTCTACGTTTTTTTGATTCTTTTCAAAAGCAATTTTTACCCTTTTATAAGCTTTTTGAGAAATTAAAAAATCATCATCTTTTTGATATGATGAAAGAATCAAAGTGAAAATTAGAAGGTATAAACTTTTTAATGACATTGCTTAAAGATTGAGTTTGTAATTAGGATTTATTTATTCTTTAAATCAGGTTTTATTAAAAAATTTCTAATATCCAATGACCATTCTTTTTCATGCTTGTTTAAGTAGTTTTCGTGCCCAGCATTTTTATAAATAACTAGTTTTTTCTTGCAATTTAGATTCTCATAAATCCTATTTATTTCTTCGATACTTACCTTTTCATCTTTTGCTCCATGTAAAAGTAGGGTAGGGCAATTAATTGATTTTGCATATTCTTCAGGATTATGACCGAATGCCCAAAATCCATTTTGAATTCCTCCCCAAAATACCAATAATGGAGCCATAGGAAAGGAAGGGATTTTCATGATTTTAAATCGTGCTTGTACCGTTTCGTACATGGTGGCAAATGGACATTCTATTATTATTCCTTTTGGTTTGATACCACCCTCTTTCATTGCTTTCATAATGGCTACAGCGCCCATTGATGAACCGTATAAATAAATATTTTTGGGATTAGATTTTTGGACATATTGATAACAAGATTTTACTTGTTCAGCTTCAAAATATCCAATAGTTGATTGATTTCCTTCTGAACCTCCTGAGCCCATAAAGTCTACTAATAAAGTATTGTAACCTAACTTTCTGAATATTTTTGCTTTACCTAATAAGGTAATTTTAACACTGCTATACCCATGAAATAAAATTATTGTTCCTTTTGCATTGGGTACTTTTTGATACCAACATTCAATTTGTTTATTACTTTTAATATTGATTGTTTCAAAATTAGCTGGTACTTTATTACCATTTGTAGGTTTAGGAATATTAACTCCTAAAATAATCGTTTTGACTTTGTTTAAAAAACTTAGGTTTTTAGGTTCTTTGGTTCTTGGTGAATTATCTAATTTGAAGTGAGTAAACCGATATGCATGAGCAAACGCAACGATGTTTAAAACAATGAAAACACTAATTAAAACTGAAATTGTTATTTTTAGAAACTTATTCAAAACATCTTATAAATTTAAATAATAATCATTTTAACGCTGAAATCTTGAGATTATTTTCTGGTATCTCAGTCGATTTAAGTATTCAAGATAGATTAAATTTCAATTGCAAATTTGATTACTAGTTTAATTCAATATGTCTAGTTCATATTGTAAATTTTGTTTTGCTTGATTTTCAAACTTTTTATAGAAATATTCGGTTTTGAATATTCTTTCCATATTAAGAAAGTGCTTCAGTACTTTCTTTCTTCCTTCAAAAAACAAAACATCAGGATAGATTAAATATTCTTGACGGATTTGATTGGTGTATTCTATATATTTATCTTGATCAGCGCCTAATATGCAAAGGTCGGCATCTATAAAATAGTTACAATCGTTTTTTATTGATGGAAGATGTTTTGAGGTAGCAATAATCATTTCATTAACCAACTCAATTTTATCACTCGGGTAGTTAATCTCACTGAGTCTTTTTGTTGCAAGCTCAGCACTTCTTATTTCATTTTCTAGGCTACTAGCTTGATAAATGATATCATGATAAATTAATGCGTAAAAAACGGAATCAAAATCTTGAATCTCCGACTTTATTTTATCGAGCTCAATCAACATATTTTTTAGATGATTGATTGTGTGATAGAATCTACCACCAACCTCATATAATAGAATTATTTCAGACCAAAGTATATCAATCTGTTTTGTGTTTTGAGTATAACCTTGAGTAATATGTAGGAATGTTTTTTTTAGCATATTGGGTAGTTTTAGGCTTGATTGAATTGCAAATAATGGATTTTTTTTTTCTTTAACGAACTTTCAAAAGTTAATTTTGTAAATCCTTTATTATCATCATCATTTAAATTCCAATAAACATTTTGAGCAATTTTAATCAGCTTGTTTGATGGATTTCCTTAGTTTTCAGTTGAATAGATTAAAACTAAAAATGCAGTAGAAAGATTTTTCTTAACAACTGCATTTTGCTGTAAGCATTTAATTTATTAAACGAATATCCGCATGTTTCAAGTAAATTATATTAGTGAATTTCTAAATATTTTAAAATTGTTTTATGAATTGTATTTAGGTAAAATAAATTAAAAATAGAATCCTTTTTATTACGAAATTTCCTAAAATCCCAAAGGGATGACATTATAGTAGTAAACAAAAATGAATGAATTACCCTCACCCCAAAACGGACGCGAACCGAAGGTTCGCGTCCGTTTTGGGGTGAGGCTGAACTTGTTAAATTTACTGGTAAAGAAACGGATATTCGTTTCAAAAACTACTTTTCAATTGATTGTTTAAGTAAATCCAATCCTTTTTGATTCATTTGTTCCATACCGGCTTTTGCTCCAAACATCCACATAAAAAATGCATCGATTAAACTTGATTCAACTTTGAAATCTTGCTTCACTTCTATACCATCAGGTTTTTCAGTAAAATAGTAGTCGAAACTTGGTTTGGCAGAAAATGGTTTAACTATATCGCATTTCATTCCTATAAATTTTAACTCCTCAATTTTTACAATTTCCTGAAATCCTAAGTCTTTACCACTGTTTCCATCCCAATGATATTGAGCACCTACAGTTCCATCTATACCTTTTACTTCGTATTTTTGTGAAGGATCTTCTGCCAAAAATGGTGACCATTTCGGGAAATTATTTAAATACTTAACCATATCAAAGACTTCTTGTTTAGAACCTTTTATAGTTACTGTTTTAACAATTTGAATGGTTTTTAATCCATTTGCTTTGTATAAGCCAAATCCTATGAATGCAATTAATGCAAATCCAATAATTGATAGTATCATTTTCGTGTTCATTTGTTTTATAATTTTATGATTACATAGGGTTAATTGATCGAACTTCTACTGTGCCGCCCATTAATAAAATTGGGCATTCTTTTGCCATTTCAACAGCTTCATCTAAAGAATTTGCTCTTACAATCATGTTTCCAGCAAGGGTTTGGTTTTCGGAAATTTTAATTCCATCAAGCACAGTTTTGTCTGCAAAAATTTGTTTTCCTTCAAAACCCAATTGGTGGGTGCTAACTAATTTTTCTTTGATAGAAATGTTTCCAATAAAAGCACCCCAGTTTTGGTGCATTTCGTTCATTTCTAATTCAGTAGGTTGATAATTGAAGTTGGGTTCGAATCTGAACACAAGCATAAATTCATTGTTTTGTACCATTTTGTTTTTGTTTATTTTGTTAATGATGGGACAAAAGTATAGGCAAGAATTTAGACCAATCTTGGCATATGACAAGAAAAAAAAGAAATACTAAATTGATTAAAATAGGGGGTGAATTATATTTTCAAATCCTTTTAAAAATCAAAACTGATTAAGATGTTTATGATATCTTGTTCAGTTTTTTATAAATAGACCAATGCAAAAACAAAATCATTGGAGGCGCAAATGCTGGAATAATGCAGAATGGGAAAAATGCCAAGGAATCAACTCCCATAGTGCCATTGTTTATTGATAATTTGGTTAAAACATTGGCCGCTATTATGGTAAAAAGAATGTCGATAGTTCCGAATATATTCCAAAATTGAGTAAGTTTTTTAGCATAAGGTTTTTTGTCTCTAATAGAATTTGCAACAAAAATACTGGCAATTGCTGTTAGTATATCACCTGTTCCTGCAATAAATGCAAAGGTTTTTGGTAATGCATTAAATGTTGCTAACAAAATAAAAAATACTCCGATTAATCTAAATAAGTGAAGTTTAACAAGATTTTCTAATTCTGAATTTTCAAGTATGTATTTGTACCATTTGGAATTTCCAACTATTAAAAATAGTAATAATGCAAAAGGCAAAGTACATAATAAAACAACTTTTGGTGGAAATGATATCTGATTAAACCAAGCATTATAACTTGCATATGATATATATGATAAATAGAAAACGAAAAAAGCAATTACATATAAAAATGCATTTTTATACCCACTATTTTGAGTTTCATTTCTTACAAAAATTCCTATTAAAATAAATGGTATTGGAATAGCTAAAAGAAAGGCAAAAGAAAGCCAGTTTGGTAATGGATATTGTATTAAGTTATTCATTTGCTGTCTGCTAGTTCTTTTCTAATTCTGCTTAAAGAAGTATCTGTAATGCCTAAGTATGTTGCTATTTGTTTCAAAGGAACATTTTGTACTATATCAGGTTTTGATTTTAAAAGATTCAAATATCTCTCTTTTGCTGGATCTGCTATTATAGAAATTGAGTGGTTTTTTAGTTCGAAATAATTATTTACTAAACGGGTTCTTCCTACTTCTCTAAATGCCTCAATTTTAAAAAGTTTCATGAAGTTTTCAAAAGTAATTTTCCAGGCTATGCAAGCAGTTATAGCTTGTATGTTTTCTCTACATTTTGTTTTTAAAAAATAAGAATGCCAATCAATTACAATATCAGATGAACTAAAGAATTTTGTGCTGATATCATTACCTTCTAGGTCAATTACATAAGACCTAGCAAAACCACTTTCCATGAAATAGTAAAAGTTTGCCGTATTACCTTCTTTTATGAAATAATCATTTTTTGCAAAAGTTATTTTTTCATATTGACTTAGAATTGTTTCTAAATCTTCTTTTGAAAAGTTTTCCTCTTTGAAAATGCTAGTTAAAAAATGATTATTTATCATAAAAAAAAGACTAAAAATACTTGTTTACTGTCCTTAATAATCTGAGCAAATTAGGCTATGAATTTGAAAACACAAATTTTTTTTTATTAAATAGCTTAATGTGTTTATTACTGCATTTATTCAAATTACAAGTAACTCATTTTGAAAACTGACTTTTAGTTCAAATAGATATAAACTTATTTCTTGAACCCGAAAACTGTTTTGCAAATTTGTGCTAGTTGTGCGTTCTAACTCAAGTTTAACGTAAGAATACTAATTGAACGCATATTGCTTATGTGCTATTTGCACCAGAGCATTCTCGCCTAATTCATATTTTTCTGGCCAATGTTATTTTAAAAAATTAAATCTTCTTTTTTTGTCGAACTATTTGGGTCATTAAAGTCAGCTGAAATAAAACTTTCCCATTCATTCTTTATTTTGATTCTTGAGTCTTTAAACGAGAAGAAAATAAATTCTGAGTTATATTTTTTTGTCAGTCGTCTACTTCGTCTATTTGTCATACCAGAAGTGCAGGCTATTGCCCAATGTATTTCGATTTTATAATATCCTTTAGAGTCAGTCTTAATGGTGTCTACTTGGTCTCTGAAAAACATTAATGTTTTTTGATTCTTTAAAGTGTCACAGTTATTAGAGATTGCAAGTCCAGTCAAAATGTAAGTTCCTGATTTACCCAAAGCAAAAGTGTATAGTGGTTTTACTATAAATAGGATAGTCAGAATTATAATATAAACTATGGTTGGTTTCATTATCGTCAAGGAATTGGTGCTAAATTATTGCTTGAACCCGAAAACGTTTTGCAGATTTGCAAAGAGTTTGCGTTTTAAATCAAATTTAACTTAGGATAACGAATTTACCAACCACAAAAATCAAATCTATAAGATTCGAATTGTACACCTATAGCAAATATGCTTTTTGCGGTAGTTCATCTAATTTCGCCACTATGTCTTATAACTATCTTTTCTCCTGTATTGGCATTTAGGACTAACGTCTCTATTCCAAAAGTTAGTCCATTATCATTAGTGATTTTACTAATACACCAAACAAACCCATCTAAATCCTTGTTATAATAAAATTTTATTTCTTTAATCGGATTATTAAAATCATATGTTTTTGCGATTCTTGTTGCTTCATAAAGTGAGATAATTTTTGATTTCTCTGGATAATTCTTGAAAGATGGTAGTTGTATTTCTTCAATCACGTTTCCATTGCCGTCTAGTACAATTTTCGCAGTAAACATCGATATTCCATTTGTAGTGTCTGCAAAAGAAAAGCACAAGTAATAACTGTAAGGTGTCCATTTAAAATCCCTCGCTTTTTCATAAACATTATATAGCCGATTTAGGTCAACAATTTGTCCACCTGAAAATCTCAAATTTTCATAGAAGCTTCCTAGTCTCTCTTGCAAATGCGCTTCTAGCTTTTCTCTAATATAATTTGGTAAGTCGTTTAATGAAGATGGTTCGAAAGGGTAATAGTCTCCAAAACTTATTCCAAAGCAGTCTTCATAAATCATATTTGGTTTTGGGAAAAGTGCATTGGTGTCAGGAGTGAGACCAATCTTTACGGTTTTCTCATCGAGCAGATTAATAGTTTGTCTGTGTTTCCGGTATCCTTTCGCGTTAATGTCGATTTGGTATGTTGCAGAGCTATCATACTTCCACCAAACATCGAATTTTGAAACACCTTTTGTATTTGTTTTTTCAATTGTGACCCAAAGATCATTGTCTTTAAGTATATGGAAATACTGCTTAGTTATCGGCTTTTTTGTCACTTCATCATAAAGCACAATTTTTTTAGCAATGTCCGCAAATGAAATTGTACAAAAGAAAAATGATAATATGAAGAATAATACTCTCATTGAATTACAGCTAACTAATTACCATCCTCCAAATTTCTTTTACTACGCAATTGCTTTACTTCACTAGTACGTTGTTTTTGTACCTTTTTTTTGAGTAATGAGGATTTTGTTGGTTTGCTTGGCTTACGCGGTTTAGGTACTTCAAAACATTTGTTCAAAATGCGATACATTTTTCGCATGGCAACCAGCTTATTGTCGTGTTGACTTCTCCCTTCCTGCGAGGTAACTTGTAAAACTCCATCCTCTGTAAGTTGGTTTTCTAGTTTAATAAGTAGCAAGCTTTTTTCTTCTTCACTTAACAACTGAGATTGTTTCACATCAAACTGTAACTGTACCTTGGTGGCAACCTTATTTACATGTTGCCCTCCAGCCCCGCCGCTACGACTAGTTTTAAACACAAATTCAGGTAATAAATCTGGGGCACTAAATTTCATGCCGCAAAGTAAGAAAAATGTAAGCTTATCTTTTACACTTTAAGAATTTTACTTAGATAAATTATTTATTAAAGTCCTTGCTTTTTTAACCAATTAAGCGAGTATTCTGCAATTTCTTTCCAACCACTATCTACAATAAGAGAATGGCCACGACCTTCAAACAACTTAAAGTCTGATATAACTTTTTTGTTATATTTTTTAACTGATGCTTTTCCAATAATTGCTGGTGCTTGGTTGTCTTTTTCGCCACCTGTAATTAATAATGGTCCACGAGTAGTGTTTTGAGTATTTACTTTTGTTTGAATTCCTGAAAAGCTTGCTGTTGCTGCTTGAAATAGCGGTCTGCAAGGAGCGGGGATTGTCCAAAGCTCGTAAAGTTCTTTTGCTTCTTTTTCAGAAACAGCATTAGCAAAGCCATATCGAAATTGCTTATAAGTAAGTGATTTTGCTTTTGATACATTAAATGGATTTCCAATCACAGGAAATGATGCCTTGATAGCTGAAAATGGAAGTTGCCAAACACCTTTCATTGGCGCAGGATCAATAGCAATGCAAGCACTAGCCAATCCACGACTCAATAATATTTGCGCAATAAGTCCACCAAAAGAGTGCCCAATTACGATTGGTGGTTCAGGAAGAGTTCTAATTATTTTTGCATAGCTTTCAACGATTTCTTCTACACCTCTGTTCGCTATTGATTGTGAATTTGCTCTGCATCCAGCAACAGTTGATGAGTCGCCGGGCCATCCTGGATTAATTGTTTTGTATCCTTGATTGTTGAAGAATTCCATCCATTGTTGCCAAGAAGATGCGTGCATCCATAATCCATGTATAAATACAATTGTTTTAGTTTGGGCCATTTTTTTATTGTTTAGATTTTTTGAAAAAGAGTTTGTTTGAAATATCAAGAAAAATAAAACCGTGTATAGAATTTTGTTTTTTGTTTTCATTTAACAAAACTCTAATTTCTTTTTCAGTTTAATTTTAACCCAAGTTAAAATCGTATTATAACTTTGAAATTCTTTTTCTAATTCTACTCAATGATGGACCTTGTATACCTAGATAAGAAGATATATGATACAATGGAATGTTGTTGAAAATGTCAGGATGATTTTTTATTAAATCTAAATATCTTTCTTCCGGTGTTTTAAAAACAAAACTCTCCATTCTTTCTATGGTTAAATTAAAAGCTTCTTGTGCCATTAAACGCCCAAATCGCTCCCATTTATGAGATTTTTTGTATAGAAAGAGCAAATCATCAATATTTATATAAAGTATGCTTGCATCAGTTAATGCTTGTGTTTGATAATCGCAAGGAGTTTGATTGATAAAACTCTTAAATGGCACAACAAATTGATGTTTCGAATACAAGAAAATATTTTTTTCTTCATCAGTCTTTTTGTCGATAACATAAGAACGAAAGACTCCTTCATTAATAAATCCCAGATACCTACAAATAGTTTTTTGTTGGTTAAAATAATCACCCTTTTTATAAACTTTTGTATGCCAAAAATTAATAGACATATTAAATTCTTCTGGTGTTAGGTCAGCGAATTGGTTAAGTGCAAAGGCAAGTATTTCTATTTCTGTCATTATTGTTTTTGTTATAACAGCTTCACTTTATTATGCTCGATAAAAAAAATGAAGCTCGATAAAAGGAAGATTTCTAAGCAATAAATTGTCAATTTAATAAAATAATAGTGACATATTAGAATGTTTAAATAGGGTCAGCTGAAAATCTTAAACAGAACTAATTTTCACCCAATAGAATTAAGCTTGATTAAATTATATACAAGGTTAAAATAATTGCATTAAATTCTTGGCATCAGTTCTATTTTGTTTTCAGTAGGCCATAAATGGTACAATTGAAATCCAAACTAAATTTTGAAAATAATTCTCAAATAATAAACTGGATTTATAAAAACTAATACAGTTAAACATTCAGATATTAGTAATATTTTTTGACGAATATCTGCATGTTTGCCAGTAATTTAAATTAGTAAAACTCTAAACATTTTAAAATTGATTTATGAATTGAATGAAGGCAATATGAAATAAAAATAGAATCCTGCTTATTACGAAATTTCCCAAAATCCCATAAGGATGACATTGTAGTAGTAAACAAAAATGAATGAATTACCCTCACCCCAAAACTGACGCGAACCTTCGGTTCGCGTCAGTTTTGGGGTGAGGGTGATGTTATTGAATTTATTTGTTAAGAAAAGGATATTCGTTTAATTCTTTTGCAATCTAAATTATTCAATCACATTGTTCCTGTCATTATATAAAATAATTAATAACAATGCTGTTATACCCATGATGGGGTAAAATAAACCTACTAAAGGAATAAAGTAATGTTTCATTTTTAATCTTTTGAGGTCTATTAATATAAATATAGCAATAAGTAGTTGGAAAAAGTAAATGATATATTTAGAAATATTATACCAAATACTTTTCTCATCAAATGAAATATCATGTAAATAGAAGCTTGAATAATAAAATACAATTTTGCTTATCAAAGTTGATAATACTAATAAAATTGAGTATTTAGATATAAGGCTAATTAGCTGAGTCATGATGAAGTTTTGATGAATTTAAATCTTTAGCTGAAATAAGAATAAGGTAGAAGATTATTCCAAAAAGTGAGTTAAGAAAGGTTAATAGCAGCAATGAATTTGACTCAATTTCATGTTTCTTTAAGTCAAGTCTGATTAACAAAACAATGATGGCATTACAAATTAAAGTTAAAGGGTAAATAAATGCATTTGAAGAAAATGATGTGATTGTATTTTTTTTAGTTTCGAAACTTAAGATATCAGGAAAGAAGTAAAAGATAAGCTCAATCCCTGAATAAACAAAAATGTAACTTAATATAAGTAAAATGAAGTACTTTATAATATTCTTTTTGACCATATTTTTAGCTTAATCAATCCCCAATTTAGCTTTGTTTTGCCAATTAACCAAAAGCTAAAATCTAACTCAAACTAGATTTATTGGACTTTTCTTAACTATTAAATCGCAGTTTTTACTTATAGAATTGCCACCATTTTATCTTTTAACTAAACAAATTTCTCCCATCAAAACAATTGATGGATTCATAGATAATTGTTTAATTTAAATAGGTAATTCATTTTTATTTTACCCTAATTCCTTTTGTATGAGCAATACATTCATTACAATATGTTTTGCCATCACATCCTATAACACCTGGACAATCCTGAGTACAATAAGTATTTTTATTTTTTTGGTATAAAGATTCATCATAACAGTCATTGTGTTTACATGATGAATTAAAAAAGAACAGAACAGCTGAGATAAACAAATATTTTAATAATTTCATAAGTTAAATGATTGTTTATTTTTTAATTCAAATTTGAGTAATAGTTTTTGTTTCTGATTTCTATTTTTTGTGGTCGATTCTTATTCCTGCCATTTTTTTAATACTTTTTTAGGAAGCAATTTTTCTAATATTGGTTTCATGTTTTCTTTATTTTCTAAAAATTTCCATTCCTTGTATAATGGATTTTTAATAGCAAACATTTCATTAGTAGTATTTATGAATAGGGTAGAGTTTTCCTTATCATAAATAATATTCTTTTCACCATATACTGCCTTTAGCAAATCATAGGTTAATTCAGCTTTGTTTATATCTTCATCAATTTCATTTTCTGAATCATTTTTTGATTCCAAAATCTTCATTGTCATTTTGAAAGAGTATTTGATTAAAGCGTATTTAATGCCATCTAATTCATATGTTTCAGAAATATTAATGATAGAATCATTTGAAATTGTAATAATAGTAGTTGTATCAGCTTTCATTTCATTCATTGCTTCCAACATTTTTACTTTTGGAAAAATCTCAAATAATTTTGGGTAGATGTATTCTAAGGTTTGTGAATTATCTTTTTGTTCTACAGTCTTAAAATAATTTTCAAATGTCACTTTGATTTCTTCATTGTTTATCTGTCCTTGAGTCTTTAATGATAACATAGCAGTTAGCAAAAATATAAATACAACTTTTTTCATTTTTTTATTTTATTAGAAATCAAAGGTTTTGCACTTTGAAGATAGTATTGCGTATATGCTCAAATGTAATTTGCGGAAACTAATAATTCAACTACTAAAAGATTTTTAACTAAAAGAATTAAGCTTTTGATTTGATTTTGCTGATTTAATGCATTTTGTATAAAACAGACTACGAATATCCGCATGTTTACCAGCAAATTTTTTTAGTAAAAGTCTAAATATTTTAAAATTGATTTATGAATTGTATTTAGGTAAAATAAATTAAAAATAGAATCCTGTTTATTACAAAATTGCCTAAAATCCCATAGGAATGACATTATAGTAGTAAACATAAATGAATGAATTACCCAGACCCTAAAACGGGAGCGAACCGAAGGTTCGCGACCGTTATAGGGTCTGGGTGCTGTTATTAATTTACTGGTTAAGAAACCGATATTCGTTAAACCAACTAAATATATTATGATTATGAAAAATTAGAATGGTTTTACTATTATTTCTTAATTTTAATGGAATTTATTTTAATGATAATAAAAAATCTAAATAGGTTTTTCCTCTACTTTCAGCAAAGTAGTCGAGAATAAGCATAAATCCTGCCTGAACCGATAATCCAAGTCCTATTCCTTTCAAAAGTGTAGTAGGTTGAAAATATAAAACCAATATAAGACCCAAAACTAATAGTGCAATTTCCACCCAACGATATATTTTAAAATTTTTCATGACTAATTCCATTCTAGGAATTTCTTCTGTTTGAATTTTTGTTTTTTCTGTTCGAATAATTTTATCTAATCGTTCAATGTCTTTAGGACTCCTAAAATATATTGAGCAACCAACAATAATTTGAATCAAAGCAACTGCAATAAGGGGATATGATATTCCATTGTAAAAGGCTTGTTTTACTTTTAAAATAAAGTATGAAGCCAATATTATGGCAACAAGGCCAACTAACATGAATATTACACTTTCATGTTTTTCTGCATTGAAATATTTTGTTATTTGTTCCATAATTTTTTTAAGATTTTCATTTTTTAAACTGTAAATATTTTATGTAGTTTTTTTGATTTATGTAGAGTTCTATCATTTTACTCATTTTAAACCTTTCTACAGTGCATCTTTCGCCGATATAAATGTTTAATAACATCACCCAATCATCCCAAAACGATTGATTATCGAAGATTCGAGATTGTTTTGATATATGGATTACTGATTCAGATTCATTTTTATTTATTAAAATAATGTCATCCCATCAGGATTTTTAAGAATTTCAAGAAACAACATGTTTCTGATTCTAATTCTTTATTCTAATTATATAGAGAAATAATAAGCTATAAAGCATCTGAATTTTGTTAAACAAACTTTAGGTAAGGAAGCTGAATATTTCGGTACCAACTGAGCCACCTATTTCGGATTCAACTGAGCCACCATTCCGGTTTCAACTGAGCCAC
>JBIMKP010000040.1:0-41147 GCA_051861545.1 Bacteroidia bacterium | reverse complement strand
TTTATTGGACTTTAACAAAATGCATTCGGTATATTTTGGCAGCGTCTAAAATCTGACCTGTTTCTGTCTTTTTCAGCAGGCCCTATGTAATAGTAGAAGACATAATTTTGGGGTGTTTCAATAAACTAGTAATTTTATTTTGACTAACCATTCTGGTTAAGGTCTATAACAGGCTAAAGAAAATAATGTGAATACTAAATTGAGTAAAATTAGCACAACAGTTGATGTGAGTAGGATTATGCAAAATACCTCTTTACCCTCTTTTTTCAAAAACACTTGCTATCACTTTTTTTACTTACATCTTTTTTTTAAAATTAGAGTTGAATTTGATTTATTCTCTTTTGTAATTCAGCTAGTTTGTAAATCAGTTTATCAAATTCTAATATTTCACGATAAATCATACTACTTTTCATTTCGTTATAATCTGCTTCCCACATTTTTATGATAGATTCGGGGGGAATAAACATAATGTTTGCATGCTTGTGTTTTTCATAATCAATATTTGAAATTGCTGTGAATTTACTTCGATGCTTTACGATTGTGTTGTATAATTGAAAGTCACTTAATGCAATTTCAGCATATTCAGTTTTACTTAATTTTTCTATATCATAAAGGTGTCGGCTAAGTCTATCAACTCGCATTTTACCTATTGGTTTTTGAAATTCTTCATGCAATAAAAATATCTTCTCCAAAAATGTACGTTCTGGATTCACAATTGGAATTGAAATAGGTTTGTCTGTAAATGTTTTGTCAGTATATATTTCAGAAATAAATGTACTAATGCTTCTTTGTGTAAATGGTTCTTTTAAAGAACGACTGCCAATTTCTACCAAAATACCTGGCTTTAAATATGTATCAGTTTCGCTTAGTTTATTATAATAAATTTCAATTATCAGCGGATCTTGGTCGTGATTTTCTACTTCACGAGGTTTTACTATAATATCTTTGAAGCCTAAATTGACAAATTTACTTTTCAATTCTTCTGTAAAAACTTCAGAGATAAACTGAAACGATTTTTTTCTAAGTTTTCTGATTTCTGCTTTTGTAATTTCACCTGTAAAACCAAGAAATTCTCTATCTAATGCCAAATCAATATCTTCTGAAAATCTGTGTATTACGTTCCAACCTTTACTTAATGAAGTTCCGCCTTTAAAAATTAGAGCGTTTGAACATTCCATCGAAAATATTATTGCCAATGTATGGACTACCCACCAATCTTTTTCCGCAGCAGATGAAGAAGGCAAGCCAATACGACGACTTGTTTCTTCAAACAATCTTAATTTAGTTTCATCAGGTAATTGAAACCAATCTTTTAAATGTTCGAACTTATTCATTTTTTGTAATCAATTTTCTAATCCAAGCACTTGTTAGTTGCAAATCGTGTTGTAAGTGTTTTGTGTTTTCATTTTCCAACAATTTCTTTATCTGTTTAATTTCTACATCTGTTACTTGATCTTTACCAATTGTCCTCAATGCTTGAATTGCCAAAGTGCTTATTTCTCCAACATATGCTAGATTTTTAGAACTCGCTTTTTTAAATATAATGGTTTGTTTACCAATTTTGATTTTTCTTGCTGATGTATCAGAATAAAAAACAATGTTTAAAGGAACTTGTGTAGTTAAGCCTAATTTATACATTGCATAACTGCCAGTTGGTATAATAGTTGCTCTATCCCTTTTTGCTATCGCTAATGCAATTTGCTCAATGCTTGGCATTACTTTTCCTATATACTTATCCATTACAGGACGAACGTAAATACCTTGTGCAACTCTTTCTAATTCTCCAGATATAACTAAGCGTTCTAGTGCCTTGTTTGTAGATTTGCTATTGGCAATTTTGGTAAAACTTTCCACAAAGAAAAGCGTCCCTCTTTGGCTTCTCTTTATCTGGTCTAATACTAAATTTTCAATGCTTTTTGACATTTTTATTCATTAATCTTGTCGCAAATTTAGTAAAAATTTGCGACAAATAAGGTATTACCCCAAAAGCTTATTTAAGGCCTTCTTTAAACTACAAAATCAGGTCCGATTTTAAGCACTTCAAATTAATTTTGAAAATAAATTTTTTTGATTCAAGTGATTTAAATGTTCCTAGATCCTTGCAATTAAATTGTATTACCCTAATTCAATTGATTAATAAATAATGAAATTAAATACCTAATTATACATTCTCCACTTTAATCCCAATCTTAAAGCTCTTATTGGCAATGGGTAATGTGGTGTATTGTAAAATCCTTGATTCATCCAATCCATATTTGCATGTTCTAATTTTACAAATATGATGGCCTTCTTAATTTCTCCAGTTAAAAATACATCAATAAGCGGATAGTTTCCAATCGATACTTGGTCCTGCAAATAAAATGCTCTGGCTGCAGGATTCCATGCGTTTCCATAATATGCAGTATTAAACCAAGCTGCTGCTCCTAATTGGAATCTTAATGCTTTTTTGAATAAATTTCCATTCACATACCACCTAATTTTTGCGCTTAATTCGGGTAATCTAACAATATTACTGCTGCTCTTTTGATACAATAATGTATTCTCTAAAAATAAAAAGCCTAATTGAAATGTCTTACTTAATGATAATGAATTCACTGAAATTACTTCATTGGTTTGAACTGGTATCACTTCTTTTCCAAAATATACCCAATTGGTTAAAAGGTGACTATTAAACTCTAAATTGAAATTGTTTTTGAATTTTAATGTTTTAAATCCTCCTCTCAATCTAGTTACATTTATTTTAGAATAATTATTGTTCCAAACAAATGGATTCGATTGATACCTCAACATTACTTCATCAGCTTTATACAAATAATTGCTGAATGAACCTGTAACATCCAATCCTTTAAAAATGAGTTTTACCTCTCCAGTTGCTTGAAAATCGCCAATATTATATCCTAATAAACAAAATTGGCCCTGTGCTTTTAATCCAATATCTGTTTTAGATTTAGGTGTTCTTTCTAAAATACCATCAGCAATTACATTAAACTCACTTCTGTTACCAGAGTAAGTATGAATGCTGAAATTCTGGATATTTAATCCTGCTTCTGCAAATAAATTTCTCTTTTCATCTGTTTTCCAGGTGCCAAAGGCAAATCGGTTGTTTAATACTTTTTTACCTACTGAATCTGAAAAAATATAAGAACTATCAAGGTTTAAGCCTGGAAATAAATAAGCACTATCGCCATTTATATTATCGAAAAAATACTGCTCAGTTTCGTAATTAATGGTATGTGAAAAATAAGCTACTGGTTTTACTAAATAAATAGAATCTTCATTTTCATCAACCAATAGCTCAGAACTTCCAAGGTAATAATATTGTTTCGCATAAGCATTAAACTGCTTAAATCTGCTTTGTGAACCATTCAAATAAACAGGTACCGATTTGTTGGTTCCAATTAAAGTTTCGAATAAAGAATCGCTTCGAATACCACCATTTTCATCGTGAACGCCTCTGTTCCAATTGATGTTTGCTAATAATCTGTATCTTTTACTTTTGCTGTAATAATTGGTATGTGCCTGTGTAAAATATCCAGTTGTAAATTGCCTTAAATAAAATCCATCTTGAGTAATTCTTGAGTAATCAACTCCGAAATTTAGTCTAGGTGTAGCATTCACAGCAAATTTTCCATCAAGCATCAACAATGCATTTGCTCCTTGTACATAAGAAAAATCAGCATAAGGAACTTTTGAATTATAGTATTTAGCCGTTTCAGGATTTTTAAAATAGATTGAATAAGGATTGGCACTTAAATTAAAACCTGAATTACGATTAATTTGGAAATTTTGGTTGGTATACGGACTTAATACAAATCCTAAATCCTGAAAAACAGTAAGGTTTCTATATAATGGATGATATGTTTCGTTAGCGGCTAAAGAACTATCTACATACACATTTTCTAATCCTCTATTTATTTGTTGCTCAGTAGAGTAACTCGTTAAATATTTTACCTTAATGGTTGGAATACTATCTGTTTGAGCAGAAGCAAATAATGATGTAAATAATGTAAATAGTATAAATAAATGTTTCAAGGAATCTAATCTGTTTTTATCAGTTTGTATACTTTTCGAAAATCTGAATTGTTTAGTTCTACACTCAAATACCCTGCCGAAATACCCGAACAATCCAATTCAAAGGTAGCTTCATGAACCTGCTTTTGCAAAACGAGTTTACTATGAATATCATAAACACTCGCTTCTACTGGAAATTTAATTGAAGAGCCTATATCAAAATGAAAGGTATTTCTACTTGGATTTGGCCAAATATGTACTTTTTCAGCAACTTGAATTTTATTAACTGATAAGATTGTAGAATCTCTTCTTAGCATAAAAATTCCTTCACCCATATCGCTTACAGCAATATTTCCGGAGGGCAAATACGGATAAACTCCCCAACATCCTTTATATCCTTCATAAGATGCAGGTGGATAGGTACTTGTATGATAATAAGCTTCTACAGAAATATTCGATTTATCTTTTATATTAAATATGTAAAATCCATCGTGGTAATAAGATACATAAGCATAATCTCCAACAAAATAGGCATTATGTGCTGTTGCTGCATCATTGCTATGATAAGAATTCAGCCACATTGGATTCCTAATGTCTGAAATATCATAAACCTTCACATCTAAGCCTCCTGGAATTTCATCGGTAAACATTAAATATTTTCCAGAATCATCAACCCAACTGCTATGATTATATCCATTTTGTGGGTATTGTGATATAACCGATAATAATTTTTGGTTTTTTAAATCTCTTAAATCAAAAATATAAAGTCCATTGTACTCAACTGAACAATATGCTGTATCATTTCTAACAAAAACTTCATGCACATTCCTAAATGCTGCAGCTCCATCTCCAAATGTTGGAACTTGTAACCTACTTATCCAAACAGGTTTTTCTGGATTTTCTAAACTTAAAATATCCATTGCAGCTACACCTCCCGATTTTAATCGGTTTATGCATAAATACAATCGTTTACTTTTGGCATCAATAAAAATACTGTGTGTATTAAATGATAATGAGTCGCTATCGAATACTTTGTGAACTGAATCAGGTAAATATTGTAAGTCGAAAACCTGCAAACTTCCTGGATTTCGATTATCACTTACACAATAAACATAATGACTATAACACTCATAATCTCTATTAACAACAGATTTAGAATTACCACTTTCAACATCACATAAAATCATATTTGTTGGGTCGGTAACATCAAAAAAATAAATGCTATCTGTTGAGCCAGCAATTATGTATTCTTTGTGATTTATGGTATCAACCCAAGCAGTTAAATCATTCCAAATCTGATAATTTTCTATTTTAGGTAAATTTGGATTGTTGTAATGATCAAGGTATTTGATTTTATAACCTTGGGCATGTATATTGTGGCTTACAATACATGCTAAAATCAAAAAGTAAATCCAAATAATCCTTGATTTCATTTAGTTTTAATCAGCTTTTTTGTGATAGATGAATTTCCACTTTTAATAACCACAAAGTACATTCCTTCATTAAAAGTTGAGATGTCTATTGATTCAAGATTGGATTGTTTGGTGTTCAAAATTTCATTTCCCAAAACATCAAAAATCGTGATTTCAATAAATGTATTGTTCAAATGAAAACCGCTCAATTGAATTTTATCATTTGCTGGATTTGGAAAGATTTTCACATCTTCAAAATCAATTATAGTTTCTGTATTTCCAACCAAATCAGAATCAAGTTTTAAAACAAATATTCCATTTGTTAAATCGCTGGCAATAATTAATTTGCTTGGTAAAAATGGGTACAATCCCCAACATCCTTTATAACCTCCATAAACTTCTGGGTTTTCAAAATGTGTATCATACCAAGCTGCCATTTTAGGATTAGTTGGGTCTTTAACATTATAAATTCTTACTCCATCATGATACGATGAAACGTAAGCCAAATCACCAACCCAATAAGCATTATGTGGCATTGCTAGTTGGTTTGAATTAAACTGACTTACAAATTGTGGTTCAAAGAAGTTTTTTAGGTCATAAATCTTAATATCTAAACCAGTGTTTTCATCTGTAAACATTAAGTATCTGCCAGAATCATCTAACCAAGGACTATGATTATAACCTTGGTCGGGATAACTAGTAATAGAGGTTAGAAATTTTTGTTTACTTAAATCTCTTAAATCAAAAATAAACAAACCAGCTTCTTCACAACTTAAATAAGCTGTATCGTTTCGTACATACATTTCATGTACTTTATTAAAAATTGGATTTCCGTTTGGTTTATTTGGAACCTCTAATTTGGCAAGAAATACAGGGTTCTCTGGGTTTTCTAATCCAAGAATATCCATTGCTGAAAATCCACTTGCTTTAGAATTCATACACATATACAAACGCTTCGAATTATCATCGATATAAATGGTATGAGTAAACTTTCCTAAAACATCATTTGAATAAACTTCATGTACAGAATCGGGGAGGTAACTTAAATCAAAAATTTGTAATTGTCCGGCTCCTGAACCTTGATCTGCAACACAATATGCATAATGTGAAAATGTTTCATAATCCCTGTTTCTAGCAAAGTTTGATTTTCCAGTTTTAACTTGAACCAGTTTCATTTGGGTAGGAGTACTGATATCGAAGAAATAGATAGAATCAGTAGTTCCACAAATGATGTATTCTCTGCCATTAGTAGAATCGTACCAACCAGTAATATCATTCCAAATATCGCTACCATCTACCTTTGGTAAATCGGGATTATTGTATTGTGCTAATTTTTGTATTTTGAATGCTTGTTCCTGAGCAAAAATGCCAAAACAGATAAAACTTAAGACTATTAATATTGCTGATTTTTTAAGCATAGTAGACCTTAAAATTGGTACCTGTAAGTATAGTGAATTTTTGTGGTTTTTGCACCTAATGAATGCAATAATGAATGCATTTTAGGATTAAAATCGCCAATCCAAGCCAATTCTGCCGTTGTTAATTTTGGATGATTTTTCATTGATTCATGAAAATTCATAATCATTCCAGTTTCTAAACCTAAATTATGGTACTGAGGAATGACTCCAAATACAATTCCACGAACACGATTAATATCACCAAATTTGCGGAACCAAAGGAATTTTAGTTTACCCCAAAGGTCTAATTTTCCATTTAAATGTTTAAAAATTTGGTTGACATCAATTACGTTAACAAAAAATCCAGCTGGTTCTCCATTTGCGTATACAAACCAAATGGCATCTTCTAGTAAAATTGGTTTTAAAGAACGTAAAGTGCTTTCTATTCTTTCACGTGTAATAGGCACAAAATCTGCTCTGCTAGCCCAAGCCAAATTGTAAATATGAATAAAATCGCCTGCATATTTTTCTAATTGAGCCATTTTAAAATGTTCAAATGTATAGGCAGGATTCGTCATAACTCTTGAAGCTAATTTTGAAAATCGCTCATAATTAAAGTTTTCATGAGTAATTTCAGAAGTAGTTTGTTCTGTAATTCTTTCAAAACCGTACTTTTCAAAGAGATTTTGATAATAAGGTGGATTGTAATTTTCTTGGTAACTAGGATTTTTAAACCCAGAAACCATTAAACCCCAATATTTGTCTTTTTCACCAAAATTAACAGGACCATCCATTCCTTCAATTCCGAAAGATTTTAACCAATTTTTGCAGGTATCAAATAGAAGATTCGCTGCATTTTGGTCGTTTATGCAATCGAAAAAACCCATTGCACCCGTTTTTTTCTCACCACTTATGAAATATTTTTCATTATAAAATGCTGCAACACGTCCAATAATTTTATTTTTTTCATTTAAAAGAATCCAGCGGCAGGCATTTCCTCCTTTAAAATTTGCGTTTAATTCAGGATTAAAAACTTCTTCAATATCTTTATCTAATGGGCAAACCCACTCATAATCTTGTTTATACAGACTTTTTGGGAAGTTTAAAAAATCTGAAATAAGCCTATTATTGTTAACTTCTACTACTTTCATTTCACAGCGAAGAAATAAAGAGATTTTTAATTCCACAAGGAACACTTTTGCGCAATCGCAATTGTTTGTTTATTTTGCCTAACAAAATAAGGATTCGTTATGTTGAAAATTGGAGACAAATTACCTGAATTCAGGTTAAAAGGTTTTGATGATAAGTTTTATACTCATTTTGATTATGCCGATAAATATGCATTGGCTGTAGTATTTACTTGTAATAGTTCAGAAATATCTAAGGCTTATGCAAAGCGTTTATTGGACTTGTTTGAAAAATATGAAGACGATAATTTAGGAATTGTTGGTATTAACTCAAATGATGCTGCACAATCTCCTGAAGATAGTTTTGAAAATATGCAATTAGCAGCTAAACATTACGGTTTAGAGGATTTGCATTTCTTGTTTTTACATGATGAAACACAAGATGTAGCAAAAACTTTTGGAGCTCAAGTAAATCCTGAAGTGTTTTTATTCAACAGAAAAAGAGAATTGGTTTACAAAGGTGCTATTGATGATAGCTGGCAAAATGAAGCAATGGCTACTTCTGTTTATTTAGAAGAAGCTATTGAAGAGGCTTTAGATGGTATGGAAATTGATTATCCAGAAATTCCTGCTGTTGGTACACCTATAATCTGGAAAAAATAATAGTGGTCCTAAAAAATTCAGTTGTAATAATAACGGGGGCCTCATCAGGAATTGGTGAGGCCTCTGCTTATGCTTTTGCCGCTAAAAATTGCAAAGTGGTTCTTGCTGCTCGAAATTTGGATAAATTAAAAATAGTTCAAGAAAATTGCCTAAAACTTGGTGCCGAAGTACTTTTAGTTCAATGTGATGTTTCAATAGAAAATGACTGTAGAGTTCTGATTGATAAAACTGTTGAACGTTTTGGTACGATTCATGTTTTGCTTAACAATGCAGGAATTTCAATGCGTGCTTTATTGGTAAATCTTGATTTATCTGTGTTAAAACAAGTTATAGATATCAATTTTTGGGGAACTGTTTATTGTACAAAATTCGCTTTGCCTTATCTAATCAATGAAAAAGGTAGCGTAATTGGCGTAAGTTCAATTGCTGGAATTAAAGGTTTACCTGGTAGAACGGGTTATTCTGCCTCTAAATTTGCAATGAACGGTTTTATGGAGGCTTTAAGAATAGAAAATATTAAAACAGGTTTACATGTAGGTGTAATTTCTCCAGGTTATACTGCATCAAATATCAGAAATACTGCCCTTAATAAAGATGGAAAGTCTCAAGCTGAAAGTCCGTTTGATGAAAGTAAGTTAATGCCTGCCGAAACTGTTGCTGATTATATAGTTGATATGGTTGTTAAACGAAGACCTGAGGTGGTTTTAACCACCCAAGGTAAGTTAACGTTTTGGCTCAATAAATTCTTCCCTAGATGGGTCGATTCATTGGTCTACAAAACCGTTTCAAAAGAAAAAGATAGTCCGTTTTAAAATTAAAAAATGATACAAGATAATATCAAACAAAGTTTAGCTGATTCTTTAAATGCTTTATACCAAGTTGGTACTGATGCAGCTAAAATAATTATAGAAAAAACAAGTGGAGATTTTGAGGGTGATTTCACTTTTGTAGTATTTCCTTATTTAAAAGTTTCAAGAAAAAATCCTGAACAAACAGCCAACGAAATTGGAACTCATTTGCTTGAAAACTCAGATTTTATAAGCAAATTTCAAGTTATCAAAGGCTTTTTAAATCTACATATCAAAGATTCTTATTGGTTGAATTTTATTTCAAATGAAGCATCAAATGCCAGTTATGGAATTAAAGCAACAAATTCAAAAGAAAAGGTATTGGTTGAATATTCTTCTCCTAATACCAATAAGCCTTTACATTTAGGTCATATCAGAAATAATCTCTTAGGTTATTCTGTGATTCAAATTTTAAAAGCAAATGGTTATGAAGTAAAATCCTGCAATTTAATTAACGATAGAGGAATTCATATTTGTAAGTCGATGTATGCCTGGATGCAACAAGGTAATGGCGAAACTCCTGAATCTTCTGGTTTAAAAGGAGATCATTTGGTTGGTAAATACTATGTTGCTTTTGAAAAACAGAATAAAATCGAAAAGGAAGCTTTAGTTCAATCAGGAATGAGCGAAGATGATGCTGCTAAAAACACTGAATCGATGCTTCAAGCTCAGGAACTTTTGCGCAAATGGGAAGCCAATGATGAAGAAACCGTTCAGATTTGGAAAACCATGAATGGTTGGGTTTACGATGGTTTTGCTGTAACCTACAAAAATCTTGGTGTTAATTTTGATCAATATTATTATGAATCGAATACCTACTTATTAGGTAAAGAAATTGTTCAGGAAGGTTTAGATAAAGGTGTTTTCTTCAAAAAAGAAAATGGCTCTGTTTGGATAGATTTAACAGATGATGGTTTAGACCAAAAACTACTTCTTCGTGGCGATGGAACTTCGGTTTATATTACTCAAGATATAGGGACAGCTGAACTTAAATTTGCAGATTTTCCTTATAAACGCTCGGTTTACGTAGTAGGAAATGAGCAAGATTATCATTTTAAAGTTTTGCAGTTAATCCTTCAAAAACTTCAAAAAAGTTATGCTGAAGGTATTTACCATTTGAGTTATGGAATGGTTGAACTTCCAGAAGGAAAAATGAAAAGTAGGGAAGGTACTGTTGTTGATGCAGATGATTTAATCAAAGAAATGATTGATACTGCTGAAGAAACTACACATGCTTTAGGTAAAACCGATGGATTAAATGAGGAGCAAAAATCGGAATTGTTTCAAATGGTGGGTTTAGGTGCTTTAAAATACTATTTATTAAAAGTTGATCCTAAGAAAAAAATGATGTTTAATCCTGCTGAATCAATAGATTTTCAAGGTAATACTGGTCCATTTGTTCAATACACACATGCACGAATTCGTTCTGTTATTAGAAATGCGCAATCGACTAATTTTGAGTTCAATTTAGGTTCTGTAAGCTTAAGTTCTTTTGAGAAAAACTTATTAAAATTACTTTATACTTATCCTTTAATTCTTGATGATGCTGCTAAGGAAATGAGTCCTGGAGTGGTTTGTAATTATGTTTATGATATTGCTAAAACATACAATCAGTTTTACCATGAACATTCTATTTTAAAAGAAGAGAATATTGATCAAAGAAATTTCAGATTGAGTTTATGCTTGTTTACTGGTAATATTTTAAAGCATGCTTGCTCTCTTTTAGGTATTGGTGTTCCAGAGAAAATGTAAATTGGTAAGGATTTTGTACAATCAATAAAAATTTCAAACATCATGAAAAAAATATACATTATTTTAATGATGAGTTCATTGCTTTTTGCTTGTAATCCGGCAAAGCAATACATTAAAAAAGGAAATGAGTTTTTCCTTATTGGTAATTACGATGATGCTGCAACTTATTTTTATAATGCACTTTTAGCTGATCCTCAAAATTTAGAAGCAAAACAGGCTTTAAAAAAATCGGCTAATAATGTATTAACAGCTAAATTTAGTCAGTTTGGTAAATACGTAGTTGAAAACCGCGATGCAGATGCAGTTCGCCAATACCGTTCTAACCAAAAGTACTTTGAAAAAACAAAATCGGTAGGTGTTGAGCTCGATTGGCCAAGCATGTATGATGAAGTTTATCTTGAAATTAAAAATGAACATATTGCAAAATTGTATGCAGATGGGCTTCAATTAATGAAAGACAATAAATATGATAAAGCAGAAGCTAATTTTACTGAAATAGCAGAAATCGACCCGGGTTATAAAGATGCTACTGTTTTAAGAATGAATAGTATTTTAGAACCAATGTATCAAAATGGAATGAAAATGCTTCAGGTTGAAAACTATAAAGAGGCGTATAAAAATTTTGATAAGGTTTTTTTGCAAGACAAGGCCTATAAAGATGTAAAGGCTTTAAGAGAAGCTGCTTTAGGCAAGGCAACAATTGGAGTAGGTATATTACCAGTTCAAAATCAAACCAGAAGTAGGAATTTTGATGTAAAATTATATCAAGATATTATATCTCAACTAGTTAAAGGTAAAAGTCCATTTTTAAAAGTGGTTGAAAGAAGTTCTTTAGAAAGAATGTTGAGTGAACAACAACTAGGAATGAGCGGAATGGTTGATCCTGAAACTGCCGCCCAGGCTGGTAAAATAATTGGTTTAAAATATGTTTTAATGTCGGCATGGAGTGAATGGGATATTGATCAAATAAGACCAACAATAGATTCAATTGAGGCTTATGAAGCATATGTTGATAGAATTCCGGAAACGGTGCCAGGACAAATGCGTTCGATAACACGTTTTAAAAAGGTGAAATATGCACGTCATTACCAGAAAAATAGAGTTTATGCTCGTGTGTTTTATCAGTTGGTTTCTACACAAACTTCTCAAATTGTTGCAAGTGAAGTTATTTCCGAAGAAAAAAGTGACGAGTATGAAAGGTTTGTTTATAAAGGAAATGTAAGTAATTTATATCCTGAATTACCTAGAGGAAACAATTTACCTTCTGCCCCTAGAGAATGGAAAGAAAAATTTGGTAAAGTAAGCGGAACTATTGCTTCTCAGGAAGAACTAGCTAATAGACTTAGTCAAACTATTGCACTCAAAATGGCTGATGAAGTTCGACTTTATGTTGAAAGATAAGACATTTTGTCTTAATTGTTGAATTAATTCCTCCTATAATTTTAAAAAGCAGACATAAAGTCTGCTTTTTTTGTTTGGAATAGCCTTTGATTGTTAGATGTCATATTAACAAACTAAAAAAATAGGAGAAACAAATTATGACATTTATTAAATTAAATCCAGCTCGTGAATTATTTAGAGACCAAGTAATTCCATCACACTTAAACAATTTATTCGAATCGGTAATGAATGACGGTTTAGGAAAATTTGAACGTAATGTGTTTTTTACACCAAGAGTAGATGTGCTTGAGAATGAAAAACAGTTTGAGGTGTACATGGCTTTACCTGGTTTGAAAAAAGAAGAAATTAGCATTGCAGCTGAAAAGAATGTTTTGACAATTAGCGGCGAAAGAAAAAAAGCTGAAGAAACTAAGGATGTGAAATTCCATACTACAGAAAATTTTTATGGCAAATTCTCTCGCAGTTTTACTTTGCCAGAACATACAGACAAAGAAAATTTAGAAGCAGAATTGACAGATGGAATCTTAAAAATTCAAATTCCTAAACTAGAGTCAAAACAAATCCGCAATAATGTGGTTATAAAGTAATATCAAGCAGGGGTAGCTTGAGTTTTCATAGGTTAGAAAGTCCCGGTCTATTTTGGCCGGGATTTTTTTTTCATAAATCAATCCGTTTTAAATTCAGATTTCTAAGTTTTGCTTAGTTGCCATTTCAATAAATCTATTATTTTCGCAGAAATCATGAAGGTTTATAAGAGTTTAGATGAAATGCCTGAAATAAGGAATGCTATAGTGAGTCAAGGGACTTTCGATGGCGTTCATCATGCTCATCAAGTTATATTAAACAGATTAAAAAACTTAGCAGAAACACTTGATGGTGAGACAGTTTTGATTACTTATGAGCCACATCCTAGAATGGTTTTATTTCCTGATGATCATGGCTTGAAATTATTGACCGATTTAGATGAGAAGATAGAATTGTTATCAAAACAAAAAATTGATCATTTATTGGTTTTGCCTTTTACAAAGGAATTTTCAAGATTAAGTTCATTGGATTTTATCAAAACTATTATACTCGATAAATTAAAAACTAAGTATTTAGTTATAGGTTACAATCATCGTTTTGGTAAAAATAGGGAAGGTAGTTTCGAGCATTTAAAAGAGTTTTCTAAAGCATACGGATTTGAAGTTGCTGAAATTCCAGAACAAGATGTAAACAATGTTTCGGTAAGTTCAACCAAAATACGAGAATCACTTTTTGCAGGTGAAATTCTTCAAGCAAATACTTATTTAAGCAGAAAATACTGTTTAACAGCAAAAGTTATTTTAGGTAAACAATTGGGCAGAACAATTGGATTTCCTACAGCCAATTTAAATGTATTTAACGAACATAAACTCATTCCCGCAGATGGAGTGTATGTTGTTGAAGTGGAATTTAATGGTAAAATTTATGGTGGAATGATGAATATTGGTAATAATCCAACTATTCAGGGCAAAGGAAGAAGTTTGGAAGTCCACATTTTTAATTTTAGTGAAGATATTTATAATCAAACTATACGAGTGTCGTTTGTTGATAAACTCCGCAACGAAATTCGCTTCTCAGGAATTGAAACACTAAAAACTCAACTCTTTCAAGATAAATTGCGGGCTTTGGAAATATTATCAAACCAAATACAGCGCAACAATCAATGAATTTAAAATATAGTTTACTCCTTTCGTTTTTACTTCTTTTTGGGATTTCTTCACAGGCTCAGGTTCAATTAGAACTAGAGCCCGATACTACTATTGTTGTTGAATTTGAAGAAGATGAAGAGGAAGCAGAAGAGTATGATTCTGTAATTGTTAGTCCAAGCGAAAAGTACTGGGATTTTATTCGCCCTAGAAACTTTTTATTTGATACAGCTTTTGCACCAGCTCATCAATTTTACCAAAGTTGGGATACTGTTACCATCAATCCATATAAAGTAGATTTAAAAAACATGCATGATACCATTCACTTGGTATTGGGAAATGTTGCAGATTGTGCTTTTCATCCACCAGCAATTGGAGATATAACATCCAATTTTGGTTTTAGAAGATGGGGTAGGAGACTCAAATTTCACTTTGGTACAGATATTCGAATGGAGGTTGGTGACCCTGTATATGCTGCTTTTGAAGGGGTTGTTAGAATTGCAAAACGTAGTGCCGATTATGGTTATGTGGTTTTAATTAGGCATAATAACGGACTCGAAACATTATACGCACATTTTTCTCAGTTATTGGCTTATCCAGGACAACCAGTAAAAGGTGGCGATATCATTGGATTGGCAGGAAGTACCGGCAGATCAACCGGACCACATTTACATTTTGAAGTAAGGTTTCTTGGTGAAAAAATTAACCCAGCTCAAATCATCCATTTTCCAAGTGGTTCTTTATTAAACGATACTTTTCAGGTTGATAAAGGTTGTTTTAAACACTTGTACGAATACCAATCAGCGAAGCTAAAAGCTAAAACGCCTAAGTATATCAAAGCAAAGAAAAATGATACGCTTATTAAAATAGCTAATCGTTATGGAGTAAATGCAAAAAGACTAGCTAAGCTGAATAAGATTTCCGTAAAAACAAAAATTAAATCTGGAAGAAGAATTAGGTTGAGGTAAACTAATTTTCAAGAAAGTTTATTACTAATTGATATACTTTTTCAGGTTGTTCTGCATGCAACCAATGACCTGCATTTTCAATAGTTTCTAGTTTAAAATAGGGGAACAATTCTGAAATCTTTGGGATATCTGTTTCTTTAATATAAAGTGAATTGGAGCCTTTTAAAAACAATACAGGATTTTCAAAACTTCTTCCTCCTTCAATCTCTTTGGTTACCTCTTCATAATCTCTGTAAAGCACCCTTAAATTCATTTTCCATTTGTAATCACCATTTTCGTTTCTGTCTAGGTTTTTTAAAACAAATTGTCTTACTCCAAAATCGGGTAAATAAGGAATCATAGCTTCTTCAGCTTGTTTTCTTGTTTCTATTTTACTTAAATCAACAGCATGCAAAGCTGCAAATACATCATCATGACCAGCTTTGTATTTTCTTGGGGCGATATCAGCAACAATAATTTTGTTAGCTAAATCTGGATTTTGAAGTGCGAATTCCATCACTACTTTTCCACCCATTGAATGACCCAATAAGTTAACATTTTTTAAGTTGTGATATTGAATAAATTCCTTCAAATCATCAACCATTGTTTGTAAACTATGGGATTCTGAATGGAATGATTTTCCATGGTTTCTTTGGTCGATTGCAAATGTTCTGAAATAGGCACCAAATTTGGTAGCAAGTGTATGCCAATTATCTAGTGAGCCTAAAAATCCATGTAAAATAATAAGTGGTTCGCCACTACCGTATTCTTTAAAATTTAATAACATTTGTTTTTTATTGAAGCTGCTAAATTACAAGCAAGATTTGTTTTACTATAAAAGAAATGAAGCTGTTTTTTGTTTTAATGCGCTTTACAAAATTGTTTTCAAAAAGTTTTATTTAAAATGATTTTTATATCAATAATTGTTCAAAAATCGCAAATGCGACAATTATTTTGATTAAATGCTTGTTTATAAAATAAAAAGTATAAATTGGTATCAATAAACAATGTGCATATGAAAAAAATCGTACTAATTATTTCTTTATTTGTAATGGTATTTGGGGTCAACAAAGCTTGGTCACAAGTATCTGTTATTTCAACGGGAGGTTCATCAAGTTCTGCTACTTATGGAACCTTAGGAGCTGCGATTACAGCTGTTAATATTGGTGTTCATGCTGGTGATATTGAAATTGCTATTCATTCAAACACCATTGAAACAACCTCTGTTTCTTTAGATTCATCAGGTTCAGTTGGAGGTGCTATTTACTCTTCAATTTTAATTAAACCTGCTGATTCTGCAACAGTGAATAAAGTTGTATCAACTTCAGCTATTGGTGTAATTTTATTGAATTTACAAGGTGCCGATAATGTGACTATAGATGGTCGTCCAATGGGAATGGGAACCAATAGGTTTTTAACATTCCAACATACAAATACGACTACTGCTGGTTCATTTACTTGCAGGTTAATTAATGGTGCAAGTAACAATGTTATTCGTTTTGTAAACTTTTTTAATGGAACATTTACTATTGCTGGAGGAGTTAATTTCCAATTATCAACCTCTGCTGCAACCTCAGGTAATAGCAACGATAGTATCTATAACTGTGAATTTAATGGTGGAAGAGCTTGTTTTCAGGCAGCAGGTACATTGGCAAATCCAATGAATAATATTTATGTTGGAAACAATACAATGACTAATTGGTCACTTCAAGGTTCAACATTTAGTGCTATTAGAAACCTAACCGTAGTCGGAAATACTTTAAATCAATTAACTACAGCACCTTTAAATGTAGGACCACAAGGAATGTTCTTAACTATGAATGTTGATGGTTCAACTTGGAATGTGCATAGAAACAGAATTGAAAGATTTAGGGTTTTTGGCACTACAACGGCATTAAATGTTTTTGGACTTATTGTTTCTCCTGCTGTAGCCGCTCCAGTAACTATTCCTGTTTTGAATTATACAAACAATATTATTTCTATCACAGATACCGCAACATCTACTGCCAATAGAATTGTTGGTGTTCAATTTCAAGGTGGTACCAATCCACTTGTATTAAGCTCTCATCACAATACAATACGTATATCAGGAAATCAATTGGTATCTGCAAATGGTAACCCAACTTCTATTGGTTTTTATAAATCAAATACTGCAACAACTGGAGTATTTAATTTTCGTAATAATTTAATTTCTAATACTAGAACGGGTACTGCTAATCAGCATATTGCCATGTGGAATCAAAGTGCAGCTTCAGGTGTTAATTCAATGGATTATAATACATATTGGGCTGCTTCACTTTTTAAAGTTGCATGGGTTACTACATTTTATGATGTTACAACAAGTTATAGATTAGCTGCAATTCCTCAAGAGCAGCACTCAATAATAGCTCAACCTTTCTTTACAACTACGAATGATATCATTTTGTCGGCTACTCTTAATAGCCCTTCAAATTTTATAGGAACTCCAATTGCAAGCGTAACAAGAGATTATTTTGATACTTTACGTTCAACAACTATTCCATACAGAGGTGCTTATGAAGGTCCTCCAATTGTTAATTTTAAAGATGCCAAAGTTGTAGAAGTTTATACTTTTGGTAAATTACCAATTCCTTATGCAGTGCCTCATCAATTAAGAGCAAATATTTCCAATGATGGAATTGATACATTGTTTAACCAATGGGTTAGATTAAACATTACTGGTGCCAATACTTTCTCAGACTCTACTTTAATTGCAATGATTCCTCCTAATGGAAATGTTACCGCTACTTTACCATCCTATTCTCCTGTAAATACTGGGATAAATAATATTGTTGTCAGTGTTCCACTAGATAGTACCAATAACAACAATACTAAATCATTTACTCAATTAGTGACCAATAATTCGTATGCTTATGCAGACCCTTCAAAACCTGCAATTGGTGGTGTTGGATTTAATGGTAATTCAGGAGATTTTATTGCTAAATATCCTTTGGCCGGTTCAAATTCAATTAACCAAGTTGGTGTAAACTTCTTTGGTGGTGGTAATACTTATCAAATTGTTATATATGATAATTTAAATGATACACCTGGTGTACTTTTATGGAATTCTGCAACTTTAACATCTGTTGCTGGAGTAAATACAATTCCGGTAAATCCAGCAGTTGCAGTTTCTGGAACTTTTTATGTTGGTGTTCGTCAAATTGGAACTACCAATGTAAATTTTGCTTACCAATCAGAAGATCCAATCAGAAATCAAACTTTCTTTTATAAAGCTGTTACAGTTAATTCATGGGCTGATTTTGCTTCAACTAATTCTGCTTTCAGATTTATGGTTGAACCTCGTTTAACTTTAGCTAATGATGTGGGTATGGTGGATGTTCTTGCTCCTTGTAATACTGTTATTCAAAATTCTGCTCCATTTGCTCCAATTGTTAGTATATATAATTATGGTTTAAATGCTCAAGCAAATATTCCTATTACTTGTTCTATTACAGGTCCAACTACTTATTCTCAATCTACAACTTTTGCTGGTCCTATAGCTAGTAATGGTGATGCAAATATTACTTTCCCTATTTTCAATCCAACTACTGCTGGTACTTATACTTTAAGAGCTTGGTCTTCTTTAGGGACTGATGCAGAAAGAGGAAACGATACATTGTCATTTACTTTTGATGTAACGAATTTAGCTGCACCAACAGTTGGAACGGGTTCTGCAGTTTTATTAAATGGTACAACGAATTTTTTATCTGCTAATGGTCTAGGTTCATTAAATGTTGGTGGAAATAAATTAAGTGTGGAAGCTTGGGTAAGACCACTTTCTTTAACATCAAGAATGAGTTTGTTTGCAAAAGATGCTGATACTTTGACTCCTTCATTTAACTTAGAAATCAATCCAGGTGGAACAATTTCATTCACCACAGGAACTGCTGTAGGAAATGTAACTTTAACATCAACCAAAACATTAACTACTTTATTATATTCTCATATAGCTGCAGTTTATGATGGTGTTAAAATGAAACTTTTAATTAATGGTGATACTGCTGGTGAAATTGCTCAATCGGGTAATATTGCTACTAACTTAAATGATTTTTATATAGGTTGTTCTGCAAATAGAAACCGTTTCTTTGGTGGTAATATTGATGAAATGCGTATTTGGGATACTGTAAGAACCGATGCTCAAATCAGAACAAATATGCATTCACGTTTGCCAAATATGGCTAGTGCAAAATTAATTTCATATTGGAGATTTGATGATAATATTGGATTATTTGCAGCTGATGCTTCTGGAAACTGTAATTCAGCTAGAGGAAATGCAGGTGTTTCTTGGGCAAATTCAACTTTACCTATATATACAAATTCTGTTTACAGTTACCAGCCTGTTAGTTCTAATATCAATTTTACTGGAGCTAAATTGGGTATTGAATTAGTTAATTTAACTGGTACAGGTAATATGGGTACTTATTATTTCCCTGGTGTGCCTTATGGAACAAGTCCAATTACTTCTCCTGGTGGAGTTACCAATGTTCATGATAATTTCTGGTTAGTTTATAAATATGGAACTTTCTCTTTCGATTCAGCTTTTGCTACTTTCCAATTAAATCCAGGTAATTTAAGTGTAAATGCAAACACAGGAAATGTTTTTGCTTTTACTAGAAACTATTATGATGATGCAAACTGGGGTTTAATTCAAGGTTTCTTAGGTCGTGTTGATTCAGTAAATATTGCCTCTCAAAGAGTTCGTTTAGTTTTGGGTTCTTCAACTCAGTTCAATAATCAATACTCTATTGGTGCTAATAATAGTCCTTTACCTGTTACTTATAAATCAGTTAAAGTAAGTAAACTAGATGATGGAGCTTTACTAAGCTGGAGCACTGCATCAGAAATCGATAATAGTCATTTTGTTGTTGAACGCTCTTTAGATGGTAAAAACTTTGAAGCAATTGCCCAAGTAAAAGGAATGGGTACTTCAAATAAATTGGTTGAATACAAACATTTAGATGCAGAAGCTTTCAATTTAGGAGTTAAAACTTTGTACTACAGATTGGCTCAAGTTGATTTTGATGGTACTACTTCATTATCTAAAATAGTTAGTTTGGCTTTGGATGATAATCAAGAAATGATCATCAACACTGTTCAACCAAATCCTTTTGAGTCAGGTATTTCTGTTGGATTTACATTACCTTCTGCTTCTGAAGTTTCTTTTGAAGTAATGAACTTAAACGGACAAACTTTGCTAACACAATCAATTCAGGGTACTGAAGGTTATAACCAAGTTTCTGTTCCTGAAACAGCTGGTTTACCTGCTGGTGTTTACTTCTTAAAACTAGGAGCAAACGGAAAAACTACTTTGGAAAAATTGGTTAAATTGCAATAATTCTTCAAAAAAGAAATAGGAAGGGGGCCCGCTTGCGGGCCCCCTTTTTTTGTGTTTATGCTTGATGTCATTCATTATGAGGTAAATAAAGTAGGCCGTAATTTTAAATTCATTTTCTTCAAAACATTACAACAACTAATCTGTATTTTATTTAGACTAAGTATAAACAAGAAGAAAAATCTCTTATTTTTGCAAATAATTTCAATCAAAACAAAGCCTCATGTCTGAAGAAGTAGATATCATAGATCAGGTAGTTAGCCAAGAATATAAATATGGCTTTTCTACCTCAATTGAAATGGAAACCGCGCCTAAAGGTGTAAATGAGGATATTGTAAGATTTATATCCGCTAAAAAAAATGAGCCAGAATGGATGTTGGAATATCGCTTAAAAGCTTTTAGACACTGGCAAAAAATGGAGGAGCCAAATTGGCAAAACTTCAAATATCCAAAAATAGATTACCAAGATATTATCTATTATGCTGCTCCTAAAGAAAAGAAAAAGCTTAATAGTCTTGATGAAGTTGATCCTGAATTAATCAAAACTTTCGAAAAATTAGGGATTTCTTTATCTGAACAAAAGCGTTTAAGCAATGTTGCTGTAGATGCAGTTTTTGATTCTGTTTCAATTGCAACTACTTTCAAAGAACAACTCAAAGAAAAGGGTGTCATTTTTTGTGCTATTTCTGAAGCTGTACACGAACATCCAGAATTGGTAAAGCAATATTTAGGCTCAGTAGTTCCTTATACCGATAATTATTTCGCTGCACTTAATGCAGCAGTTTTCTCTGATGGCTCATTCGTTTATATTCCTAAAGGTGTTAGATGCCCGATGGAACTTTCGACGTATTTCAGAATTAATGCTGAAAATACAGGTCAGTTTGAAAGAACTTTAATTATTGCTGATGAAGGTTCTTATGTATCATATTTAGAAGGTTGCACTGCGCCAATGCGTGATGAAAATCAATTGCATGCGGCAGTTGTTGAATTGATAGCTCATTCAAAAGCCGAAATCAAATATTCTACCGTTCAAAATTGGTATCCTGGCGACAAAAATGGTAAAGGTGGAATCTACAATTTCGTTACCAAAAGAGGTGTTTGTGAGGGCGATTACGCTAAAATTAGCTGGACTCAAGTTGAAACTGGTAGCGCAATTACTTGGAAATACCCAAGTTGTATTTTAAAAGGCGATCATTCAATTGGCGAATTTTTCTCAGTAGCCGTTACCAATAATGCACAGGTTGCAGATACAGGAACTAAAATGATTCATATTGGAAAAAACAGTAAGAGCAGAATCGTTTCAAAAGGAATCTCTGCTGGTAAATCCCACAATACATATAGAGGTTTAGTTAAAGTAGCTAAAAAAGCTGAATCAGTTAGAAATTATACCCAATGTGATAGTATGTTAATTGGTGATAGAAGTGGTGCTCATACTTTTCCTTATATCGAAATAAATAATAAAACTGCTGTTGTTGAACACGAAGCTAGTACCAGCAAAATTGGTGAAGACCAAATATTTTATTGCAACCAAAGAGGTATTGGAACTGAAGAAGCAATCGGTTTAATTGTTAATGGATTCTGTCGTGAAGTACTTAACCAATTACCAATGGAATTTGCTGTTGAAGCTCAAAAATTACTTGCTGTATCACTAGAGGGTTCGGTTGGTTAATTCACTTATATCTACCAAAAAAATAGAAAATAGATTTATGTTAAAAATAGAAAATTTAAAGGCTGAAATCGAAGGAAAAAAAATCCTAAATGGTATCAACCTTGTTGTGAATCCAGGTGAAGTTCATGCCATTATGGGACCAAATGGTGCTGGTAAAAGTACTTTGTCTTCTGTATTAGCGGGTCGTGCCGATTATTTAGTAACAGAAGGTTCTGTTGAATTTGAAGGCAAAGATTTATTAGAAATGGCTCCAGAAGATAGAGCTCGTGAAGGTGTGTTTTTAGCGTTTCAATATCCTGTTGAAATTCCTGGTGTAAGTAATACAAATTTCTTAAAAACTGCCATCAACGAAAAAAGAAAATACCATGGTCAAGAACCAATGGAAGCAACAGATTTCTTAAAAATGATGCGTGAGAAAATGGAATTGGTGGAAATGGATAAATCATTAACATCTCGTTCATTAAATGAAGGCTTTAGTGGTGGTGAAAAGAAACGTAATGAAATCTTCCAAATGGCTATGTTAGAGCCAAAATTAGGTATTTTAGATGAAACCGATTCAGGCTTAGATATTGATGCTTTACGTTTGGTTTCAAATGGTGTAAATAAATTAAGAAATAAAGACAATTCATTTATTGTTATAACACATTACCAAAGATTATTGGATTATATCGTACCAGATTTTGTTCATGTACTTTATAAAGGAAGAATCGTAAAAAGTGGTGATGCCAATCTTGCTAAAGAACTTGAAGTTAAAGGTTACGATTGGATTAAGGCCGAAGTAGAGGCTGCGAGTGTTTAATTTATCATTTATCAAAAACTAAAAGCCTTGTGCTTATTATGAGTTTATTAGAAAATATCCAACAAGATTTCGAACGTTATATTCAGCAAGCTGAAAAGGGTTCGGATTTTGTTCATATACGTGAAAATGCTTTTAAAGAATTTGAGAAATTAGGCTTTCCTACCACTAGAAATGAGGAATGGAAATATACTAATTTCAAAAAGGTTTTCGATTTACCACTACAAAGCTCTTGTGCTGAGGTAGCAAATGCTGAGGAGCTTTTAAATGCTTCTATTCTTAAAAATATTAAGGCAAACAGATTGGTTTTTATCAATGGTTGTTTCCATCAGGAATTATCCTTAATCATTGAAAAAGACGAACAAATTCTAATTTGTAATTTAGCTAAAGCACGCAAAGAATATCCAACTGAATTTAATGCTCATTTTGGAAAATATGTTCCAACAAGTAATGAATCATTAAATGCGTTAAACACTGCTTTGTTAAGTGATGGAGCTTTTGTTTTTGTGCCTAAAGGAAAACAAGTAGAAAACCCAATCATTATCTTTAACATAAGTGATTCTTCACAACTTGCGGTTTTAGCTCAACCAAGAAACTTAATTGTAGTTGAGAAAAATGCATCAGTTCATGTTGTTGAATCTTTTTACTCAGCAGGTGTTTCTGCCTCATTTTGCAATGCAGTTACAGAGGTTTATGTTGATGAAAACTCACATTTAGAGCATTATAAAGTACAACGCCAAACAGGTGAGTCATACTTAAATCATTTCACTCAAATTTTTCAAGAAGCTAATACCAATATCAACCATGTTACATTAACTTTAGATGGTAAAATGGTACGCAATAACCTTCATTTTTATATGAATGGACAAAATTGCAATAGCCTTTTATATGGTTTGTATATCACTGAAAAAGATTCTTTTGTAGATAACCATACACGTGTTGATCATGCAAAACCAAATTGTTTTAGTGATGAGAAATACAAAGGTGTATTGAAAGATAGTTCTACTGCTGTGTTTAATGGTAAAATCATGGTGCATTTAGATGCCCAGAAAACCAATGCTTACCAAAGAAATCAAAATATTTTGTTAAGCAATGATGCAACAGTAAATACAAAACCGCAATTAGAAATTTTTGCAGATGATGTAAAATGTACGCACGGTGCAACTATTGGTCAACTTGATGAAGAACCATTGTTTTATTTGAGAAGCCGCGGAATTCCTGAGGATGCAGCAAGAAAACTCCTTTTAGTTGCTTTTGCTGACGATATCGCAGAAAAAATAAAACTTCCAGAATTGGTTCAATTACTAGAAGACGAAATTGAAAGAAAAATATAATTTAAGCTTAGTGAATACAGCAGAAATCGAAAAAATAAGGTCTTTATTTCCAATTTTACACCAAGAGGTAAATGGAAAGCCTTTGGTTTATTTTGATAATGCTGCAACTACTCAGAAGCCAATTTCAGTAATAAACGCGCTCGATAAATATTATCGTTTTGATAATGCCAATATTCATAGAGCTGCTCATACGCTTGCTGCACGTTCAACAGAAATGTTTGAAGATACCAGAAAAACCATTCAAACTTTTATCAATGCAAGAGAAGTAGAAGAATGTATTTTCACTAAAGGTGTTACAGAAAGTATTAACCTAGTTGCGCAAACATGGGCAAGAAAGTTTGTTCAAGCTGGTGATGAAATCATTATCACAACTATGGAACATCATAGCAATATTGTTCCTTGGCAAATGATTTGTGAAGAGAAATCTGCTGTATTAAAGGTTATTCCTATCAATGATGCAGGTGAATTGTTGATGGAGGAGTTTGATAAATTACTAAATCCGAAAACCCAATTAGTAGCTTGCGTTTGGGTGAGTAATGCCTTAGGAACGATTAATCCTGTTAAGGAAATTATACAAAAAGCACATGCATTTGGAGCCAAAGTTTTATTAGATGGGGCTCAGGCTTGCTCACATTTAAAAGTTGATGTGCAGGATTTGGATTGTGATTTTTTATGTGTTTCCTCTCATAAATTATATGGTCCAACAGGTGTTGGTGTTTTATACGGAAAAAGAGAATTACTTGAAATGATGCCTCCTTATCAAGGAGGTGGAGAAATGATTAAAGAGGTAAGTTTTGAAAAGACTACCTATAACGAAATTCCTTACAAATTTGAAGCTGGTACTCCCAATATTGGTGATGTTATTGCTTTCAAAAAAGCATTGGATTTTGTAAATGAAATTGGAAAAAATTTTATTTCACAACATGAAAATTCCTTGTTAAACTATTTCAATGAATTGCTTTTAAGTGAAGATTTAAAAGCTATTAGGCCTATTGGTACAGCGAAAGAAAAGGTATCAGTTCAATCATTTATAATTGAAGGTATGCATCATTTTGATATTGGAATGATGCTCGATGCAAGAGGCATTGCTGTTAGAACCGGGCATCATTGTACACAACCTTTGATGAATAGATTTGCATTGGAAGGAACTATCAGGGCTTCTTTTGCAATTTATAATACTTTGGATGAAGTGAAGAAATTATCAGATTCACTCATTCGTATATGTAAACTAAGATAAAATGAAAACAATTCAAGAAGTACAGGATGAAATTATAGATAACTTTTCTTTATTCGATGGGGATATGGAAAGTACCTTGTTTTATTTAATGGATCTTGGTAAAAAGTTACCTGCAATGGAAGCAACTCATCAAACAGATGATTTTATTGTAAAAGGCTGTCAGAGTAAAGTATGGTTATTTCCTCAAAAAGTAGATGGAAAAATAGTTTTTGAAGCTGATAGTAATACCGAAATTACAAAAGGATTAGTTAGTTTATTGGTTCAAATTTGGAGTAATAGAACATCAGAAGAAATTCTGAATTCTGAATTGTATTTTATAGATAAAATTGGAATGAGCAGAATGATTGGTTCACAAAGAAGCAATGGATTTGCTAGTATGATTAAACAAATGAAAATGTACGCTTTGGCGTATCAACAATCAAATTAAGATGGAAGAAAATAATACGGCCTCCAGAAATTTTGTAGATGTTCAAAACGAAGCAATTCATGTTTTGCAAACCATCTTCGACCCTGAAATTCCAGTTAATATATATGAATTAGGTTTGATTTATGAAGTCAATGTTTCGCATGAATTAAACATTGAAATCATTATGTCATTAACTTCTCCTTTTTGCCCAGCAGCTCAAAGTATGCCAGAAGAAATCAAACAAAAATTAGGGGAGATAAATGGTGTAAAAGAAGTAACTGTTACAGTAACATTTGATCCGCCGTGGAGCCAAGATTTAATGAGTGAATCAGCAAAATTACAATTGGGTTTTTTATAATAAAATTTTCCTAATACCTCAATAGCTCAATAGCTTTGCGGCTTTAGCCATTTCCAAAACCTCAATAGCTTTGCGGCTTCAGCCCAAAGAAAATTAATTGAATAAAATCTATTATGCTCAAACCTGTATCGAAATTATTATACGCTCATCAGGTTGATATGGGCGGAATTCCTATTCGCCAACCACTTCCATCTGCTCAGGTGGAAATGATTGACCCGTTTTTATTGATACATCACCATGCCTCTGAGGTAAAACCAGATACTGCTCCTTTACATTCAGGTGTTGGGCCTCATCCTCATAGGGGATTTTCTCCAGTTACATTTATTTATGAAGGTGATGTCAACCACCGCGACTCAAGAGGAACCAATGCCATTGTTTCAAAAGGAGGTGTGCAATGGATGAACGCTGGAATGGGTATTATTCATAGTGAACGACCATCACCTGAATTAGCGAAAAATGGTGGTAAACAAGAAATCATTCAGCTTTGGATTAATACACCAGCTGCCCATAAAATGGAGCAACCTGCTTATTATTCTCTCAATGATTTTGATATTCCTAAACTAAATTCTAATGGTGTTGAGATTGATATTGTAGCTGGCGAATACAAAGGTGTGAAAGGCTTTGACCAAACTTTTAGCAAGATGTTAATTCTGAATATCAGAATGGAAAAGGATGGTGAAGTAGAAATTGAGGTGCCTGAAACATTCAATACCTGTTTATATAATTTTGATGCAAATATTTTTGATGATGGTTTTGGATTAATAGAACCTAAATATTTGGTTTTATATAAAAATGAAGGCAACAAAATTCGAATCAAAGCAAGTGATACAACCCGTATTTTATTTCTTTCTGGCGAACCATTAAACGAGCCAGTTGTATCTTATGGGCCATTTGTTTTAAACAATGAAACCCAAATTATGCAAGCCATGCGCGATTACCAAATGGGCAAAATGGGTATGTTGATAGAGGAATGATTCAGTTTTTTATACCCTAATGGGTGTAGTTTGCTTGTTAAAATGATTTTTATACCCGAATGGGTGTAGATTCAAAATTTTTCACTATATTTGTACCCGAAAAGGTATAATATTATGACAAGTGTAATATCGAATTTCATTAAAATTAAACGGAAACAGAATGGTCTAACTCAAACTGATTTAGCTGAAAAATCGGGTGTTGGACTAAGATTTATTCGTGAATTGGAGCAAGGTAAATCAACACTTCGATTAGATAAAGTTAATCAGGTATTACGACTTTTTGGACATGAACTTGGTCCAATTGTAAAACCGAGGGAGAATTTTGAATGAGAAGGGCCAAAATTTATATGTATGATAAATATGCAGGTTTGTTAGAGGAAACTGATGAGTCTTATATTTTTACTTATGATGAGGTTTATTTATCAAATAAAGATTCTCAATCAATTAGTTTGACACTCCCTCTAAAACAAGGCCAGTATATAAGCCCAATTTTATTTCCTTTTTTTGATGGATTGATACCAGAAGGCTGGTTATTGGAGATTGCTGAAAGAAATTGGAAATTAAATCAAAGAGATAGAATGGGATTACTTTTAACTTGTTGTAAAGATTCTATTGGTGCAATTAGTGTTATAGCAATAAAGGAGGATTTAGAAAATGAATAATTGTTTATTTTGCTATCAAAAATTAAACGAGAATCAAAGCGATTTCCATCCTGAGTGCAGCAAGAAGATGTTTGGTTCAAAGAAGCCACCTGAAGTTATGTTTTCAAGTGATGATTTATTAAATCTGGCTGAAAATATTATTTATTCAAAATCATCTGTTACCGGAGTACAACCTAAATTATCATTTGATTTTAAAAAGACAAAAAATGATAATGGAATAAATCGATTAACCATTGTTGGTTTATTGGGACAATTTATTCTAAAACCACAATCTGATTTTTTTCCTTATTTGCCGGAAACCGAAGATTTAACGATGCATTTAGCATCTATGTCAGGAATTAAAACTGTTCCACATTCTCTGATTAGACTAAAATCAGGTTCTTTAGCCTATATCACAAAAAGAATAGATAGAAATGGTTCTCAAAAAATTCATATGGAAGATATGTGTCAATTAACTGAGAGGTTAACAGAACACAAATACAGAGGTTCATATGAACAAATTGGAAATGCAATTTTAAAATACTCAAATACTCCTGTTTTAGATCTAATATTATTTTTTGAAATTCTTATTTTCTCCTTTTTAACAGGTAATAATGATATGCATTTTAAAAATTTCTCTTTGATTGAAAATGCTAATCATGAATTTAATTTGTCTCCTGCTTATGATTTAGTTTCAAGTGCTTTACTATTAAAGGAAGATAATGAAGAAATGGCTCTGCATTTAAATGGAAAGAAACGAAAGTTACAGAGGTCTGATTTTGATAAATTATATCAACATTTTAAGATTCCGGACAAAATTATGGAAACTAGTTACGCTAAATTTAAACGATTGATTCCTCATTGGATTCAGTTTGTAGAAATTAGTTTCTTGCCTGATGACATAAAATTGTCTTATATTGAGTTAATAAAAATGCGGACTAAAAAGCTTCATTTAGAATAATTATAATTTCAATGAAAATCAGTTTTTATATTTCGCTTTTTTTGATTTAATAAATAAAATTAAATACAAATTTTAAAACTTATTACAGTTATGGCTAAATATGTTTGGTTTCTTATAATTATTTTAAAAATGGCTTTAAACGTTGGAGCCCAAACTAAATTTCCGAAAAAATTAGAAGTTTCGTTTTCATTAGGTACAAACTACATGAAGTTAACCCAAAAACAAGTAGCATTTGATGGCTTTGGTTTTATAAAAAGGGGAAATAATTTCTATCCTAGAAGAAATTTTTCTTTTGGTCTGGGACTTTCTTTTCGAAAAAATAATTTCTTCGAATTAAATTACAGTCAATTTACATCTTCAAATTATTTTCCAGAGGCTTATCAAGTTGGTTTAGTTGGTTTTAACTATAGATTACTTGAACTTTCCTATGGTAAAATACTATTTCAGAATAAACTTTTAATAAAAGGTTTTTTAGGATTGTCTTATCGTTTTTCAGGTGTTGAGACTGCAGTATATGCTTATAAGGGAAATTTTCCTTTAACTGAGCCTTTATTTGCTGTTCAGGAATACAATTCAATTGGCTTTATTCCTGCTATTGATTTTAATTATCCCGTTTATAGAAGCTTTAGTGCCGGACTAAATATTTCCTATCATTTTTATCCATTTGAGAAAATTGATTTAAAGTCGAATGATATTGCTTACTTAAATCCAAATTTTAAACTTACCTATAAGCCAATTACAGAATTTATTCAGGCAAGAATATCTTTGAAATACACAATCAAACTATTTTATAACTAATTCTTTTCAATCCTTATCCTGCAATCAACTGCGGTTAATTGATTCATGTTTCCCATTAATGGATTAATGTCCATTTCTTCGATTTCCGGAGCTATTTCCAATAAAGCAGATATTTTCAATAAGGCTTCAATAAACATCTCTTCATTCAATCCTTCTTTGCCTCGAGTGCCTTGTATTATAGGATATGACTTCAGTCTTTGAATCATATTGATACATTCTTCTTTGCTTAATCTTCCAAGTCCGGCAGAAATATCCTTGAATACTTCAATGAATATTCCACCTAAACCACAAAGAATTAAATGACCAAATTTACCTTCCTTTTTTGCTCCTATAAACACTTCAATTCCTTTGCTCATTTGTTGAATTAACACTGCTTTTGCTTCTTCAATTTGCATCAATTCATCATAAGCTAGTTCTGCTTGTACTAAGGTTTGAATGTTTAGTTTTACTCCTCCCGATTCTGATTTATGCAAGGGGCCCACTACTTTCATTACTAATGGAAATCCTATTTTGTTTAAACCTATTTCTAATTCAGATTTGTCTTTTATTTCTAATTGTTCTGCAACTTCAATTCCTGCTGCTTTTAATAAGCTTTCACAAGATTGATTGCTAATATACCCATTGTTCTCTTGCTCAATTATTGTTCTGATTTTTTGTTTTTCGATTGTTACTGAATCTTCAATAATTGCAGGTTTTGGTGTTCTATAAACTCTTGATAGAACATACCCAAAACTCACTTCATCTCTAAAATTGACTCTTCCATGTGCCTGAAAATGGCTCACTTCATCGGCCGCTTGAATAATAGATGGTAGGATAGGGAAGATGGGCTTTTTACAGGTATTCATTTTATGATGTAATACCTCGTAAACATTGTTTACACTCCACATTCCGGTTGTTCCAAATACAACTATAGATGCATCTATTTCATCAAAATCAGTATCAATGCTATCTAAAATTACACCCAATTGTTCTGCTGTTCCAGTTGCTAAAAAGTCGATGGGATTTGATACTGAAGAACCATGAAACAATTTACTTAATAATATCTCTGCTTTGGGACCTTCTAGTTTAGGAACTTTCATTCCACCTTTGGTTAAAATATCAGTTAACATAACACCAGGGCCTCCTGCATGAGTAATAATAGCCAGATTTTTGCCCAGTAATGGCTTATGCATAAAAATAGCTGCAACATAAACCAATTCTAATCTGCTATAACACCTAACTATTCCTGCTTTTCTGAACAAGGCTGCAACTGCCATATCAGAACCTGCAAGCGAGCCTGTATGAGATGAAACTGCCCTTGAACCAGCTTCTGTAGATCCGGCTTTTATTGCTGCAATTCTACATCCCTTATTTACCAAACTTCTTGCATGTTTAAGGAATTTATCGGGATTGGAAATTTCCTCCATATACAAAAGTTTGATAGGGGAACTAATACCTTCTTTATAAGTTTCATCCCAATATTCTAGAATTTCTTCAATGCCAATTTGTGCACTATTTCCAACCGAAAATATATTTGAAAAAGTAATTCCTCTTGCAATGGCTTGCTCTAAAATAAATACCATGGTAGCTCCAGATGCTGAAACACATTCACATCCCATTTGATTATAAGTTGGTATAGGACCTGCAAAAACTCCTTTATAAAAGGGAGTTATCAAGCCAATGCAATTGGGTCCAATTAATGTTCCGCCAGTTTTTTTAATTAAATTAACAATCCGTTTTTCTAATGCTTTGCCTTCTTCTCCTATTTCCCCAAATCCTGAAGAAAAGATAATATAGGCTTTGCATGCTTTTTCATTAGCTAATACTTGAATTACATGTTCAACATAATTTGCAGCAACTGCTATAAAGGCCAAATCAATTAAAGGTAAATCTTCACAAATTGAATATGATTTAACGCCTTGTACATTTCTTTCTTTGGGATTTACAACCAATAAATCACCACGGTATTTCCCGTCAATTAGGTTCTTTAAAACCTTACCACCAGGTTTTCCAGTGTCATTTGATGCGCCTACAACTACAATACTTTTAGGGTTTAATAATGCCGGATTAATCATGCTGCAAAGTAGCCACATCAATCAATTTAAAAATTGATATGTGTCATGAGTTCAGAAGATTATACTGCTAATTTTTTTAACGCAAAATTGTAACCGAGCCTTGTTTGCTTCTCTCTGTACCTTTTTTGTTGGCATAATTTGCTTTATAAAAATAGGCATCTGAAATGCAATCAATTCCATTTGTTTTGCCATCCCAACCTTCATCCATATCTATTGATTCATAAACCAATTGTCCCCAACGGTTATAGATAAAAATGTGGAAGTTTTTAATTCCTAAATGACTTACTAAAAAACGTTCATTATTACCATCATTGTTTGGCGTAAAAACGTTTGGGAAGTATATGTATTCTTGTGATTCAACTTCTAGATTTAAATAGGCAGTATCTATGCAACCCAAAGAGTTTTCAACGATTAAATAAACCGGATAAAATTCGTCTTTTCTATATGAATTTGTTGGATTTTGTAATGTGCTTTCGTTTCCATCTCCAAAACTCCAATTATAACTTATTACTGGTGTTCCGGTATAAGTAAATTTAACAGTGTCGAATACAATTACACTAGTTGGATTAGTTGTAAATGATGCTTTTGGTGAAGGTATAACCCTAATGGTATGTATGCTACTATCTGCACAATATCCTGTTCCAACTACATATTTTATCTGATAAACACCTGCACTTATAGGATTAAATGAATTAGAACTTACATTGGTTCCATAATAGTTTCCGTTTGACGAAACTGAGGTAAAATACACAGGTGCATCGCCTTCACATAAAATTGTATCGGGTATCGTAAAAGTTGGGTCACCAGAATCTTCTACAAACAAATGATGTGTAACTGAGTCATAACATGCTCCATTATTTCTTACATAACTTATATAGTAATTGCCAGGTGATACTGGTTTAAATTGATTGGCAACTATACTTGCTCCTTGAAAAATTCCACCTGCTTCAACTGCTGATATATTAACACTTTGTCCTTTACAAATTAATGTGTCACTTATTGTAAATGCTGCATTTACTAAAGGTTTTACTACAATAAATTTAACCATTGAGTCACTACATCCATTTAAATTAATTGTATAACTTACTCTATAAGTTCCAGCATTATTTGGAATAGTAAAAATACTTCCACTTACATAAGGACTGTTAAAAACACCTTTATCCGAATTGGGGTTTAAATCTATAGCTCCTTCATTAATGCAAACAATTGTATCAGATGGGTCAAAACTGGCAATGGGAGGATTGCTAAACCAAACATTAATACTATCATAAGGAGTTCCACAACTGGATGTTTGTTTTATTTTAAACCAAATTCTTCCTGTATCTAAAACTGATGGTTTGTAGATAATATTCATCGATGTTAATGAACTAAAAGTTCCTTTTCCATTGCTACTCCAAACCACTGGATTTGTGCTAGTACTACTGCTATTTATTGAAAGGTCATTTTTGTTACAAAAAACAGAATCAGTTAAATCTGTAATTGAAATTACTATATCTGGAAGGTTTACAATAAACAACACTGAATCTAACTTTTCTTTATTGCATTTTCCAAAAGCTTTTAAATAGAGTTTAACAGCACCATTATATCCTTCAGTAATTTTAAAGACAGTATTAATATTCATAGAATCAATAAACCGGCCTGATAATCTATTCTCTGGATACCAGTAAAAACAATTTGTTCCACTTGCTGTACCCATCAAAGGTACTAAATCACCAGTGCAATAATATGGACTTACAATTCCGGCATCAATTGAAAACGGAATTTGAGGTATTTTGCAGCCATAATTTACATATGTTGGAATTCCACTGTGAGTAAAATTAACGGTTGAACCATTGCCACCACCAACATTCCCGTTTGAATTAACGAGTAAGGATCTGTTATAGGTTGCTGTATCAGAGCATGAAGATGTTCCTATAATGAATGTTCTAGTTGCTGATGTTCCATAATTGTTAAAATGTCCTGTGGTATAAGTTTGGTTATTTTGTAATGCAACATATAATGTGTCTGTTAAACCCGAAAAATCTTGAGCAGTTGCATTAAATAATGTGCTAGTAATAATCATAAAATGGGCATAAGCAGGAATGATATCTCCAGGATTTAGTCTGATTACTCTACCACAATTGCCAGCAGCAGTTATTCTTGTATTGATTCCATCTATTTTTGATATGTTACTTGCATTGTAAGTTGCCCACCCTTGCCAAGGATTTGTTGATGTCCAAATGATATTTGTTAATGAATTTAATGGAATTGGATTGGGTCCAATGCGGATTCTTACCATTTCATCAAGACCTTCATTATTAGTGCAAGCATCAACCAATTCGCTTTCTATTTCAAGACATTTAGTAGGAAGTAATGTAGCTGAGTTTGCACAATTTTGGGCATTCAGTTTAACTAAAAATAGAATTTGAATAAAAGATATGATGACAATTACTTTCCTCATAGATTGTAAAAACGAAGTTAAGCTAATTCTGCTTTAGCTTCTTTATTTGAGGCAAATTGAAATTTAATTGAGGTAAACATTATGATTGTAAGTTTTTTAACATATTGTAAAAGTAACACTAAGCTATATCAATTCACAATTCAATAATTTTTATTACATTATAAAATAAGATGATTACTTGAATTACGATTATCGACATGTATACCAGAAGTATTTTTAATAAATCCAGCATATGAATTGAGAATTAATTTCAAAAAGTTTTTTGAAATTAAATTGTTTTATTCAATGAAATTAATGACCCCGAAGGCGGTCACATGTTTATAGAAAATGCTGTAAACCAAATTACCCAAAACTCAACAACACGGACCTTTGGTCCGCGTTGTTGAGTTTTGGGGTGATGTTTCTTCATGTTTTATTTTCTATAATAATACCATCCCTTCAGGATTTTAAGAACTTGGTAAAAGAAACATAAACTAAATATTATTCATTTTTTGTGGTTTAGTTTGATTTGAACGATTAATAATCAGCTATAAAGTCTAGGTATTTTGTTTTTAAGTAGGGCCTGCTGAAAAAGACAGAAACAGGTCAGATTTTAGGCGCTGCCCAATTATACCGAATGCATTTTGTTAAAGTCCAATAAATTGTCCTAAACAAAATTGCCTCGGTATTAAACTGTTTGATTTCCATTTTGTGTTTAAGATGTATATATAATACTTCAATTTGGCAGCAACGACAAAGATGGCCTTGTTTCTGTCTTTAAGTAATTTGAAAACTAATTTTGCTTGATGCAAGGATTTTTAAGCAATTGTTCTGGAAACCTTGTACGTGATTTGTAAAAAACAAATTCAATTGATTGATATTAAGTTCTAATAAAGATTTTCAGCAGGCCCTAAGTAAAGAAGTGGATAACCGTTCTTGAATTATTATGTTCCATAATTTTAGACAGTTTTTTGTCGAGCTTAATATTGTGCTATTTTATTCTGAATTTTTTTCTAATTTGCTTTACTTGAAGTAATCTATTTTATTGAAATTATTAGTATTTAGATACTTTAGTTTAATTAACACTTTGTTATGTCGAAAAATTTAAGTGACTTATCTAGAAGAAAGGGTTTGACTGAAAACTTGTTCGAGGAACTCGGGAAAGCAGCCTCTCAATCTGGCACTCCCGATAAAGATAAAATGGATGAGTTGGCGCTTACTTTTAAAATGGGTAAGGCAAATATATATGGCACTGCTTCTTTTTATGATTTCCTTCGTCCAGAAAATCAAGGTAAAAAAGTATATGTATGCAATGGCAGTTCATGTCTGAGTGCTGGTAAACAAGACCATGTTCATCATGAATTAAACAAACATTTTAAGGCTGAAGAGATTGGTGAAATGTGTTGCCTAGGGCGTTGCCACGAAAATGCTGCTTTTAATCACAATGGTAAAAATTATTCTGGTGATGCTATTTCATCTATTGAAAACATTGTTAAAAATGATATTGTAATTGATGATGTATACCTTGTTGGTTTATATGGAACTCCTGTTTTAACAGAAGCTTTTTCAGATATAAAAACTTATTACAAGGTTTTGGAAGATGCTTTGCAACTTGCACCAGAGGTATTGCTTGAAGCTTTGAAATTATCAGGTTTAAGAGGTCGTGGTGGTGCAGGTTTTCCTATTTCATTTAAATTGGAATCAGCAAAAAATACACCTTCAAAATCTAAATTTATTGTTTGTAATGCCGATGAAGGTGATCCTGGTGCTTATTCAGATAGATACCTTTTAGAACAAAGACCACATTCCGTTTTATTAGGAATGATGATTGCTGGATATATCATGGGCGCTGATACAGGTGTATTATACATAAGAGCTGAATATCCTGAAGCAATTTCAATCACACAAAAAGCTATTGATGATATTAGTGATTTGGCTTATTTGGGTGAAAATATTTTGGGTACTTCATTCCATTTTAACTTTAAAATCATTCGTGCCCAAGGTGCATATATCTGTGGTGAAGAAACTGCTTTATTGTCATCAATAGAAGGCCAGCGACCAGAAGTTAGAGTTCGTCCGCCTTATCCTACTCAACAAGGTTTGTTCAACCAACCTACTGTTGTAAACAATGTTGAAACACTTGCTTGTATTCCATTTATCATTCGTAATGGTGCAGTCGATTTTGCTAAGTTAGGAAGAGGACGTTCTACAGGAACCAAGTTGGTTTCGTTGGATGGATTTTTTAATCGTCCCGGAATTTATGAAGTAGATATGGGAACTCCACTTTCTGTTGTTATTCACGAATTGGGATTGGGTTTCAAAGAACCTATCAAAGCATTACATATTGGAGGACCTTTAGGCGGATTGGTGCCTGTTGATATGATTGAACAACTGACAGTCGATTTTGAATCATTTAATCAAAATGGATTTTTACTTGGACATGCATCAATAGTTTGTATTCCTGAAAGCTTTCCAATTATTCAATATATCAGACATTTGTTTCAATTCACAGCTCATGAAAGTTGTGGCAAATGTTTTCCTTGCAGATTGGGTTCTACTAGGGGATTTGAATTGATTGAAAAAGCATTAACCGAGGATTATAAAATTGATTTGGTATTGTTTGAAGACTTGATCAATACCATGGAAATGGCCTCATTATGTGCATTGGGAGGTGGATTACCATTGCCAATAAAAAATGCATTGAAGTATTTTGAACCGGAATTAAAACAATATTTCAATCATTAATATGAAATTCAAATTCCTTGTTTTTTTAGTGTTGATTTTACCTGTGAGTCTATTTGCTCAACAGGCTAAAACTGCATTCGGAAACTTAAATAAAATCCTTTCTTATAATGATTCAATGGTGAATCTTTCCATCAGTTTTCCAAAACATCAAGCTAAGAGTTTTAGTTTGAATTATTTGAAAAAATTAACCATAAGTAATCAGCTTACAATGCCATCTAATATTAAAAACCAAGAGGTATATGCAGATGGTGATTTGGGTTCACCATATGGTCCAGGTGATAGAGAAGAATTTGAATTATTTATGGCTCAAAAGCATTCAAAGGGTCCGTTTAATCTACATATTGGAAATGAAAAATTTCAAGTTGAGGCTAGCTTGGAAGAAGGTACAATTTCTAGTATTGATTATATCAATCCAAAAAATAGAAACATACTCAGGTTTATTTATCATGGAGAAACTCATCAAGTTGTACAATGCATTTTTCAATTAGAAAGATATGATGAAAAGAATAAAAATGAGAATGTGGTTTTATATTTCAATTCCCTTAAAGAATCTGGGGGAAAAGACAGGAATGTTAATCAATTGAATAAAGAGGAAATTGCTAATCTGGCATCGCAATTTTATTTTATTACCGAGCAGTTGATTTTTCAATACAAGGCTAATGAAAAAGATATTGATTTTGCTTATATCAAGTGGAAAAAAGAAAATGTCATATTAAAAGTAGATTCTTTCTTGCAAACCTTTAATCAGTCAACAGTAAAGGATAATTATGGAAACCTTTATAGTTCTTATTTTACTGGTGAAAAAGAAGTAAAGATTTATACAACAACCAATGTTACTCCTGCACAAGAAAAATCAGTTTTGTTTGAGTTTTATGGTATGCCATTTAGTGGAACTCAATTCAATCAAAACAAAATACAGGATGGCTTACGTAAAATAATTCTTAATGATTTAAAATATAGAATAGGCTTATATGCAGGCTTTCCATGTGGGGCTGAATTGAGGTCATTATTTATCATATCTAAAGGAAAAATAGAGGAATTGAAAAATTAATTCTCTAACCAAATTTAACCAAATCAACCAATGAAAATCGCTTATATCAACAATGTAGCTCATGAAATTTTAGAAGGGGAAACCATTCTACAATTTGTGAATAGAATCAATGGTAAAAAGTCCATTCCTACACTTTGTGATGCACCTAACTTAGACCCATTTGGTTCATGCAGAGTTTGTAGTGTAGATGTTTCATTATCTCAAGATGGGCCCCCTAAATCAATGGCTTCTTGTCATACTCCAGTTATGGCAGATTCATATATTTATCCTGATTCAGATCGCATTTTAAAACTCAGGAAAAATATTGTTGAATTGGTATTAACCGACCATCCTTTAGATTGTTTAACCTGTGAAGTAAATAACAATTGTGAATTACAGGATGTAGCGGCTTTGGTTGGCATTAGAGATGTGAGATATCCTTCAGGTAAAAATCATTTAGATAGAAAAAAGGATACTTCTCATCCTTATATGGTTTCTGATTTTTCTAAGTGCATCAACTGTTTTCGTTGTGTTCGTGCTTGTGATGAAGTACAAGGACAATTTGTTTTAAGCATGGCAGGTAGAGGTTTTGATTCACATATTGTAAAAGGACAGGAAACTACTTTTGCACTTTCTGATTGTGTGAGTTGTGGTGCATGTGCGCAAGCTTGTCCTACAGCTGCTATTTCTGATGTATTTGAGTCTAAGTCTGTAGTGGTTGATAAAAAAGTTCGTACCATATGCACTTATTGCGGTGTTGGATGTAACCTTGAAGTTGCTGTAAAAGCAGGTAAAATTAAGTCGATTCAAGCTCCTTATGATGCAGAAGTAAATCAAGGTCATACTTGCTTAAAAGGAAGATTTGCTTTTTCATTTTATAACCATGGAGATAGAATTAAAACTCCATTAATTAAAAGAAATGGAGTTTTTGAACCTGCTACTTGGGATGAAGCTTTTGAGTTTTTAAAGAATGAATTAAATAGAATCAAAGGCACTTATGGTCCCGATTCTTTTGCTGCAATTTCTTCTGCACGTTGCACCAACGAGGAAAATTACCTCATGCAAAAATTTGTAAGAGCTGTTATTGGAACCAATAATGTGGATTCTTGTGCTAGGGTTTGTCATTCGCCTACAGCCTTAGGTATGCAAAGAACTTATGGAACTGGCGCTGCAACCAATAGCATTGTAGATTTAAAATACACCGATTGTATTATGGTGATTGGCGCTAATGCTACCGATGCACATCCTGTTACCGGTGCTAAATTAAAACAGTTTGCTATAAAAGGGAAACCAACAATTGTTATCGACCCAAGAGAAATTGAATTGGCTAAGTATGCAACCTATTTTTTGCAATTACGTCCCGGAACAAATGTGGCTTTATTTAATATGATGTTTTATTATATTCTTGAAGCAGGTTTGGAAGACAAAGATTTTATAGCAGAAAGAACTCAAGGTTTTGATGATTTTAAGAAAGAAATCTTAGCCTTGAATATTGATGAATTGGAAAGCATAACAGGTGTTGATAGACATTTAGTAAAACAAGCTGCAATTGCTTATGCATCTGCTAAAAATGCGATGTCGTTTCATGGATTGGGAGTTACTGAGCACTCGCAAGGTTCATTTACTGTAATGCAAATTGCTGATTTGGCTTTGATAACAGGCAATATTGGAAGAAAAGGAGTTGGTGTGAATCCATTACGCGGACAAAATAACGTGCAAGGTGCTGCAGATATGGGATGTCAGCCTCATCAAGGTGCAGGATATATGCAGGTTAATGATCCAATCCATCATGCCAATTATGAATTGCATTATGGCACAAAAATACCATCACATATTGGATATAAAATTCCTGAAATGTTCAATGCTGCATTGGATGGAAAATTAAAAGCCATGTGGGTAATAGGAGAGGACATTGCACAAACCGATCCTAATACACAAAAGGTTGTTGCATCATTAAATGCACTGGATTTACTGGTTGTTCAAGAATTGTTCATGACAGAAACAGCCTTATTGGCAACAGTTATTTTACCAGGTTCATCATTCCTTGAAAAAAGCGGAACATTCACCAATGGAGAACGCAGAATACAACGTGTACAAAAAGTAGTTGAACCATTGCCTGGTACCAAACCAGATGGACAAATAATCTGTGAAATGATGCGCCATATGGGCTTCGAACAAGCCGATTATGATGCTGCTGATTTGTTAAAAGAAATAGCTTCAATTGTGCCATTTTTTGAAGGTGTGGTTTGGGATGAACTAGGCATCAATGGTAAACAATGGCCTGTTAAAAAAGATGGATTAGGAACTGATATCCTTCATAAAGAAAGCTTCCCGATTGGTAAAGGTAAATTCATCTTTCATGATTTCGCAGAATCGAAAGAAATATTGGACCATGGAAAAGATTATCCATATATCATAACTACCAATAGGGAATTGGAGCACTACAATTGTGGCGCCATGACACGCAGAACAAGAAATGTATTAATCAATACAGAAGATGTTTTGATGATTCATCCAGATGATGCATTTAAACACCTGATAGCAGATGGAGATATGGTTTGTGTGGAATCGCCAAGAGGAAAGGTTGATATCAAAGCGAAAATTACTGAAGAAGTAAGACCCGGTGTTTTGAGTTCTACCTTCCATTTTCCTGAAATCATGCTCAATAATATCACCTCAGATATTCATGATAGTGAAGCTCTTTGTCCTGAATACAAAGTAGTGGCATGCCGAATTAGGAAGTCGAAAGGGAAATATAAAGTGCCGCAATAATTTTTTTCATCCCAATGTATTAAAGGATTAAAATTCATTTAAACCCTCAATTCCCCGAGCTAAAGCATCAGGGCAATTGAGGGATTAGAGACATTTGTTTTTTCATCCCAATATTTTAAAGGATTAAAATTCATTTCATCCCTCATTACCCCGAGCTGAAGCAACGGGGCAATTGAGGGATAGAGAGATTTCATTTTTCATCTCAATATTTTAAAGGATTAAAATTCATTTAATCCCTCATTACCCCGAGCTGAAGCAACGGGGCAATTGCGGGATTAGAGACATTTCATTATTCAACACATTGAATTGGAATCCTAAAACAATCGTTCTGATTTCTCAATTGCCCTGTGGATTTATCCCTGGGAAATGAGAAAT
>JBIMKP010000039.1:0-43644 GCA_051861545.1 Bacteroidia bacterium | reverse complement strand
TCTTTTTCATTTTAGTCCTTGTGAAAGTTATTGTTTTTTATACTTTCATTTTGAACTAATTTTAGGGGTGAGGACAGAATCAAATTTTCTCTTTCAGCAATACTTAAATTATTAATCTCTTTTTTAATAAAATGTTCAACTTTAATTGTTTTTAGAAGTAATTTTTTTACATCTTTATCTTTAGGTAAAGGTCCCGCTCTGAAAATTTTTTTGTTTGGGGAGTTGATTGTTATTTTTTCTAATTGAGCAAATAAAACCATTAAATCACCTTCTCCAATTTTCAAAATTTCCGAGAAATTTAAAAATATAGTATCTTCAGATGCTTTATAAATTAACCTTAAAGTCTCAATGGTACTAATTAAGTCAGGTTCATATAATGAAAAGTGTTGATTTAAAATTATTATTTTCATGTGGGTAAATGATAAAATTTATTACAACAATCTCACCATTTCTTTAATCAATGCTGTCATTCTTGGTTCTGCGATTCCAGCAGCGTTTAATACATCTTGTAAGCTGACTTGTTTGATGTTATTGGGTACTCCTAAATCAGTAATCACAGAAATAGCAAATACAGGTATTCCCATGTGGCGAGCAACAATGTTTTCAGGAACTGTGCTCATTCCTACTGCATCTGCACCTATTGTTCTTATATATTTGTATTCTGCTTTTGTTTCTAATGTGGGTCCTTGTACTGCTGCATAAACTCCTTTTTGAAGTTTGATATTTAGTTTTTCTGCAACTGTAAAAGCCAAATTTATAAGCCCCTCATCATAAGCATCACTCATGTCTGGAAATCTTGGGCCAAGACTATCTTCATTTTTTCCTCTTAATGGATGGTCTGGTAGTAGATTAATGTGATCATCCAACACCATCAAATCACTAATTTCATAAGTTGGATTTAAGCCACCACTCGCATTGCTTATAAACAATCTTTTAATGCCCATTAACTTCATTACTCTTATCGGAAATGTAAGCTCATTTGCAGAATAACCTTCATAATAATGAAAACGTCCTTGCATAACAACAACTTCCTTTCCTGAAAGGGTTCCTAAAATTAAACGTCCTTTATGACTTTCAACTGTACTTACTGGAAAGTGGGGGATAAGCGGATATTCAATTGAATGTCTGATTTCAATTTCATTAACCAAAGCACCAAGTCCAGTGCCAAGTATAATGCCTGTTTCTGGTATATTTTTTAAATAGGGTTTGAGGAATTCATAAGCCTCATTCATTTTTTGTAACATAGTTTAATACAATTTCGTCGAAGCTTTTTCCTGAATTTTCATGGAATTCTACTTCAACAGGTAAAATATAAATAGCTGTATTTTCTAAAAGCTCTGCATACATGGGTAGATTTAATTTGCTTAAATCTTTTTCTGTAGTTAATAAAATTGAATTCCCTGTTTTATCTGAATTCAATTCATCCTGTAAATTCACCAAATCCCTAAATGTATAATGATGATGGTCAGGATATTTTCTAATAACTACTTCTTTAAATTTACTTGACAAATAGCTTTCAACACTTTTGGTATTAGCAATTCCCCCAAAGAAAATAACTTTGGTTGAATTAATTGAATGGCCTGTTTTCCAATGGTAAATATCACCATATTTTAAAAATGAAAAAAAGACTCTTTGGTGTTTAAACGGATTGATTTTTTGAATCATTTCCAATTTTGTTTTTTCATCTAAGATTTCAGGACATTTACTTACAACTATTAAATCGGCTCTTTTATAAGCTGATTTGTATTCTCTTAAAGTGCCACCAGGTGCTAAAAAATCTTCATAAAATGGTTTCCTAAATTCGGTAAGTAGAATATTTAAACCAGGTTTTACGGCTCTGTGTTGAAAGCAATCATCCAATAAAATCACCTGTGTAATTGGTGCATCAAATAATAAATTAGGAATCCCTAAAACCCTGTTTTCTGCTACTGCAACTGCTGTTAAAGGAAATTTGGTTTTTATCTGTTTAGGTTCGTCTCCAATTGCTATGGCTTCTGTATTATTTTCAGCAAATAAATAACCACTCGTTTTACGTCTGTAACCTCTACTTAAAACAGCTGTTTGAAAATAAGGAGACAATAACCTAATTAAGTATTCTATATGAGGTGTTTTTCCAGTTCCTCCAAATGATAAATTGCCAACCGAAATTGTTGGAATATCGAAATTATGTTCCCCAAAAATTTTACTGTCATATAAAAAGTTTCTGGTCCTGATGATTCCATAAAACAATAAGCTAAATGGAAAAAGTATAAAACGTAAAATTGGCATTATTGGCAAATCTAATCAACGTTAGCTAAATTTTGAATGATAAAACTCAGAGGTATAAATTTTAACTTAAAGGAAAATTTAATTTAGGCTATCTAATTGCTTGATAATGAATTGGGAGATTGGGATTTCTTTTTCTGAGCTAATTTAGTTACATTTGTATACTATCTTGCTCTAAGTGGGGTTATTACGTTAGTGTTGATGAGTTAATCCTTATCAATAAAGTTTTTATTTTTCGAGTATTGATTTTCATAACCAATAATAAAGCTAAATGCTGAATATAAAGAAGTTAAGTGTTATTTTTGCCTTGTTTCCTTTTATTGGAATTCAAGCACAGAGTTTGTTTGATGGAGCAAATGCTGAAACAAGACATAGAATAGCACAAATTGATTCAAACACACTTAAATTAAGGAACAAAATGTATCCTTCTGTTTATCAGGGTGATTTGAATATTTATGGTTATAACCAAGGTGATGTTCCTGTTTTTACAGACAGCGCCTATGCGTATAGATTGAGTTTATTAGAAACCGAAATTCCTTTAGAGTACAACAAACATGTTCGCTCGTATATTGATTTGTACGCGGTGCGAAAAAGAAAATTGGTTAGTAAGGTTCTATCAACGTCAAAATACTATTTTCCAATTTTTGAGGAGGTTTTTGATAGAGAGAACATTCCCTTGGAAATGAAGTACTTGGCAGTGATTGAATCAGCTTTAAACCAAAATGCGGTTTCTCCAGTGGGTGCAACTGGCATGTGGCAATTTATGGCTCCAACAGGCAGAATTTATGGTTTAAGAACCGATAATGCGATTGATGAGCGTAGAGATATTATTAGATCTACAGAGGCAGCAGTAAAATATTTCAAAAATTCATACAGAATTTATGGTGATTGGCTTTTGGTAATTGCTTCATATAACTGTGGTCCTGGAAATGTAAATAAAGCAATTCGTCGCTCTGGTGGAAAACGTTCATTTTGGGAAATTATGCCCTATTTACCTAAAGAAACTAGAGGTTATGTTCCTGCATTTATAGCCGCTACTTATGTTATGAATTATGCTTCAGAGCACAATTTATATCCAACCGATGAGGAAATGTATTACCACATGGATACTGTGATGGTTGATAACAAAGTTTCAATAGAACAATTGGCTTTGGCTTTAAATGTTACTCCTTCAGAAATCAAAGCATGGAATCCGGCTTTAAAAAGAGGTTATATTCCTTTTTCTAATAATAAAGTGGTTTTAAGTTTGCCTTATGCGCATGCCGTAAAAGTAGCTGAATTAAACAATGATACTAATTTTAGAAATCAAAGTTCAGAGGCTTTAACTGCTTTAAACAAACAAATTGAATCGGATAAAAAATCGGTAGGAAAAATTTCCTATAAAGTAAAATCTGGTGAAAGTTTATCGAAAATTGCTAAAAAACACGATGTTACTTTAGCTGATTTGAAAAAATGGAACAAAGGTAAAATCAGAAATAATAAGGTGTCAAAAGGACAAAAACTTGTTATTTATCTGGGTTAATTGAAGCATTACTCTTTCTTGTATGAAAGAACCATTTGATTTTATTAGCATCCCTTCCGAAAAAAAAGTAATCATCAGAGCCATCCTTTATTAGGAACATCTTTTTAATTTCATCAACAGACATTCCAAAATCTCTAGCAGAAATATTGGCTTGATTTATTTTATGCTCCTTTAGGTAATCTTTAAATTGAGATTTCGAAAATTGGTTTTTAGAAATAATTTCAAAATACCTTCCAAATCCTGAATCTGCTGAATTAATAGTTTCTGAAATGAAATAAAAACTATTTTGCTGAATGGGATACAAGTTATTCTGTGAAGCATAAAACTTATCTAATCCACTTTTTATTAAACCTGGAGAAGCTTCGAAAAAGTATTTGGCATTATAGGTTTTGGGATAGTCGAATTTAGTTTTCCTAACTTTATTGTTTGTTTCAATTTTACCCTCAATGTCCCCAGATTTGTTCAAGAAATAATTACTGATAATTACGTCATCATTATAATTTTTGCTCAAAAAACAAAGTACCTCTTTTACCTCAAAATCTACACTCACAACAAATATCTGTTTGATGTTTCGAAGGTTTTCTAGGCAATAGTCAATATCAATTAAGGGTGAAAGCTTCAAGAGAATTTCATCGGTAAATTCATATAATTTTTCCTCTAGTGAAAAAAAATCAGGTGAACCTGTTTCCAGTAATTTACTTTTTTGATTGGATACCCTTCTATCAGCATCAAGATAAATTAAGGAAAACCTTAAATTGTTATTTTCAAGGAAGGATTCTGCGGTTTCAGTGAGCCTTTTTATATTAAGTTTTTGTAATTTTTTTAAATTAATTGTAGTAAGGATATTTAAGTTTTCATCTGGATCTAAGCTGATTACTTCCTTAAAACTTTCTGAAAAATATACATCATCAACACCTAATCCACCGCTTAAATCGAGCAATTTACCTCCTTTAAATAGGTAAGATTTTAGTTTTGCAGACGCCTCACTACTGCATTGTTCGTAACTTTTACCTGTAAACCAACAATATGCATTTGTGAAACTAGGTAATTTGTATTTGGCTTTTGGATAAAGTTTTAACTGCTCAGCTAGATACCAATTTTGTTCCTTTGTATTATCTTTGCATTGAAGAAGAAAGGTTTCATGACTAAGTTGACCATTTTCCGACAAAAATGTCTGAAGATCAAATGTTGAAATGAAATCTGAAATCGTTTGTACCGTATTAAAATCTTGAGCCATGAAAAAAGTATTGTTTGGTTTAGCATTATTGGCCTTGTTAGGCCTTAGTTCTTGCAAAGGAAGTTGTCCAAAATTCCATTTAAATTTAAACGGAATTATTACTTCTGTTTTTTAGTTTAAATTGTATAACCTGTTGTAGGTCAGCCTGACTTTTGACAACAGGGCAATTTATTCTGTTCATTTTTTCAATTTTATTCTTGTTAATTTAGAATCCATTTCAAATTAATTGGGTTGTTTTTGCTCAATTTTCAAAATATTACTCAATTTTTAAAACTCAAATCGTATTTTGAATGTCTTAATTGAAGGAGACAATTTTTCTTTTTAGGTTTTGATTTTATTTAGAAGTAATAAAAAATCAAACCAACTTGAAAAATCCTCACTTAAGCTTACATTCGTTATACCATTTTAAGCAAATTTAATCTTTTGAAGAAGTCAGCCATATTTTTGTTTACTTTTTTGTTTTTAGGAAGCATAAGTGTTTTTTCTCAAAATGCTCCTATAACTGAGCCACAATTAATGTATTTAAAACACATTCAATTTGGGCTTAATGCCAATACATTTCGTATGGGTGGATTACAATTTCGTTATGGTTGGCACAAAACGGGTTCAGTTTTTAATCATTTTGAATCTGAATTATGCAGAATTAAACATCCAAAAGAAATTAGAAGAAGTGGTTTTACTGAACAACCTAGTCAGTATTCTTATGGAAGAATGAATATGGTTTTCTTTTGGCGAAATGGATTTGGTCAAACCATGAATATTACTGAAAGACCTTACAAAAATGCTTTAGGTTTAAACTTTGTTTACACTGTTGGAGCTAGTATGGCCATTTTAAAACCTGTTTATATTGATGTATTTTACCCATATACAGATGGTTCCCCAAATGGTTATTTAGTTTCTGAAAAATATGACCCCGAAAAACACCAGGATATATTTAGAATTTATGGGAATTCTTCCATCTTTGCGGGGCTAGGAGAAACAAAAGCCCAAATTGGTGGTTATGGAAGAGCAGGATTGCAAGTTGAATGGGGACAATATCCTGATGAAACGCGCAGTTTAGAAGCAGGTATTACTGTTGATGCATTTTTAAATGGTTTACCAATGATGGCAAAACAAACTTATGATAACAGGTTTGTTGGGTTTTACTTAGCATTTAATTGGGGATATAAGAATTAAAATGATTGAATTACCGGTTTTAGGAGAAGAAAAGGCAAAAAAACCTTCTTGGTTAAAAGTTAAATTGCCTACAGGTGAAAATTACAGAAGAGTTCGTCAACTTGTTGACCACTATAAATTGCATACAATCTGCGAAAGTGGAAATTGTCCAAATATGGGCGAATGTTGGGGTGAAGGTACTGCAACATTCATGATTTTAGGAAATACATGCACTCGCTCATGTTCATTTTGCGCCGTTGCAACTGGTAGAGCCAATGATTACGATTTAAGCGAGCCACAAAGAGTAGCAGATGCAATTAAATTAATGAATGTTAAACATGCTGTTATTACTTCGGTTAACAGAGATGAACTTCCTGATAAAGGAGCAAAAGTTTGGGCTGAAACAATTAGATTAATAAAACAAGAAAGTCCTGGTACTACCATGGAAACATTAATTCCAGATTTTCAAACTAGATGGGATTTACTCTATCAAGTTATTGATGAAAAACCTGAAGTTGTTTCGCATAACATGGAAACTGTTAAAAGACTTTATAGAAGAGTTCGTCCACAAGCTAAATACGAAAGAAGTTTAGAGCAAATTAGACTAACAAAAGAACGCGGGTTACGAACCAAAAGTGGAGTGATGTTAGGTTTAGGTGAAACTGAAGCTGAAGTTTTGGAAATTATGGATGATTTAGTTGCAAACGGCTGTGATGTTCTAACTTTAGGTCAGTATTTGCAACCAACCAAAATGCATTTAAACGTTGAAGAATTTATAACACCTGAACAATTTGCTTTTTATAAAGAGGCTGGTTTGGCAAAAGGATTTAATTATGTGGAGTCTGGAGCTTTGGTTAGAAGCTCATATCATGCCGAAAAACATATTTAATTGGTTGTAATTCTGAGTTAATTGGAATTTTTGTTGGCGATTGTAAGTAATTTCAATTTCAAAAGATATATTTGTTTAACATGGCAGCGATTGAATTATCAGATTCTTCTAGTTTAACTTTACCAACAGAGATTTTGGTTATTGATGATGATTCAATAACTATCTTCCTTGCTAAAAAAACAATTCAATCCTTCAAATCCGATATCATCATAAATTCTTTTCAGGATGGTAGAAATGCTCTTCAATATTTAGTTACCAGAAATTCTAGCGCAAAACTAATTATACTACTTGATATAAATATGCCCGATTATTCTGGTTGGGATTTTCTAAACGATTATATTTCTTATCAATTAAACGCTGCTGTTTTTATGTTTACAAGCTCTATCGACCCTTTCGATTTAGCTAAATCTAAAACTTATGCTACAGTAAAAGGATTTATTTCTAAGCCTTTAAACAAGGAAAAACTCGAAGAAATTTTTAAGGACTCAAAATAAAATACTCATTTAGAGTACGTTAATTTACAATTATTTTATTTGTATATACAAATAATGTCAGTACATTTGTGTCGAATTGTATAGGTTCAAATAAGAATTTTAAATGAAACAATGGATTTTAGTCAATTGTACTTTAAACCTCAATTTAGATTCTTAAACCCTTATAATTTGAATGATAAATCTTAAAGCAGGACCTATTTATATGAATAAAACTATCACATTTTCAAAAGTAATCAAAGCAGGATTTTTTGCAGGATTAATTGCAGCTGCTATTAACACCATTTGGAATCAAATTGGCATTTTAATGATGAATGTTTCTGGATTGCCTAAAGGTTTTTCAGTGGCAGTTGTAATGTCATCAATATTGCCTGTTTTATTAGCATCAATCATTTACTTTTTATTGATTCGAAATTTTACCAGAGGATATTTACTATACATGTTTTTAGGAGTTTCTTTTATGTTATTAAGTAATTTTCCAGCATTTGAAGCCAATCTTCCTGATGGAACTCCAACACCTGCTAATTTTGCACTTTTAGTTATTCCAATGCATTTTGTAGCTGGTTTATCGGCTTTGTATTTAATTCCTTTAAAAACAAGAAATACTACTAAAACTAATATTGAAATTTAATGGACAATACTGTCAATCATTCAATTCATCAACTAATTGAAAATAGAAAAAGTATCAGAGGATTTGCAACTTATCAGATTTCAGAAGAGGAGCTAAATTCATTGTTTGAAGCTGCTCGCTGGAGTTTTAGCGCTATTAATGAACAACCATGGAGCTATATTTATGCTACTTCCGAAAATGAAAGTTCATTTCAACAATTGTTATCTGTATTAGCGCCAGCCAATCAAGCTTGGGCTAAAAATTCATCTGTTTTAATAGCAGTTTTAGCTAAACTTAATTATACCAAAAACAATACTCCAAATGCTATGCGTTTGCATGATGTTGGTGCTGCAAATATGGCTATGGCTTTACAGGCAGTTGATTTAGGTTTACAATTACATCCAATGGGTGGTTTTGATAAAGAAAGACTGAAATCAGTTGTTACAATTTCAGAAGATTATGAACCGGTTTTAATGATGGCAATAGGTAAAAAAGGTGAAGATTCAGATTTACTTCCACATCAAATTGAATCTGAAAATAATAGAGGCTCTAGATTTTCTATTGAAGAATTTGCTAAAAAAATGTAATCTTAGTCTTTTAAAAAAAGCACATGGAAAACATTATCAAAACTTATGAAACAGAAGAAATTGCTGTAACATGGAAACCTTCTCTTTGTTCTCATTCTACAAATTGCTGGAAGGGTTTAAGTGAAGTATTTAATCCTCGACTAAAACCTTGGGTTGATTTGACAAAATCTGATGCAGATAAAATTATGAAGCAAATAGATTTATGTCCAAGTGCGGCTTTGTCTTATGTTAAAAAATCTGCTCAAAGTACTGCTGAAAATCAAACAGAAAGTACAGAAGAAACCATTGTAGAAATTGTTCCTAATGGTCCGGTTTTAGTTTATGGAAATATTACTGTTAAAGATACTGCGGGTAATTTAACAAGTAAAAATAAAGTAAGTGCATTTTGTCGCTGTGGTGCTTCTTCAAACAAACCTTATTGTGATGGAACGCATCGTAAAATTGATTTCAAAGACCCGCAATGAGGAAGTTTATATTCATTAGTTTTTTCATTTTAATTCACTTATCGATGAGCGCAAAACCTCAAATTATATATGTTTTCGACCCTATGTGTGGTTGGTGTTATGGTTTTTCAAATACGATTAAAGAAGCCGAAAAACAATACGGAAATGATTTTGATTTTAAAATCATAAGTGGCGGAATGGTTTTGGGCGAAAGGGAAGGTCCTATTGGCGATTTTGCTGATTATATTTTATCGGCATATCCAAAAGTTGAGGAGTATTCCGGAATGAAATTTGGTCAGCCTTATATCGATCAATTAAAAACCAAATCATTGTATACTTCTTCAATGCTTCCTTCAATTGCTTTGGCTATTGTAAAAAGTATGGATAGTACAAAAGCCATTCAATTTGCATCTGCAATACAACAAGAACATTTTCAACAAGGCAAAAACCTAAGCGATTCAAGTTCGTATGAAAAGGTTTTAGTTGATTTGAAATTGAATAAAGAAGAATTTTATCTCAAATTAAAATCAGGTGAATTTGAAACGAAAGCAAAAGAAGGTTTTGAGGAATCACATTATTTAGGTGTAAATGGATATCCTGCTATTTTGGCTTTAGTTAATGGAAAATACTATTCAGTAGCCAAAGGGTTTATTGATAAAAAGAACCTGTTCGAAATTTTAGAAAAAGTAAAAGCGATTAAAGATTAAGAAAGGGATATTTCGTTTTGATTTCCTTTTCTTTTTCTGATAATTTATAAATGAACTGTTGATGTTCAATAGTTCCTTCATGTAAAATCCTGTGATTTTTTAGCATGAAAAACTGATTCAATTCCTTAATTGCGTCTTTAGAATTTTGGTCGAAATAGTTTTGGATGAATTTTTCCCAAATATATTGAATGGCTTGTTCACTAGGATGTGCCATATCATTGGCGTAAAACCTGTAATCTCTTAATTCATCTTGAACAATTTCGAATGCAGGAAAATAGCTACAATGTTCATTTTTGCACAATTCGTTTACAGCCAGAAGTAATGTTGATTTACTTAAGTTGTTTTCAAGAATTCCATCTTTTAAGTACTTAACCGGACTTACAGTAAAAATGATATTTAAATTTGGGTTTAGTGTTTGAAGATGTTGAATACAATTTTGCCAATTAGAAACAATTTCGTTGATGTTTAATAATCTTTTTTGAAAGGATTTTGCTGGTATCTTATGGCAATTAGCAACTATTTGATTTGTTTCAATGAGTTCGTAAACGTAAGCTGTTCCAAAGGAAATAATTAGATAATTAGCATTCTTAATACTTTGATGTTGCTTTTTATTTTTTTGACTGATGAAAGTTATAAGGTCCTGTTTATCTTTTTTGTAAACAGACCCATGGTGATTCCAAGAAAGATAAGTTCCGTTAGATTCTAGTATTTGAGAATCATCAGGAATTTCTTGGTTTAATAGTTGTTGAAATGCTTGATAGAGGCTCATCGGATTAAATAGAACGCCATGGTACAAAAACTCCTGATTCAACATTATATCACTCATTTTGGAAGCCATATTTTCAGCAAAACAAGAGCCTGCGAAAAAAAAGCTGCTATCAAAACGAAGCAGTGAATCAGGAGTTTTTATTGGAAATTCTATTTTGAAATCCATTTTTATTTGATTAGTTTCAATCCGCCTAATGATGATTCATCATCAGGATTTGTTAGTAAGCAACGATTAAATAACATCTTTGCCTCTCTTGTATTACCCGATAAATATTGTGCCCAAGCCAATAAGTTTAATCCATCATAAGAGAACGGATACAAATTTACAACCTTTTGTAAATATGGAATAGCTTTTGGGTATTCTTTTCTGTTATAGTAAATTAATCCAATTCTATAATTAACCAATGTGTTTGATGGGTCAATTTTTAGAATACCAATATATTGATTTAAAACTTCATCCCAATTACCTAAAGCCGATAATGGATAAACCAAACCAAATTTTGGTTCAATTGCATAAGGCATTAATGCAGCAGCTTTTTTGTACATTTTTATTGCTTCTAAATGTTGACCATCATTATATAATAACCAACCTAAACGTAGGTTTAACTCATAAGAACTTTCAGAATAAACAGCTAATAATTCTTTTGCTGCTTTATTGAATTCACTGGTTTTTTCGAATGCATAACTGGTTTTAAATGCCAATTCCATTTTAGAGGATTGTGCTGTAAGATTCATGGCAAATAAGCCAAGAACAAACAAAAGGATAATTGATTTTTTCATATTTTACTTGGTTAGAATTTTAATGCATAGCCTACAATTATATTTCTGAAATTATAAGGCTTAGGTGGTTTATTTTCTGGATCAACTTCTTTTCTTTCAAATTGTCCTACTAAAAATAACTCGTTTCTATAGTTAAGTTTATAGTTTACAAGAAGGGTTGATTTGTCAAAAGTTTTATCAGGATTGTTGTTTGAAATAAATGCATCTTGTTCAACAAAATTATTGGTATGAGCATAAAGGTATTCTCCTTTAATCCAGCAGTTTTTGAATAGTTTAACTGTTGCAGATGGATTTATAATTGGACTTATAACACTATCTTGGTATTGCGCATTTACATGTAATCTTAATTGTAGTAAATCATTCCCAAATACAAAATAAGCCACTCCAATTCCTGCTTGAAATTGCTCTTCTTCATTTAAATAACTATAGCCTGCATTAGCTGAAATATCGAATTTTTTATAATGTTTGAGAACACTTAATCCCATGATATAATTGTATTCATTAAAAACAGAATCATTGGTGTTTAACTGAATATTTGCTAGAAGAATAGAATAGTTGGCATTAATCTGCCAATTGATTGATGGCTTATAGGCCATGTGCGTATAATATTGATGCTGCCTTACATTTAATGGTAAAGTGTTTTGGAAAGCAAAGGCATATGATTGATAACTTGTAAACTTCGAGCCTAAAGCGAATTGCATTCCATAGTGACCAAAATAAGTATTACCAACAGTATCCTTAAAATTACTGAATTTTGTTCCTGATTCTGCATAAATCATCTTTAAAAATCCAACGGGAACATCCATTTTTTTCTTGGTATATCTGTCGAGGTTTTCCATACCCAAAGCCCAAGCACAATCTCTGATATATGGAATTGCTTCTGTACCTGAATGGTTAAGTTTTCTGGCTTTGTTAAAATGGAAAATGGCGTTTTTATAATCACCAATTCCTAAATAAGCAATACCAAGTCTTAATCGTAAATAATAATAATCCATGCCATAAGATATAGCAGAATTAACTAGTTTAATTTGTTGCTCATGTGATGCACTTAAGTACAAATTATAACTTGAATCTTCTAAGGCTTTGGAGCTGATTGTTTGTGCATTTCCATTTCCTAAATAAATAAAGAAAGCCACCAATATTAGGATTATTCTACAGTACATGTGGCCTCCAAAATTGATTTGTTTTCTTTTATACTGATTTGATGAAGCTGGTGTTTTTCAAATTTAATATCGAACTCTTTTACTGCTAGATGAATTCCAAATCTTTTCGACTTAATACTGCCTTTTAAAAGAATTGTACTATCACTTATATCATTGTCGAAATGGGCATAGTTGATATGAAAATCGGATTGTAAAAACATATAAAACGGAGCAACCCAATCTTGTAAAAACCTTTCAGCCCAATTAAAAATATGTGTAATTTCAACCTGATTAGTTAGTTGTAAATCTTTATAGAATGATAAAAGTACTTGTTGTGTACACAGATAAAAACTGAATAAAAAGCTCTTTTTGTCTCCATAAAATGTTCTGTTTTCATATAAATTCCCATTGTTGTAGAAAAACAATGTCGACTTACTTTTAGCATCGTAAAAATAAGTTTGATTATAAGCATCAGTGTAAATCTCCCAGGTTTCTGTTTGAGTTGCATTACCTTTTTTGATAGTCCAGTTTAATTTTTTACCCGGTGTGAAATTAAATGATTCCCAAAGTAATGTATTAATAATAGGATTGCTTACTTGTTCATTTAAACGAGGAATTCCAGATTGAATAAATTTATGTTCTTTTCCTTCTGAACTTATATAGGTGCTTAATGGATATTTTAAGGTCTTAGAGCCTACATGAGGTGTAGTTTGTAATTGAAAATGCAAATGTGGTTCTGGTGAACGTCCTGAATTACCAATATGCCCGATTAATTGTCCTTTGGCTAACCATTCACCTTCATATACTTTAATAGTTCCCGGCTTTAAATGACTAAGTTTACTGAACAAAAACTGGCTATGTTGAATAACAACAGAATTTCCCCAATTGTCTTTTAAGTTAACTTTATTGATATCATTGTCTTTGATTCCATCCACAACTTTCACCACCTGTCCTGCTGCAGGAGCAAAAACAGGTAAGTTGAAACAATAGAAATCTTCCGGTGCAAAACCAGGTAAACGATAGGTTCTTGATTCCTCATCTATTAGGTCGAAATCCCATGCATATTGCCAATCGCCTTTATGAGTAATTTCACCTGTATGACCTTGAGAAATTCTCCAAGTTCCGAGAACAGGTAAGCTAATTTTGAAATAAAGTTCATTGGCAAATCGTCCTATTTGATTTAAATACCGATATAAATTCTTTTCTGGTGATGCAAATTGTACCATAGTAAGAATCAATTTTTCTGATTTCATTCTAAAATACAAAAAGTATAAAAACAGAATCACTGATACATTAAATGGTAAAGAAAGTATGGATAAATTAAAAGGTAATAATAGTTTTTCGAATCCAACGCCAAGTATAGCAATGACAGGTGTGATTACAATAACAAGTATATATGTCCAAACATTTGGTATTAAAAAGAAACCACCTAAGGCCATTGCGCTCAAAATAAAATTGAACCCAATAAATCCATAATTCAAATCATTAAGATTGGCACCAATGATGATATAAAAAATATAACCTGTTAGGAACCCAATAATAGATAAACTGAACGCAATTCTAGAATGAATAACTAATGCAATTGCAACCAAAATTCCTGGAAGCAAACTGAATTGAAATAGCACCGCACCTAATGATTTAAAGTACACTTTTACTATCAGTGGAATTGGTAATCCTTCTAAAAATTCATAGGATTTAAGCAGGTTTTCGCCTCCAACTCTGTAAATATGATTAAAGACAAATATTTGAGTGCTATTGGGGTCAAGGCTGTTAAAACCTTCTGTTGAAAGTTTTAAAATCCAAACACTTAATAAAAATGGGATACTTAAAAATGGAAGTTTTTTTGCACCTAATATTCCATCAAAAACCACTGTTAACATCAAACATAAAAAACTACCTGCAAATATGATGAGCAATAAATAGTAGCTGATATTATAGGAATAGCCTAAAAATAATCCAGTTAGTAAGCCATTAAAAGCAAATGTTCCTGATTTTATTTTTTCTTTATCGAGATGAAATAAATAAGCAATGACATTGGTAAAAAAGGCCATTAATAATCCCGCTAAACCAGCAATGGGGTCAGTAAATGAAGCTAAGCCAATCAATATTCCTGCAACAGGATTTGCAGATAGAAACAACTGAGCGTAACTATTTGCTAATCCTGTAGTGGAAGTTGAAAGTAAGTCTTTACTTAACTTGATCATTCTTAAATGCTAAAATCCTTTAAATAAGCCGGCATTACTTCTTTATCATTTAAATCAGAAAGTGTTTCTTTGTTTCTAATTAAATGATGTTTGCCATCCATATCAATCATAACAACATTCGGACGCATAGCTATAAACTGCATCCATTGTGTCATGTTATAGGCGCCTACTGAATGCACTACTACATTGTCTCCTTTTTTCATTGGAGGTAAGGTTATGCTTTCTCTAATTACATCAATATTCATACAAAGAGGACCATAAATAACACCATCTTCTGTATAATGACTAAATTCTTGAGCTGGAGAAACTTTATGGTCGTACCAGAATGAAGTGAATAAAATATTGACACCAAAATCCATGATAGTAGCACGTCTGCCATCACTTAATCGTTTATTGGCAAGTACGGTTCCGCATAAACTTCCGGCCTCATCTATTAAAGCTCTACCTGTTTCTAAAATTAAAATTGGTAATTCTTGTTTGCTATATTCTGCGTTTAATAAAGCACTACAAATTGCCTCAGCATAATCATCAAAACTTGGTGAACTTACATTGCCTTGTAAGTATGAACCTTTTAAATTATTCTTTGATGCAAATCCACCACCCATATCAATATAAGTGATTTTTTTATTGAATTTTGAATGGATATGAAAAGCTAAATCTGCCAATTTTGAAGCAGCTATTGCATAAGCACTTGCAGATAGCATGAAAGTCCCAATATGGCAATGCAATCCAACCAAATCCATTTGGTCGTTTAAGATAATTTTGTTGATAGCATCCCAAGCTTGACCACTTTCATAATTGAAGCCAAAACGGTCCCACATTGGATAAACACCAGTATCCATGTTTACACGAATAGCAACACGTGGACGTTTGTTGATTTCTTTGGTGATTTCAATTAAGCGATACAATTCATCTAGATGATCTATATGAATTAAAGAATTATTTTCAATTGCTAGATTTAAATCGGCATCGGTTTTATCTGGTCCATTAAAAATGATTTTATTACCCGGAACTCCATTTAGCAAAGCCTTATTGTATTCAAAACCAGAAACAACTTCAGCCCAAGAACCCTCTTGATGAAAGACATTACAAACAGCATTGATATAATTAGTTTTATAACTCCAAGCCATTTGAACCTTAGGATATCGATTGGTAAAAGCACGTTTACAATCTTTATAAGTTTGTCTGATGGTTCTTTCTGAAATAGTAAAAACCGGAGAGCCATAAGTGCTGATGAGTTCTTTTACTGATACACCATCAATATGTGTAACAGGATTGTATTCTGTGCGAGTTCCGAATTTATTCATCATGCCGGTATTTAGTTTTTTTACAACCGGTCTTTCATATCTTAACTTTTCCATTTTCAATTTTTTCTATTAAAGTTCTCCAAGAGTTGAGATTTGTTCAAATTCTTTTAAGTCAACAATCATATCAAATGAATACCGAACAAACATTTTGCCTATATCGTATTTTTCGAAAGGTTCAACTGTTTCACCAAGTGCCATTCTTATTAAGGCTTCAGGATGATTTTGACCACATCCTTTTGCTAAATAAACCCAAGCAGGAAATCTTGGATTGATTTCAAGCAAGAAATATTCATCTTCAGCAGTTTTAATGAATTCTAGTTCCATTCCACCTCTCCATTTTGAAGATGAGATAACTCTTTTTGCTATATCAACTAGCTTTTGGTCGTCGAGAGAAATTCCTGCCCAAGCTTTGCCTTTATCGGTAATGAAAAGTTTTCTCATAGGAACTGCTCCAATTGCATTTCCATTTCCATCACCAATTGCGGTTACATTTACCTCGCTGCCAAAAACGTATTCTTGAATGATGATTGGTAAACCCCATTTTGCAACAAGTTTGTTGAAATAAGTAGCAACTTGTTCTTGGTTATAAGCTATATAGGCATCATAAAAGCGGCCTTTTACAACCATAGGGTAGGTGAATTCCTGTTGAAGCGAATGGATTTCTGATGTGTTAAACATCATTTTACTGAAAGGAACTTTTACATCATGTTTTTTGCCAAATTCAAAAAGATTGGCTTTATGTCTTTCATCAAATTGTTCCTGTGTTGGCAAGAACATTTTGATTCCAAATTCTTGCAAAATTTCATTTTCAAGATTCATGAAATTACTAAGTTCAGCATCAAAATTTGGAATAATAACCGCAATATTTTCTTGGTTATGAATATATCTTAATCTTTCCATTAAAGCTTCTGTACCAGCCGATGGAAAAGGAACTTGGTAGGATTTATCTACCAATTTATGCATGTATAATCCTGGTTCTAAAGCCTCATAAGAAAGACCAATGATTCTTACGTCATAAATTGTACTTTCTTTTAAAGCTCTAATAACAGGAATGCCTGGCCCTGGACTATCAATATTATTGAGTCCAGAAACAGCAATGGTAATAGGTTTTTTAGTAGTCATAAGAATAATTTTATTCCTCTGCTATTTGAGAACTTTGAAGTAAAGTGCTAAAATCATAGAAGTCTTTTTCGAAAGTAGACTCATCAATAAAATACCTATCGAGAATGAATGCTCTGATTTCGTCTTTGCTTTTTTCCTCTTTTAATAAATTAATGATTTCAAAACCAATTGGATTGGTAGAAAAGGAATCGCCAGTAGTAGGATTAAAAATAAATCCAGATTCACTTATAGCTATGTTTTTTTTGATTCTCATCCGATTGAACATTCCGATTAAAGCCCATTCTCTAATCTTATGAATCAAAAGTGTGGATTTTTTATAAAAACATTGTTATAGTTTTTTTATTGTCTGTTATAAAATTAGGAAGAATTGATTTTAGGATTATCCACTTCTTTATCTAAAAACAAATTACAGAGACTTTGTTGCTGATTATTATTCGTTTAAACTAAACCATAAACAATACTAAATTTCTGTTTCTTTTAGCAATTTCTTAAAATCCTGAAGGGATGGCATTATTGTAGAAAATAAGATATTAAGAAACACCCCTCAAACTCTGCCAACGCGGACCAAAGGTCCGCGTTGGCAGAGTTTGAGGGAATTTGGTTTACAGCATTTTTCTATAAACATGTGACCACCTTCGGGGTCATTAATTTCATTGAATAGAGCAATTTAATTCCAAAAACTTTCTGAAAATAATTCTCAATACATACGCTGTATTTATTAAGAATACTTCTGATCTACATGCGGATATATGTAATTTATCTGATTTCACTTATATCACTAGAATAATTCACCTAATGTTTGAGCAAAATTCATGAAGAAATTTGATTTCTCAGGTGTGAACAATATAAACGGAGCATCGGGTAAGCCAAAAAACGGACTAATGGTAAATGATAATTGCAGACCTATAAACGCAAACATCAACGACCAAGCTTTGATGAAAATTGAACTTCTTTTTGATTTTAATTCGTCTTCAGAATCTGACATCATTCTGTTGAATTCCTTGTAGAACAGCATAATTCCGGTTAATCCTGCAGCAGAAAAAATTAAAATATTAATCAGTTTAAATAATGCATAATGATAGGCTGCAATCAAAAAGAAGAAACTAACTGGTGCAAATGCTGTAAGTACCAATGAAATATAGGTATTACACAAAATTACAAAATGGATAAGCTGCTTAAAATTTTGTTTGATGCCTAAAAAAGAACTGAAAAAGTACAAGGTTGGAAAACAAATAAACGAAGTAGCATAAAATAAAATGGGTAGTTTTAAAGAAGAGGATAATCCTTGAAGAATGCCTTGGGAACAGCCAATAATAAATCCATAAAGTCCGAAAAAAATTAAACTTACAAAAAACAGCTTGATGATTTCACTTGTTTTGTTTTCGGTTTCTAATACTAGATGAATGGTGTTTTTTCTGTCTTTTAATAATGGTTGAATAAATTGTATCATGGTAATAAATTTAGAAACTAACGAACTAAAAGTACTTTGTATTGCAGAGTAAAAGAAAATAATTTAAAATTGTACATCATTTAAAGGCTTAAATTTGGGAATATGAAACAAGTACATTTAGTTTTAGGCAGCGGTGGAGCCAGAGGAATGGCTCATATAGGCGTAATTGAAGGCTTGTTGGAAGAAGGTTTTGAAATTGTTGATGTGGTAGGATGTTCGATGGGTGCAGTAGTTGGCGGAATTTATTCAGCCGGATATTTACAAGCCTATTCAGATTGGTTAAGGGGTTTGACAAAATCAACTGTATTTGGTCTTACCGATTTTACATTTACAACTCAGGGTTTTATAAAAGGGGAGAAGATATTTCAGAAGATTCAGGAATTAACTGGCGACCAAAATATAGAGGAATTGGAGATTCCATTTACAGCCATTGCAACCGATATGATTCGAAGGAAGGAGGTTTTATATCGCAGTGGCAATTTATTTACTGCATTAAGAGCTTCTGTTTCTATACCAGGTGTATTTGTACCTGTTATAGATAAAAACAGACTTTTGGTTGATGGTGGCGTATTAAATCCTTTGCCTATTAATCATGTTAAAAAGAATAAAGATGCAATAATTGTAGCAGTTAATATCAATGCTTTGGCTCCAAATGACAATAATATCGCTCAAGTTGCAAAAGAACCAGCTTCCTTTTTGGATAATGAATTCATGAATAAGTACTTTTCAAATTTTGTAAAGCCGAAAACTAAAGCCAAACAGAAAATTCCACAATTAAGTGTTTTTGAATTGGTAAATACATCTTACGATTATACCCAAGATCGATTGGCAGAAGTGATGGAAGAGATTTATAAACCCGAGATTCTTGTTCATGTACCCAGAACTTCTTGTGGTACTTTTGAATTTTACAGAGCAGATGAAATGATTCAAATGGGAAAGGAAGCTTTTCAACAGGCATTAATAGAATATAGAAAAACGCATTAAACTTTTTATTGAAATTTAAATCAAAGAAACTTGATGAAAAAAATACTATTTCTAGTTTTAACTTTGGTAGGTTCTTTAGAATCGTTTTCGCAAAATTTATACTTTCCTCCGCTTGTTGGAAGTACTTGGGAAACTAGCAGTCCTGCTTCTTTAAATTGGGATATAAACTCGCTTAATTCATTAGACAGTTTTTTAGCTTCCACCCAAACAAAAGGAACCATCATTTTAAAAGATGGAAAAATTGTTTTTGAAAAATATTATGGCACATTTACCAAAGACAGCAATTGGTATTGGGCAAGTGCAGGCAAATCACTTACATCAGTTTTAGTAGGAATTGCTCAGCAAAACGGATTTTTGTCGATAAATGATACTTCTCAAAAGTATTTAGGAGTTGGATTTACCTCTATGACAAATGCTCAAGAACAAAAAATTAAAATTCTTCATCAGTTAAGCATGACAAGCGGATTGGATGATGGAGTTGCAAATAAAGATTGTTATGAGTCTACTTGTTTAAAATACAAAGCAGAACCTGGCACTAGATGGGCTTATCACAATGCGCCTTATACTATTTTAGATGAAGTGATTGATGCAGCAACAGGTTTAACAATCAATGAATTTGCTTTGGCGAATATCAAGTCTAAAACCGGAATGGATGGAATTTATTTTAAAACGCCAGGTACTTTTAACAATGTGTATTACAGCAAAGCAAGAAGCATGGCAAGGTTTGGATTACTCATGTTAAATAAAGGTTATTGGAACAATACAGCAGTTTTAAATGATTCTAATTACTTTAAATCAATGATTAATTCAAGCCAAAATATCAATCCTAGTTATGGCTATTTGTGGTGGTTGAATGGCAAAAGCAAATTTATGGCACCGGGATTTCAAATGGTTTTTGATGGTCCATTATTTCCAAATGCACCAATGGATATGTATTCAGCTTTAGGTAAAAATGGACAGTTTATTTTTGTTGTTCCATCAATGAATCTAGTAGCTATAAGAATAGGCAATGCACCTCTTGATTATGGAGATGTGGCAATAACTTATGGCGACGATATGTGGAAGTATTTAAAGAAGGTATTTCCACTTACTTCTATTCATGAATTAAATAATGTTGATGTAAATGTATATCCAAATCCCTTTTTAAATGAAATTCATATTGATGGAAATTTGGATGAAAAACTTAACTGGGAGTTGATGAATGCTGTTGGAGAAATTGTTCAAAAAGGAACTGGTAATGAACTAAACAACCTGAATTTAAGCTCAGGAATTTATTACATCAGAATTACTAAAAACAATCAAACTCTAGTTAAAAAGTTAATGAAAGTAGAGTAGGAGATGTTTAACCAAAAAGCAATTTTAGGGTTTTCATCGTGATAAACATTTTACCACTATCGGGTAATTTAATGAAATCATATTTTAGATAAAATTCTTCTGCAGTTTTATCAATTGGATCAACAACTACAGCGAATGAACCAATTTCATTTGAAACTTCATAACTTCTTTTTAAAGCATCAATCAAAAGGATTTTTCCATAAGCAAATCCTTGAAATTCTTTGTCAACTGCTAATCTTCCTAATAATATTGTAGGTATACTTTGGTAACTTTTGGGAAGTTTATTTTTATAAATTTCAGGTAAATTACTTAGAGCAATGCTATTATTTGAAAGTGTATAATATCCTTTAATTCGTTTTGAATTTTCATCAAGCAAAACATAACAAGCAGTTAGTTTTCTTTTAACATCTTGTCCTGCTTGAAATTTTATGTAGTTGTTTAAAGTATCATAACCACAATCGAAATTTGTTTTTTGATGATGATTTTTTAAAAACTCAATCATCAGGTTACTTCAACTTTGATTTGAAAGTTTCGTAATCTTTAACCGCATCTTTAAGAACTTTTGATGGTTTTGGAGTTCCATTTAATGCATTAAAGAATATTTCAGCATCTTTTTCTGAACTTATAATTTGTTCTTTTGATTTAATGATTTCATAAGCCTTTTCCTGAACTGTATGAATAATAAAATCAGTTAGATTTCTGTACCCACCTATACTTGCAGCGTTTTCAAACAATGCTTTTTGTTCTATACTCAATCGAGTATCAAATCGTGTTTGTGTTTTTTTTGACTTTTCCATTCAATCCATCTTTAAACAAATGTACGGAAATATTACGTACAATTATAGATTGATTCTTATTAAATTCTCCGTAGCCCCGGGTTGAAACCGCAGGGCTATGGAGAATTCTAAATCTAAGAAAAATCCTGCTGATTCCTTATTAGCCCTGCTGGCTTCAGCCCAGGGATAATAAGGAATTGAAATTATTGGCAATCTCAAATGCTCTTATTCATTTGAGCTTGGTATACATAAATGATTAACAATTCTCCTTTAATAAATCAATTCAATCATTTTATACATCGATAATCCATCAAATTCTCAATATCCCCGGGTTGAAACCTCGGGGCTTTTGAGAATTCTACATCTAAGTAAAATCCTGCTGATTCCTTAATTGCCCTGCCGGCTTCAGCCCAGGGAAATAAGGAATTTGCAATCTCATTTGCTCATTTTGGCAGGTATCTGGCATTCCCATCTGCTCTTATTGAACAGGGTATGGTAGATTAAAATCATTTACAAATCTTCAATTAAATTGGAATCAAAAAGATTTATTTTAGTTATTTATAATCCTTCAAATTCTCAATATCCCCGGGTTGAAGCCTCAGGGCTATTGAGAATTCTATATCTAAGTAAAATCCTTCTGATTCCTTAATTGCCCTGCCGGCTTCAGCCCAGGGAAATAAGGAATTTGCAATCTCATTTGCTCATTTTGGTAGGTATCTGGCATTCCCATCTGCTCTTATTGAACAGAGTATGAAAGATTAAAATCATTTAGAAAACTTCAATTAAATTGGAATCAAAAAGATTTATTTTAGTTATTTATAATCCATCAAATTCTCAATATCCCCGGGTTGAAGCCTCAGGGCTATTGAGAATTCTACATCTAAGTAAAATCCTTCTGATTCCTTAATTGCCCTGCCGGCTTCAGCCCAGGGAAATAAGGAATGAAAATTCAATAGAGTCCTTAATTGCCCTGGCGGCTTCAGCTTAATTGCCCTGCTGGCTTCAGCCCAGGGCCAATAAGGAATTCAATTCAATTTTAAATTTTTAGAAGTATCGAAAATTGATCCATTAAAAATGAGTGGAATCATTAATTTTCATATTTAATCAATTAAAACCAACTGCTTTTCTTTTTTCTGCTGCTTGATGAACTTACACCCAATGCTCCCAATAAAGTTCTCGTTAATACTTGTGTAGCAGTTCGTGCAACTTGTTTGGTTACAGGACTACTTAATATTTCTTCTAAAGTAGATTTTTCTCTTGGTCCGCTTTTTCTTTCAGGACTTGCTTCATTTTCTTCTGTATCTTCTTCTTCTTTTTCAACCGCTCTATTTAATTTTTCTGAAAGAATTTCATAAGCACTTCTTTCATCAATTTCGCGGTTGTATTTTTTACTTAATTCAGAGTCTTCACAAATTTTATTCAACTCTGCATCCGTTAAAACATTCATTCTAGAACAAGGTGGGTTTAGCATAACTGCTGCTAGTGGAGTAGGTATTCCTTTTTCATTTAAACCTGTTACCAATGCTTCTCCCATTCCTAATTGAGTAAGAATTTCATCTGTTTTGTAATAATCACTCAATGGGAAATTTTCTGCTGCCAATTTAATAGATTTTCTATCAGCAGCAGTAAATGCTCTTAATGCATGTTGTACTTTTAATCCTAACTGACCTAATATAGCAGCAGGAATATCAGCAGGACTTTGCGTAATGAAGAAAATGCCAACACCTTTAGAACGTATGAGTTTAATGATGGTTTCTATTTGGTCTAATAAAGCATTACTAGCTTCATTAAAAATTAAATGTGCTTCATCAATAAACAAACAAAGTTTTGGTCTGTCTAAATCGCCTTCTTCTGGTAATTTTGCGTACAATTCAGCCAATAAACAAAGCATGAAACTCGCAAATAATTTGGGTCTGTCTTGAAGGTCATTTACCCTTAAAACGTTTACCATTCCCATCCCTTCATTGTTGATGCGCATTAAATCTTCTACATCAAAACTTGGTTCTCCAAAGAAATTGTCTGCGCCTTGTTGTTGTAATTCAATTACTTTTCTTAGAATAGTACCAGTGCTTGTTGTACTGATATTTCCATAATCTTTGCTGATTTCAGCCTTACCTTCGTTTGAAATGTATTGTAGTACTTTAGTGAAATCTTTTAAATCTAAAAGTGGCAACATTTTATCATCACAAAACTTAAAAATCATACTTACCAATCCGGCTTGAGTATCGTTTAAGTCTAATATTTTTGAAATGAGAATAGGTCCAAATTCACTAACTGTTGCTTTTAGTTTTACTCCGTTTTGTTTCCCTAATGTATAAAATTCAACAGGATAAGCAGTAGCTTGAAAAGAGAATCCTGTAGCTTCAATTCTTTCTTTTATTTTATCATTGATTTCTCCAGCAGCAGCTATTCCATTTAAATCACCTTTGATATCCATTACAAGGCTAGGCACAGATGCTTTACTCAATGCCTCAGTAATCATTTGAAGTGTTTTAGTTTTACCTGTTCCGGTTGCTCCAGCAATTAAACCATGACGATTAAAAGTTTTTAGTGGAAGTTTAATAGAAGCATCTTTTAAAACTTCTCCATTAAACATGGCTGCACCTAAGAAAATTGAATCACCTTTTGATGTATAACCTTTTTGAATTTCGTCGATAAAACTTTGCATAGAATAAATAGAATTGAATGCCAAATCTAAACCATGAAAACATTAAAGACAAAGAAATTCTGAAGTGAAAGCTGAAAAATTATTTTTTATTAAATTCTAAAATCAAGCAAAAAAGGTTTTACATTAAATAATAAATGTGAAACAATATCTTTAATAAAATTAATTACTACTAAGTAACTCATCTAAAGGAGTTCTTTGTTTAATAGGCAAAGCCTTGTATTCACTAACACTATAACCAGTAACTTGCTTGAATTGTGTGCTTAAATACTGAACACTGCTGTATCCCATTTGGTAGGATATTTCGCTTAATGTCATTTCGTTATAAGCCAATAGTTCTTTCACTCTTTCTATTTTTACCAGGATAATATACTTTTCTAAAGTTTGTCCGGTAAGTTCTGAAAATAGTTTACTCAACTGGCCGTAGGGGAGACCTAATTTATCGCTTAAATAATCTGAATTTCTGATGATTGTATTTAAGTTATTTCCGTAATAAATCATTTCTAAAACAGAAACTTTTATTTGTTCAAGTATTTGAAATTCTTTGTTTTGAATGATTTCAAATCCTTGTTCAATCAATGCTTTTTTGAGTTTATCGAGTATTAAATCAAAGTTATCACATTCAATATCTGCTATTCCCAAAGAAACCTTTTTTACACTTATACCCATATCAAACAATATGCTTTCAACCGATTGAATGCATCGGCGACTGACCATATTTTTTATACTAAGTTGAATAAGCATTGGAGCAAATTAAGGAATAAAGATATTTTTTGACACATTTTTTAGTCGACAACATTTATTATATCCTTTGAATAATTTTTGATAATCCTTAATTGTGCTATAAATCAGGCTTATGAAATTTTAAAAACTGACTTTTTTGTGAAATACAATATTCTACCTTCGTAAAAACTTTAAAAACATTAAAAATGCAAAACGAAGAGCAAAATCCAAACCAGTTAAATATTGAATTAAGCGAAGAAATGGCTGAAGGTATTTATTCGAACTTGGCAATTATTACCCATTCGAACTCAGAATTTGTTATAGATTTTGTGAGAATAATGCCTGGAGTACCAAAGGCCAAAGTTAAATCTAGAATTGTTTTAACTCCAGACCATGCCAAAAGATTGTTGATGGCTTTGAATGATAATATCACAAAATTTGAAGACCACAATGGAACTATACAAGTAAATGAGCAAGCTCCACCATTTCCTATGAATTTTGGTGGTTCAATGGGACAAGCATAAAAGGCAGAATTTAAATTCCTCACTTGCCCTGGGCTAAAGCCACAGGTCTAGTGAGGAATCAGCAAGATTTTATTGGGATTTTGAATTCTTGTTTAGCAATATTGATTTGATTGTAAGCATGCAGATTGTTATTTGAATCTTTTTAAAATCATGAAAATAAAAAACGGCGGCTCCTTTTGGAAGCCGCCGTTTTTTTGTAAATTATTGATTGAACCTATAATTCAAATCCATAATAACCTTTTGAACCATTTGGATTGATTCCTACTAAGAATACAATTCCTTTTTTATTTTCAAGACTATTTTTTACTTCTGAAACACTGCCAACAGGCACTTTATCGATATGTGTTAGAACAAATCCAACAGGGATTCCAGCTTTTTTGAGTGCACTTTTATCGCTTAAACTTTTTAGTTTAACACCTGATGCAATTTTTAACTTTAATCTTTCATCTCTTCCAATGGTTTCAAATTCGCAACCTAAAACTTTGTTGGTTTCAACTTTTTCTGTTTTTGTTAAAGTTGTTTTTCCGTCTTTACTTTTTAAGGTAACAACAAAATCCATGTTTTTGCCAGAACGAATAACTCCAACTTTTACTTTATCACCAGGACTTTTTTTACCAACTTTTTCTTGAAGTTCGTTGGTTGTATTTACTTTTTCATCATCAATCGCCACAATAATATCTTTGTCTTTTATTCCTGCTGATTCTGCAGCGCTGTTTTCAGTTACTTTAGCAACAAATACTCCTTTAACTTCATTTAAGCCTTCTTTATCAGCCAATTCACTGGTTACATCTTGAATTTGTACTCCTAATAAACCTCTTTGAACTTCACCATATTTTAATAAATCATCTACTACTTTTTTCATTAAATTTACAGGAATTGCAAATGAATATCCAGCAAATTGACCAGTTTCACTAGCAATAGCAGCATTGATTCCAATTAGTTTTCCATCAGATGAAAGCAAAGCACCTCCGCTATTTCCTGGATTTACAGCGGCATCAGTTTGTATAAAAGCTTCAATTGCGTATTGTGTTTCAGGATTTCTTGGGTCTCTTAACAGATTCAATCCTCGTCCTTTTGCACTTACAATTCCTGCTGTTACAGTTGAGGTTAAATTAAATGGATTACCTACAGCTAAAACCCATTGACCAACTTTTACTTCATCAGAATTTCCTTGAACTGCAAATGGTAAATTTTTCTCTTCAATTTTTAATAAGGCTAAATCGGTATTGCGGTCTTTGCCAAGTAATTCAGCAGAATATTCTCTTTTATCATTTAAAATAACTTTGATTTTAGAAGCACCATCAACAACATGGTTATTAGTTACAATATAACCATCAGATGTTATTATAACTCCTGATCCTGAACCACCTCTTGGTACATTTGGTTCCATTCTAAAACCGAAATCTTTAAAAAATCCATAAGGATCACCCTGCATCGATTCCTCATTAGATTTAGGGTCAATTGTTGTAATGATATGTACAACCGTTGGCGTTGCTAATTCAGCTACAGCAACAAAATCTGGTCTGTCAGGTTCTGCTGCAATACTGGCATATTTAGCTAAATAATTTTGAGTAAAAGTAGCATCACTTTTCTTGTCGAAGAAATTAGTAATACCAACAGCAGCCAAGCCTCCTAGGCCCGCCACCAAAAGAAGTGTCAACACCTTTTTCATATTCGTTTTTTCTATATTGTTTATTTTAAGTTCCATTTTTCAAATATTGTTCCAAATAACAAAATGTCAGTTGATAATAAAATACTCTCCCCGAATTCACCCCTTATGCCTTTGAATCGGAGAGAGTAATTCGAACTATTTTTAGTTTTTCCCCCTTAAAAAACTCATACCCAGATTTTGCAGTAGAATTCGTTATGAGGGACAAAAGACCAAAGAAATTGGCAGTTTCGTGAGTAAAGCATACTAAATTAGTATGGAGCACGAGGGAAACTGAGTTTACATCCAATTTCAAAGGTATTTTGACCAGTAATAGAAAATCTAATGCATATTCTGGGTAAAATAATTCGAACATGTTAATAAACGGCAGAAATGATTTCGTTATTTTGCCTATAATTTAGCAAATTTGCCGCTTCTGTAAGCATATGCACCTCGAACCAGAAAAATATCAGTACATTTTCGAAAAATACCTTCGTGGCGGTTTAAAAGCTGATGAAGTTTCAACTTTTTTAGAGAGATTAGAAAATGATGCAGAATTTGCTTTGGAGTTCGAAAGATATAAAACCAATAGAGATTTTATTCTTAAAAGAGAATTAGAAGAATATGAAAAGCCATTAATAACAACAACTGCTCCTAAAAACTGGGGTTGGGTTTATTTAATCATTTCTATTTTTGGTTTTGTGTTGATACTAGATTATTATATCAATACTAATTATGATAATGCACTTGCAGAAAGAAGAAAAGCATTTTTGAATAGAATCAATATTTTCAAAAAATCTCCTGAACCAAAAGTTGACACTATAAATTTTCAACAGAAAACGAATCCAACTAAATCTCAAAGCGAAATTTTTAGTTTGCCACAAGATAGCATGGAATTAGATACAGAAGAATTGTTTATTAAGTCTGATGAGTTGTTAAATGCACAATTGAATCCAATAGATGATCCCGAAAAAATGCCTATTCAGCAAGAAGAAATGCTCGCAGATTCAATTTTTAGTTCCTATTCACAATTAATTTGGGATGATAAAATGAAAGCTTTATCTAATGCTACAGATTCGGTACTTACAGATAGTGCAATTTTTGTTTTAACTCAAAAGAGTATTTTAAGAAGAACGAATTCTAAATCAAAACCATTGTTTGTTGAATTTTGGCAATCTCCTGTAAAGTTTATTGGATACCGCTACAATGGCAGAAAACTGATTGTTTATGGCCTAAATCCAGAAGAATATATCATGTTTTTATACAATGATTTAAGTGCAACTCATAGCATGGTTTATAAACAAATCATACTTCCATTAATTTCAGACCAACAATTTCATAAATTAAATTTCAAGTGAGAATTAGCTTTTTTAAATACCAAGGAACAGGTAACGATTTCATCATGGTTGATGACAGAGAGAAAACCTTTCCAGCAGATAATAAAAAAATCATTGCCCAATTATGTCATAGAAGATTTGGCATTGGAGCAGATGGATTGATACTGTTACAAAAAGATGAAACACATTCGTTTTACATGCAGTATTTTAACAGTGATGGTTCAGAAAGTACCATGTGTGGCAATGGTGGAAGGTGTATTTCGAGATTTGCATTTGATTTAGGAATTGTACAAAACGATTTTATATTTACTGCAATAGATGGACCGCATAAAGCCATTATTAGAGAAAATGCTATTGTGAGTTTACAAATGAAAGATGTGAAAGAAGTTTCAATTGAAGCTAATCATACTTTTGTTTTAAATACGGGTTCTCCTCATTATGTAAAGTTTATTAATGAATCTATTACCGCTATTGATGTGCTTGAAGAAGCCAGAAAAATTAGGTATTCAGAAAGATTTTCCAAAGAAGGAATCAATGTGAATTTTGTGCAAATAATGGATGATGGCAGTTTAGCTGTTAGAACTTATGAACGAGGTGTAGAAGATGAAACATACAGTTGTGGCACGGGAGTTACTGCTTCTGCTATAGCACATGGATTTTTACATCCAAGAGAATTTGCACCTCATGTGGTAAGATTAGGCACACCTGGTGGTGCCTTAAGAGTAGCTTACGAAAAAGTAGAATCAAATATTTCTGAAGTTTGGTTAGAAGGCCCAGCAACTTTTGTCTTTCATGGAATGGTAGATGTGGCGGTTGAATAGGTTTTTAAATTAATCGATAGAGAGATTACTGGCAGGGCTCAATAAGTCTAAATTTTTGTCTCAAGGACTTTCTTTTCTGCATTTATTGGAGGATGATAAAAACTTCATGATTAATAAAAAGATGTTTAAGCTTGAAGGAGTGTTTTAGATATGCTGATTTTTTTGAGGCTTATAGCAATTTTCATTATTAACTATAACTTATTAAGATGAAAAGATTTATTTATTCAACAATAACTATAGTGATAATTTTATTTGGTTATTATTTGTATGATTTTTTTTCCGGATTCCATAAAACTGATTGGGATTTAGATAAAGAGTATCTTTGGTTGTTTAAAGATTCTGTTCAAAAACAAATTAATACAGATTATGGTATTTCTTGTATTGGCGAAAATGATATTATTAGTACTTTTCATTACAAATCGAAAACTATTACTGCATGGGAGTTTAAAAACATCAAAAAGTTTGAAGAATTTGAATTAAAAACTAGTTTAGAAATTTGTGATGGAAGTGCTAGTTTTAGTTCTTATGAAATGTTAAACAAAAAAAGTAATTTACCAATTACAATTAAAAAATATTTTTCATTAGGAAATAAATATCGAATAAAACTTGACAAATCAGCTAAGATTCACAGTGAAATTCACGGTGAAAATTATAAGGGAATTTGTGTAAGTTTAACAAAATTCTCATTAAATGATGAATATTGGAATGATCAAATAATTTTTGATTTTTTAGATAAATCAGAGAAGGTTTTTATTATAATTTATTACACTAAAAATAGTTCTTTCTTATTTTTAATAGAATCTAAAGAAGAGTTGGACTTGAATTCTTACAAATTACTGAATCTAAGTCCAAATTAGTTTAAAATTAATGTACTAGTAATTACGAATTAATTTATAAATGTTAGGATGTTTATTAAAAGACAGGTACAATAGTTTATGGTGAAGAAGAAGAGTGAAAAAAAAGAACCAATAATCCTATAATCAGAGCCTATGAAGCTTATCTTGTAGATAAAGAAATAAAGGAAATTATGATGGAATTGAATGGATATCAGAAGTGGACAAAGGGAAAAAGCAAAAAGAGGAATGGAAACCCTGTTGAAACTATTGATGAATTACAAGGAATCTTATATTTGAACAAATCAGCATCATATGATACTGAAGCATTATTAAAGCCAATAGAAAAAATAATTGATGTTTATGAAGTAAATGGAAGTTTTCAAACTTTAGTTGAATCAAGTAGTTCAATAGTTAAGAAAAAATAATCGACTAAACCTGCTTGATTTGTATAATGTTATGGTTCTGATTGCAAAGGATAACTAGTACCTGTAAAAGATAAAGCTATAAGTCATAGTGGACCTTATGAACCTGTAAAGAAATAATATTTTGAATACATGAAAAAGAAAAGCTGTTTTTACATTTTGATTATCTTTACATTAAGTAATATTTCATGTAAAAGAGTGCGTGTAGATAATAAAAGTTTTATTGTTGAAGAAGATAGTAATGGAAATCTCGTTTCTGAAATTAATTTTATAAATGATACTATTAAGCATGGACTTGCCAAATACTATTACAATCCCTTTCCAGCAAATGTTTTAGAAGAGGAAATAGAATATAATCATGGGATGATGGAAGGATTATATAAACATTATCGAAAAGATGGAACTTTAGAAAGCAAAACAGAGTTTAAGAATAATATAGTTGATGGTGAAAATTATTGGTATTACGAAAATGGTAAAACAAGAAACGAATCATATTGGGAAAAAGGAAAACAATATGGCGGTGCAAAATGGTATTATAGCAATGGGCAATTAAAATCATACATTGTTTTAGACTATTTTGGTAAACGTTTTTACTCTATAATGTGGGATTCTACGGGCAATAAAATTAAAGAAGAAGGAGAGGTATTTAGTAAGAATTTTATAGCGATTTATTCTGATGACACAAGTCAAACTCCAATTATTGAAAATTCAGTGATGAAAAACAAAAATGTTATTACAAGAATTACTGTTGCACAACCACCACAAACCAAAACTGTTTTAAGAATGGGTGAATTGAATAAAAATAATATGATCGAATTGAAAATCAATAAATTTTCAGCTGATTATGTTAGTTTATTTCCTAAATCAGGTAAATTTAATTTAGTTACTATAGGTATTATGGAAGACTTGAAAGGTAATACATTAAAATATGATTCAATAGTTACTAGAATAGTAGTTGAATAAAGTTTTGGTAATGTTCATTACATCACTTTTCTGAAAAAAAGAATTTCTAAAGTCTAAAAATCAAAAAATATTCATCTTGTATGTATCCTGTTTTTTATGACATAATGGGCCTTTCCATATTTATTCAGCTTACTAAATTCCCAAAATACTGGTATATTGCGTAATACCATGTTTAATCAATGTAGAAACGTGATTTATCACGTTTCCAGTAGCGCCATCACAACAGAACAACAAAAGAAAACCTGGTTGATTAATTGCTATTTTGCCAATAACCCAATGGGTTCTATTTATTTGGCAACATTAAGAATTCCTGCATTTGTAGCTAGTTATTGTTTACCTAAAGAGCTTTCTGTATTTGCTAAAAACTTCTAACCAAGATATACTCCTTCATGTATATACTAAGGTCCTTGTTGTCCTATTTGTCCCTTGCCCCACAAGAAACAAATAAGCTTACAAATCGAAGAATTAAGTTTGTTGAAATAAAGAGTAAGAACAAGCAAATTAATCCAATGTATACGTTATTAAAACAACAAAAGATTTAAACACCCCAAGTTTATTTCCACCAAATTATGGTGAAGATTTAAGTTTCGGATTGTTAGAAACATCTTGGAGAAATTAAAATATGGATGTATACTTTAGTGTAAATTAGTATAAGATATATGAGTATGAAAAATGGGTTATTTTATTTATTTCTCTTCATTTTGTTTTCATGCCAACAGGAAAAGGTTACAACCATAAACCTAAATGACGGAAAAACAAGGGTTACTAGAATTGATATTGATGATAATGGACCCCATAAAATTGTTCTTTATCCAGGAGAATTAAAGGAAAAACTTCCAAATAGCTTTGTTTACTCTGAGTACAAACGCTTATTAGATGGGTATGAGGCAATTCTTTTAAGTAAAGATGATTCTTTCTTTTTATTCCAAGAATCTGGTGATTTCAAATATCATGGCATAGATTCTAATTTGATTTTTATCAAGGATGTAGAACCGGACTCTTTCCTTAGAATCTTCAATCGCTGTAAGGAAAAAGGCTATAAGCTTATTTCTAATTATGGTAAGTTTGAGTAAACAAATTGTATTTTATCTGTGGTTTAAGAATTAGTTTTTAATTTTTTTGATAGCAATTAGTGCATTGTTCAATACATAACTTTTCAAATAGAAAAAATCAAAAATTTGAGAACAAATATTCTTCATCTTGATTGAATGCAGGTTTTAAAATCAAATGGGCTTCCATATCTATTCAGCTTACTAAATTCCCTCAAAACTTCTACCTTGCGTAATACCATGATCAATCAATGTAGAAACATGATTTATCACGTTTCCTAAAAAAACAGGTTTTAATTCTAATTAATGTTTTGTGCTTTAATTTGAATCCCTAGAGTAATAAGCTGCTTCAAAGTTTATTTGAATTTGATTTTAAGGAAAGAAGTAGATAATCCAATTATTTTTTAGCTAAATTTCATTTTTCTTTTTTCAATTCAATTTCTTAGGTTTATCTTGGCTACCTTAATGTAATTAGATTTTGCTGGTAGTTAACACTCAACCATTCGCTTTAGTTTTCACTTTTGTAGAGCATCCCCAAATGGGTTTGATGCTGGAACCACATGTTGTTCAGGTGAATGGGAGAGGAGCCTTTACGCTTACACACCAAAGAATATTTTCTAAAACAGCAGATTATTTCGCAAAGAATATCAGCACAAAAGAATTTGAACTCATAAAAATTCTGGATGAAGTAGATGATGATTTTCTTTTTAAAAGATTCAATACCGAAACCAAAAAGAAAATTAGAACAGCAGAGTTTTTTAGTAAATATTGCACCCCAACACTTCTTGATGAACGAATAAAACCTTTTATTCAAGAAAGAATTCATAAGGTTCTAGTTAAATTGAGGGGTGAAACCATTTACAAAACAGGTAACGACAATAACCCAACTTCGATAAAAATTGAGGTTGCAACAGAACCCGGAAATGTGTGGTTTCATTTTAAAGACAATCCCGATGGTATTCGTTACTATCCAACCATTCGCTACAAAGGCGAAAAGGTTGAATTTATGTACAAAGGCGCTCAGGTTGTTTGTTTAAGTCCGGCTTGGTTATTGGTTCAAGATAAACTTATTGATTTTGAAAAGCGTGTTGATGGCAAAAAGCTGTTGCCATTCTTGAATAAACGATACATCCAAATTCCTCGTAACGCTGAAGAGAATTACCTTCAGAAATTTGTATCTCAGTTGGTAGAAAAATATGATGTAAAGTCGGATTGTTTTGGCATTGAAACCTCAAAACCTTATGGCAAAGCTTTTCTTACCATGGTGCATTTTTATGAAGATGAAATTGCGCTAAAACTTCAATTTAAATATTCAGAAGCTGAATTTGAATATGCTTCTGAGCCCATGATTTCTTCGAAACTAACCAAGTTTCAAGGAAAAAACTTATTCAAACGTATTCAAAGAAACCGCGATTTTGAAGAAAGTAAAAAAGAAGCTTTAGAGAAAATTGGACTTAGGAATACAAAAACTTCCTTTTTTCAAATTCCTGAATTGGTTACAGTTAAAAAGAATGATTCTTTATTAGGCGGTGAGGTGACCAATAAATATGCCTTTCTTGATTGGTTAAATGAACACCATGAAGAACTAGAAAAGAATGAAATTGAAATCAATCAACAAGCTGAAAATAGCAAATATTTTATTGGTCCAAGAGAGATAAAAATTGAAGTAAAAGAGCAAAGAGATTGGTTTGATGTAACTGCTATTGTAAAATTTGGTGAATACACTTTTTCATTTTTAACCCTTCGTGAATACATCATGAAAGGTAAAAGAGAATTCATTTTACCTAATGGAATGATTGCTGTTATTCCAGAAGAATGGTTTGGTAACCTGAGTGGCATTTTAGAATTTTCGAATGGTGAAGATGAAATAAAACTCGAAAAACACCATGTAGGTTTGCTTGAAGAAATTGCACATTCAGGAGGCAAATATTTGAAGTTGAGCGAAAAACTTTTACAGCTTCGCGATTATGGTCAGGTGCGTGAAATGGATATGCCTCTTCAATTCAAAGGTGAATTAAGGCCTTATCAAAAAGCTGGATTCGATTGGTTTTACTTCTTAAAGGAAAATAAGTTCGGTGGTTGTTTAGCCGATGATATGGGATTGGGTAAAACCATTCAAACTTTATCATTGATTCAAAAGGAAAAAGAATTATTCAATGAACAAATGAATATTCCTTCCTTACAAGAAAGAGAGTTTGTAGCGGAAGAAATTCCTGTAAGTTTAAAGTCGAATGCTCCTGCGGTACAAATAAGTTTGTTCGATCAACCTATTCAGCCTAATAATAGAGAATTGTTTGTTAGAAGTGGTGGAATTTCCAATCAATTACAAGCTCCTTCAGAAAAGGAAATGACTCAACAGACTTTTATCCGTTGTTCATTAATTGTAGTTCCAAATTCATTGGTCTACAATTGGTTTCAGGAGGCTTTGAAGTTTACTCCCGGTTTAAGAGTTTTAGTTTATACAGGAATTGGTCGTATTAAAAACACCAAACAATTTGCCAATTACGATTTAGTCATTTCAACTTATGGCACAGTTCGAGTTGATGTTGAATTGTTAAAGGAATACAAATTCAATTATTTGATTCTGGACGAAAGTCAAGCCATCAAAAATCCGAATTCACAATCTGCCAAGGCAGTGAAGATGTTGCGTGCTGCCAATAAATTGGTATTGACAGGAACTCCAATTGAAAACAGTGTACAAGAATTATGGAGTCAGTTATCGTTTATCAATCCTGGATTATTAGGAAGTTTAAGTTCGTTTAATGAAAGGTTTGTAGGACCCATTGAAAAGCTGAAAGATCCATATAAGATGATGCAATTAAAAGCCATCATCAAACCATTTATTCTTCGTAGAACAAAAGACCAAGTTGCAAAAGACCTTCCAGAAAAAATGGAACAATTGGTTTATTGTGAAATGAGTGAAGAACAAAAAGAGGCTTATGAAAAAGTAAAATCACATTATAGAAATGAGATTTTATTGGCTATTAAAGAAATAGGTCTGAATAAATCTCACTTCACTTTATTACAAGGATTAACAAAACTCAGACAAATAGCCAATCATCCATTATTGGTGAATCCAGATTTTGATGGAGAATGTGGGAAGTTTAATGAAGTAACTTTTATGGCCGAAACTGCAATGGCAGAAGGACATAAAGTATTGATGTTTTCACAATTCGTTTCGCAGTTAACCATTTATAGAAAATGGTTCGATGAAAAGGGAATTAAATATTGTTACCTCGATGGCTCTATGAGTTCAGAGGACAGACAAAAAATGGTTCATCAATTCCAAAACGGAGATTTTCCATTCTTTTTAATCTCACTAAAAGCGGGTGGTTTCGGACTTAATCTTACCAAAGCTGATTATGTATTTATGATTGACCCTTGGTGGAATCCAGCGGTTGAAAGACAAGCAATAGATAGAGCACATAGAATTGGTCAGGATAAAAAAGTATTTATCTACAAATTCATTTCTAAAGATACGGTTGAAGAGAAAATTTTATTACTTCAACAAAAGAAAAAAGACTTGGCCAATAGCCTCATTGAAACTGATGAAGCTGTATTCAAACACATTGATATTGAAGAAATCATGGCTTTATTGGAATAGGTAACTATAGAAAAATACCAAAAAAATTCAGGCACTTCTCTTACTCAAAGTTAGACCAACCCCATTCCCATCCAAACCAATTAACATAACAAATGCGCTGTTTTTTGGGCCATATTGCGCGCTCTCTACTTATGGATTTCGTTACTTTTTCTTCGCTTTTTTAAAGAGTTTTAATTAATCCATCATCTTGGGTAGTTCCTGTATTTGGAAGAATTTATGAGTTGCCATGTTGGTAAACTAAATTGTAGACATTATAAATGGGACCCTTAGAATTGTCTTTGTCTGGTCCACTCTCTTTCAATTGTACCTTGGGAATTAGATGAATTTGTGAATAAAACAATGAATAAAAATAACAATATAAGCTTGGTAGTAATTTTCATAGGACTAATTATTTAGTGTATAGTTTATATTTTTAATTGAGTCTTGAATTAGAAAAATACCTTCTTTTTCAGAATGATAAATCAAAGGAACATCATCATAAATATCGATTAATTTAAAACCATCTTTGTAAACTTTATTTTGCCATAAAAACTCTTTAAAATTAGTATGAGCATAATCTGGATCTTCTTTTCCAGTCCAAAAATATAATGCATAAAAACAGTCAGAATTACCCCATGATACAACAAATATGTTTAAGTTCTTCGGATACCCTGCAGCTAGTAACACCCGCAAATAACCATCCCCCTTAATACATTTAAAATTCGCTCTTCTTTGCTCGTAGTGACTTAGGTAGGTAGGTCCATCAGCTTTCGAACTATTCACATCATACCAAGTTGTATCAATATTGGTTTTAACAAAAATTTGGGTATCGCCAGTATTACTAATAAACTCTAAGGTGTCAATTTCTGGGTTATTAAAATAGGGTGAAATGGCTAAGTATTTAGCATCTAAATAGTGGTAAATATGTTCAGTTATAGGTTCTTCTCTTTTACAAGAAAAAATCAACATCACCAATAAAAAAAGAAAGAGTAATTGTTTCATATTGTTTGTATTGAGGGTTTAAAATTGTATGCAATAATATTCACAAAGCCAAAAGCCTTGTGTTTAAAAGGTATTTGAGGTATTATGTTTAGGTAGATTTGTTTCATTTAAAATGAATTAGAAAAACTAATTTACAATTTTTCGGCAATACTTATATCTTAATTTTGGGCTTTGAAGAAAATAGTGGCATAAAAAAAGCTGCATTAAAGCTATGAATAATTGGTCCTTCTATTTTAACACTTTGAGCGTTGAAAAGAAATTAAAGTTTTAAAAATATCTCTAATTACAGCGGCTAGTAAGTAGAAGTTAGTTTCATTTAATTCAGTTGAATTTCTGGTCTTTAAAATTTGTTTATTACAATGGAATTTGAATAACAGACTAAATACATAAAAAGTTAAGGGTCTTAGTTTTGGGAAACATCTTCAAAAGCTTAAATCAACAATAGCCTCAAATTTTCATCAAAATCACTTTTTGTCAATCGCAAAATCAAAAATGATGTTTATCTTGGGCGGGTAATTTTTTTACAATATCACAATGGATAAAAGAGAATTTCTATTAGACATGCGCGAAAAAGCGCAGGAGGGTGGAGGTAAAGCACGTATCGACTCTCAACATAAAAAAGGAAAATTAACAGCACGCGAACGCATTCATTTTTTAATGGATGAAGGTAGTTTCGAAGAAATTGGTGCTTTTGTTCAACATAGAAGTAAAGATTTTGGCATGGAATCGCAATTGATTCCGGGTGATGGTGTGGTTACAGGATACGGAACTGTAAATGGTAGAATGGTTTATGTGTTCTCACAAGATTTTACTGTTTTTGGTGGTTCTCTTTCTGAAACACATGCAGAGAAAATTTGTAAAATCATGGACCTTGCTATGAAAAACGGAGCGCCTGTTATTGGATTAAACGATAGTGGTGGTGCACGTATTCAAGAAGGCGTGGTATCATTAGGTGGTTATGCCGATATCTTTTATAGAAATACTTTAGCTTCGGGTGTTGTGCCTCAACTTTCTGCAATTATGGGTCCTTGCGCTGGTGGTGCTGTTTATAGTCCTGCCATTACCGATTATATTTTCATGGTAGAAAATACCAGTTATATGTTTGTAACGGGTCCGAATGTAGTAAAAACAGTTACCCATGAAGAAGTAAGTTCAGAAGATTTAGGTGGTGCATCTGTACATTCTGCAAAAAGTGGTGTAGCTCATTTTACGGCTGCCAATGAAGTGGAATGTATTCGTCAATTGAAACAAATATTAAGTTATGTTCCTCAAAATTGTGAAGAACAAGCGCCATTTGTACCATATACAATTTCTGATGAAGAAAGACCAAAATTGGCTGATTTGGTTCCTGAAAATGCCAATCAACCTTACGATATCAGAGAAGTAATTGAAGAGGTTGCAGATGAAGATAGTTTCTTTGAAGTACATAAAAACTATGCAGAAAATATTGTTGTAGGTTTTGCAAGATTAGCTGGAAGAAGTATTGGTATTGTTGCCAATCAGCCTGCATTTTTAGCTGGAGTATTGGACATCAATTCATCTAAAAAAGCAGCAAGATTTGTAAGATTCTGCGATTCGTTTAATATTCCTTTGTTGGTGTTTGAAGACGTTCCAGGATTCTTACCGGGTACCGACCAAGAATGGAATGCCATTATTACAAACGGAGCAAAATTATTGTATGCATTTTGTGAAGCAACGGTACCAAGAGTAACTGTTATTACTAGAAAAGCTTATGGTGGTGCTTATGATGTAATGAATAGTAAACACATAGGAGCCGATATGAACTTTGCTTGGCCAACAGCAGAAATTGCGGTAATGGGAGCAAAAGGAGCAGCGGAAATTATTTTCAAAAAAGAAATTGATGCAGCCGAAGACAAAGCCGCGGCTTTATTGAGCAAAGAAAAAGAGTATGGCGATTTGTTTGCAAATCCTTATAGAGCAGCAGAAAGAGGATTTGTAGACGAAGTAATTTTGCCTGAAGAAACCAGAACAAAATTAATCAAGGCTTTTAAAATGCTCGAAAATAAAGCAGTGAAACTTCCAAGGAAAAAACACGGAAATATTCCTTTATAGGAAACATTTATTATATTGGCATTAAACTTGTTGTATGAGCGTTTGTACAACAAGTTTTTTGTTTTAAAAATTTGATATGAATAAGAATATATTTTTGAGTTTGTTATTTCTGCTTCTTTTAATTGGATTTAACAAACAAGGTTTTGCCCAATTAGAAAGAAAAGTTTCTTCTAAAATTGTTTCTGTTCAGGTTTATCCGAGTCAAGCAATTGTGAGCAGAGTTGCCATTGTTGATTTACAAGAAGGTGTTCAAATCTTGAGATTTGATAAAATCTCTCCTTTCATCAATTCAGAAAGCATAGAGGTAAAAACAGAGCAGGCTACAATTTTATCTGTTGGTACCAAAAACGATTATATGCGGCCTGATGAAAAGCCAGAATACATCCTACTTCTTGAAGATTCATTAGAAAGAGTAAATGCTGCTTTGGCTGATTTTAAAGCTGAAAAAGAATCAATAGTTCATGAAAAAGATTTGATGTTAGCCAACCGTCAAGTAGGAGGCACGCAAATTGGTGTAAAAGCAGATGAGTTAGAAGACTTAATGATGGTTTACAAAAAGAAATTACAAGAGTTTAAAGTGAATTGGTTTTTTTATTCAAAACAAGAAAAAGTATATGGTGAACTTAAACAAAAACTAGAATCTCAATTACAAGAATTTAGTCAAGGCGTATTAACTTTAAACAACCAAATTTTAGTAAGTATAAAAGCTGATAAAGCTCTGTTAGGACAAAAAATTGAAATCAGGTATTTGGTAAACAATGCAGGTTGGACACCTTATTACGATATCAGAGTAAAAGACCATAAATCGCCCATGGTATTTTTCTTAAAAGCAAAAATTGTTCAAAGTACTGGAGAAGATTGGAAAAATGTAAGTCTTAAACTGAATACATCTAATCCATCTTTAGGCGGAGTGCAGCCAGAATTAAATCCGAATTTATTGAAGTTTAAAACGAATGAAGTTTTAATATCTAGTAATAAGTTATTGGGTTATAGGAGCGCCCCGCAAGCAGCACCAGCCATGCAAAATGATGATGAAGGTAAAATGGATATGGTTCAAAGTGCTACTATTGAACAAAGTGCTGTCTCCATAGAATTTGTTATCAATAACAATTATTCAATTCCTTCAGACAATTCAGCACACCAAATTGATGTTACAAATATTACTGTGCCTGCTGAATACATTTATACTGTTTGTCCGAAATTAGATAAAGATGTTTTTGTAAGTGCAATGGTTCCTGCAATTGATTTAATTAGTCAGTTACCCGGTGAAGCCAATGTTTATTTTGATGGGACTTTCACAGGAAAAACCATCTTACAACAAGAGGCAAAAGATACTTTACAAATTAGTTTGGGTCGTGATAGAAGAATTGTTGTGGACAGAATTCGTGTAAAAGAAATGAGCAGTAAATCGTTTTTTGGAGGCTCAAAAACTGAACAAAGTAAATATGAAATATCAGTTAGGAATACTAGGAAAGAAGCAATTGATATTATTGTAACAGACCAAATACCATTAAGTTCAGATAAAGAAATTGAAGTTAAAGTTAATGATTTAGGAGGAGCAAATTATAATACAGAAACAGGAAAATTAACTTGGAAAATTAAATTTGCAGCTGAAGAAAGTAAAAAACTTAGTTTTGCTTTTGAAGTAAAATACCCAAGTGATAAACAATTAGAAGCTTATTAATTAAAACAATATCTATACCATGAAAAAAATAATAGCAAGTATCCTTTTCCTATTTGTGATTGGAATTGGAAGCAGCCATGCCCAATTGGGTGGTGTGCTCGATCAGGTGAAAAAGAATGCCCAAACAGGTTTAAGTAACGCACAAAAACAAGCATCAGCTAGTGCCTTATCAAAAATTGATGCTGAGTTAATGAAAAAATTTGGCTTAGATGGAGCAAAAACAAGTGTAGTAGGAAATACATTAAAGGTGCTTGTTGCCGATCAAGATTTCACCAAATTAAATGCTGATTCAAAATCAAAAACTGCATCAGCTGTAAATACCGCAACCAAATCATTATTAAGTAAAATGAGTCCCGATTTACTAAAATCATTGGGCTTAAATAACTTGAATACTGTTGTAGTTGAAATGGTTAACAAAATGGGAAATACTGCAAGATTAAAAGATACTTTTACATTCAAAAAATAGTAAATTCCTAATAAAAAGAAGTCGTTTGCTTTAAATGGTGAACGACTTTTTTTATTGCTTTAAGGTTCGAATTTAACTGCAAAAGAATTTTCTTTTATGGTTTCATAAAAATTAAATAGCTTGCACACTTATGGGAATCAAATCTGTTTTAGCCAAAATTTTTGCTGCTTATATTTCTTCAAAAGTTAAAAAGGAAAGCGAATTAGCTCTTGAACACCAGGAGTTAATTAGAAATGAACTTCTTCAAAAAGCTGCCAATACCAAATTTGGGAAAGACCATCGTTTTGAAAAAATTAAAAGCTATGATGATTTCAAAGCCAATATTCCTGTAAGAGATTACGAAGGTTTAAGAACTTATATTGATGCAGCGGTTAATGGAGAAGCAGATGTTTGTTGGCCTGGCCGACCTTTGTATTGGGCTAAAACATCAGGCACAACTTCTGGTGTTAAGTATATTCCAATTACAAAAGAATCCATACCTTATCATATCAATTCTGCCCGAAATGCACTCTTGTGTTATATAGCCGAAACGGGTAATTCAAAATTCGTTGATGGCAAACTAATTTTCCTTTCTGGTAGTCCCGAAATGGACAAGAAAAATGGAGTTTTTACAGGCCGCTTAAGTGGTATTGTCAATCATCATGTTCCTCAATATTTAAGAACCAATCAATTGCCTTCTTATCCAACAAATTGTATCGATGATTGGGAAGAAAAAGTAAGTGCCATTGTTGATGAAACTTTTCATCAAAACATGAGTTTGATAAGTGGAATTCCACCTTGGGTTCAAATGTATTTCGATTTGTTAATGCAAAAAAGCGGCAAAACTATTGGTGAATTGTTTCCAAATTTTTCAGTATTTGTTTATGGAGGTGTCAATTTCGAACCTTATAGAGCCCGCATCGAACAAAGCATTGGAAGAAAAATTGAAACCATCGAAACCTATCCTGCATCAGAAGGATTTATTGCCTATCAAGATACACAAACTCAAAAAGGACTTTTATTATTAACCAATAATCAAATGTTTTATGAGTTCATTCCTGTCGATGAATTCTTCAATGAAAATCCTACACGAATTTCTTTAAAAGATGTGGAATTAGATAAAAACTATGCCATCATTTTAAATACAAATGCTGGATTATTTGGTTACAATATTGGTGATACAGTAAAATTTGTTTCACTAAACCCTTACCGAATTGTAGTTAGCGGAAGAATCAAACATTTTATTTCCGCATTTGGCGAACACGTAATAGGAGAGGAAGTTGAGTTTGCTTTGATGAGTGTAGCTAAGAAACATGGCATTGAAGTCATTGAGTTTACAGTTGCTCCACAAGTAAATCCGGAATCAGGATTGCCTTACCACGAATGGTTTGTTGAGTTTGCAAATGAACCAACTAATATGGAGCAATTTGCTGCAGAAGTAGATGCAGCCATGCAGTTAAAAAACATTTATTACAAAGACTTAATCGATGGCTCAATTTTACGTCCGCTGGTATTAAAATCGTTGCCCAAAAACGCCTTCATCGATTTAATGCGCTCTATGGGAAAACTAGGTGGCCAAAACAAAGTACCAAGATTAAGCAACGATAGAAAACTAGCAGATTTATTGAGTTAGTTTCGGTTTGTTCATGTCAATCAAAAACTAAATTCAAGAACCTTTTAAACAAGATTTAGAAGTAAAATTCTTATTCATAATAAGCATTTATTTTTTTGGGGGCTTGCCGCCAGGCTTATTATAATTGATTGCTAAAAGAATAATCCTGCCAAGCCTGCCGGCCGGGCTGTTTGTTCCAAGCTGTTAATGGCTTGTCAGTGGCTATTGGGCCTTTGCCGGGCTTCCTCCGGTCGCCTGCAAAAACCCATATCCACAAGCCAATCCATCAACAGGCTTTCCACGTCCATCCCTAAGCCGAAATTTCGTTGTAAACACAAATATTTATTCTAATCATTATTTGTTTAAACTGTTTTTGAAATTCTATTTTAAATAGCGATTTGAATATTTTGCTTAACGAATATTCGCTTGTTTGCATAAAAAACCTTCATTTGATAATAAAGGAAATTTGTAATTCATGCTTTG
>JBIMKP010000038.1:0-44332 GCA_051861545.1 Bacteroidia bacterium | reverse complement strand
ACTTATGACCATTGCAGTTTTCGTTCAACCGGAGTTTCATGGCTTGGCCTGCGTCCACCACGAAACTCTAGCTGATGGTAGCACGCTTTTCTCAGTGCGTGGCGGTAATATCGACCATAACCTGGTTTTATTAGATGAAGCAGTGGTTTACAATCCTTCGCATGTTTTGGGTTTCTTCTCGGTTTTTAATGGCGATGCCATCAAAGATTTTGAAATCTACAAAGGCGGAATCCCTTCACAATATGGTGGTCGTTTGGCTTCTGTTTTAGATGTGAGAATGAAAGATGGTAACAGCAAAAATTTCGGCGTTTCTGGCGGAATTGGTTTGCTTTCATCTAGATTAACCCTTGAAGGTCCGATTGTGAAAGACAAAGGTTCGTTTATGGTTTCGGGCAGAAGAAGTTATTTCGACGTATTTTTCCCTTTTGCCGAACAAACAAAAGATGCAACTGCTTATTTCGGCGATATCAATATTAAAGCCAATTACCAATTAACAGAAAAAGACAAAATTTTTATTTCTGGTTATGCTGGAAGAGACAAATTAGGTTTTGGAGAATTCTTCGGTTTCGGATGGGGTAATTATACCGGAACCCTACGTTGGAATCATATTTTCAATAATAAATTATTTGTGAATACTAGCTTGGTTTATAGTAAGTATGATTATGGTTTCGACCTGAACATTTCAGATAATTTAAACTTTAGACGTTCGAATTTTATAAATGATTATAACCTAAAAATTGAAGGTAATTATTTCATTTCACCACAAAGTAGTTTGAAGTTTGGTACCAAACAAACTTATTACAAATTCGATCCGGGAGTCAGAACAAAAATTACTGCAGAATCTATTGTTCCTGAAGAAGCATTGCCATCAAAAAGAGCTTTAGAGCAAAATTATTTCATCAGCCATAGCTATAAATTTAATTCAAGATTAAGTACAGAATATGGTGCGCGTTTATCTGTTTTTTCTAATATTGGTGAAGGTAGAACTATTAATTATGCAGGAGGAAGCCCTACTATTATTGAAAATGGTTTCGTAAAAGAAGCGGCCAAAGATGCTAATAATCCTTATACAAATTACGCTTCTGGCGAGGTTTATAATACCAATTATGGTTTCGAACCACGTTTGGCTTTAACCTATTTAGCTGATGCTAGCAGTTCAATTAAAGCTTCGTATAATAGAATGTTTCAGTATATGCATTTAATTCAGAATGTAACTGCTTCAACCGGACAAGAATTCTGGACACCTACAGATAAACACATCAAACCACAAATGGCAGATCAAATTGCTTTGGGTTACTTCAGAAATTTTAGAGAGAATGTAATCGAAGCTAGCGTGGAGGTTTATTATAAATGGATGTCGAATACCGTTGAATTAAGAGATGGCGCAGATATTCAATTTAATGAGGCAATTGAAGCTCAGGTTTTAGCTGGAAAAGGCCGCTCTTATGGAGCAGAGTTTTTCTTAAGAAAACAAACAGGTAGAACAACAGGTTGGATTAGTTACGCACTTTCAAAATCTGAAAGACAAAACGATTATATCAATGGTGGTGAGTGGTATGATTTCCGTTTTGATAGAAGACATTATTTAACATTCGTGTTAAGTCATGATATTTCAGATAGATTATCAATTAGTGGAAATTTTATTTATGCAACAGGTGAGGCTTTTACTATTGCAAGTCAAAGGTACAGGTTGTTTAATTCTGAAGAAGCTACCATTCAATACAGCAACAGAAATGCTGCTCGTTTACCTGCTTATCACCGTGCGGATGTTTCTCTTACATGGAGTAGAAAGAAAGTTCCTGGAAAGGTTTACAAAAACGAATCGAATTGGGTAGCTTCAATTTATAATTTGTACGGTAGAAAAAATGCCTATACCTTAAGTTACGACAATGACAACAATGGAAATCCTATTGTTCAGAAATGGTACCTTTTCACTTTTGTTCCATCAATTACCTATAATTTCAAATTCTAATTTAACATGAAAAAGTTTTTTAATTCCATAGTTTTAGGTTCTACCTTGATTTTCGGCTTAAGTTCATGCCAAGAAAAAATTGATATTGATGTACCGGGCGGCGAGCCAAAATTGGTAATTGAAGCTGAAATAAACAGTGATGAAAATATTGGTTCTTATGTGAAACTGAGTTTGTCATCAAATTATTTTGGTCCTAAAGAATATCCGCAAGTAAAAGATGCAGAGGTTACTATTAACGGTGTTCCTTTTGTTATGGCTGATGATGGCTTGTTTTTACCACCTTCAGGTTATAAAGGTTATACTGATTCTACTTATAATTTGTTGGTGAAATACAATGGTAAAAACTATACCGCAACTTCCAAATTAGAACCAATGTTTAGGGTTGATTCTTTATTTCAGACTTTTAAACCAAAAGAAGGTTTTCTACCTGAAGGTTACAGCATTAGTTACAGTGGATTTGATTCTCGTAATCCAATTAAATACACTTATTTTCAATCGGGAATTATCAGTAATGTTACCAATATGGATTCTCTTGAAAATGGCTTGGTTTTATTTGATAATTCAGTAACGCCAATTGGCAGACAATACGATTTTGAATTACCTTTTACTCGTTTCGAAAAAGGTGAAAGGTTTTATTGTATTTTCAGGTCATGTGATAAGGCTATGTATGATTTATTAAATGAATACAATAACCAAAATTCTGGTGCTCCGGGTCCGTTTCAAACCCCTCCAGCTAATTTACCTACAAATATTAAAGGTGGTGCTATAGGATATTTTGCTACTTATGATTACAAACGATTTGACTACACCGTAAAATAGGGCCTGCTGAAAATTTTTGCATTTAGCAAAATTGATTTTCAAATTATAGAAACAAGGCCCTAAATAGCTTTTTAACTATTTGTTTAGATTATCGGAAGTTTATTTGCGTTAAAGTCGATTAGATTTGTACGCATATGAGCTTCCGATATTTTTTTTGCCTGATTTTAAGCCTGAATCTCTTTGTTGCTAATGCACAAACAGATTCCACAGAAAACGATCCAGAGGACGATACTTTTACTTTGTTTAAACCCGGCCCAGAAGGAAAAACAAGGTTTGGTGTAAAAATGGGATTCCAAACAAGTACGCTTTTAGGTTCTGAAATGGATAATCAAAAATTATTGTTCGGGATTTTAGGAGGATTATATGGCCGTTATCATTTGAATAAAACTTGGTGTTTACAATCGGAATTGCAAATTGCGTTTAGAGGAAGTTCGTTTAATAATGGCGAAAATGGGGAGTACTCAACTATAAAATTACTCTATGCCGATTTACCTCTTATTCTTTTTTACGAATTTGGTAAAGATAAAAATCACAGCATTGGTGCCGGTTTACAGGCATCGAACTTAATGAGTGCAAATATGTATTTTAATGGCGTTTCTATTCCTGGTGGTAAATCGCCTTCTTTAAACAAATGGGATTTTCTTCCGGTTCTGGCTTACCAACATCGTTTTCCTTTTTTCATCCTTCAAAGTTCAGCTAAATACGGTCTAAATAATTTAAATCTTGGGCAAGCTTGGCCAAATAATGGAAAACCGCTAAATAATAATGGAAGCATTCATAACTTTGCGCTTGAATTCAATATAATTTTTTAGATTTTGAACAGAGAAAGCCTTATTCAGCAAATAAACACAAAGTCAAGTTTCCTTTGTGTAGGTTTAGATACCGACCCAAATTTAATTCCCGAACATTTAAAAAATCATCCTGATGGTGTTTTCGAATTTAACAAAGCCATTATAGATGCTACCAAAGATTATTGTGTTTCGTACAAAATAAACACGGCGTTTTTTGAAGCAATGGGCTCGAAAGGTTGGGAAATTATGGAGCGTACTTTTGCTTATATTCCTGATAATATCCTAAAAATTGCTGATGCCAAACGTGGTGATATCGGTAATACCAGTAACCAATATGCCTGGGCATTTTTCGAAAGTCTTGGGGCTGATTGTGTGACTTTGGCTCCTTACATGGGCAAAGATTCATTGGATACTTTTTTTAAATATCCTGGTAAATGGGGAATTGTTCTTGCATTAACTTCAAATCCGGGTTCAGCAGATTTTGAGCAACAAAAACTTGAATCAGGAGAATTTCTTTACCAAAGAGTCATTTCACAAATGTGCGAAATTGGTTCTGCAGATAATTTGATGTTTGTAGTTGGCGCAACCAAACCACAGGAATTTCGCGAAATAAGAAAATCAGCACCCAATCATTTTCTTTTAGTTCCTGGTGTTGGTGCGCAAGGTGGAAGTCTTTCTGAAGTTTGCGAAAATGGATTAATTGAGGATATTGGGCTTTTAATCAATGCATCTCGCAGTATAATTTACGCTGGAAAAGACGAAAATTTTGCGCAAAAAGCCCAAGATGAGGCACGCAAAATTCAAGGAGAAATGGCGGAAATTCTTGCGAAAAGGGCATAAAAAAAGCCGGCTTCGCCGGCCGAAAATTTTTTTTTAAAACTACCAACCTAAAATCCAAGCGAAAATTAATGGCGCAACAATTGTAGCGTCACTTTCCACGATGAATTTAGGCGTATGGATATCTAATTTACCCCAAGTGATTTTTTCATTTGGTACAGCACCACTATATGAACCATAAGAGGTTGTAGAATCGCTTATCTGACAGAAATATCCCCAGAATGGAACATCATGCCATTCTAAGTCCTGATACATCATTGGAACTACGCAAATTGGAAAATCACCAGCAATACCACCGCCAATTTGAAAAAATCCTACACCTTTACCTGAAGAATTTCCTCTGTACCAATCAGCCAACCAAACCATGTACTCAATTCCGCTTTTCATGGTTGATGCTTTTAATTCGCTTTTGATTACATACGAAGCAAAAATATTTCCCATGGTACTGTCTTCCCATCCAGGAACAACAATTGGAATATTCATTTTTGCTGCTGCTAACATCCAGCTGTCTTTAGGGTCAATTTCGTAGTATTGTTCTAAATCACCAGATAAAAGCATCTTGTACATGTACTCATGCGGAAAATATCTCTCCCCTGCTTGATCTGCTTCGTTCCATACTTTGAAAATATGTTTTTGTAATCTTCTAAATGCTTCTTCTTCAGGAATACAAGTATCTGTAACACGGTTATAATGGTTTTCTAATAAATCCCATTCTTCTTGTGGACTCAAATCTCTGTAATTCGGAACTCTTTTGTAATGACTGTGTGCAACAAGGTTCATGATATCTTCTTCCAGATTTGCACCTGTGCAGCTAATGATATCAACTTTACCTTGACGAATCATTTCTGCAAATGATTTTCCCAATTCAGCTGTACTCATAGCTCCGGCTAAAGTTACCATCATTTTTCCACCTTCGGTTAAGTGGGTTTCGTAACCTTTTGCAGCATCCATTAAAGCAGCTGCGTTAAAATGTTTGTAGTGATGCTCAATAAAATTTGAGACAGGTCCTTTAGTCATATTCTTTAATTAATAATTTTTAAACTGTGATAAAAAGCGGGTATCGTTTGTAAAATAAGTTCTTAAATCTTTTACATCAAATTTTAACATGGCAATTCTCTCGATTCCCATTCCAAATGCAAAACCCGAATATTCTTCAGGATTGATTGCACTTGCTTCCAATACATTTGGGTCAATCATTCCGCAACCCAAAATTTCTAACCAGCCAGTTTGTTTGCAAACATTACATCCTTCTCCTTTACAAAGCAAACAACTAATGTCCATTTCGGCACTTGGCTCGGTGAACGGAAAATAACTTGGTCTGAATCTCACTTTCACATCTTCGCCAAACAATTGCTGTACGAAATAAAACAAAGTTTGTTTCAGGTCTGTAAAGCTGACGTTTTTGTCAATATAAATTCCTTCAATCTGGTGGAAGAAACAATTGGCTCTGGCAGAAATCGCTTCGTTACGGTAAACCCTTCCAGGCATAATTGCACGAATGGGTGGTTTTTGATTTTCCATTAATCTCACCTGAACAGATGAGGTATGAGTTCTTAGTGCGATTTCGTCTGCAATAAAAAATGTATCCTGCATATCACGAGCAGGGTGATTTGGCGGAAAATTTAATGCTGAGAAATTGTGCCAGTCATCTTCAATTTCGGGTCCTTCAGAATAAACGAAACCTAATTTATTTAGAATTTGTATTACTTCATTTTCAACTATTGCTAGTGGATGTCGCGCTCCAGAAAATTCTAACTCTGCAGGTAAACTTCTATCGCGACGTTGGGAAAATTTATTTTTTGAGCTACCCTGAAATGCTGCGTTAGCTTCATTCCATTTTTCTTGAGCTTTTTGCTTAAGTTGGTTTAATATTTGACCTGTTTCTTTCTTTTGTTCTGCAGAAACTTGTCTAAAACCTTCAACTAAATCATTGATTTCACCTTTTTTCGATAAAAATTTTAACCTAAACTCCTCAGTCTCTTGTTCGGTTTTTAATTTTATCTCTTCAATTTGTTGAAGTAATTGATGAATCTTTTCTTTCATGAATTTTGGTTTTTATCTGATTTTCAAACTTATTATGGAATTTAAAATGCGACATTCACTTTTAAATCCTTTTCAAAGGTACATAGATTTTTTGAGGCTTCCATTCCTCTGTACACAATGATATATTACATTAAAGTTTAATTTATATAAATATATAGTTTAATATGTAATGTGAATTTGGTGGATTACTTTTATTATTTGCTATTGCTTTTATTTTATTAATGTGTTTTCTACATGTTTTCTACATTGTTTATACTTGATATAGTAGTATTTATGTATTTATTGAACATTCTCGTTTTTATTTATACAAGTGTTTTGGGTATAAGTTTAATGTATTGTTTTTGTTTATAGTTTCATTGTAAGTGCGACATTTACGAACAGCTATCCACATTAGTTTAGGTTTTTTTAGTTACCTACATTTAATGTCGCACTTGTTAACGTAGATATACACATAATTGCGACATTGTCGCATTTAATTCTAAGTAACTGAATACTTTTTATTTATTGAAGATTTTTTCAATATCTAAACTTTGCTCAATGTCCCAGAAAGCTCTAATTGTTATTTTTTGTTCCATATAAGCTACTTCTTCCGCTTGAGTTTTTTCTAGCCAATTAGCTTTATCCCATTTGCCATTTTTGTTGGTGTCTTTTATGAGTTTAATTCTTACTTCTAATGGATTTAAATAATCAAAAAGAACCATTTCGTTTTTGGTATTAATTATTTCTTTGATAATATTCTCTTTGTCCTCTCCATTTATTAATTGAATTAGATATTGTTCTTTTGAATTATTTATTATGTTTAATGATAGAGTTCCAGTTTCTTTAGAACTCTTCATTTGTATGCTTGTTTTAAGGCCTTTATTTGGTCTAGTCCATATATCTGTGTTTGTACTGTCCTTTATCGTGATTTCATATATCTTAGATTCTTCCTTTTTGAAATTCACTGCCCATTGGAAATTATTCAATTGTTGAATTTTAGAATCTATTTTGATTGTATCTTGTTTGATACTTACAGAATTGACTTTTAGACTATCTAATGGATAATTCGAACTTATTATTAAGGTGTCTTTTATTGATATATCTCTATTAGTTTTTAATTCTAATTGACTGTTTTTAAGTTTTTTACGATTTTTTATTATTATTTTTTCTTCCTTTTCATTTACTGAGATTTTAAATTCACTTGTTAATGTATCAGGTCTTTCTTTAGTATATATAAATAATGTATCTATTTGATTATCATTATTTTGCCATCTTTTATACCTTTTGGGAACGTTATTATCTTCTAATAACTTAATGTTCGTTGCTTGGTATATTGCTAAAGAATAAACTCCAGGTTCTTTATTGAGTGTATCCAATATTTTGTTTCTGTCATGTAGTGTTGCACTTGATAAGAATAGTTTGGTTTTTGTCTGTGGATATGAACTTTCTATTGGTTTATTTAAAAATGCGACATTCTCAATTTTTTCATATTTTAAATTCTTATTTTCGTCTTTGAATGCAAATAGGTAGAACTTTTGTAAGGGCAGATTATTGATACTGAATTTACCATTTTCATTTGTTTGACTTAGATAAGCTGGGTAGTTTTTTATTACCGTGCTGTCTTCAAAATTTTCAATTGGGTATAAACCCACAGTTATTTCTTTTTCTGGTTTTAAGTTTTCTGCATTAATTACTGTTCCTTCTATACTTAATGAGTCTATGTATGTACCAGTTGAGAAACAATATGAGTAATTTTCTAATGTTTTTCCTTCGTGATTATCAGCTATTGAATTACCAAAGTTTATTGTATAAGTTTTGTCTTTCTCTAAAATAGATTTCTTCAGGTCAATTACAATTGATTTACCATCACTTTCTATAGTTGGTTTTTCCTTTATAAAAGGTGAAATTACTATCTGTTCTGGTTTTTTTATTTCAATAAATTCATCAAAGTTTATGGTGATTTTATTGTCTTGGAAAGATGTTGTTTTATTTCCTGGGGTACTTGATTTTACTAGTGGTGCTTCATCGTCTTTAGGTCCACCACCAGGTGTTACAATTTGTGCGCACGAAGTAATTAGAAATATGAATGGATATAGTTTTTTGTTTATCATTTATGTTTTATGATAAGTAATATGCTTGATTGATTTCCTGTTACTAATGCATTTAGATTAGAATACATTCCTTTTAATGCTCCAAGAATGAAGCCAAGTTTTTTATTGCCTCTATGGTATTCACTTCTCATTGAAATATATGGAGCGTCAAACCACATTCCACGACTTTTTATTATTTCGAAACCATTATCCTGAAATAGTTTGTTTATGCTTTTTTTATTAAAATGATGTATGTGTCTAGGTACATCGTAACCGTCCCAATGTTCTTTATAGTTTTTAGCATCCCATGAATCGGAATTTGGGACTGCAATAAACATTGTTCCGTTTTCGGATAAGAGGTATTTTAACTCTTTTAAACGATCTTCTAATCTATACACATGTTCTAATACATGCCATTGTGTGATAACATTAAATTGACCCTTTTTAAAACTCAATAGTTCTGAGTCTTTTTTTACATCAATATTAAAATTATTTTTTACGTACTTTATTGCATCATCAGAAATGTCTGCACCTTGACATTTGAATGTTCCTTCTTTTTCTGCACCATTCAGAAAGTATCCTAATCCACAACCTAGATCTAGTAATTCCCCATTTTTTTGATACTTTTTTATGATGGAAAGTTTCAATCCAATTGAGTAATTTCTTACTAAATCATATATTTTGTATGTGATACCTAATTTTGATTTATCAGATCCTGAATGAGAAATGTAGTTATTTGATTGATAATATTTACCACATTCCTCTTCTTTTGGACGATAGTTTGTAAATTCATGGCTGCAATTATTACATTTTACTATTGGGAATTTTTCGCCAGTAGCAACATAATCTTTGCATTCAAATAAAAGGGTAAAGTTTGATTCTTTACAAATTGGACAGAGTGTTAGTTTTTCCACGCTGCAAAATAAAGTAATTATCTGCCCAAATGCACCATAAGAATAGAAACATCTGATGGTGATATTCCACTTATTCTCGAAGCTTGTCCCAAAGTTTTTGGTTGATGTTTTTTTAGTTTTTCTCTTGCCTCAATAGAAAGTGATTTTAAATTCTGATAATCAAAATTATCCCAGATTTTTATATCCTCTAATCTGTTCATTTTCTCAGCCAATAATTGTTCCTTTTCTAAATAGCCTTCATACTTTAAAAGAATCTCAGCTTGCAGAATTACTTCTTCTTCCAAGTTTTCAGTTAGTTTTTTAACTGTTTCAAGACTCAATAAGTTTTGCATCGATACTTGTGGTCTTGATAGTATTTGGTCTAGTTTATAATTTTGAGGTATTTCAGCTGTTTCTAATTCTAACAATAATGGATTAATCTCAGATGGAGTTATAGAAGTCTTTTTGAAATCTTTAATTAGTTTATCAGTTTCTTCTTTTCTTTTTTGAACTTGCTTTAGAGCTTCATCATTTGCTAAACCTAGTTTATGTGCTCTTTCGGTAAGTCTAATATCTGCATTATCTTGGCGTAGTAATATTCTATATTCTGCTCTTGATGTAAACATTCTATATGGTTCGTCAGTTCCTTTGTTTACTAAATCATCTATTAAAACTCCAATATAAGCTTCTGCTCTGCTTAAAATATAGGGTTCTTTTGCATTGATATTTAAATGTGCATTTATACCAGCCATTAATCCTTGACAAGCTGCTTCTTCATAACCTGTAGTTCCATTTATTTGACCTGCAAAGAATAGGTTTTTAATTCGGTGTGTTTCTAGGTTTAGTTTTAATTGAGTTGGTGGGAAATAATCATATTCAATAGCATAACCTGGTCTGAACATTTTTGCGTTTTCGAAACCAGGAATTAGTCTCAATGCTTTAAGTTGAACATCATCTGGTAAAGATGTGCTGAAGCCATTTACATATATTTCAACTGTGCTCCATCCTTCTGGTTCAACAAAGATTTGATGTCTATCCCTTTCAGCAAATCTATTTATTTTATCTTCAATTGACGGACAATATCTTGGTCCAAGTCCTTTTATTCTTCCAGCATACATTGGTGAATCATCAAAGCCTGTCCTTAGAATTTCATGTACTTTTTCATTAGTATAGGTTATCCAACAGTGCCTTTGATTTTCTACAGATTTGGTATTTTTTGAATATGAAAACTTACTTGGATTTTCATCACCAGCTTGTGCTTCCATTGCATCATAGTTTAAACTTCTCCCATCAATTCTCGGAGGAGTTCCAGTTTTCATTCTACCAGATTCAAAGCCTAAATTTATAAGTTGTTCAGTTAAGCCAGATGCAGATTTCTCTCCAATTCTTCCTCCTCCAAATTGTTTTTGTCCGATATGAATGATACCATTTAGAAATGTCCCATTAGTTAGAATAACTGCTTTTGCAGTAAATTCTATTCCCATACCTACTTTTACTCCAACAACTCTATTGTCTTTTACAAGAAGTTCGCTCACCATATCTTGCCAAAAGTCTACATTCAAATTTTCTTCCAGTAGTTGTCTCCACTCTGCACTAAACACCATTCTATCGTTTTGTGAGCGTGGACTCCACATAGCTGGGCCTTTAGAGCGATTTAGCATTCGAAATTGTATGGTAGATTTATCGGAAATGATGCCTGAACCACCTCCAATTGCATCTATCTCTCTGATTATTTGGCCTTTTGCTATGCCTCCCATGGCTGGATTACAGCTCATTTGAGCTATTTTGTTCATATCCATGGTAATTAATAGGACTTTTGATCCCATTTTAGCTGCTGCATTTGCAGCTTCACAGCCAGCATGTCCAGCACCGACAACTATGACATCGTAAGAAGAATATAAATTATTTGTTTTCACGTGAAACTTGGTAAATTTTATTGATACAAAGATAAGGCATGCTCTTCGGCTTCTCGCATCCTGAGTTGGTCATTTTTTGTTTTGTCTTTAAATCCGATGAGGTGTAAGAGTCCATGAGCTATTACTCTACGAAGTTCAATGCTTGATTTTATATTGTGTTCGATAGCATTTTCTTTTACTCTATCTAAACTAATATATATATCAGCTTCTAAGTTTTCATTCTTTTCATTTAGTTGAAATGTAATGATGTCGGTATAATAATCGTGGTTCAAATGTTCTTTATTTATTTCAAGAAGTTCATCATCACTAATTATACAATATGATATGCTTTCAATTTCTTGTTTATAGTACTTAGCAATTTGATTGCACCAGTAGGTATATTTCTTTTTATTAAAGTTTGTTCTAACTGTTGTACTACTAAATTGAATATTATCTAAGTATTGTGATTGTTCCTTTTTGTTCGCTGATTTTTTCATTCTGAGATATTTGAGCTTTAAAAAAGTAGGTGTCTGTAGGAAGAGATATATTATTCATATCTGTTCCATCCCACCCTTGGGTTAGAGAGTTTGTTTGATATACAACATCACCCCACCTATTGAATATTGTTAATTCTGTTTTGTTTAAGTTAATTCCTATTCCAAAAAATAGAAATACTTTGTTTGTTCCATTAGGACTAATGGCATTCGGCCAAAAGATATCACCAGAGAAACTTAGACATTCTATATTAGACTTTGATCTAGTAAGTATATCGTTTTCAATTGCCTCTATGTAATAACAAACAGCTTGATTCTTGTCGATAATATCTGTTGAGAATGTATCTGTCTTTGATTGAAATGCCATGAAATTTGTTGCATTATCTACATTAGTTCCTGATGCTCTGTTAATTACGTACTCTTTTACCGCTTTGTTCCACGTGAAATACTTATTCCATGTTAGTTCAAGGCTTGGGTCATTGTTTGACAGTTCGAGTACTATGTTGCCTGATACATTGCTAGTATCAAATACATTGTTGCATAAGCCCACTGCTATAGCTCTGTATTTATACTTTTTATTTACACTTACATTTTGATCGATATAGTTGTTTTCATTATTTTGGATTTTTGTTATCTCAGTGAATCCAAGATCAGCATCTCTTTCTAGTATTAAATACCTTTTGTTTTGAAGACTGTTTTGTTGTACTTTAATTTCAATGGAATTGTTTTCACGTGAAACATTGGAAATGTATTGTCCGCTTGGTTCAATTCTAAAGTATGGAATTGCATTAGCAGTATTGCTTGATGACGTAATTCTTCTTGAATCTTTTTTTACAGCCCTTACAAAGAATGAGTACGGAATAATCCTATCTAGGTTCTGAATTGTATATGAATTTATATTTCCAGTAACTGAGTCAATGATTATCTGATCAGGAGCATTGTATCTTATGATATAATATTTATCTATTTCTGCCCAACCTTCATAATGACTCCAGTTTATTGAACATGTTTTAGCGCAGGTATCGGTGATTGCAGTTAGTAATATTGTTTGATGAATATTTCCATTTAATGGATTTCTATTTCCACAACTATCTAAACTTGTTATTTCATATCTAAGTTTTGTTGTAGATGGATTTCCAGAACTACCATCTGTATAGAAAGTATCATTATAGTTTTCTATAACTCTTGGATCTGCCCTATTGTAATTGTATAAACTGTATGAGCCAAAATCTGGACTTTTATTCGATTCCCAGCCAATGAGTATTCTATTAGTTCCAGGTTCTACAGATATAGAGTCTAAGAATGATTGTTCTGGTTGTAATATATCAATTACAATTGTATCACTAATTTCATTTATGATTCCTGAACCACAATCAACCTGATACGAAAAGTAGTATGACCAATCTTTATTCGTTGGGAGATTTGCTCCAATATGTGTGAAGCTAAAATTATTTGGGTTTACAGTGTTTGATATTTCATTAAATGGAGATGCAATACTTTCACGCCCATATAAAACTAGGTTTCCAATTATTGTACAAGGATTAGGTACTCTCGACCAAAGAATGGTGTTATCATTTATATTCCTGCACGCTTTCCTTGGTTTTATACTTTGAGCATAACTTGTAAACCCAATTAGACTTAAGATGATATATAGTTTTAGCTTTTTCAATTTTTTCCAACTACCATTTCAACGAGACCCTCTTCAGTAAAGTATTTTTGGGCTGTTGTAAGTAAATTATCTGAATTGATTTGATTGATACTTTCTATGAACTTTGATAGATAATTGTCTTCAAGATTGTAATCGACATTTAGTTTCATTCTATTTGATAATGAAAGTGTATTATCTAAGCTTTTTAGTATGGAACCTAATAGATAGTTTCTCGCAATATTTATCTCTTCATTAGAAATTTTCGCCTCTCTTAGTATACCCATTTCTTTATATATTTCTTGGATACCGATATGTTTAGATTTTGAATTGATATCTGTTTCGATATACCAAATCGACCCTAGTTTGTTTATCTCATGGCTTGAGTATATTCCATAAGTTAGTCCTTTCTCTTCCCTTATATTCTTCATTAATCTAGAACCAAAGTAGCCACCAAATATGAGATTCAAAAGTTGAAATGATGGAAAATCCGCATGCGTTCTGCTTAATCCAGCTTTGCCAATTCGTATGGCTGCTTGTACTGAATCTGTTTTTTCTATGAAATATTTCCCTGGTGTAATCTGTGGTATTGTTTCACGCTTTGATATTGTAGTATTCTCGCGATTTTTAATCTGAATTTTACTAGATATATGGTAAAGTGTTTCATGTGAAAACTTTCCACTAACTATGGCATATTTTAAACCATTTAGAATATTATCAGTATGAAATTCTACTATCTCATCTCTAATTCTACTTTCTATATTTTCTATAGTGTTTGATTGGCCATATGCATGATTTTCTCCATAGATATGCTTTGAAAATGCTCTTCTGCAAATGAAAGAATTCTTCTTTTCGTTTACTTTTAATTTCTGTATCGCATTTCGCTTTAAAGTAATTAGTGCTTTATCAGGAAAGTTTGATTCGGTAATAGCTTCAATAAATAGTGGTAAACAATTTGCTAGATGTTTTTCTAAACAATATAGTGTTGCAACTGTATCATCTTCCCCACTTTTAACTTGGAAATAGGAACCATAAAAGTCTAAAGCATTAAGTATTTCCTTACCACTTTTATTCTTAGTTCCTTCACTTAACATACTTGCTGTAAATGAAGAAATGCCAATTTTATTTTGTTCAATTAGTCCTGCTTGGAATACTAAATCAAGTTTTATTACAGGTTCTGTTCCACCTGAGTGAAAATATATAGGTGCACCTCCAGCAGTTGTTTCAGACTGAAATCTATCAAATTTTAGATTTTTTATGTTTTCAGTTTGAGGTATATTTTTTCTATTTATTGTCATTGTTTGTTGCTTTATAAATGATAGTTGAACAGTTGTTTTCTTGAAGGCTTATTGCAATTTGTTCCTTCATGTATTCCACATCAATTTCTAGATAAAGGTCAATTTCTTTATTTACTAGTTCTATATCACCCAAGTATTCTGCATATGCTAGTTTCATTGCTCTGTTTAGGATATTAACATCTCCAAAACGGATATTGGTTTCTGTTTTGTTTTTAACTTTTTGTAATTCTGTATCAGAAATTCCAGTAATTGATAAGTTTTGGATGACATCTATTATTCCTTTTTCAGCCTCTTCTATGCTTATATTTGGTAAGACCTTCCCTTCAATCATAAACAAACCTGGCTCAGCATCTCCGCTTATATATGCATCAATTTCTGAGAATAATGATTTTTCTTTTACCAAAACATCGTATAGTGTTGATGCCTTTCCACTACCAATAATATCAGATAATAAATCCATTGCATAGTAGTTCTTGTCGAGCCTTCCACCCATGTGGTATGCCTTTAAAATTAGGTTTGCAGGAACATCAGATTCAATTATTTTTCTTCTAGGTTCTGTTTGTAAAGGTTCTTGTTCGTACTTAGGTTTTTGGATGTTTTGGCTAGATATTTCTCCAAACCATTTTTCACATAATTCTTTTGTTTTTTCAAAGCTGATATTTCCAGCTACAACTAAAACTGCATTATTAGGAGCATAAAAGTTTTTAAAAAATTCTTTTACATCTTCCAATTCTGCATCCTCGATATGTGAAATTTCTTTGCCAATAGTTGGCCAATTGTAAGGGTGTTTATGGTATGCTAATGGTAGAATGTGTAGCCATAAATCTCCATAAGGTTGGTTTAAATATCTTTCTTTAAACTCCTCAATTACTACTCCTTTCTGGACATCCAAAGATTTCTGACTAAAATCTAAACTCAACATTCTGTCGCTTTCCAGCCAAAAGCCGGTTTCAATGTTTGATGCAGGAACGGTTAGATAGTAATTTGTTATGTCGTTTGATGTGAAGGCATTATTTTCACCACCTGCAAATTGTAATGGAGTATCAAACTCAGGAATATTAATTGAGCCACCAAACATAAGATGCTCAAATAAATGAGCAAATCCTGTTTTATTAGGGTTCTCATCTTTTGAGCCTACTTTGTATAGTAAGTTTAGTACACATAATTGTGTATTGTCATCTTGATGATGTATGACTGTTAAGCCATTATTCATCATGTATTTTGTATATTGAATCAAAGTGAATCTCCTTTCTTACAAAATTAGATTTCACGTGAAATCTAACACCAGAAGGAGTTAACAAGAATTAGGCTTAGAGTGTTGATTGTATCAAATAAACCTACATAGAAACTATACTTTGTTTCATTAAAAAATGAAGATTTTAGCCTCAATTAATGGAAGCTTTATTTTTATAAAGTAAATTTTGTTCTTTATATGTTTTCTAATCAGAAAAATAATAAAGAATTATCTTGATCAATTAATGAAGGTTTTTTCGAGTATTTAGTTCGAATTTTGCCAGAGAATGAAAATTGGATGGAGATTTATAGCTCCTAAACTATTGATATTTAGATTGATTTAAGCTATTATTTCGTTTATTTACTTCCAAACGGCTGAGAATCGCGTAGAATTAAATTTCTCGCTCCCACTTGGCGACTACATAAGTTGCCAAACAGTTCCCAATTACGTTTACAGTGGTTCTTCCCATATCCATAAGCGCATCTACAGCTAAAATTGCAAAGGCTTTATGAGGATCTAATCCTAATGATGAAACAGTGCTTACCAAAATTAAAAATGAAGCTCCCCTCACTCCTGCCACTCCTTTACTTGTTAGCATTAAAATTAAACACATTTGAATTTGTTCAGATAAGCTTAAATCTATTCCGGATGATTGAGCAATAAAAACTGAAGCTAGTGAAAGATACAATGTAGTTCCATCTAAATTAAAGCTGTATCCTGTTGGTAATACAAATGCGACAACCTTTCGTGGAATGCCCATTGCCTCCAAGTTTTCCATAGCTTTTGGTAATGCAGCTTCGGAACTTGCAGTTGCAAATGCAATTGAAACTGGTTCATAAATGGTATGAAGGAATTTTTTGAATGGAAGTTTAACCAAAAATGCTATTGGTAATAAAACTAAAACCAAAAAAGCAAACAAAGCAACATACAAAGTTCCAACCAATTTAAATAGGTTACCAATCACGCCAAGGCCCATGCCTGCAACAGAATATGCCATTGCGCCACCAACAGCTAATGGTGCAAACCACATAACAATATTGGTAAATTTGAACATGGTTTCGCTAAGACCTTCCATAAAATTTAGGACAGGCATTTTCTTGCTCTCATCCTTTACCATAGCTAAACCAATACCAAATAAAATACTAAATAATACAATCTGAAGTATTTGATTATCAGCAATTGACTTAGCAATATTTTCAGGAAATATATCTAGGATAACATCATGAGATTCTTTTTGTGCTAGAAGTTTTTCAGCCTTTTCTACTTGTGCCTCACCAGCATTTAGATTTGTACCCCAACCAGCTCCACTAATATTTATTGCCAACAAGCCCACTATCAGTGCTAATGTTGTTACTACTTCAAAATATCCTATGGCCTTTAAACCCATTCTACCAACTTGTTTTATGTTAGAATGACCAGCTATTCCAACTACCAAAGTTGCTAATAAAAGTGGTGCAATGATTGTTTTTATTAATCTAAGAAAGATATCACTAAAAATTCTAAGAGGCTTAGCATCAGAAGGAAAGTGAAATGGTAAACCCATTTCTTCTAGGTTTTGTGAAATTAATGGAAGATCCAATCCTAAAGCAACTCCCATAAACATACAAACCATTATCCAGGCTGTTAGATTTTTTGACTTGATTGCATACCAGCAACCAAAGAACAAACTAATAAAATGTAATAGGATATTTATACCATTTAAAGTACTTGAGACTAAGTGCGACAAAATGGTAATTGATGAAAAAATCGCAATGATTAAAAGTAGTTTTTTGTTGTTCATGTTTTCTTCCCTTCGTTCAAACATAGTTACTTAAAGCCATTTTCTAAAATAATTGAAATTCCAGTTCTGTATTAAAAAAGTCAATTGCGTTTAAACCTTTTGTATTTTTGTTTATCTGAGAGGTATAAAATTTAATAATTATGAAAAAGTTCATTCAATCAGCTACTCTAGGTTTGTTAATTTTAACAGCCGGTTTTACCTCTTGTAAGAAGAATGATAATGCAGAAAGTGACTTAACATCTATGCAAGACCAAAATAGCGCAGATTTTAATGTTGACCTTATTGTGAAAGAGGTTGATATGGCTGCAACAGATGGTGGTTTAAAAAAGGGAGGTTTTCCAATCATAACAATTGATTCAATTTCTTCACCAAGAACAATGACAATTGACTATGGTACAACAAATTATGTTTGTGAAGATGGAAATATAAGACGAGGTGTAATTCTTGTATCATGGACAGGTGCATATAGGCAGTCGGGTACAGTAATCACTATAAATTTTAAGGATTTTTACCAAAATGATAACCATGTTGAAGGTACAAAAACAGTTAGTAATATGGGATTAAATGCTAGTAATCAAATGACTTACACGGTTGTTGTAGAAATGAAAGTTACCAATACATCTAATGAAGTATACAGCTGGACATCAAACAGAACAAGAACTTGGATAAGTGGATACGATACAAAAACTAAATATGATGATATATATTTAATTAGCGGCACTTCATCTGGTACCAATAGAAGAGGGGATTTGTTTACAGCAAAAACTATATCTGATTTAAAAATTGATATGAGTTGCCAATGGAGAATTGTAAGTGGAATTGTTGAAATGAATCCTGAAGGTAAATCGACACGAACAATTGATTATGGAAATGGAGCTTGTGATAACCAAATAAGTGTGACAGTTAACGGAAAAACGCGAACTATGAGTAGAAGAAAATAGTCATAATCAAAGAGTTTAAATAGGGGTCGGAAGTATTTTCGACCCTTATTTTTTTGAATATGAAGCATATGCAGCTTTAATTCGTATCTTTGCAGGCTATTTTATGAGAAACGATCAAAGTAACAGAAGCCCAAGAGGCAATAGAGCAGGTTCAGGTTCAGGTAATTCATTTGGTTCAGGCAACAGAACACCAAGAAAAAGTGCACCAAAAGGATTTTCAAAAAAATCTGAAATGAAAGGCTGGAATAAGAAATCTGGCGATGAAAAAGAAGTTGATTACAGATTTGCCAAGCCAGGAAGTAAAGGCAAAGATGTTGAATTAGGTAAAAAACCTAGAAGAACTACAAACGATTCAGATTCAAGTTTTCGCAAGTCAAGCGATGATAAACCAAGAAGGTCGTATACTAAATCAGATTCAGGCTCATATGTAAGAGGGGAAAAGCCTGAAGGAAGATTTAATAAAGGGCCTAGAAATGAATCAAGTGAAGGAAGAAATTCACGTTCTTACGATTCAAGGCCATCAAAATCAGGTTCAACTACCGGCAGATTTAACAAAAGAGATGGTTCTGATTCAGAAAGACCTAGAGCTCCGTATAAATCAGATAGACCCTATTCAAAAAGAGAAGATTCATCATCAGACAGACCAAGAGCACCTTACAGAAAACGTGAGGAAGGAGATTCATACAAATCTGACAGACCTTATACCAAACGCGAAGGCTCATCGTCTGATAGACCTTATTCGAAAAGAGAAGGTTCTTCATCAGACAGACCAAGAGCACCTTATAGAAAACGTGAGGAAGGAGATTCTTTTAAATCAGACAGACCTTATTCGAAAAGAGAGGGTTCATCATCTGATAGACCTTATTCGAAAAGAGAAGGCTCATCTTCAGATAGACCGAGAGCGCCGTATAGAAAACGTGAGGAAGGAGATTCTTTTAAATCAGACAGACCTTATTCAAAACGTGAGGGCTCATCATCAGACAGACCATACTCACCTAGAACATCGTCATCGAGTGATAGACCAAGCAGATTTTCAGATAATAAGGAAGGTGGAGAAAGAACTTATGGTTCAAATAGAGGAGGTTCTTCAAGAGATAATACTAGTAGAACCTCATCTTATGGCGACAGAAGAAGCTCTTCAACTTACCCAAAAAGAGATAACGATTTTTCTAAATCAAAAGAAAGAGCTAAAGAAAAGGAACAAAAAGCTCCTAAAAAAACAGCAGAATCTGATTTAGAATTAGCTGATGGAATTAGATTAAACAGGTATATTTCGAATGCTGGAATTTGCAGTAGAAGAGAAGCTGATGATTTGATTGGTGCAGGTTTGGTAAGTATTAATGATGTTGTTGTTACAGAACTTGGTTCAAAAGTAAAAAGTGGTGATATTGTTAAATTTAATGGCTCAAAACTTTCGGTTGAAGAGAAAGTTTATTTACTTTTAAACAAACCTAAAGATACCATTACAACTTTTGAAGATGGCGATGGTAGAAATACTGTAATGGAATTGTTTGAAGGTAAATTAAAGGAAAGAGTATTTCCGGTTGGAAGACTAGATAGAAATACTACTGGACTTTTAGTTTTAACCAATGATGGAGAAATGGCTCAGCGTTTGATGCATCCAAAATATGAAGTTCATAAAGTTTACAAAGCAACTTTAGATAAACCTTTGAGACCAACAGATTTATGGACATTATCGAATGGAGTGGAATTGGAAGATGGTGTAATAAAACCAGATGCAATTGCACAACCTGATCCTAAAAACAAAGAGGTTGTTGGTATAGAAATTCATAGTGGTAAAAACAGAATCATTCACCGTATGTTTGAACATTTAGGCTATAAAGTAGATAAGCTTGATAGAGTTTTATATGCTGATTTAGAAAAAGGAAAACTGAAACGCGGTGAGTGGAGAGAGCTGACAGAAAAGGAAATAAAAGGCCTGAAAAGGTTATGTAAGCTAAAATAGCTGAGAACAATCAAAGCTATTTAGCAGATAAGAAAAATAAATTGTATAACTTCGCAATTCAAATCATACAAAAATGAACCATGTTTTGTTATTTATCGGAAACCTTGGCGGTGGCGAATGGATTCTGATTATTTTAGCTATTATTTTATTATTTGGCGGAAAGAAAATTCCTGAATTAATGCGTGGAATTGGTCAAGGAATCCGTGAATTTAACGATGCTAAAAAAAGCGTTAAAGACCAAATAGAAGATGGAATGCGCACCAAAGAAGGTGACAAGAAATAAAGTTTTTTCTGTTTAACCGTACTCTTTCATAAGTCAATTGAAATCATACCATTCCTTATCGGAAATTCGCAGCGATATTAGTTCGGGAGCGCTTACTTTACCTCAATTGGTAGAGTTTTATTTACATAATATAGAATCAAAAAAAGATTTAAATGCTTTGTTAGAAGTTTTTTCTGATGAAGCAATTGAATCTGCAAAAAAGATTCAGGATAAGCTTCAACAGGGAAAAGCCGGTAAACTTGCCGGTATGGTATTGACACTCAAAGACAATATTTGCTACAAAAACCATAAAGTATCGGCATCATCTAAAATTCTTAAAGGATTTGAGTCAATCTATTCTTCAACTGTGGTTGAAAGATTATTAGCTGAAGATGCGATTATTATTGGGCGAGCCAATTGCGATGAATTTGCAATGGGAGCTTCTAATGAAACTTCGGCTTATGGCCCTGTTTTAAATGCAGCAGATAAAAAAAGAGTTTCGGGCGGATCTTCAGGCGGAGCAGCAGTTTCTGTACAAGCAGAAATGTGTTTGGCAAGTCTTGGAAGTGATACAGGCGGATCGATTCGTCAGCCTGCATCATTTTGTGGTTTAGTAGGATATAAACCTACCTATGGCAGAGTTTCTCGTTGGGGTTTAATTGCTTATGCTTCTTCTTTTGATATCATTGGCCCAATTACACATTCTGTAAGTGATGCCCAATTAATTATGGAAGTAATTGCCGGCGAAGATGAAAACGATGCTACATCATCAGCAAAACCGGTTGGAGAGTACGTATCAAAAGAAATTTTAGGCAAAAAGAAATTTGCATATATTCAGGAAACCTTTGATGCAGAAGGAATTGACCCAGAGGTTAAAGCAAGAGCATTTGAATTTCTCGAAAAAGTAAAATCTCTAGGTCATGAAGTGGAAGCAATTAGCTTTCCTTATTTAAACTACATGATTCCTGTTTACTATACCCTTACAACCGCAGAAGCTTCTTCTAATTTGAGTCGTTTTGCCGGCATGCATTATGGACATAGAACTTCAGATGCTAAAGACTTAGATTCATTGATTAAAAAATCGAGATCAGAAGGATTTGGGGCTGAGGTAAAACGCAGAATTATGCTGGGAACATTTGTACTTTCTTCAGGATATTATGATGCTTATTACAGCAAAGCACAGAAGGTTAGAAGATTAGTTCAGAATAAAACAGAAGAACTGTTTAAAGATTATGATTTTATCATATCACCAACATCACCAAGTGTGGCATTTGAAGTTGGTGCAAAAGCTTCGAATCCATTAGCAATGTATTTGGCTGATATCTTTACAGTTCATGCCAATATTGCCGGGAATCCAGCTGTTTCTATTCCGTTTGGAAACAACAGCGAAAACTTGCCAATTGGAATGCAATTAATGGGTAGAAGATTTGAAGATGCTGATTTATTAGCCATTTCAAAAAGTCTTTCTTAATCATTTTTCATTGGTCACAGCAGGACTTTTACCTGTTAACATCTTAATTACTTTTTTTATTGTAAAGATTTTTTGGCACTAGCTTGCGAGAATGGTGTTGAGAAAGAATAGCGCATTATTTTTTTTATTGGTTTTCCTGTCGATGAATTCAGGAAACCTTTATGCAGCTCTGAAGGGGCAAGATGAGGTTTATCAAAGCAGATTAGCTGCATTAAAAACTGGATTAGAAATTAATTATCATCCTTCTGCAAAACCATTTATTGAACAATACTTAGCAAATCCTGAACAAATAAAATTATTGGTAGCTAGAAGTAAATTCTATTTTCCACTTATTGAAAAGAGTTTAAAACAAAAAGGTTTACCAACAGATTTAAAATATTTAGCAGCAACAGCATCTTTACTAGATCCTTCAGCAGTTAATGCAAATGGTGCAAGTGGTATCTGGATGATGATGTTCCAGGTGAGCAAAATGTATAAATTAAAGGTAAATACTTATGTTGATGATCGTCGTGATCCTGTAAAATCAAGTCAAGTTGCTGCCCAACATTTCAAGGATTTATTTAGCATTTACAAATCATGGCCTTTGGCAATTGCTGCTTATGGATGTTCTCCTGTACAACTTAATAAGTCAATTCATTCAGCTGGAAATAGCCTGTATTTCTGGGATATTTATAAGGTAATGCCTTCTTATTGTAGAGATTTATATCCTAAAGTTATTGCAACAGTTTATATTCTGAATTATTACAAAGAGCATGGAATTAAAATTGTAGAACCCATTCAATTTCCGGTTTGTGATACAGTTTGGGTACCGAAATGGTTGTCGTTTCAGCAAGTTTCAAATTCTCTTGATATGCCAATTGAGTTAATCAGAGAATTAAATCCACAGTTTAGAAAAGACATTATTCCTTATGCTCAAGAGCCTTATTATATTAGAATCCCTATTGATAAAGCTGCAAAATTTTCATTGTTAAAAGATTCAGTATATAGACCAATTAATCAAACAGAATTTCAACCAATTGCTATTGAAAAGGAACTAGAACCAGAAACAAAAGGTGATGAAAAGGAAATTCCAACACAATCAGCTAAGCGAGAAAAAATAAAGAAGGTTTTTTACACAGTAAAACGTGGTGAAGTTTTAAGCGATATCGCAGATTGGTTTGATGTAAGCACAGCCGATTTAAGCAAGTGGAATAAAATCAAAAAGAATAAAATTAAAGCCGGACAAAAACTAGCAATTTTTGTTCCTGGAAGTAAAACAGGTTATTATAACCGAATTAATAAAATGACAGCAGCACAGAAAAAGAAACTAAAACGAAAGGATTAGTATCTTTTACCGTGAAGTTTTTCTCTTGTTTTGTTGTAATTGATTTTGGCTTCAATATGTTTTTCGAGGTTGATTCCTAATCCTGCCGACATATCTAAAAGTCTGATAATTGCATCTGCAATTTCATCTTCGAAGCTGTCTTTGATGTTGTTTTGAAAAGCTAAATTTTCATTGCTTTCTAATTTCTCTTTTTCAAAGTTTTCCCAATTAGCAAATTTTCCTTTTCTATGGGCTTCCATAGCTTCGCCGAGTTCACTCGTTACGAGCATCAACATTTCTCCGATATTTCTTTCTTGGTCCCAGAACCCTTTTTCCTTATTAATTTCAAAAATTGATAAAGCAAGTGCATTCATTCCAGTTAATTTTGATTCCATACGTGATTTTCTTTCGTTTTAAGCGGGTTTTATAGTCAAACCTAATACTTACATAGTTTAAACCCAGAATATGCATTAGATTTTCTATTACTGGGCAAAATACCTTTGAAATTGGTCGTAAACTCAGTTTCCCTCCTGCACCATATTAGTTTAATATGCTTTACTCACGAAACTGCCAATTTCTTTGATCTTTTGCCCCTCATTTCGAATTCCAATGCATAATCTGGGTTAAATCAAAATCACACAAAAGGGCATAAAAAAACCCGCTTTTCGGCGGGTTTTAAATTCTGTTCAGAAAATTAGTTTCTGTCGTTGTAAGAACGTCTTTCTCTCTGAGGTCTTTCCTCACGAGGACGAGCTTCATTAACAGTAATGTTTCTTTGCATGAAGCTTTGACCATTTAAGTTGTCAATAGCATTTTGTGCGCTTCCGGCGTCTGGCATTTCAACAAAACCAAATCCCTTGCTTCTACCGGTAAATTTATCGTTTACAATGTTAACCGATGATACTTCGCCGTAGGTTGAAAACAGGTTGCGTAAATCTTCTACGCTAGCTGTCCAATTTAAGTTTCCGATGTAGATGTTCATAAAAAATTAATAGAAAAGTCAAATGTATGAATTTAAATTTCAAATGCAATAGGTTTTTGCTTTTTTGGATTATTTGCAATCTTTTGTTTTTGAGGAAATTACATTTTACCTAAACTTATGATGCTTGTATTCAATCCATCCAATAGATTTATATCGCAAATACTACCTTTATTTTTTCCTAACTATTTCATTAAACAAATCGTGAATTCTTGTGCGAACATTGGTATCTGCAAGTTTTTTGTTTTCTGCTGATGGGTTAATTCTATTCGATAAAAACACATAAACCAATCCGTTTTTAGGGTCGGCCCAAGCACAGGTGCCTGTAAAACCACTGTGACCAAAAGCAAGTGCCGAAGAGAATCTTCCAGTTGGACTTGCCTTTATTAAACTGGTTTCTGGCTTATCAAAACCCAATCCACGACGCGATTTTTTATTCTGCTTTTTAGAAAACAGATTAATGGTAGATTCTTTTAAAAACCTATTTCCTCCATAAGTTCCGCCGTTTAGTAACATTTGCATAATAACAGCTACATCATTTGCATTAGAAAATAAACCAGCATGACCACTTATTCCGCCTAACATTGCTGCTCCTGGGTCGTGAACATATGCTTTGATTTGTTGCTTACGAAATACTTCATCTTTTTCAGTAGGTAAAATCCATGTTTGATTGATTGCCTTCTTATAAGGATTAAAAACCATATTGGCTAAGTTCAATGGTTTATAAAAATTATTGTTTAAATAAGTTTCAAAGGGTTCATGACTTACAACTTCAATTATTTTCTTCAACATCATAAATCCTAAATCACTGTAAACATATTCGCCACTAGGTTTTAGTTCCGACATTGCAATTGTTTTCCAGATTTCAGTCTCATAATCATTTCTAATAAATAAACTATCAGCAACAACGGTCGTAAAGTTTTTCTCAGCAGTTCTTCTGTAAACAGAAGTATCAAGCACACCATTTTTTAATGTTTTTTGATAAAATGGAATGAAAGGAGTAAGACCAGCTTCATGCAATAAAACCTGACGAATCGTAATTTTTTCTTTAGATGTTCCTCGTAAAAATGGAAGGTATAATCCTATTTTATCATTCAAACTAATTTTGCCTTCTTCATACAATTTCATGATGGCTAAATTGGTAGAAAGGATTTTTGTAAGTGAGGCTAAATCATAAAGATGATGATTTTCTACATTCAAAGCAGCAGAATCATAACTATGTTTTCCAAATGATTTATTATAAAAAACTTTGCCATTTTTTGCTGCAATAATTTGACAACCAGGTGTTGCTCCACTTTTTACAGCATCAAGTGCAATTGAATCTACAAAAGCTAGTGGTGTATGTTCAATGCCAATTTCTTCGGGCATTACATATTCCAATCTTTCTAGTATTTCAGTTTCTTCTCCATCTGCTAGTTTAAAAGCTGGTAAAACAGATACGGGCATTTCTCCAGTAGAGCCAATAGAACCCATTAATACTTGCGCAGATAATTGGTTATACAATGGCAAATCTTCAAAGGCTAAAATTACATTTCTTGCTTCTTGAAAATGTTGAAGTATATAAGGATTTCCATGGTTAACCAAAATGCTTCTTCTATCAGCTAAAACCCTTTTAACAAATGCTATTTCTTGTGATGTTAAACCGAGTTTTCTGCTAACAAATCTGCTGGTATTTTGCATGCTTAGAATAACTAAGCTATAACGCTGCAGCAAGCTGAATAAGGAATCAAAGGCTTGCTGTGAATCGTTTTTATCGATGGAATGAAAATCGGCATGCAAATAATTATTCATCATTTGTTGAAACGATGTAAACTGAGAAGAACCAACAGAAACCACCGCAATTTTATAATACTCAGGGTTTTTTAGTGGAATAATTTTGTCGGTGTTTTTAGCAACTACAATTCCCGATTTTACTATTTTTCTGATAAGTTGGTCGGTTGAACAGCAGTTTAAATCTTCAATTAAGTTTTTTGTTTGAATAGGTTCGTATTTATTTAAACCAGACCAGTATTTGGTAATCAGAATTTTTCTGCACGATAAATTTAGCTGTTCTTGTGATATCCAACCCTTTTTAAGGTATTCCTTAATCCAAAAGATTGATTGTGGAACATCTTCAACAAAAAGCAATAAATCAACTCCAGCTTGTAAGGCTTTTGCGCAAACTTCACCAGGTGCAGCATAGTTGGCAACTCCTTTCATGTTTAGGCCATCAGAAACTACCAAACCCTTAAAGCCCATTTCGTTTTTCAATAATCCTTGAATTGCATTCGAAGAAATACTAGTTGCTCGGTTTGCATTGGTATCAATTGCTGGTACAAATAAATGCCCAACCATTACGCCTCCAACGCCATTATCAATTAGTTCTTGAAAAGGATAAAGTTCCAATGAATCTAAGCGTTTGCGACTTGCATTAATTACAGGAAGTGAATGATGAGAATCGGTTTCTGTATCGCCATGACCAGGAAAATGTTTGGCAGTTGCAAGTATGTGTTGTTCTTGTAAACCTTTGGAATAAGCCCAGCCCAATTTGGCAACAGTTTCTTTGTTTTCTCCAAAACTTCTGTCGTTAATTACTGGGTTTGCAGCATTGTTATTGATGTCTACGTCGGGTGCGTAATTAATATGAATTCCTAATCTTTTACAGTGTTTTGCTATTTCAGCACCCATTTGTCGAGTAAGTTCGAGGTTGTTTGCTGCACCTAAAACCATTTGTCTAGGGAAAGTTGGAGTGCTATCTAAACGCATACTTAATCCCCATTCTCCATCGATACTAATGAGCATAGGAATTTTAGATTTTGATTGGAAACGATTGCTTAGTATTGCCTGTTTCATTGGGCCACCTTTCATAAACATAAGGCCACCAATTTTATAATCAGTAATAATTTTTTCTATTTCCTTTTCATAATTCTGATCACGCTGTGTCCAAACAGCCACTGTCATAAGCTGAGCGATTTTCTCATCTTCTGAAAGTTTGCTCATAACTGAATCAACCCAAGGATATGATTTATCCCAAGATATATTTTGGGCAGATGCTGAAAACGAGAGACAAATGAATATAAAAGTAAGTAGTCGACTCGAAAGGAATTTTAGTATATTATTCATGAATTTGGTACAAAATAGCAGAAACATTCTTGCTTTTTTGGATTGATTAAGGATTAGTTATTCACGCTCATAACGTTGAAAGTTCTCCACAGATAAAAAATTTCGTTTTTTTATGTGGTTTTTTGTTGTGTAATGGCTGATATCATAAAATTATTACCCGATCATGTTGCAAGTCAGATTGCAGCCGGAGAGGTTGTTCAAAGACCATCATCATTGGTGAAGGAATTGCTCGATAATGCAATAGATGCGAAAAGTACATCGGTAAAACTTTTGGTAAAAGAAGGTGGAAAGGCTTTGGTGCAGGTAATTGATAATGGCTGTGGCATGAGTCATGGTGATGCGCGTATGTGCTGGGAACGACATGCTACTTCAAAAATTGGTTTAACTGAAGATATTTTTAGAATTAAAACCATGGGTTTTAGAGGTGAGGCTTTGGCTAGTATAGCTTCTGTTTCTCGTGTTGAAATGAAAACCAAAAGGCAAGAAGATGAGTTTGGAACTTCCATTGTTATCGAGGGTTCTAAAGTAATTTCTCAGGATGATATTGCTGCTGAAACAGGAACCTCTATTGCGGTTAAAAATCTTTTTTATAATATTCCTGCGAGAAGAAATTTCCTGAAATCAAATCCTGTAGAATACAAACATGTTTTAGATGAATTTATTCGTTGTGTTCTAGCCAATCCTGAAATTAAATTTGCTTTATATCACAATGATGAAGAGCAGTTTTTACTAGAACCATCAGACTTGCAAGGAAGAATAACTGATGTTTTTTCTGGTACAAAAAAGTCGGAATTGATTAGCATAGAAGAGGAAACAAGTATTATTGATATCAAAGGATTTTGTGGTTCACCCGAGTCGGCTAAAAAGGCTAGGGGAGAGCAATTTTTCTTTGTTAATAAACGATTCATTAAAGACCCTTATTTAAACCATGCAATTGTTGGTGCTTATGAAGGTTTGATTTCAAAAGAACAATTTCCTTTGTATGTACTTCATATTAGTATCGACCCTTCACAAATTGATGTAAATATTCACCCCACAAAAACAGAAATTAAGTTTGAAGATGAAAAAAACATCTATCAAATTTTAAGGGCTGTTGTTCGAAAAGCTATGGGAGGAATTTTAAATAGCCCAGAAATGAATATTGGTTTTGATGATAACCGATTCATGCATCATGAATTGGGAAAAAATCAAGGATTTGAATCTGAAAATTCTACTGTTTCAACAGCATCAAGAAGTCAAAGAAATTCATGGGATGATTTAAAATTTGAGTATTCTCAAAAACGAAATCAGGTAAAGCAAAACTGGGAAATTTTATTTCAGGAAAACCCTAAAACAGATATTCATTCTGAGCCAGAAACGGTTAGGACTTCATCTGTTGAATCTGAATTGGCAGTTTCAAGAAATTTTTTCCAGCTTCACCAAACGTATATTGTTACTCAGATTAAAAGGGGATTGATGTTGGTTGATCAACAAGCAGCTCATGAGAGAATTTTGTATGAAAAATACTTACGTGCTCTAGATAAAAACCCTGTTGCAAGTCAGCAATTACTCTTTCCAAAAACAGTGGTTTTAAGTGCCGGTGATGAACAAATTATGCTTGAAATTTTAGATGATATTCGACTTTTAGGATTTAATATCAGTCATTTTGGCAAAAACACATTTGTGGTAAATGGTTTGCCAGCAGAATTACATCTAGGCAATGAACAAGATTTGTTGGAAGAAGTAGTTGAAACCTATAAAAATTCGAAAACTACTGAAAACCATAAAAAGCAATTGGTAGCAAAAACGCTTGCCGTAAAAGCTGCCATTAAAAGGGGAATTCGTTTGCAAGCAGAAGAAATGAATCGTTTAATTGATGAATTATTTGCTTGTCAAGAACCTTCGTTTGCGCCAGATGGAAGGGCTTGTTTAAAAATGTTGGGTTTAGATGAGTTGGCCAAAATGTTTGAAAGTAAATAAATAGATATGTATCAACAATATAGACCATTGGGTACTTCGGGAATTCCATTGGTTGTAAAAAATTTAATGATTATCAATGGACTTGCTTTTATGGGTTCATTGTTATTTTTAAGCCGTGGTTGGGGCGATTTAAACGATAAACTAGGACTGTATTTTCCTAGTTCAGAATATTTTAGACCCTTCCAAATTGTGAGCCATATTTTTATGCATGGCTCATTCTCTCACTTGGCTTATAATATGTTTGCCTTGTGGATGTTTGGTAGCTTTTTGGAGAATTTTTGGGGTCCGAAACGCTTTTTAACTTATTATATCATTACTGGATTTGGTGCAGCTGCTTTGTATTTGGGTGTAAATTATTTAGAAATTTCTCAGCTTAAAGATGCCGTTGCAGAGTATATGGCAAACCAGGGTTATGAGCAAATGAATATTTTATTGAGAAAAGACCCTTTGCTCATGAATAAAGAAGGAATTAGTGAAATACTATATGCTTGGTCTGTTGACCCAGATAATCCTAAATATTTTGCAGCAGGACAAGAAATTGCGGACGCGATATTGCTAAGAAAAATCAATACTCCAATGGTTGGAGCAAGTGGAGCAGTATTTGGATTGTTGTTGGGAAATGGGGTTTTATTTCCGAATCGTGAAATACATTTGTTCTTTTTTCCGTTTCCTATTAAAGTTAAGTATATAGTTTTGGTTTTGGGTGGAATGGAATTGATGGATGGTTTTGGAAACAACCCAATGGATAATGTGGCCCATTTTGCTCATTTAGGCGGAATGTTATTTGGTTTTATTTTGATTAAATATTGGAATAAAACAGATAGAAATAGTTTCTACTAAGTAACTCGCATAATTGATAATTAGGATTTTAGCTACATAGATTGACTTTTTCGCTCTTAAATATGAAGGTATTGATATTTGATTTAGGGGTTTAATTAGATACAATTTGTTGTTAATTATTTCCTTGGATTATACTTAAAAATACTTTAAGTGGTGGTTTTTTGTGTTTAAATAGTTTGCTAAATCAATGAATTAAATTAGGTTTGGAGGATATACATGTCGATTTTAGAAGAATTAAAGTTTAAGTTTCAACAAGGCAATGCCATTATTCGCATTATTATGGTGAATGTGGCTGTTTTTATTGTATTTGGTGTACTTAACAGCTTATTGGGTTTATTTAACTCAAATGGTATCATCAAAATGATTTTAGATTGGTTGGTTTTGCCTGCTAGTTTTACTAGGTATATTTATCAACCTTGGAGTTTGTTAACCTATACTTTTTTGCATGAAGGGTTTTTGCATATTTTGTTTAATATGCTTTGGTTTTACTGGATTGGTCAATTACTGCAGCAATACCTTGGAAATCCTAAAACCTATCAGGCTTATTTTATGGGAGCTATAGCTGGTGGTTTGGTTTATATGATTTCATACCATGTGTTTCCTTACCTTATACCAAGTTTGGAATACTCTACTGCAAGAGGTGCAAGTGCTGGTGTTTTATCAGTAGTTTTTGCAACTGCTACCTTGTTGCCTGAATATGAACTTAGTTTGTTTTTAATTGGTTCGGTTCGATTGAAATACATTGCCTTGTTCACGCTTTTATTAGATTTAATCAGCATTCCTTATGACAATCCGGGTGGGCATATAGCTCATATTGGCGGTGCAACTTTTGGTTATTTTTATATCAAACAAATTTATGCCAATAATTTTCTGAGTTCTTTTTTCGATAAGATTGAAAATCTATTTAAGCCTAAACAGAAATCGAATTTAAAAATCCACCATCGTTCTGGTTACATGAAGGTGAATAGCAACGAAAAACCAAGCCAAGCGGAAGTTGATAGGATTTTGGAGAAAATAAATCAAAAGGGATTGAGTTATTTAAGTGATAAAGAGAAAGAAATTTTAAAAAACTTCGGAAAGGACAATTGAATTGAGTAAACGAATCATTTTTCTGCATATAGTTTTTGGCTTAAACATTATTGCTGCAATTCCGCTTGTAGCAGCATTGTTAGCGCCAGAAATCGACCCTAAAACATTTTGGCCTCTAGCTATATTTGGATTGGCTTTTCCTTTGATTTATTTGCTCAACTTTGTTTTTATTCCTTTCTGGGCTTTGTTTTGGGATAAACGGGTTTTCCTTTCACTTGCTTTGTTTTTGATTGGAATTCCGTCAGGATTAAAGTTTTTTCAATTTCAATTGAAGCATGATTTAAAGGGAAATCGTTCTGATTATTTAAATGTAATTAGTTTTAATACTCATTTTATGGGTGGTTACGATAAACCCGAACAAGATACTGTTAAGTTCTTTCAAAAATTAGATGAATTAGACCCAGATATTATTTGTTTTCAGGAGTTTGCCAATTTGGGAGGAAACTTTGAAAGACCCATGTTCAGAGAGTTTTTTCGTCGTTATAGAAATTTTTCTATTGTAAATGCTGATGGTTTAAGTGAAGCCAATCCGAATGGTTATGGCGTTTGTATTTTTTCAAAACATCCCATTGTAAACAAGGGCTATGTAGAAATGGTAAACAAAGCTGCCAATCTATCTATTTTTGCTGATGTGGTTTTTCAAGGAGAAACATTAAGAGTGGTAAATACACATTTAAAATCGATTGTGTTTGAAAGACAAGATTATAAAACGGTTGAAACCATTTCAAAAGCGGGTACTGCCGGAGTTCCAGTTTTTGGAATTAGAAGGATTATTGCCAAATTAAAATATGCTTTTAAAATTAGATGTGTTCAGGCTGATGCTATAAGAGAAAAACTAGATTATTGCATATATCCTGTTATACTTTGTGGCGATTTTAATGATACACCAACAAGTTATTCCTACAAAACAATTCGTGGCGAAATGAAAGATGCCTTTGTTGAATCTGGTTCCGGATTTTCAACAACTTATACGGGCAATATGCCTTCGTTCAGAATCGATCAGATTTTCCATGATGCTAAATTCAGCAGCGAAAACTACCAAACCCATGTGCAAGAATTTTCAGACCATGCCATGATTAGCTGTTCGATAAAGATAAAATAGACGGCAAATTTTAAACCTTTTGATAATAAATGTCAATTACTTTATAGTTAGATTTTAAAAATTTTGTTTCCTAAATAAGAAACAATTAGTTTTGTATACAATTCGTTGGTAATGGATTCTTACAAATTTCGTGTTAATTTTTTAGAAGAAGCTAAAACATTTCTTGATGAGCTTGATGATAAGGCACGGGAAAAAATAATCTATAACATCTGGAAATCTAGAAGTACAAATGATAAAGAACTATTTAAAAAGCTTCAAGATGAAATTTGGGAGTTTCGTACTATTTACAACAAAACCTATTACCGACTTTTTGCATTTTGGGATAAGAGTGAAAAAAATGACACGGTTGTTATTTCGACTCATGGATTGATAAAGAAGACAGATAAAATTCCTAAAAGTGAAATTGAGCGTGCTAAAAAATCGATGGAAAGTTATTTTTCTAAAAAAAAATTGAAACGATGAAAACATACAGTTTGGATAACCTGACCGACAAATACATTGGAAAAAAGGGAACAAAAAAGCGTGATGAATTTGAAAATGAACTTCGTCTTGACTTGCTTGGATTAGCGATAAAACAAGCACGGTTAGAAATGAACCTTACACAAGGAGAGTTAGGTGAATTAGTTGGCGTTAAAAAAGCTCAGATTTCAAAAATTGAAAACAGTACAACTGATGCTCGACTTACTACAATTCTAAAAGTATTTAATGCATTAGGTGCGAAAGTAAATTTCAACGTAGAACTTAATAAGCAAAATTTTGCTTATTAAGTATATTTAATGCTTTATTTCTTACTAATCGTAATTTCCACTCTTCTGTTTTTTTGCCTTCCATTTTCAGTTTCATTTGATGTTATTGGTTTAGAACTGCCTAAGCCATTATAACTCACGTTTGTTGTGTTTATTCCACTTTTAATGAGGTAATCAGCAACGGCTTTGGCTCTTTGTTCAGATAATTGTTTATTGTCGGTTTCATTGCCAATATTGTCTGTATGGCCAGCAACACTGATTTTAAAACTTGGATTCTTTTTTAAGTATGCCGAAAGTTTATCTAATTCGATAAAAGATTGTTTTAACAATATGCTTTTGTTGCTTTCGAATAAAATGTTCTGTAGAAACAATGGAACGCCCAATTGCGGCGAGAAAATACTGTCTTTTCTTGCTTGTTTTGAGCCCGCTCTTATTTCATCAACATGAAGAAAATGACCTCTAAAAGCAATCCCACCTGGAGCCAAATCTGGTATTTCAAGCGAAATAGTAGTAAGAAGTGTTGTTCCATTGCTTGAATAAAGTCTACCTGTTACATGGGTTTTGGAATCATAGGTAAGTTCCATTTTGTACCAAACATTTAGTTTGTAGGTTTGAGAAACCGACTTCAAATCTGGATAGGTATAATCAGGTGATTTTCTAAAATCAAATGAGCCTTTTTCTGGCGCGGCGCATAAATAGTAGCCAAATTTACTGACAGCTGTAGTAATAGCAAAACCCAAATACGCATTTGTATTTCTTTGAAAACGCACCCAACAACTGAGAACCTGAGCGGGAAAACCAATTTGAATATCTGTTCTATAGAAGCAATCATCAATACAATTTAACCCAAGATTCCCAGAATGAGCGCAACCTTTATTCAATTTCGAATGTTGAATTGTGCACTCTTTCCAGGGCGACCAAATCCATGTTGAATCTCTTTCGAAGTCTTCAATCATCGGAATTTCAGTGGTTGTTTGTCCAAATGATTTTTGAAGGAAACAAATAAAGAGGATTGAGAATAGTAGGGCTTTTTTCATGGATTTTTTATTAGAAATTGGACTTCTATTTGTTTGGCGATTTGGTTCTAAAACAAAAATCCATTTAGATTTAGTTTATCAATATATCATCCCAAATTCTTACTATCTGAATGAGAATAGATATCTTCTTCGATGTTTAAAAACTCAAATGATTTAGATTCTTCAACAAGTTTTTGAATTTCTATTCCTTGAATTTACAGATGAGCTCAATTTACTCGGGAGTAAAGCAGGAATTTTGGAAGAAGGATTTTAGGTTTTGCATGGGGGGAGGGGATTTTGAGTTCAACGGGAAAATCTTTTCTTATTGCGAATAATCTTAAGTTTTAGCCAATTTCATGAACAGGGAATTAATATAATATCACTTATGTTCTGGCACTTCGTGAAAAAGCTGATTTCGAAGCACAAAACTATCTACAGCACAAATCCTGCTTTTTCCCAAATGCTTATTATGCCCCACTGACTTTTTGGGATAGCCATTTTGACAATATTTGATTTTTGTTTACACCTTTCATCTCATTTGTTGTACATTTGCTCTAGCTCAGTAACCAGGTAGAAATGCTGTAAGTGTTAAAGGAGTTTAGAAACCGTTTAGTTCCGCTAAGCGGTTTTGGTTTTTTGATAGGTTTCATATTCCTTTATTTTCTTTCTTAGGGTATGGTTATCTTCAATATAGAAAGCGGTCCAAAACAATAAATAATCTTTTCTTTTAGTTAGAACTACCAAATACCTTTCTTCTTTATTTAGTCGTCCCTCAAAAAGTCACTTTTGGTGAAATTTGAAGATTGAATAATAGTTCAATTAATCTGAATATTGAATTAAAAATTTGATTAATAAGAGCCGGGGCCCTCAAGCGGATGAACCGCTTGAAGTTAAATGCCGCTGCTGCTAAAAGAATATTCATTTCATCACCAGATGTGTTTTTTAGAAAGTTTCTTCCAACTCGATGGTCTTGTTTCAAGTGACCAATGATTGGCTTAATTGCACTTAGACTTTTCATAGCTTTTTTATCTACTCTTCGTCGGTAAGCTGTCATTGGTTTTTTTCTTGCGTCGGGTGTGATTATTTCAGTTTCGCCAATTTTCTTTACTCCTCTGTATCCTAAATCAAATTAGCCATGCTTTGCTTCTTGTCCTGTTAAGTCTTTAAATTGGTTTAGCGCTGGTTCAAGTGTTTTGCCATCGTAAACGTTTTTCTCAAAACTCATTGCTCCAACAATAACTCCAGTAGTTTTTGTTCTAAGTATTGAAACTTTACAACCAAATTCATACTTCTTATGATCTTTACATTTGCTGATACAATTTACATGTGGTTCAAGTAATGAATAGATTTTATTGCTTTCAGTTCTTTTCTGAGATAGAACTTGTTTGAATATTAAAATGTCTTCGTTATAAATGTTTTGGGCCGGCAGTTTTCTTTCAATTTCTCTAACCAATCTTCCCGCAATAGTTTTTATTCGTTTATCTGCTTTCCTCGCTTTTACTGCATGCTTGGGGTGATTTCTTCCTCTTTGTTGATACCTTAATTTTGGAATGGTACGTTTATAACTTTGCCTAATTTCTAAATCTTCATTTTCAATAATCTTCCAGCATTTCTCTATTATTTTTATGTGCAGTTTTGAGTCTGTTGGAAAGGTGATATTCTTTTCTTGAACAGTTGTATCGCCTACTATTTCATGCTCCTTACTATCATTGCTATTTATTCGAATTGATTCCTTAAAAATCTTCTCAATCCCATCACTACCTATCCTGTTTCTAAACATAACCAATTCTGTTGCTGAACAGGGTTGTTTAGGTGTAAATTCACTTTGTCCACTAAAGTATTGATAGTAGCAATTTTCTGCCCCCTGCTCTACTACACTTTCATCACTTAAATTACGAAAGTGTTTTAAAATAAGTAAGGAGACCATTAATCTTATTGGTTTTGCAGGACGACCAAAATCTGATCGATAATGCTTCCCTAATTCTTCATCAAAGTATTGCCAATTGATATCTTTTGCCAATTGATAAAGTCCGTGACTCTTATCTAATTGATCGGCCAGTGATGGCATTAAAAAACTCATCTGACCTGTTTTTTGCTCCTTTTTTATCATCAGAATTTGCAAGATTTGAACACAATTTTTTCTAAATCTTGCAAACTAAAACACCTTTTTAATGCACAAACTGTGCATTATCATTGACTATTAATACTTTTTTAGGGTTGACTAATTAAAATGGCAATTCATTATTATAGTTTGATTCTATTTCATTAGCTAAAAATAAATCAAGTTCATTTTTAGTATTAAATCCGGCAATTTTTTGTTTGTAACTCGACGCAATTTTAGGATTATCAATTTCAATTTTCCTGTTCTTACTAATTTCAAGGAATTCCGTTTCTTTATCAATACCTAAATAGCGCCTATTTGCCAAATTTGCTGCTATACCTGTTGTGCTGCTGCCAGCAAATGGATCTAATATCCAAGCATTGGGTTTAGTTGAAGCTAAAATGAGCCTTGTTAAAACAGAAAGGGGTTTTTGTGTTGGATGTTTGCCGCAAGATTTTTCCCATGGGGCAATTGCAGGAAGTTTCCAAACGTCTTTCATTTGTTTGTGGCCGTTTAACTGTTTCATTAATTCATAATTGAAATAATGAGGAACTTTCTCTTTTTTTCTGGCCCAGATAATTTGTTCTGTAGAATGTGTAAAAAATCTACATGAAAAATTGGGAGGAGGATTTGTTTTCTCCCATGTAATAACATTTAGAATTTTGAAACCTAATTCAGTTAATATTTGGCCTACTGAGAAGATATTGTGCATTGTTCCACTTATCCAAATAGTGCCATCTTCCTTCATTTTATCTCTAACTATTGAAAGCCATTTTCTATTGAAGTCATTTACAAATTCAAATCCTTCCGATTTATCCCATTTCCCTTTGTTTACGCTTACAATTTGACCACTTTGAATTGAAAGTCCATTATTAGATAAAAAGTAAGGTGGGTCTGCAAAAACCATATCAAATTTGTGGTCAAACTCGGGCAATACGTCCATGCAATCTCCTTTAAGAAGATTGAAGTTATTATCAGTGGATTTAAAATAGGGTGAAATCATTGTTCTAACATGTCGGCTAAAAAATGTAATAATGTGCCCAAGTTATGGCTTCCTTCTGAAAATCCATATTCTTCACAATTGCTAGGTATAATTAATTCATCATCTCTAATATCTTTATCTTTTGATACAAGCCTTAGAGCATCTACAATCAATTTAATTTTTTCACATCTAGCAGTATAATTAACTGATTGACTTGTGTTTGTTGAATTTACAGCAACTTCATTTTCCATGATTTTAATGTTTATACAAATATAAAACATTAAACGAATGATACTAATTGTATGTAGACTTTTTGTATGCAATTTTCCACATTCGTAAAGTGCAAAAAGACATTTTAAAGGAGTTTGGGAAAAGGATAAAGGACTTGAGACAAGATAGAAATTGGTCGCAGGAAGAATTGGCGAACCAAACAGGTTTTCATAGAACTTATATAGGAATGATTGAAAGAGGTGAAAGGAATTTATCACTTAGAAATATTGAAATTTTTGCAAATGTTTTTCAAATGAGCATGTCTGAATTATTAAAACTAAAATAAATGGAATATTCTAAAGTTTTTGATATTATTAGAAGTTTAAAAGTTGAAGAACCATTCACTATTTACAAAGAAAAAGGAGTTGAAATTTATATAATTCGACCAAAAAGTAAATTTAAGCAATACGATCCCAAAAAGAACTTTCAAATTTTTATTAAAGAAGGTGAGCGTAAATTTAGACCCAATCATTTAAGAATATTTATTGATTTACATTTAAGAGTAAGGAGCAGACCTGAATTAAAAGATGAGCTATTAATTGCTTTTGATAGTATCTTTTACAAAAAGGATCCTATTCTTTCTGTTAAGAGAATTAAAAAGGAAAACTTTGAACATTATTTAAATTCAATTTCAATAATTGCTGTTCTTAGCCAGTTATTCATCATAGAACAAGAATATAATTATATTGGTGAAAGTAAGTATGATCCTGCAACACTTTTTTATCAAGGCTGGATAAGACAGTTTATAGATAGTTCAAAAGAAATTGATAATTTATGTATGAGTGTTTGCAGTAGACAGCCACCAGCAGCAAAGTACACGAATTTGGAAAACAAAAAGCATAAAAAATGGAATTCAAAGAATCCTGAATTGTGGTATCTGCTATCCTAATATAAGTTTAAAGAGAATTGCAAACTTTTGGGTAAGGTGTGTCAATTTTAAAAAGATGATTATAACAAATCTCTTTTAAATCGATTGTGGTTTCTTTAAAAAACTTTCCCAAGTATTCCATTTTTTAACATTTCAAGATTTATTAAATAATCTGCCTTGTCAAAATACTCTCTTAATGGCTTTAAAGTTGATTTCCAACCAGCACCATCGGTAATCCAAATAAACTCAATTCCTTGCTTATTCCAATAACGGTTCATTTCAATATATTCTGTAGCTGTTGATTTAAGTTTGGAGCCGCCACCCCCGTAAAAATTACATTCAATAAAATATAACTTCCCATTTTTATTGATTGCAAAATCTAATTGCCTAGACGATTTATCTACTACAACATCAATATTCCAGTGGTCTTTTATTTTCTTGGAAGTTGCTTGTGAAAGGTATTCAAGCTTAAGTTTTTCACAAGTTTCAGAAACAAATTCTTCAACCAGGCTTTCCATTAAAGTTCCGCCCCTATTTTTTCTGCCATTGCTATCTAATCCCACTTCTACACCTTTTGCATAATCCACCAGATTTTTGATTTGCTTATCCTCAAAAAGCTTACCTAATCCGCTTTTAATGATGAATTCAACAATATCATGAATTTCCGCTTCGGTATAATTGAGTTGGAAAAAATTCAAATTTTTGTATTCAAAATTTTTGGTATCAATTAGAACATCGATTGATTCCTCTCTTACCGCTAATAAAGTTGGAATTGCCTTAATTGCCTCTGGGTATTTTTTGAACAATTCAATTGCTTCATATTCAAAGTTTTCTTTTCCAACTAAATAGTTAAGCAGATTTAACTCTTTTTCGAATAAACTAACATTTAGAAAGACTTTATGCCAATTTACAAAATAATCCCATTTGGTTATTTTTTCTTTGAAACTAGAAGTGATTTGATGAAATAACAAATCTTCGTTCTCTAAATTAAGCAGGCTGCAAAGTTTGTTCATAGGTATAATTCGTTATTAAAAGTTCATTCAATTCGCCTCGTTTATTTGAGTTAGCATTTATATTCCTTCTTGCTTTTACTCGTGATATAACAAATTCAGAGTATAGGTCATCAAAGAAATTGTCATTGATATTTTTCCCTTTAACATCAGAGTTACTTAGCATCCAGCTGTATTCTAAAACATCTAATTTGTTGCAAAAATCTCTTAAACGTATTTGTTCTTGGTCGTTAAATTCATCTTTCGCATATGAATTAAAGCTAGAAGTTTCACTTAATGGTTTGTAGGGTGGGTCAAAATAAAAGAAAGAATTCGGAGAAGAGTAATTTAAGACCTCTTCATAATCGCCACATAGAATTTCAACTTTTTGCAAAGCATTACTTACAGAAAGAATATTTGAAACATCACAAATGGTAGGGTTTTTATAACTACCCATTGGCACATTAAACCCATTATTTTTGTTTACTCGGTATAATCCATTAAAACATGTCCGATTGAGGAAAATGAACAATGCAGCCTTTATACAATTTGCTTCATTTCGGAAATTGTAAGTTTCTCTTTTATTGTAGTAATATTCTTTCTTTTTTTCAGCACTATTTTCTAGTGAATGGTATTCATTTTCAAATTGATTTAATATAGAAATCAATTCCTTAGGATTAGTGGCAATTACATTATAGGTGTTTATCAAGTCCGAGTTGACATCATTTATTACAGCTTTTTCTAAGTTTGGGAACTTATTAAGCATCCAAAATAATATTGCACCACTTCCAACAAAAGGCTCTATATATGTGAACGTATTATTTAAAATTTTAGCTGGCAAAGCCTTTTCAATTTCAGGAATTAGTTGAGTTTTACCCCCAGCCCATTTTAAAAAAGGTTTTGCAGTTTTATCTACCATAAATTAAGTTTTCTTTTTTGCCTCTAACTTAGCGAATTCTCTTCCTCGAAAAAACATTACTTGCTCAATAATACGCAAAGGTGTCATTGTTTGGTTAATAGTTTTTTGGAGGTGTTCCTTTATGGTTTGAAAATCAGGATTTTCATCGGGAGGCGGTTAAATTTTCATTAATGCTTAGTGACGAAGCAAAGGTGGCGAATTTTAACAAAAATGTACATATGAGTTGTGAATGTTTTTACCATCACAGAATGCTTAAAGGAAGCACTTAAGAACCAATTATAGTCTGGTTTTCAATTGCCAGATAATTCATTTTCATTAATCAGAATTTACTTATCTATTTGAATTGATTCACCTTTGGAAATATTCTTTCCTTTATGAACAAATGATAACTTGTCTATTTTCACATTCGGGTCGTTTTCATGGCAACCCTTAATTATCTCTTGTGACTTTTTAATTTCAATGTTTAAAAGAGAGTCTTTTCCTGTATACCAGTCAAATATGAGAGTACAATTGTCAAAATAGCTATCATATCGGCCAAACTGACTTTGCGTTTTTGCTGGTTCTCTATCAGTAATTATTTCATTTGTTGAACGAGCCATATTTGCCCAAAGAATATCTTTTAATAAAAATGTGTCAATTAAGCTTTTGTTTGAATTATTGATTCGATATACCAATATTTTGTCTATTTCAGAAACACTAAAACCATTAAATGCAATTGGTATTTGAATAATTTCACCAACTCTTAAACTTTCATCACAAGGTTTAACACACCCAATAATTGTGATATAAAACAAAAGAATTATTAAAGGTTTTGATTTATATATAGGGTGAATTTTCATTTTAAATTATTTTTGAGTAAGTTAAATTGATGAAGCTTTGGTATTAGAATTGGCTATATCGTTTTGCACAATTGGGATGGGTGTGCGTTCTGAGTTAAATGTAGCTAAGAAAAACGAATTTACCAACTACAAAAATCCCGTCAAGCAGAGGTGAATTGAACACCTATTGCAAATTTGCTGTTAACAGTTCGTTGTTTTTCTATGTCAAACAAATTCATGTCTTAAATATTTTCTGTCTGAAATTTCAGTTTTTATATTTGGCATAATCAGACCAAAGTTGTCTCATTAATGGTGTTAATTTCCAACAGTCTTTAATGTTTTCAATATCAAAACAAGACCAATAATGAATAGTAAATTCGTGAATACTAAAATCCTTTTTGAGGATAATATTTATTTTTTCCCAATATTTTAGAAATAGTTCTTCAGTTTTTTGGTCTTCAGTTGCTTGTATAATTCCTTCCATTAATACAAACTTCTTGTCATCGTCTAATAGGGTTTCATAATGGCCAATATACTTGTCTATATCAGATGCAATTACAACTTCGTAGGGCCAGTCTTGCATCCATTTTTCGTAAGGTAGATTTAGTTCTTCTGCTAACTCTTCAATTGCTTTTCTTGTTCCACATCTAAAAGTTGGTTCCATTTATTTTATTTTTGTTTGGTCTCATTTTACATTGATACTTAAAGGTTTCTAGCATTGCATTCTGGCGAGTTTTGGATTACAAAATTTTCAATCTGCACTGAACCTAAATAGAATCACAATCCCGAAAGCAATCGGGACAAAGTTTGCAACGCACCCCGTTTGAGGAAAAACCTGTTTAGCGATTCGTTGGTATTCTGTTAAGCAAGGTCTGAAGTCATTTTAATTTTATTGATTCAAAAACTCGCGAATTGTTTTCAAATATAGTTCGGGTTGCTCAACAGAAATAGAATGTCCAGCATCTGGAATAATTTTCAACTGATGATTTGGAAAGAGTTCTAAATACTCATTTAGAGAACCCCAAGGCTGATTATCGCATTGTCCCCTCATTAGCAAAATAGGAACCTTAGAACCTTTTAGTTTTGTTCTTCTATCTTTAATTTCATTGAAACTTTGAACGGTCATCACTTGTGCATAAAAACCGCCACCACCTTCTGCTTTTAAGGCTTTTGAAGTGTCACACACTGTTGCTTTGTTCAATTCATTATTTAAGTAAGTTTGAAAATCGTCCGCTTCTAAATCCGAAGCAAGTTTTTTGCCGAAAGATTCTGCCCAAAATCTGATGAAATTTGTTCTAATGTTATTTGATTTCTCATTTGCCTCTCTATTTGTGTAGAATGGTTTTCTCAAGTTTAAACTATTAGGTGCATTTGTGTTTAATAATTCCTCACGCATTGGTTGTATGGGGCCTGCACCTGTTAAAATAACTCTCTCTACTTTATCTGGATTGTCAGCAATAAATAAGGTAGCAAGAATTGCACCCCAAGATTGACCAATTAAAATTACTTTTTCTGAACCTATCTTCTTTATTAGTTCTTCCAAATCTTTTTTGTGTCGGTCAGCTGTGTATTCATTAATATCTGATAATCTTTCTGATTGCCCACTGCCAATTTGATCGTATAGAAAAATATCATAACCGTCATCTGAAAGCGGTGCCAGCATTTTAATATTTCTATCGGAAATAAATCCTCCAGGTCCACCTTGTAAATAAATAATAGGAAAAGGTTTCTTTATGCCTTTAGCTGATACAAGCGTATAGGCAATCTTTGAACCAGTCTGCAAGTTCCAATATTGAGTACCTTTTCGTTGATGCATGTGAGGAACCTCATAACTTCTCGGAACAAAAACTGCAATCATACAGGCAACTAAACTCAGCAGAAAAGCATATTTAATAAATTGGAAGATGTTCTTTCTCATTCGTCGTCATATTTAGTTTCTTGAAGCCACTTTCAAGTTAGCAATTTCCCTAAGTATGACACTTACTTGTTTCTTTCTGCCATCACCTTTACAAAGAAAAATTAATGTATTTTCAGGAGCAATCAGCAATGCTATAAACAAACCAAATCTATGATTAAATATTTAAACTTAAATGACTTTTGAAGAGCCTTTGTTCGCAGTTAATTGCATCTTACTTTTAAAACCAGAGTTTATATTTATGAAGTTGCTGGTTCTTAAATTGAATTTTATAGGCACAAACTGAGCACCAAAAGCATATAAATTAGAATTCATATTTTGTGCTCCTGTTCACCAAAATTGATATTGAGTAGCTTAATTAGTTTTTGTTGCTTCTTTGTAAGTCTCCGCTAAAGTACATGTTTTAGGAAATAAAATCAGTTTAGATCTTTGGCACATGAAAAACTCGAAAGAATCTATGATTGATCATTATAGCCAATGGCAGCAAAGTGGGTTGAATAAGCGGCAGTATTGTAACCGGGAGAATTTATCATACCAGGCATTTTGTAAATTTTGTAGTAGACATAAGGAGCCAATAGGTTTTACATTAATAGAACCAAAGCCTTTAGTTGGTCAGATTAAGTTTCATCTTCCTAATGGTAGTTACTTTTCAATTCCTTCAGATAGTTCAATTCAACTTTTACAAAAACTGGTAAGCTTGTGTTAAGCTTAAGTGTTCATCAACGTTATTATTTGTTTCGAGGTTATGCAGATATGCGCAAGGGTTTTGATAGCTTATGTGGGATTGTAAGAGACCATTTGCAAAAAGACCCATTGAGTGGTGATGTATTTGTATTTATTAACCGTCGAAGGAATCAAATAAAGTTGTTATGTTGGGAGGGAGATGGCTTTATGCTGTTTTATAAGCGACTTGAGATGGGTACT
>JBIMKP010000037.1:0-47764 GCA_051861545.1 Bacteroidia bacterium | reverse complement strand
TGCATTGCATTTTTTATCCAATTTGAGTGGCTCAGTTGAATCCGGAATCACTGGCCCAGTTCATCCGAAATACTCAAATTGGTCCACAATCATACACTAGAGGCAGCACACTCTATTAAAAACGTATTGTTTACACATGCGGGGCTAAGTAGAACATTTGCCCAATACATCGGAATTGAAAATCAAACAAAAGCCATTAGTATTACAAAATTTTTGAATGAATTATTCGCAAAAAAACCTCTTGCATTTGGATTTAACGATGATGGCCAAAAGGCTGATGGAGATGACATATTTCAATCAGTTTTGTGGATTAGGCCAGCTTCTCTTATTAAAGACCACTATCCAATTAACCAGATAGTTGCTCATACTTCATTTAAAAATACACCCTATATTGTAAAACTAAATAATACAACACTGACATTCACTTCAAATAAAAACCATCAACCATTTGAATTAATAATAAACTAATAACAAAAGTATGAACATCACAGGACTGCTATTGCTACTTGGGGTTAAAATCTCAAAAAAATTACAAGAGCTTTTTCAATTCAAAATAATTGTACAGGGTGAAGAGATTCTGGAAAACCCAAATAATATATTCATTGATTACAGTTACGCTCCCTATTGCAACTCACTAAACTATTCAGCTGAAGCTATTCCAATAAATAATACAAAAAAAGGTATTGAAATTAACGCAGAAGATTGGATTGTTTTTACTCGTGGCTCTTCTGCTGGAAGAGCAAATAAAATTTCGGAACTTATATTCAATCGACATCATCTGGTGGATTTATCCTCATTTAAAATCTTCTGTTCAACAAATGTGATCATTATCAAAGAAAAAGATGATTCTACATTGTTGGCAAAAGGCTATGCCGACTTGTTGCTAAGCGCAGTATTTGATTCTAATAGAATAGACTTTCTGATTCAAAAAGATGACCCGAAAATATTCACTCTTAATTTGAATTCATTGAAAGAATTTCAGGTAAACATACCAGATCTAACTGTGCAAGAAAAGTTTGTGAGGGATTGGGATGAAATAATGAATTCAAGAAAGTCGAGTGAGGATTTTAAATCTTATGTTAAACTTATCAATGAGAAATTGCAGGAATTGTTTTTAAACGTATTAAATCCCACCCAAAATGAAGAAAACTAAGTTAGTTGACTTATTTGATATACTAAGTTCAAATAAGGTTAGAAAAGAAATCGTTTCTGAAGGAAAAGAAATAATGAGTTTAAACAAGCTTGCATTTGAAAATTTAGGCGTTTTAAACCTGAAGCCATTTATAGCACAACAAGCTATTTTCACACTAGAAAAGAGTGTAAAAGCGAAACCCAAACTAACTTTCAAGCATGATGATTTTGTGGTGTATCAAAATAATTTTGGTTTTATCTTTGAACCCATTTTTCAACAATACATTATCTCAAAAGACAAATTTCCATTAAATCTAACTGCAGTAAAAAACGATAGCATCAAGAATGATTTTATCATCATCAGAAAAAAAACATTAGATCCTTTTAAATATTCAGAACCTATCTCTGTTGCTTACAATCAAATACTATTCGGACAAATTGAAGAATATATATACCCAATAGCAGAAAGTGACAAGACTATCGCTGAAAAGATATCTTTATTAAGCGAAATTCCAGTTGTTATTCCTCCATACCAAGACCAAGCAAAGTCTATTAAAGATGCAACGAAATATGCAGAAAGAATAAAAGATTTAATTGAAAACTATGGGGTTCTAATGAATGATATGTCCATCTTCTATAATAATTTAACCAAAGGAAATGAGAAGATTAAGTAAAGAATACTTGAAGCAGAAACTGGAAATAAACACGGCGAGTTTTATTGCTAATGAGGTTGATAAAAAAAATTTACCGAAGGAAATAAAAGAAGTAATTCATATTGCTCAACAGGTAAACCGCAAACAAGGTCTTTCGGCAGAATATCCAATCATACATAAACAAACCGTTACTATCAATACCTTAATTGAATTCATAGGGTTTGCATTTGTCAAAAATGATTATGTAAGAAATGCAAACAACGACATTGTTTCTAGAATAAAAATTGCTTTTGTGGGTGAATTAGATTTTGATGAATACCGTTTGGAACATTTAATGGACGAAGAATTTATTTATTTATATGTAGCAAATAGCCGATAAATTATGCTTATCAATGTTTTAACTGCAAAGCATAACAATATAATTGAAATGTAAGGTTTCGTTCTTGTTTTTATAATAACAAAGCGTATTTACAAAAACTTACTAAATCCCTATTTTTATAGACTACCTTGTTAAAGACAAACAAAATATAACAATCCAATTAATTAAATGTGGAGAATAATGAATTCTAACCCTCACAATTAAAAATAAATGCGTAAAAGTTGTATGAATTTTATTATTATACAATTTATATAATTTTCGCTTGCATTTTATTTATCTACAAACTAAATTTGAAGAAAATTAAATTACAAATGGAAATTATAAATAAACAAGGGGATATTTTCAATCTTGAAAATACAGACTTTAGCTTAATTTTTGGGGAAGCGTATTCTGGATCTATAGAACATTATGCCACTAGCGCTGGCTTTCCTGCAAATTCTTTTCTATTAAGACAACCATTAGAATGGCAAAATGATAATAATAGGCATGTAAGATTCAATAATATAGGGGCTTGCACCGATGATGAACTAAGGATCATCGTTCATAGTTGGCTTAAAGAAGCGAATGATTTAGGCAAAAGAAATTTAGCCACAAATGGAGTGAACAATCCACTACAACCCCCATCCAATATGCGTCCAGAGTTTGAAATGAGGCAGTTTGAACGCGCTCGATATATCGAAACAATCATTCTTAGTTGGTGTAAATTTAATAATCATGGATTTGAAAGTATAACTCTTGTGTCAATGGATCCTGATTATTTGGAATTAAATAATTTATAACATAAGAAAAAAATATGTAATTTTTAATTATGACCTAGGCTCCAACCAGGTAGTGAAAATTGTTGAAGATTTTGATAATCTAAATGAAGCTGACCATTTTTTTGTAAACGGAACAGCATTAGAATCAATTGCAACTTGGGTAGAGTCAATAGGTCACTACGCATGTAACTCTCTCAATTTTGATTATTACGAAAATAAGGAAGTAGTTGTATTAATTGATCATGAATTCGCATTTCCTCCTGAGAAACTCGAAACATACGAGGCTAAGGAATATGTCAAATTCAGAAACGCATTGTTGGCGTTTTTAAACTAAAAAATTTAAACTATGAAAAAGTTATTCGTGCCTCGAGGTTTAGATTATGATGAAGACAACAGATATTACAAATGGAACATAGAACAACCAACAAAGGTTATCGATGACAAAGAAGTAAGAATAAACCAATGGGATCTTGATGGTAAGAAACAAGGTTATTGGGAAGCATTTAATGAAGAGCCAAATATAGTTGAAGGAGGTTATTATATAAACGATATAAAACGCTTGGAGCTATCTGACTTGGACATCATATCTGTGCTCAATAAAGTAAATGACAGGATAAAAAATGTAGAGGACAGAATATCAACGAACCATTGGAAACTTCAAAACTGCATAAGATTTTACCTAGAGGGAGTGCAAATAGGATTCAGAATGTGGCAAATGAACATCCCACGAGTGGGCGAAACTGTTGGTATTAAGTTTTTGGAAGGAGATGAATCTTTAGAATATGTAAGTCAAATTTTCCAAAAAGACCAAAACTCAATTGATAATAATGATGTTTCCCCCACTGAAATTCCCCTTCTAGGCTATTTCTTTTTCATTGTAGAAAATGTAACCTGCATATTCACTGAAGGTGTGGAAATCGAAAATGATGATGGCTGCACATATTATTTAGAACTTATACCAAAATTGAATTAAAGAAATGCTGTGTTCAAGAGATAAGTGCAACACTAACCTTCGCTGTCAAAATACTTCATTTAGTGTTAGGTAACCAATTTTTCTTAAAGGCATAGAGGTTGATGGAATTAATGAAGTTCAGCCTTTTGAGCCATACACTTACATGGAGCGTATTTTTGATGATTACCATTGCGATAAATCTTATCCAAGCATGCAAACAACTTTAAGGGCTGTGGTGGCCTTTAAACTTGAGAATTAGAAAGTTATTAATTTAAAAAGATAAATGAATATGAGAAAAAGTGAAATAGCTTTAATCGCTGATTTATTGGCAGAAAGGGCCGGTAATGAGCAGATTTTCATGAAAGTAGATAATGTTGTTTTAAATACTAGTTCATGGAAACATGCATTTTATCATGCCATTATCCTTTCAGAACGTAATGAAAATACCTTGGTTGAATGGGAAGAAAATTACAACCAATGGAATATTAGCCATTTGTTTAGAGGTAATATAGCAAATGCAAAAAGTAAAAATTTATCAATAGTATCTGTTGTTGTCGAATCTTTAGTTGGAAATGATATAAAATTATTGATTAGTTTTTCTGAAAATGGTGCTATTCTTGATAGAACACTTACATTAAGTGTCAATCATTTTACTAATGTTTTATGGGAAAACAATAATCGAATGAAGACTATCTTATCCTCACAAGATGAAGCACTTTTATTGTTTGATTTGATTAGACATTCCTTTTTGAGAGAAGCGGCATTACCTCCAGCAAACTCAAAATTTGGTGCATTTCTGAGACTATTAAACCATTGCCGAGCGCTCTATCTAGGAATGAACTCAGATTTGGACGAATCCTTCATAGAAACAGTGTTGGGCGCTGGTCTTTTTTATTTACCTTTTGGAAATAAATATTTTTATGGATATATTTCATTTGAGGCACTTTTGAACAGTATTAGAGGTGGAACTAAAGGTGTAAAAGACCATATACTGCCAAGAAAACAAGCAGCTAAGTCACTATTATCTTTAAATACTAGTGAGTGGACTGTGGAGGAATTTGAAAACTGGTATATGGAAAATATGCAGTTTATGTTTGTAACTTCAGCAGAAAACAGACGACTTGTAAATTATTATGAATCTCATGATACTTACAATGACGCACTAGCTAATTTTAATATAAGAAAATTTCCTGTTGATATCCCTTTTACATCAATCAATGAATTAGCAAACTTTATTAACCACCTTTTAGGTATAAATTACACAGGAGAAGATATTACCGAGGTTAACGATATATTCATGATATTTAGAAATAATCAAGTTTAGTTTTTGTGTCTTCAATTTTAAGATTGATATAAACCAACCTGTTGAATAAAGTGGCTGACTTTAACTTTAGGTATCATCACCAATTTTGATATAGCAAGTGGTGTTATGAAAAGATTTTTGAGTTGTTTTCACAAGAAAGGCGGCCCTCTACAGCCGCCTTTTCTTTAACTCTATAAACCTGAACCAAAAAACTTACTTAGTTAATGAAGTTTAATACTTCTTTGTTGAAGGTGTCGAATCCTTCCCATTGAACAAAATGACCGGCTTTGGGTATCATCACCAATTTTGATTGGGGAATCTGTGCGCAGCCAGCTTTGGCAATGGCTTCTGTGGTACCTCCGTGCAAATACCTGTTTGGAATGAGATTGTCGTTTTTGCCATACATTACCAAAACGGGCTGTTTAATGCGTTTTAAGTCGTCGAAAACTGGGCGATTAACCATTCCGCTTACACTTTGTGGAATCATGTAACAAAACGCATCAAAATCGCTTGCCTTACGCATGGCCAATCTGTCTGTAATCATAAAATCGGCATCGGCAGGCATTTTATTGAAATTGGATGCAAAATTAATTTGAATCTGTTCAACCGGTGTTAAGGCTGTTGCTTTTGCCGTTACTGCTTCTCTAAACCAAGCTTTTTCTCCTTCAGAAAATAATTCAAATCCAGCAGGTGCTGCCAATACCAATCCTTTTACTTCATTCGGGTATTTCAGCGACATCAGAATAGAGATTTGTCCGCCCATGGAATGACCTACCAACCAATAGTTTTTAACACCCAGTTTTTCCATCATCAGGTGTACCGATTCAGCAAAAAAATCCATAGAACCTTCATAAGCACCTTTGCTGCTTTTACCATATCCGGGTAAGTCGATGGCAATACAATGGTACTTTTGAGAAAGCACAGCTAAATTCTTTTTCCAAGCTGGCATATAACTAGCCAGACCATGAATAAAAACAAGGGTTTCTTTTCCTGAGCCTTGTTCGGTGTAAGCAATGCTGATTCCTTTTCCAATATCTACCTTTTTGGTTTCAAAAGGATAAGTTAAATCTTCAATTTTATTGATTTTCGGATACTTGCTAAAAGGTGTCATGCATGCGCTTAATAAAGTTAAAACAAATAAAATTCTGTATTGTGTCTTCATTGTTTTCAAAGCATTAAAACATTAACCATTTATAAACTAAAAATACTGTCCAAGGATTGGCAGGTTTCGCTCCTACTCCGCCATTTACAACTGGACTGTTATAATAATCACCCAAAGACAAATAAGCAGCATGTAATTCAAAATTCATCAGGATATTGGGTGTATACGAAATTCTGAAATTGGCTTCTGTACCCATGTGGTTGCTCCCTCCCTTTGGTGCCACATTACTAATGGCACTAGCAAAAGAAACTTTTCCATTTAATTTATGTGGTATAAAATCCTTGTAAAAAGAAATAACTCCACCTGTTAAACCATAACCCAAATTAGAAAAATCATTGACCAATGCTACAAATCTGTTGACCACATTACCATGAGGAAACAAGATATATGAACCACTTGATATGAAAATACTAACCGGTGCTCCCCAGTTATTACCAGTCATAACACCAGAATATTTATTGTCTTCAATGCCATTTGCATCACCACTGCTATAAAGAAAATCGGCTTGAACAACATCTCCAATTGTTTTACCATAACGATAACCCGATTTGATATTTAAACCAAGTCCACCAATAGAAGCGCGTTTATTCCAGCTATTAACAACTGTTTTACTCAAAGTATCAACCTTTCCGAAGTTATAATTCAGAAAACCTGTTAGCATCCAATTGTCTTGAACGTAACCTTGATTTCTAGTAAAAAAGGTTCCTGCCCAAAGAATATCTCCTCTGTATTTACTTCCACTCATAGGAAAACGATAAGTGCCGTTATAATCACTTAATGAAGAATTCAAACCTTGACCTAAAATAGAGGGACCACCTTCTCCGTTTGCCCGGTCTCTAACATAATCAAGACTTGCACCAAGTTTAAATTTTTTGCTGATTTGTCTATCGTACATAAATTCATATCGAACCACATCATCGTTTAGCTGAACAGAGTTTTCATAAAGCTGCCAATAAGCTAATTTAAACTTTTGAAAATCGCCATCATATCGAACATTGATTCCAGTTGCATCGGTTCCCCAATACATCAACCTATAACCAGTATTTGTAAGTTCATCAAATAAGGTTCTATAAGCATTCGATGGATTATCAAACATTCTTTGTAAACCCATATTGATGGCCCAACCTTTAGCTGGAATTAATTCAAGCTCAACATTCTGAGTTTGAATATTTACTTGATCACCCGATACAGCACCACCAAAGTTTCCACCAACACCATAAGCCACATCACCCCAAGTATAATCTATTTCAAAAGATGCACGAAGTGTTGCTTTTCCGTTTAATAATTTAGGTGAATAAATAAAAAAAGGAAGTAGTCTTTGCTCAAAATAATGTGTGGTTAATGAGTCGGATGTTGTTGTTGTATTTTGCCCGAATAACCTACCAAAAATTTGTCCTTTAAGGAAGTCGTTGGTAGGATAGTAATTGGCATTCACAAACTGGTTATAATAATAAGCTAGAAACTGAAATTCCTTATCTGCTTTTTTGGGAATAGGTCGGTCGAAAACCTTAATACTTGTATCGCTTGTAGTTTGGGCCGATGTGATTGTTAGTAGGCTTACAAAGACAATCAACAAACAAATTTTTCTATCAATAAACATCATGCTAATAAAAAAAGAAAAGCCGCAGTTGTGTTATGATTTTTCTCAACTGCGGCTTCATCAATAAAAAAGAAACTAATTTACTTTGCGGTAGGTCTGAACATTCATCATACCTAAAGCACCATTGTTGGTAGAACCAAATCCTTTAGCAACAGTTGGAGGAGTAGCACCAATATCAGGAGTTGTTTGAACTACTTCATATTTCATCACACCATCAGTAATTTCAAAGATACCTTCTGTGCTTAATGCAGCAGGTGAAGTTTGATTGATTTTGATGGTATAAAAATTTCCTGTAGCAGCTTTAGTTTGGGTATAAGTTCCAGATAAAGTAGCTAATTGAGTTCCAGTATTATCCCATTGTTTTACTGTATATGTGTTATTGGTATTGAATTCAGCATAGATAGAATCTATTTTGAATAATGTAACCAATAAAGGAGCAACATCTGCTCCCGACGATTCCCATTTAGCTTGAATACCTGTAGCTGCTGGAGTAGTGTCGGTTGTTGTAGTTTCATCTTTTTTACAAGAAGTGAATAAGGTGGCTGTTACTGCGAACATTGCCATTAAAAATACGATTTTTTTCATGTGTTTAAATTGGTTTGATTTTGTTGAAGGTGAAGGTAATAAGCAATTGATTTTGATGATGTCCTTTTGAATTTTTTATTGTCTTGACATAAATTAGTATCAAAATTAAGTTACTGTATATTGTTGTTTTTAAAGTGTTTATGTGTTCAAATTAAGTTCTGACTTAAGTTTTTTTATGAGTTGTGGTTGTTGATGATAGAGTTGATTTAATTGTTGATGAATTCGATTTGTTCTTAATGGGTCATTCATTAAAATAATAGCTGATGCTTTCATCTTTTCAATAGCCAATTTTTCACTGATACTTCCTTCCATAAATTCAGCCAAAGCAATATACCAGCTCATGGTAGGTAAGTAATGCGCCTTTTTAGAATATTGAGTTTCTTTATCTCTAAGTTTATATCGATTTACTACATACAATAAACGAGGAAACTTTTCAAGCAAAACCAAACTCCTAAAATATGCAGCAAAGAATAAATGCCAACGTGTACTCATTACTTCCTTTAAATGTGAGCCTAAGTAGTTTTCTGCAAAACGTCCTGCTTCCTTTAGTTTTCCCAAATCAATTAAACAATGAACATAGTGTGCAACAAAGCCTATTTTGTTGTGATTGTCGGCAGTGTTTCTCATAGCAGGAAAAGCAGCTTTCATGTGTAACATTGCCTCATTTGCTTCGCCCATTCTTAATAAAACAGAGCTTAAGTTTATCACATAAAACAAATAGTCGTTGGTATGGTAACGTAAACTCAAATAGCCATAAAATCTAGCTTTTTCAAGTTCTTCTGTTTTTGAATGAAGTAATAAACTATTGGCATAAAAATTAACCGCTAATCTTCTACCTAAATACTTATGTTTTACCATCATGGTTTCTACTTTTTGCATAAGTGTTTTCATGTTAACATAAGCACCCTTATTCATATAATAAAACCAAAGTCGTACCGCAGCAGCATATCTATTTAAGCCATCTAAATCTTCTCTTTCTGTAATTTGAAGCAGTTTTTGTTCCGTGATTTTATCAGTAATGGTAAGAAGACCATACTCGTCAATAATTTCTGTTGTAAGTTGATGAAGACTCTCGAAAACACTTGAACTTTCAGCATAATTATCAGCATACTTCTCAAGCCAATCATTAACCTGCGGCATAAGTTTAGTTCTAAGTCTGATTTGCAGGTACTGCCTGAAATGTAACATCAAACCATAAAAACGAAGGAATTGGTAATGTGAATTGTCATAACCAGCAATCATTTTTACTAAACTTTTTTCTTCATCTTGTGTAATGCTATCAGATTGTACTTTCCATTCAAAATCCTGAATGGTTTTTAATGCAAAGTCTACATCACAGGCTTCGAGGTTTTCCTGAATCCAGTTTTTTAGATAAGAGTATTTTCTTTTATCTATAGAGGCATCAAAATTATAATTCGGTTTTAATGTGTTTTTATTTGAATAAACTTTGTCTAAAATCCCTAAAAGCTGTACATCTTCAAGGTGACAATTTTGCTGTAAGTATTCAATTTCAATGGGAAGTAAATCCTCGCAAAACTTAGAAAATATGGCCAATTTGGGTTTCATATTATTCTTTATTATTAAGGACGTTTGAGGATTCAAATAAATGTTTCAAGAATTTTTTATCTAGCTTTCCTGTATCGTTTTTAGGTAGTTCGTTTAGATGCACGAATTGTTTTGGAATTTTGTATTTAGCTAATCGAGATAAACAAAACTCGCGTAATTTTTCTTCTTCAATGTTTACTCCATTGAAACTTGAATAATAAGCCAATCCAACTTCTCCCCATTTTTCATCTGGTATTCCAATTACTGCAACTTCACTAATGGATTCATGTTGTCGCAACACTTTTTCTACTTCGGCCGGATAAACGTTTTCACCTCCCGAAATAAACATGTTTTTCTTTCTGTCAACGAGGTACAAATAGCCTTCTTCATCGCATATCATCACATCACCTGTTTTGAACCAATCACCTGAAAAAGCATCTACACTTGCTTTGGGATTACGCCAATATCCGGGAGTAACTACATCGCCTCTAAGCCATAGTTCACCAGGTTCGTTTGTTTGGGACTCAACTCCAGATTCATTCACTAATTTATAATCAACATAAAAATTAACGAAACCAATTGAACCTCTTTTACGAATTGCATCTTGTTCAGGTAAAGAAGTAATATTCGGACCCGCTTCTGTAAGTCCGTAACCTTGTCTGATGAATACCGATTTATTTCCCCAAGTTTCAATTACAGGTATTGGTAAGGCTTCACCACCCACAATATAATTTTTCAAATAAGGAAATTTCGCAGTTTCAAAACCAGGATGTTCTGCCAACATTTTCGTCATGGTAGGAACAGTCATGAACACACTGATTTTTCTATCCACTAAAGTTTGAATAGCGATTGAAGGCTCAAATTTCCTCATGATATAAATGGTTCCACCTACATGTAACAAGGGAGTTGCCAGCACATTCCAACCTCCGGTATGAAAGGATGGCGTGCATAAAAGTGTATTGTCTGAACCATTTAACTGAAGTCGGAGAATGGTGTTCAAACTATTCCAAAACATCATTTTATGTGAATATAATGCACCTTTTGGAAAACCGGTTGTACCACTTGTGTACAAGATAAAAAGTGCATCATCTTCGCCTATTTGTTGTGTAGGATAAGACTCTGGGATCACTTTCAAAGCTTCTTCGAGAACCTCTTGTAAAACTTCACATTTAAAGTGTTCATTTTGAACAAGTGGAAGGTGTTTCTCTTCTGCCAATATTAATGCTGGGTCTGAATCCTGTAAGATGTATTCCAATTCAGGAACACTTAATCTGTAATTGAGCGGGACCAGAATTATTCCGGTTTTTTGAGCTGCAACAAACAAGGTAAAACAAGCTATGCTGAATTCCGAAATCATAACAAGTCTATCGCCTCTTTTTAGTTTGTATTTGTTGAGTAAAACTGAAGCAAGTATTTCTGCTTCTCTGTTTAATTCAGCATATGAAATAGACAAGCCGGTTTCTAATTCAAACAATGCTGTTTTGGCAGGAGTATATAAACTCCATTTCGAAATCCAATCGGTGCTCATGATGTTTTACTTTTAATTCTGTTGAATAAACTTAGAACAAGCACAGTAATAACAGATGCAAAAATAGCGAAAGAAGCTGGAATTGCCGGATTTTTTACTTGTAATTGCATATAAGAACTAATAGAAAAATAGTACACAGAAAAATGCACAAGTAAAGCAACAATTGCTGCTATTAACAACACATTTGCTTTTGTTTTAGGGAAGAATAAGCCACAGAAAATAGGTATAACAGCTGATGCAAAGAATGCATAAACACCATTTTGTGCTAACATGGCAACAGAGAAGTTTGGATGACTAATCTGCTGCATACTCCAGATTCCTGTCACAATAGCCATGAAAACAATTACTAGTTTATGAATCCAAAACCATTGCTTTTCGCTTAAGCCTTTAATATTGGGTTGAAGGATATCGCTCACATAGGTTGTAGAAAGCGACTGAATCAAACCTTCAAGTGTTGAGATTCCAGCTGAAATCAAACCTAAAACAACCAATAAACCTACATAAACCGGGAAACGTTTCACTACAAAAGCTGACATGATTTTATCAGGTGATAATTTAACACCATTCACCATTAAATCTGGGAATTGAATACGGGCATAAAAACCAGCAAAAACAACAAGGAAAAACAATAGTTGAACAAGCACCCCAATTACTAGGTATTTGTTTACATCAGCATCACTTTTAAGCAACATGGCTTTGGTTATGATATGTGGCTGACAAACAACTGCAAAACCAATAATAAGCTGAGCAATAACTATCTCGAAGAAGTCTCTGAATAATGGACTATCAGGTCTTGTTGGATTTGATAATTGTGGATCGATGGCAGCAACTTTATCAAAGAAACCACTGATACCATTTTCGAAATTATCGAGTCCTGAACTTAATAAAATAACAGCAACAACAACCATTATTAAAGCCTGAATGGTATTGGTATAAACCAGTGCATTGGCTCCACCAAACATCATGTATCCAAAGATAAAAATGATAATCACCCAAAGCACCAAAACTGAATCAGCATTTAAAGCAGTAGCAATAACTTGGGTTAATCCAACACATATTAGTACAAGGAAAGTTAGTAATAACAAAGATGTATAAGCAAACCAGTTTTTCAAGGCAATGCTGTTAAAACGATTGCCAATCCATTGAGGTAGAGTTTGCGCTTTACTTGCAGAACCATGACGGCGAAACTGTTTACTTAAAACAACCAAAGCCAATAAAGCCGCTAAAGGAAGAAAGATTCCATAACTTAAAAAAGCACTCCATCCATAATAAGCAACTATGCCCGGATTAATGATAAAAGTAGCAGCTGATGTCATGGCTGCAGCAACAGATAATCCAACCATTAATGGCGAAAACTGAAAACTGCCCATGGCATAGTCTTGCATATTTTTGGTTTTTAATGCGCCTTTTATCACCATAAACAAAACCAAAACCATGTAAACACCCAACATAATGAGTGTTGCATTCACATAACTTGTTGCCGATACTTCCATCTTTTTAATATTTAAAAATACTACCTGCAAAAGCAAGTCCACCACCTGAACCAATCATAATAACCCAATCGCCTTTTTCAATTCGTTTTTCACTTACTGCCCTGTGCAAAGCCATTGGAATAGCCGCAGAACCAGTATAACCATATAAATGCATATTGGTAATTGCTTTTGAATGTGGAAGTCCCAATTGATCCATTGTTTCTCTAATTGAATGTACATTAATTTGAGTAAGTACAAACAACTTTACATCAGCTAAAGAAATACCGGCACGTTCTACTAAAATTCGTGTAATATCACACCACATAGCAGGATTTAATTCCTTAGGAAATTTTTTTACAAATTGTAATAAATGTTCTTTTTTATCGAATGATTCTTGAGTGATTGGAAACTTAGTTCCTCCACCATAAATTCCCATCCAATCATGGTATTGACCCTTTGAAATTTGGTAACCCGCTTTATAACCTGAATCGGAATCAGCAACAGATTTTAGAATCACAGCACCAGCACCATCGGCAAAAAGAGTGACCGTTTTTTTGTCGTTTAGATTCAAATACTTACTCATTGCATAAGCACCCACAACAAGGATATGGGTATGATTTTCATCTGCCTGAATGAATTTACAAGCGGTATCATAAGCAGCCACAAAACCAGCACAGGCAGTATTGAGGTCGAAACTACCTGCATTTACAGCTCCTAATTTGTATTGTAAAACAGAAGCTGTTGAAGGAGAAATATATTCAGGAGTATCTGTAGCCACAATCACCATACTCAGTTGCGAAGCCGAAATTCCTGCATTTTTAAGCGCCTCTTCAGCTGCCTTTAAACAGAGGTCGAGCGTACTTTCATCAGAGGCACACCAACGTCGTTCAAAAATTTCAACATTGGCTTGTAACCAAGTATCAACATCCTCACCCAATTGTTGATTGAACCAAGAATTGGGAACAATTTTTTCGGGCACAAAAGCACCTGTGCCAATGATTACAGCGCTATTCATTAGAAGAATTATAAAGTGATACCACCATCAACACTTAAACAATGACCATTGATAAAAGAAGCAGCCTCTGAAGAAAGGAATACGTATGCATTCGCAATATCTTCAGGCGTACCTAACCTTTGTAAAGGCGTTTTTTCGATAATACCATTGATAACTTTTTCAGGAACAGTTTTAATCATATCGGTTGCAATAAAACCCGGAGCTACTGCATTTACATTGATTCCCTTTCTACCTAATTCCCTTGCCCAAACTTTGGTAACACCAATAAGAGCGCTTTTTGCAGCTACATAATTACTCTGACCGTAATTACCATATAAGGCCACAACTGAAGAAGTATTGATGATTTTACCTGAACCTGCTTGAACCATATAATGTGAAACCGCTTTGCTACAATTGAAAACACCTGTAAGGTTTACATCAATTACGCTTTGCCAATCTTGTACGCTCATTTTTGCTAAAGTAGCATCACGTGTAATACCTGCATTATTGATAAGAATATCAAGTTTTCCGAATTGTTCGAAGCCCACTTTTGCCGCCTGTTCACAAGCCTCAAAAGAAGCAGTATTCACTTTAAAGAAATAAGCCTGAGCGCCTGTTTCTTTTATTTGAAGAATGGCTTGATTGCCTTTTTCTTCTTGTACATCCCAAATAATAACAAGTGCTCCTTCTGAAGCAAATCTTTTAGCGGTTTCAAATCCAATACCTGATGCACCACCGGTTATGATAGCGACTTTGTCTTTTAAAATATTCATGTGAAATAAATTGCAGGGCTAAGCAACAACATTTTTATGTCAAGCACATGAATTTGAAACAATTTTTATTTAGACATATATTAATAATTAAAAAAAAACTAGCATATAATATTGATTTTATGATGTTTATACAAATTAAAACTAAACAGACAAATCATAAATATTTCAGACCAAATCTAGAAAAGCTTGCTGGTCAACCTAGAATATCAGAAAGCCAAAAAACAAAAAGAGCTACATAAAATTTAATTTATGCAGCCCTTTTTGTTTGATGACTATTTTAGTTTTTTGATGCCAAGTGAAATTTCTTTTCACTTATCATTTCTCCATTCAGAAACAATCTTAAAGCATAGGAACCTTGTTTAAATTCATCTGTTTTAAAATCAATTTTTTGCTGGTGTTTACCTTTAGTCATGATTTTATTTTTGATTAAATCACTGGCTTTATTGTTTTCAGGATCATACAAAATCAATGATACTTTTCCGCTTTGAGGTAAATCGAATTGGTGATTATGTTTTACTTGGTAAACCACTTTTTTATCAGGAGCACTAGCAATGGCCTCTGGTTCATTTACTGCTGCAACTTCAGGTTTTACTTTATTCTCAGAAGGAAACTCTGGCATTTCACTGATTACAGATTGTTCTTTTTGTTTAGGGAAATTTGGTTTCACTTTTTTGTTTTCTAAACCACGAATAGTTTTGGTATCATCTGAAGTTTCACTTACGCCAATCTTTGTGAAAATACCTTTCCATTGTTCGTTTCTGTTCCAGTCTTTTACACCCATGTTATCGATTGATTCATGGTCGCTCACTACATATATAGCTTCCTGAACACCTTCTCTGTCCCACAGTCCGTTTGTTTCAATTTCCATTGCCAGGTTTTGCAAATCCTTATCAGCCATTTTGCCAATACTAAACTGATCACTGGACTTTGGTTTGGCATCAAATTTTTCGCAACCCAGAGAGAAAATATCTTTGATTACAGTTGCAAAAGGAGGAACACGTACATATTCAGTTTTAGTAACCAATACATCTCGGGTTGATGATTCGTAAGCAATAAAACGACGACCAGCTTCAACCTTGATAGCAATGGTAAAAGGAAGCGTATTTCTGATTTGTAAATTGGCTTGCTGGTAAGCAGCTTCATGACCGACAACCTTGATACTGATAGCTCTGTTTTTGAAAGCTTCGTTCAAGTTCATTAATACTTCGGCATTCGAAATTTTTGGAGAAAAGGCGGCTAACATGAGCCCGCATAACACTACACTTTTCATAGCTTAAAGGGTTTAAGGGTGAATAATGAGAAAAGTGTAGATTTACTTATTGCATATATTTTTGATTGATGTTGTTTAAAACGAGGAAGGATGATTTTAGTATAAAAATGAATGGGATTTTTATTTTTTGATGATTAATGATTTCGTTTTCAATAGATTAAAATTATGCGTCTTAATACAATCTTTAGTTTTCTTGTTACAAGAACCATTTTACATAATTCAACATTCCTTGTTATAATCCTTACTTTTTAGGCAAAAAGTAAGCAAAAGCCTTTCATCATCGAAGGCGCTTTTTTGGCATCTGGCAGCTGGCGGCTAGCATCTGGCTTGCAATTCTGCAAGTATTAAAATTGGTTTTCTAAAGAAGGATTAAGTGGATTATAATTATCACAATCGATAAATTCTTAAAGTAATATGAATGTTTTTCTTCTCTAATTCAAAGCCAGCTGCCAGAGGCAAGAAGCAAGTAGCCTAATTTCGGCCGCTGATGCCTTTTCCGCCCTAGCGCACCATTGTCATTGGCTGTGTTGGCCTAAAACGCGGAAAATTCAAAAGGCGGCTTGGCGCACAAGGCCTTTCAGATTGCATCAGCACGCGCTGACGATGATGAGGGATTCATTTTCATTGAAAAGATTTCAAATTCCAATTTGGTTTAGTTTCTTGTTACAAGTACGAATGATTTAGTAGAAGCATTTCGTTTTCTAATCCTTACTTTTTGGAAAAAAAGTAAGCAAAATTCTTTCATCATCGAAGGCGCTTTTTGGGCATCTAGCAGCTGGCGGCTAGCATCTGGCTTGCAATTCTGCAAGTATTAAAATTGGTTTTCAAAACATGTATTGTCAAACCATAATTAATTACGCCCCTTCAGGACTAGAGGGAGTGCGAGAATGTTTTCTCTAACGAATTACGCCTTTTCAAGGCTTGGAAAATCATTCAAAATACAATCACTACTTTTATACAAAAGGCGTTGATAAAACTATTCCACAATAAAAATTGAGCTTTGGTGTTATTTTGTTTTTATATTTATCAAACAATAAACGTTTATGAAAGCCCTACTTCTATTTACTACCCTTCTATTCTTATTCAACTTGTCAGCGAAAAACAATCATGGCTTAATTGTAAGAGAAAATAGCATTTATTCAATTTCTGCAAAACCTAAAATAAAGGTCAAAAGTATTGAAAAAGGTTCATTCAATTCATTCAAAAGCTCATTTGAAATTGCTTTAAACAATGAGCAGCTTTTTGTCTTATCTTATGACAAAAGTGAATGTCTCTACACGTATAGTTTGACTTCTCAAAAATGGGATTCAATTTATTATTCAAATAATAAGACTGCGATAAAAACCAGTCTTAACTTAATAAACGAAAAAAGCTTAAATGAAGGAGATGTGATTGAAATCTTTCAAGCTTATCCATTACCCTTCAAAATGTTTAATTTTAGAAATCTACATTCAGAAAACAATCATACTTCTGTTGCACTCGACTTCTTTTATATAAATCCAAACGAAAACTCAGATGTAATGGAAACAAAGTGGGGACCATTGCTTTTAGATATTAATAACAAACAAAATTCATCTCATATAAGACTTATTAAGTCAGATAGTTTATATACTTTAAATGATGTTGAAACTCCTCTTATCCCGGATTTTCAATACTATCAGAGTTTGAATGACTCTATTATATTAATTTGTCTAAAACCAAGGTTTGAAAAGGTAAATCAACTAAAAAGATACTTTGTAAAATTTAATGTGTTCTGCCAAAAATTATCTGATAAACCAAATGAATATTTCTCAATTGAAAGTGCGATTAGTTTTGATAAAAAGTTAGGCCTAAATAATCCTGATAAGCCTATTAAATACCACAAAAATGGAACTTTGATTTTTATAGAAAACTGTCCTAATTTTATTTATAAAAACAAGGAATATGATATCCAAAAAATACTTCCAACTTGTAGTAAAATTCTTGAATTGAAAGAACATAAAAACGGATCAAAAATAGAAGGCATAGTAATGCTGAATCAACAATTAACTTATGTTTCCTTTGATGCAGAGAGTGCTAAAATTGAAAAGCAAATAAACCTAGGTAATTACGAAATAAAAAGTAATGTTATTATTGACTCAAACACTGTTTACTTTATAGATGGATTGAATAGAATTCAAGAAATAAAAATTGATTAATAAACTGGATACCAGTAAGCAACTGGATACAAATCAATCTACTTGCTACAATTCTTATTCAACAAAAATTACTTTAAACATGTCACCTCTATAGGCTGCTGGCATCTGGCAACTGGCCACTGGCTTAGATTCGTGAAGCTATAAACCTTGTGTTGCAAAAGGAATATCAAAAAAAAAACGTTGACCTATTTATAACAAATTATCTTAGAAAATCGCTCGTTGTTTTTAGCTCTGAAGGAGCGGAATTTGTTAGAATAAAATTCGCGAAATGATTCAAGCCCTGAATGGGCGAAATTATTTTTTTGAGGATGATTTGTAGCCATTTTTCTTGTTATAAGTACGATAAATTTAGTAGAAAAATTTCGTTTTCTAATCCTTACTTTTTAGGCAAAATTAAGCAAGAGCCTTTCATCTTCGAAGGCGCTTTTTTGGCTGCTGGCCGCTGGCATCTGGCTGAGATTCGTGAAGCTATAAACTGTGTGTTTCAAAAGAAATATTTCATAAAACACATTGACCGATATTATTTATTTTAATAGAATCAAAACAAAAGCAAAACACCGTTTCTAGCAGGGTTCGTTTATCCTTCAACAAGCATTGTGTGTGGACAATGTATTTCGCCCTTTCAGGGCTTAGGGTCTTTCGTTGGGCATTTTCTAACATATTACGCCCCTTCAGGGCTAGAGGGAGTGCGAGAATGTTTTCTCTAACGAAATAAACCCTTTCAGGGCTAAGAGATTCGTTTCAATAAACGTTCACAACTACTGATTAAATTTCTTTAGGTATGTATGCGTTTGCGTTACTCAAATTGAAAGCCAGTAAAAAACATCAAATGGCCAATGTTAGAAAGACAATTTCCACCTACTTAAATTAAAAGCCAGTTACCAGATGCAAGATGCCAGTAGCCGTTTTTTAAAGCAAATGGCCAATGTTAAAAGCCAATTTCCTTCTCCTCAAAATGTGAGTTAGTAGCCGATTTCAAAAGTCTAAAGTATTTAGAGCGATTATAAAATTTTTAGTAAGTATAAAAACACCTTCTACTTAATCAAATTCAAAGCCGGAAGCATTTTACAAAAATTGCTTTAGTAAAGTGAATGTTTTCTTTCTCCAATTCAATGTCAGAGGCAAGTGGCAAGGAGCCAGCAGCCTGCCGGCTACTTGACTACCGAGCCCGGTTCAATATCGTTCTCAGGACCAACGTTAAATAATTTGCCAAAGTCGTTTCCAGCCATTAGCAACATACCTTGAGATTCTATTCCTCTGATTTTTCTTGGTGCAAGATTTGCCACAACTGTTACCAATTTACCTACCAATTCTTCTGGTTTATAATACTCAGCTATGCCCGATAAGATGGTTCTTTTTTCAAAGCCTAAATCAACAGTTAACTTCAATAATTTATCGGCTTTAGGAACTCTTTCTGCTTCTAATACCTTACCTACTCTTAAATCAATTTTCTCAAAATCTTCATAGGCAATATCCGACTTCACTTCTTGCAAACTGCTTGCTTTGGGTTGTTCAACTTGTGCTGCTTTGATGCTGCTCAATCGGTTTAATTGCTGTTCAATTTCAGCGTCTTCAACTGGCTTATAAAGAATTTCAGCCAGACCTAAATTCGCTCCTGTAGCGATAATTTCTGCTTGATTCAATAAATGCCAAGAGAAATTTTCCAAGTTTAAAATACCTGCTAATTTCTTTGCTGTATGTGGTAAAAACACCTGAGCCGATACTGCCAATTTCGCGCATACTTGAATGGCTGCAAACATGATGGCTTTTACACTTTCTTCATCTGTTTTCACCAGTTTCCATGGCTCTGTTTCAGCCAAGAATTTATTTCCGGCTCTAGCAACATTCATCCATTCGCTTTGTGCATCTCTTAGTTTTACTTGCGACAACAAATCGTTCATTTTTTGGATACTTGCATCCACATCTCTATCTAAATTGGCTTTGGCAACAAGTAATTTTTCATCATTCAAATCTGGATTTTCTGGCACAACTCCGCTATAATATTTTTGAGCTAAAACAGCAACACGGTTTACGAAATTTCCGAAAATGCTTACCAATTCACTGTTCACTCTGGTTTGATAGTCTTTCCATGTAAATTCTGAATCTTTTGTTTCTGGTGAAATAGAACTTAATACATACCTCAATTCATCTTGACGACCCGGGAAATCATTTAAGTATTCATGTAACCAAACAGCCCAATTTCTGCTAGTTGAAATTTTATCTCCTTCTAAATTTAAAAATTCGTTTGCAGGTACATTCACTGGCAAATTGTATTCACCATGTGTCATAAGCATCATTGGGAAAATAATGGCATGGAAAACAATATTGTCTTTTCCTATAAAATGAACCAAGGATGTTTCTTCATTTTGCCAATAATTTTTCCATGCATCTGGATTTCCGTTCTGAGCAAAATATTCTTTAGTAGCACTGATATAACCAATAGGTGCATCAAACCAAACATATAAAACTTTTCCTTCTGCATCTGGCAATGGAACTGGCACACCCCAATCTAAGTCGCGGGTCATGGCTCTCGATTGTAGCCCATCGTTTAACCAACTAGCACATTGTCCTTTGATATTACTTTTCCAGTTTTCGAATCGTTTGATGTATTCCTGAAAATCTGCTGAACCCTGAATTTCACCCATTGGTAAAAACCAGTTTTTGGTTTCTTTCAAAACGGGTACATTTCCACTTAAAGCAGAACGCGGGTTGATTAAATCTGTAGGACTTAAAGAAGTACCACATTTTTCGCACTGATCGCCGTAAGCATTAGGATTTCCGCATCTTGGACAAGTACCTGTAATGTATCTATCGGCTAAAAACTGATTGGCTTCTTCATCGAAATATTGACGGGTAATTTCTTCTTTGAATACACCTTTATCATACAAATTTTTAAAGAATTCTTGTGCGGTATGATGATGAGTTTCGGAGCTAGTTCTTCCATAATAAGAAAACTCGATTCCAAAGTTCTTGAAAGCATCCTGCATGATACCATGGTATTTGTCTACCACCTGCTGAGGTGTAATTCCTTCTTTTTTTGCTTTGATGGTAATGGGAACACCATGTTCATCACTTCCACAAATAAAAACCACATCATGGCCCAAAGCTTTTAGGTAACGCACATAAATATCAGCAGGTAAGTAACAACCAGCTAAATGTCCAATATGTACAGGACCATTTGCATAAGGCAAAGCTGCTGTAACCAAGTATCTTTTAGAATCAGTCATAAGGCTACAAAAATAAGGCATTCGAAGGGAATAATTATATTCAATCTCTATCTTCGTCTTCAAAGATTTACATAAGATGGAAACATTCGAAGAAAAACAAAGGTTTACACAATGGTGGTTATGGTTAATTTTACTTGCTGCCTGCACAATTCCTTATATACCAATAATGATGGGTTTAGATTCACAAACCGACCAGTGGCTTGGTTTATTGGCCATGAGCATTTTACTTTTCATTATTGTCGGAATGTTGATTTTGATTCAACTAAAAACAAAGTTTGATGAAGAAGGAGTTCACTATCAATTTATCCCTTTTCACATCAAACAAAAAACCATTCTTTGGCAAGACATCAAATCAGCAGAAGTTAGAAAATATGAGCCTTTAAAAGAATATGGAGGTTGGGGAATTAAAGGCTACAGTAATAAAAATAAAGCCTATAATGTTAAGGGAAACTTGGGTTTACAAGTAGTGCTTAAAAATGGCAATAAAATTTTGTTTGGAACTCAAAAAGCAGAAGATTTGAAGGGTTTTCTTAAATCAAAAAAACAAAAGAAATAAATCATTAAAAACAAGGGTCGCCATCTATAAAAGAACAAATATTGTGAAAATTTCTGTTCAAAATACTAAATCACCACAACTGAGGCAGCCTTGCCAGCAATATAACCTGTTGTCCAGGCTGCCTGAAAGTTGAAACCACCAGTAATTCCGTCAATATCAAGAACCTCACCTGCAAAATGTAAACCCTTCATGCGTTTGCTTTCCATGTTTTTAAAATCAACATCATCTAGATGAATTCCACCGCAGGTAACAAACTCTTCTTTAAAAGTAGTTTTACCTTTTACATGGTAAGTATCATACATTAAACAACGAATCAATTGATTCACTTGTTCTTTGCTTACTTCAGCCCAATTTGAATGCCCATCTAAATTTGCCTTTTCCATTAAATATGCACTTAATCGTTTTGGCATAATAAATGGAAAAAGACTAGCAACTTGTTTTGAAGGATTAGCGGCTTTTAGGTTCATGAGTTCCTGGCGAACAGCATCTTCTTTTTTTCCTTCCAACCAATTGATTTCTACTTCAAAATCATATTCTTTTTCGGCTAGGTATTTTGCACCAAACGAAGATGCTTTTAAAACAGCAGGACCACTTAAACCCCAATGCGTAATTAAAACAGGACCAGTAGTTTCAAGTTTTGAATTAAGTATACGTACCCTAGCTGGATTCATACTGATACCAGTTAATTCGGCTAGTTTTTCATCCTGAATATTAAATGTAAATAAAGATGGGACCGGAGTTTCGATGCGGTGACCCAATTCTTTTAACCATTGAAGACCTTCTGCTTTTGGACTTCCACCGGTTGCAACTATTACCTTTTTGCAGGCGATTTTTTCCCCATTTTCTAAATACACTTCAAAACCACCATGAAAACTAGGTACAATTTTGCGAACTGCAGTTTCTAATCTGATTTGAACTTTAGCTTTTTTAGCTTCCTTTTCAAGACATTCAATAATGGTTTGTGAATCGTCGGTAGTAGGGAACATTCTGCCATCGGGTTCAGTTTTAAGTTTTACTTTTCTCGATTCAAACCATTCAACAGTATCTTTTGGTTGAAAGCGACTAAAAGCACTTTTCATTTGTTTTTCGCCACGCGGATAACTCTGAGACAGCTGCTTTAAATCGAAACATGCATGCGTAACATTACAACGACCGCCGCCGGAAACTTTTACTTTCTGCAGGGTTTTAGAAGATTTTTCTAACAGAATAACCTCAAGGTTTTCGTTTGATTGTGCGCAGGTGATTGCTGCAAAATATCCTGCAGCTCCACCTCCAATTACAAGTACTTTGTTCGACACAGGGACTTATTATTAAAGGATTTTGACCTGCAAAGATAGCAAAGCGAGCCTTCTTTTCTAAATTATTCCCCAAAATTGGGTTTTTAAGAAATTCTAGTTTTCAAAAAATCAGAAAAAAGAGCACTTTTCAGGCTTTCTTTATTTGGCGGCTTATTCAAAATCATTTATGTTTGCCTGTTAGGCTTCGGCCTGCAAATCGAAACACCTCATTTAATTAGAGAAAATGAACCTTTAAGTATTTGATGTGTAATGTAAAATCGAACAATTTTTGTTTTTGAAATGAATAAATACAATCAGTTTAACAATGTGCTGGGCTGGATTCTCTTTGTAGTTTCCCTTGCCACTTACACTCTTACCCTTGAACCAACAGTGAGTTTTTGGGATTGCGGTGAGTTTATTTCCGCTTCTTATCGCCTTCAAATTTGTCACCCACCAGGTGCCCCGCTCTTTTTAATGATTGGACGAGTTTTCTCTTTAATGGCTGGTGATGATGTAACTAGAATTGCTTTTTGGGTAAACATGGTTTCGGCTGTAACAAGTGCTTTAACTGTAATGTTTATGTTTTGGACCATCACTCATCTTGCAAAAAAGATGTTGGTTAAAACCGGAGAAGCCGAAGGATGGCAGTCAATTGCAATCATGTTCTCTGGTATTGTTGGTGCATTAACATTAAATTTCTCTGATACTTTTTGGTTCTCTGCTGTTGAAGCTGAGGTTTACGCCTCTTCAAGTTTCTTTACTACACTTACTTTCTGGTGTATCCTTAAATGGGAAAATATTGCAGGTGAAAAAGATGCCAATCGTTGGTTGGTATTAATTGCTTACCTAATTGGTTTAGCAATTGGTGTCCATTTGTTAAACTTATTGGTTATCCCAGCTATTGTATACGTAGTTTACTTCAAACAAAATCACTTTACAACAAACGGTTTCTTAAAAGCTACTGCTGTTGCTGTATTGGCAATTGGAATTGTTCAATTTGGAATTATCCCTGGACTTCCTGGCATTGCTACCAAATTAGATTATTTAATGGTGAATTCATTCGGATTTACTTTTAATGCTGGTGCGTTGCTAATGATTGCTTTACTAGTAGCTTTATTGGCTAGCTCATTACATTATACTCATACAAAAAACGCTGTTAGTTTATACGTTGCAATTGGAACTTTTGCAGCAATGGCGCTTTCATCATTCATCATCAATGCAAGTATTGGTGCTTTCCTTTTCTGGGGAGTTTTAGGTACTGTTATTTACTATTTTGTATTCAAAAAAGAAGCAGCCATGCAAATGGTAAACCTTATCGTTTTATGTTTCTCTTTTGTTGTTATTGGATATTCTTCTTATAGCATGATTATCATTCGTTCTTTGGCAAATCCGCCAATTGACATGAACAATCCTGATCAACCTTTTTCTTTATTAAGTTACTTAAACCGTGAACAGTATGGTGAAAATCCTTTGGTTTATGGTCAGTATTTTTATGCAAAAGTAATTGATGTAAAAAAGGGTAACATGCAATATGCCAAAGGTTTTGATGGCAAATATGTAGAAACAGGAGAAAAAATCGAGCGTATTTATGACCCTAAAGATTGTACTATTTTCCCAAGGATGTGGGCTGATAGACCCGATTACGTAAGTTCATACAGAGAATGGGAAAAAATTCCTGAAGGTAAAAGAGCAACTTTTGCTAAAAACGTAGATTTCTTATTGAGTTACCAATTAGGATTTATGTACTGGAGATATTTCTTCTGGAACTTTATTGGAAGACAAAACGACGACCAAGGTTTTGGAGATATTACACGTGGTAACTGGATTAGTGGTATTAATTTTATTGATGAATGGCGTTTAGGTCCAATAAGCAAAGCTCCAGATAGCATTAAAAACAATAAAGCACATAATACTTATTTCTTCCTTCCATTGATTTTAGGTTTGATTGGAATGTTCTTCCACTTCAAAAAAGCTAAAGAAGATGCTGTAATTGTAAGTACATTATTCTTGTTCACAGGATTTTTCATCATTCTATACCTGAATTTCCCTGCACATCAGCCTAGAGAAAGAGATTATGCATACGTTGGTTCATACCAGACATTTATGATTTGGATTGGATTAGGAGTTTTAGCTGTGGTTGATTTCTTATCGAAAAAAATAAACAAAACTGCTGCTGCTGCAGGAGCTGGAATTCTAACATTAGCTGCTGTTCCTGTTTTAATGGGCTCACAAAACTGGGATGACCACAATCGTTCTAACAGATTCACTGCTTTACATTTTGCTGAAGACTATTTGAATTCTTGTGCAAAAGATGCAATCCTTTTCACCAATGGTGATAATGATACTTACCCATTGTGGTATGCTCAAAATGTTGAAGGTATTAGAAGTGATATCCGTGTAATTAACATGAGTTTGTTAAACACAGATTGGTATACTGATGGCTTGAAAAAACAAGCTTATGAAAGCAGACCAATTGAATTCAGCATGAAACCTGAGCAATACAAACAAGGTACTAGAGATTACGTGGTTTACTACGAAAATCCTGAATTGGAAAGACGTTATGGAATCAATAAAACTGATTACTATCCATTACAAAACATCATGGCATTTATGAATGATGATAAAGATCCAATGGGTACAGTTCAAACTCAAGGTGGAGAGGCTTTAAGATATTATCCAACTAAGAAATTCTCTTTATTGGTTGATAAACAAGCTGCTTTGAAAAATGGAATTGTTCGACCTGAAGATGCTGCCTTAATGGTTGATAGCATTAAGTGGGAAATCGGAAACAGCAATTTAATGAAAGCTGATTTGGTATTATTAGATATCATTGCATCTAACTACAATACAAGACCAATTTATTGGGCTATTACTACTGGCAGTGATGTGTATTTGAACTTACAACCATACTTCCAATTAGAAGGTTTAACTTACCGTTTAGTTCCTATCATTAATACATTTACTCAAGATGGAAATACTGGTAGAATCAATACTACAGTATTGTACGACAACTTGTTGAACAAATTTAAATGGGGAAATATGGGTGAACCAGGAGTTTACTTGGATGAAACCATTTTACGTCAAACTAAAAACTTCAGAAACATTTTCTTCCGTTTATCTGAAGCTTTGGTAATGGAAAACAAAAAAGATTCAGCAGTTAAAGTAATCGACTATTGCTTAAAAGTTATTCCTAAAGACCAAGTACAACATGATGTATTTACTGTTCGTTTAATTGAAGCTTATTACCGTGCAGGTGCTATGGATAAAGCCAATGCATTAAGCAAAGAGTTGTTTGCTTTCTTTGAAGAAAGAACTAGATATTACATGAGTTTCAAAGACAAAAAAGGTGCTGTAAAACCAGAAATCGACGACCATATGCAAATCATGGGTTACTTGTCGCAAATGGCAGAATTTAACAAACAAACAGATTTAGCTAAAGAATTAAAAACTAAGCTTGATTCATTACAAGCAGGCATTTAATCTTTATAGAGCCAACTGAAAAAGTCAGAAATGAGTTAACTTTAAGTACTGGAAATTTTGATATAGAATTCAAATTTCCAGTATCAACAAAGTTGGCTTATTTCTGACTTCATCTTTTTGGGAGATTTATTTTCTTAGTTAATTTATTAATTGAAAATTTATCAAAATTCCATCCATAAAAAACTAGAATAGTATCCTCAAAACCTATTAATCAACACTCATAACAATTTTCGGTAAGCCCAATGTATCAATCATCAAATAACAAAAACCAAATCTATGGCTTGCACGCAGTGAAAGAAGCACTAGGTGCAGGTACAGATTTAATAAAAGTTCAGGCACAAAGAGGGATTCAAAACCCTCTTTTTGATGAAGTAATTGCGCTTTGCAGAAAAAATGATGTGCCAGTTACTTTTGTTCCCCGTGAGAAATTTGAATTTCTAAGAGATAAAAACCACCAAGGAATCTGTGCTTATATTTCTCCAATTACTTATTACAGTCTCGAAAATCTGGTTCCACAATTATTCGAAAAGGGAAAAGACCCATTTTTAATGATTCTGGACCGAGTTACGGATGTTAGAAACTTGGGTGCCATTGCAAGAACAGCTCTTTGTGCTGGTGTTGATGCAATTGTAGTTCCTTATACAGAAACTGCACCAGTAAACGACGATGCCGTAAAAACATCTGCGGGTGCTTTATTAAAAATTCCTGTTTGCAGAGAAAAACACCTCAAAACAACTTTGGAGTATTTAAATCAATCTGGATTTACCACCGTTGCATGCACAGAAAAAGCCAGACATGATTTCCATAAAACCCCTTTAACTGGCCCACTAGCCATTGTGATGGGAAATGAAGAAAACGGAATTGGCAACGATTTGATTAAAAAATGTACTTACTTATCTAAAATTCCAATGGATTTTGGAGTGAGTTCTTTAAATGTTTCAGTTGCTGCTGGTATAGCTATGTACGAAGCGATTCGTCAAAGAAATATTAGTATAGAACCCGAAATTTAAGTGTTGCAGGAATTTCCTTCAATTCGCTGATAACTTCCTTTTCATATTGTTTATCGACATCAGTTATTACATAACCTATTGCTTCGTTGGTTTTTAAATACTGACCCGAAATATTGATTTTCTTCTTTGCTAATACGCCATTAATTTGTGCTAAAACACCTGGCACATTTTTATGAATATGAATAAAACGATGACCTCCACTTAATGGTGGTAGATTCAGTCTTGGGAAATTATCACATGATTGAGAACTACCAGTATTCATAAAATCAATGGCTCTTTCACTCACAATTTCAGCAATATTATTTCTGGTTTGATTGGTAGCCAAACGTTTGTTAAAGCTTGAAATGGTTTGAGGAAACTTCTGTGTCTTTTTATAGGTTTCTTCTGATAAACAATCAATTCCAAAACCACCTAGTTTTTTGCTAATAAGAGCTTCTTTTACTGCCACTAAATCAACAGCATAATCATAACCCATATTCACTAATAAAGAATTGGTTTTCATTAGCTTTAACTCCTTTGCACCAATTAATTGTTGTTTATTGAATCGCTTTCCAGCTGCTAAAAAAACCAAATCCGATTTTTTTAATAAATCGGGCAAAAACTTCATTCTTTTTGCATTTCCTAATGGTGGTCTTTCATCAATATCATAATACAAAACCTCCATACCTAAATGCAAAGCCATTACAGATAATAAAGATCCACTATGTCCGTAACCCACAATTCCAATTGTTTTTCCAGGTAATTCTTCTTCTTGAAGCCTAAATAAATGAAGAATTTTCATCAAACCTAATTCCAAAACACTTCTTGTATGCGCATAAGAACTTCCGAACAAAGCAATTCCCTTTTTAGCTAATTGATGGCCAAAATCCTTATCATCTAATTCGCCCCAAAGGCCCATTAATAAACATTTGGTTTCATTAAGTAAAAGCAATTTTTTATAATCAACATACGGATGAAAAACGATGATTTGTGATTGCTGAGCCTCATTGGCAACACTATCAAAATCGGCTTTTGCAGGCATTTTTTTGATTTGATAGGCTTCTTTCTTTAACATGGATTCTGTAGCAAAACAATCTTCACCCCATAACAAAGCTTTAATCTTACTTTTTGGAAATGAGATTGCCATTGGAAGTTTCTCTTGAAATAAAATTTCATCTAAACTTGATGCAATATTTTTTGCTTTGCTGATAACAGATGGTCTTGAAACATTTTCTGTAAAAGCGAAAAAACTATTCGCCATACCCGATTCAAATAATTCATAATCGGTATAACCATCTCCTATTACACAAACATTTCCTTTTAGTTTAAGGTGTTTAAGTAATTTAACTTTACCCTGTTCCTGAGCGAGGAAATTTTCATCATCAGCCCCAATAATATTGTTCTTTTTATCATATACAAATGTGTTTGCATACACACAATCGGCATCAATAAAATATGGTTTTACAACAGGCTCAATAAACTCTTTAAATCCGCCGGAAACAATAATTACACGACCTTGATACTCTTTAAAAAACTCTTTGTTTCTGGCAAAAGAAACACTCACCTTTTTACGAAGTTTATTTACCAGCATTTGTAGGTGATATTTTTTTGCTGATAACAATGCAATTCTAGCCTTCAATGACTTTGGAAAAGGCATTTTACCTTCCATAGCCAAATCTGTTAATTGTTTAATCTTTTCTATGATTAATTCCTTATCGGGATCATTCTTTAAACTAATTGCAGCCAACTCTTCCATGGCTTCAACCTGAGTAAAAGTGCTATCGAAATCTATTACAAAATACTGTTCTTTCTTTGCCATAATGATATAAAAAAAGCAGCCCAAATTTGGACTGCTTTTCTAAAAATTCTTTGTAAAATTTATTGTTTAGTGAATTTCTGTGTAAGCAATCCTTGGTCTGTAATCGATTTAATTACATATACACCTGTTGATAATGAACTTACATCAATTGTATTTTCGATGGTTGTACCTTCTAAAATAACTCTTCCACTTAAATCGTAAATTTTGTATTCTTTACTTTCAACACCATCAATAAATAATTTATCGGTTGCTGGTACTGGATACAAAGTATATTGTTCAACTGTTAATTTTGGTAAACCAATTGATGATCCATCATAATCGATGATACATCTTAATTCAGTTTGTTGGCGAATTACATCAGTTAATGTAACACCGATAAAGTTAGTAAGTACGATTTTAAATTCACGTGTTCCCCAAAAATTAGCATCAGGTGTCAAGTTGATTTTGTATTTCTTTCTGCTTGAACCATCATAAACATTGGTTCCTGGCATAAATTTGTGAACGATGGGCGTAAAATTATAATGAACACCATTTACGGCACTTCCACTAATATCAGAAACTGAAGCACCTACTTCAAAATCTAATGTGTCGTTATCTGGCACAAATACAACTAATTCAAAAGCCGCATCTGGGTCTGAATTTGTATAGTTATCATAATCTGGTGCAACAAATCCAAATTTTACTTGGGCTTGAGATACCATTGCTAATGAAAAGAGTACGCTTAGTAAAAATATTTTGTTCATAATAATTCCTTTTAAAATCTAAGTAAAATGTCAAACTAACAGCTTATCCACAATTTGACTTTTTACAGCACTACAAGTTTAATAAAATATTTGATGAAAAAAAGAGCTAAATGGTTGCTTTTACCTAATTCTTATTTTTTGACCTTTTTTAAGGTTTCCATCCAAATTCTTATTTAGCTCCTTAATACTGGCTTCTGTAACACCAAATTTTCTTGCTAATAGAAAAATAGTTTCGCCCGCTTCCACTACATGAGTAAGGCTTTCAGCGTTTTTAGGTCTTTCTTTTTCTGCAATTGCAGGCACAATAGTTAAGCTTTGACCGATGCTAATTTGGTCTGAAATTAAATTATTGGTTGCTTTAATATCAGCCGGTTTTAAATTGTACATTTTTGAAATACTGAACAATGTTTCACCCTGACGAACAATATGTAAGCCAGGAACTGTTTGTGGATCTTTGGTATCTGCAGATTTAATTGCAGGATTGATAATTAATTTTTGGCCAACCTCAATACTATCAGCAGATAAAACATTCAAAAACTTAATGGCATCTACCCTCACGCCGTATTTTTTACTAATTCCATAAAGAGTTTCACCCTTTTGAACTGTATGAAAGAAACTTAGGTTTTCCCTAAAATCATGCATTGGGTCGGGTTTAGTAACTTCCACATCTACTGGCTTTTGAGTTTCAATGTTTTTTATTGGGTCTTCATAAACCTTTTCATTGAATTGGGTGTCGACTTTAGCTACTTCAGGCGCTTTTTCTGTAATAACTAAGGGTTCTTGTACTTTAATCTCTTCTACCGGTTTTGTAGGAATTACAGGATTTACTTTTTGAACAGTATCTCTCAATTTTGGAGCATTGTCTCTTGATTCTCTTAGATAAATTGTTTCTCCTACAGCTGGTTCCTGTCCTTCAATCAGTTCATTTCTATCTAATAATTTTTCAAGTTTTACTGCATATCGTTGAGAAATCGAATACATGGATTCATTTTCACCAACAATATGAGTTGGAATATCTGATTTGTTCTTTTTCGATTTTAGATAAACAGTATCACCTTCTTTACAAATAGCATCTTTAGGTAAATCGTTATTTCTATAAATTTGATAAACCTTGATATCGTAATCAAGAGCAATTTTAGCATAACTATCATTTGCACGAGCAACAATACCAGGAACACCATTAACTATCACTTCTTTGCCATACGACTTAATGGTTTCTGCCTTCTCTTCTTTATTTTCGCGGTCTTCTTCTTCACTCAACTTAACTCCATCGTATTTGTGAAGTTTATGTCTTTCGATAAAAGTAATTAATAATTCAGCATACTGAGGATTGGTAGCATATCCCGCTTTTTTTAATCCATGTGCCCAAGCTTTATAATCGGTTTGTTCCAAATCAAACAAAAAAGCATAACGCGAATTTTTCATCAAAAAATCAGAGTGATCTCTGTAACTATCAATAGCTGCATCATATTTTCTAAAGCACTCTTGTGGTGCATCATCATCTTCATACATGGTTTTTCCTGTCCACGATGCTTTGCACTTAATTCCAAAGTGGTTATTGGCCTCAGTAGCCAAGCGACTGTTTCCGTTTCCACTTTCTAAAATTCCTTGTGCTAGAGTAATACTTGCCGGAATTTTACTTCTATACATTTCATCTACAGCCAAACTCGAATACTTTTCAATGTATTGGTCGACTGTCATTTTTAGCGCTGGCTGAGGATTTGTCTCTTGTGCAAAGGCATTTAACGCAAAAAGACAAAGTAAAAGGAGGAATTGCTTTCTCATATTTATTCTAAGAAACAAAAATAAGGCCGAACTTTGGGCTTTGTTTGTTTTTAAACCTTGTGTTATGCAAGGCTTTTCCAACAAATGCCGCATTTGTACATTAAAGTAAGCATGTAACATTTATTCCAAAACCTTTGGTTTCCCTTTACGTAAATTTGAAAATTATTAAGATTATCAAATGCTTCATTTGAACTTATCATTGCCATTTGCTTTTAAAGTATATTTTTGTCAAGTTTTAAAACCATCAATAAAATGAATTCACACAAACTGCTTTTCTCTTTGTTTTTAATTGGATTGAACCTTTTAGGGTTTGCCCAAATGAAGCAGAAACCAACTTGGGATATCAGTTCCAATCCTAAAAACGCTAAAATTGGCGATGTGGTTGATTTGGTGTTTACCAGTAAAATTGAAAAAGATTGGTACATGTATTCCAACGATTTTAGCGATAAAGTTGGACCTGTTGTTGCTTTTATTGATTTCAAAAAAGACCCAAGTTACGAACTGGTTGGAAAAACTAAACCAGTTGGGAGCCACAAAAAATATGATGATGTTTTTGAAGGTGAAGTTTCAACTTTTGTTGGAAAAGCAGAATTTCATCAAAAAGTAAAAATCTTAAAAGCCAATCCAAAAATTGTTGCAGAGCTTGAGTTTCAGGAATGTTCTCAAATTACTGGTCAATGTGTTTTGTTTAATGACGAATTAAAATTCACTGTTAATGTAACTGGCGGAAAAGCAATTGAAGAAACCAAAACTCCTGAAACGGTTGAAACAATACCTGCAGCAACTGTTGAAACTTCCTCACCTGATACCACCACCCCAGACACCTCCCACACTCCCGCCCAAACCCTTGCTGATTCCGATCCGTGTGATTACAAAAACATGCAGGTGCCTAGCGACCAATACATCAAAGAAAACGGAGAAAAAGGTGATTTAGATGGAAGCGGTGAATCTCTTTTGGGTTTCATGATTTATGCCTTTCTATTTGGTTTAGGTGCAATCATGACACCATGCGTATTTCCAATGATTCCAATGACAGTTACCTTTTTTACTAAAAATCAAGACCATGGAAAATTCAAAGCCATGATGTTCGGATTTTTCATTATTGCTATTTATACCATTGTTGGAACATTGGTTGCAGTATTTATGGGACCAGATTTTGCTAATTGGTTAAGTACACATTGGGTTCCTAATATTTTATTCTTTCTGATATTCATAGTATTTGGTGCCTCATTCTTGGGGATGTTCGAAATTACATTACCACATAAATTTGTAAACTCAATCGATTCCAAATCGAATATGTCGTCTTATGGAGGTATTTTCTTTATGGCATTTACCATGGTTTTGGTATCGTTTTCATGCACAGGACCATTAGTAGGAAACATTTTAATTCAAGCATTTGGCGGAACTTATTTAAGACCAATAGCAGGAATGTTTGCTTTCTCATTGGCCTTTGCAATTCCGTTTACTTTGTTTGCCATTTTCCCGCAATGGTTGAGTTCATTACCTAAATCGGGTGGATGGTTGAATTCTGTGAAAGTAGTTTTAGGATTTATTGAATTGGCATTGGCATTAAAATTCTTGTCGGTTGCCGATACAGTTTACCATTGGGGATTGTTAAACCGCGATGTATATATCGCAATCTGGATTGTGATTGCAGTGTTTACGGGTTTATACTTAATGGGAAAATTCATCACATCGCATGATAGTCCGGTAACACATGTAAACGTACCAAGAATCTTCTTAGCTATTGCATCTTTCTCTTTTGCTGTTTACTTGTTTCCAGGATTGTTTGGTGCTCCTTTAAGCGCTATTTCAGGTTATTTACCACCTCAACATACATTGGCTTTCGATTTATATACACCTAAAACTGAAAAGGCCAAATTAACAGCAGAAGTTAAACATAGTAAGTTGTTTCATTTGCCACATAACTTAAATGGTTTTTTTGATTATTGTCAGGCATTAACCTATAGCAAATTGGTGAACAAGCCAGTATTCATTGACTTCACCGGACATGGTTGTGTAAACTGCCGTAAAATGGAGGCCAATGTTTGGAGCAATCCTGAAGTGCTTAAAATCTTAAATGAAGATTACGTAGTAGTTGCTTTATATGCTGATGAAAAAGAGAAATTAGCTGAAAACGAATGGTATGTTTCTCCATATGACAATAAAGAGAAAAAGGAAATTGGTAAACAGAATTTAGATTTACAAATCCGTAAATTCAATGCCAATGCACAACCTTTGTATGTATTGATTGATCACAATGAAAACATGCTTGCATACCCAAGAGCCTTTAATGAAAGCGTTCCGGAGTTTATTGAGTTTTTGAAGAAAGGGAAGGAAGTTTATAGTAGGATTAAACACTAGTTGGTGAAAGCTTCTGGCTTCTGGCCGCTAGCTACTGGCTTTTGGAGCGGCCGTTGGCTGTTAGCTTTTGGCCATTGGCAGGAGTAAATTTGTGTAGGAATAAGATTTAAGTTGCTACAGATAATTTTTGGGGGCCTATAGAAAACGGCTATTGGGGAGAATTGGAATATTAAATTTAGACAAAAAAAATCATATTAAAATGAACCATATTAAAGAACATTTCACAGAAGCGCATGATGTATTAAGTCGCTTTTTGGCTGATGATAAAAATTTCGAAAACATAGAAGCTGCTGGAAAAATAATGGTTGAATCCATTAAAAACGGTGGTAAAATATTAAGTTGTGGTAATGGCGGAAGTATGTGTGATGCCATGCATTTTGCAGAAGAATTAACAGGCAAATACCGTAACGATAGACCAGCAATTGGTGCCATATCTATGAGTGATGTGAGTCATATGGCTTGTGTTGGAAATGATTACGGTTACGATTTTGTTTTTAGCAGATACCTAGAAGCAGTTGGTCGCGAGGGTGATGTTTTATTGGGAATATCAACCAGTGGCAATAGCAAAAATGTATTAAACGCCATGGAAGTAGCTCGTAAAAAAGGCATTAAAATCATTGGTCTTACAGGTAAAGACGGCGGTAAAATGGCTGGATTATGTGATGTTGAAATCCGCGCACCACATAGCAATTACGCCGACAGAGCTCAAGAAATTCATATCAAAGTAATTCACTCTTTGATTGATTTTATTGAGAGGAATTTGTTTTAAGGGGGGAAGGAACTAGGCTGGTTTTAGGAATTATGTGATTGGAAAAATATTTCCAATTGAATTGGTAATCATTGCCGAACGAAACGCCTATGTCTAATTCCTAAAAGTACATTGAGAAAAACTGCATATATATTGACCTCGTGTCAAAATTATTAAATAATTTACTGAATATTAAAGACCCGGATGTATTACTATTTGTTGAAAGTAGTGCTGTAACAAAATGACTTCGGGAACTTAATGAAAAACCTATTCCTAAAAGGCATCAATGAATGAATTGCCAAAATTAAGGTTTACCTAAAAGTATTGCTTTTACGAGTAAAAAATTACAATCATCTAATAAATACATAAAGTTATTTTATAAAAAACTGAAAGAATTTTTTATACCAATAACTATCCTAACCTTTTGAGATTTTTAGAGACTTAACAACGATAATTTGTAACAATTTAGGTATTCAAATAAGCCAAAAAAATTTGTAATATGCTTAGCTAAGCATCTTTTGTTTAATCCCGCTTTTCTTATCAAAACCTCTAAAATGTATTTTTAACCCAACTAAATACTATAGAGAATTTATGACAGCAGTATTAGGAATATTAAACAAACATGCAGTGGCAATAGCCGCTGATAGTGCGGTTACTATTAGTGGTAATGGGGAGAGAAAAATATTCAATAAAGCAAATAAAGTATTTACATTATCGAAGCAACATCCTGTTGGGATAATGATTTACAATTCAGCTTCCTTTATGACTACCCCATGGGAAACTATCATAAAAGTTTACAGAAAACAATTAGGCAGCAACTCGTTTTCAACCTTAGCAGAATATGGACAAAACTTTATAGAATTTCTTAGAACTAAAGGTTTTTATACTGATGCAGGAATGCAAATTGCGATTTTAGAAAATTTCGCATTAGATATCATCAACTCTGTTATTAATGATATTGTAATTCAATTTAAGAACCCTTCTTTAGAAAGTAGAGGACAATTTATATTACTCTTTGAAAAACAAATAGATAGTCTTATTAATTATTGGGGCTTGCAGACAGAATTCTGCCCGGATTTTTCAGATTATACGTTTGAAATGTTTACCACCTATTCAGAACAAATATTTAGCAGAATAAATCAAACTAGATTTACAGCAAATGGAATTGAGATTTCATCTGATTTACTTGCAAAGATAAAGCTGGCAGTGTTTTCTATTTTAAGAGCAAAGGAGGAACTAACGAATTTCACAGGATTAATTTTTACAGGCTTTGGAGAAAATGAAATATACCCCCAATTAATTCCAATTAATATCTCAATAGTTGTTGATAATAGACTTCGATTTTATGTAAATGAAAATCGCTCTGCTTCCATTTCAAATACTAACAATGGAGCATTTTGCCCTTTTGCTCAAACGGATGTCATTGATACAATATTAACAGGTATTGACCCATCACTTGATAATATTTATCTTAATAATTTTGAGACATTATTTAAGCGATACAATCAAGCAATTATTGATCGTATTGGTGAAACTAATACACTCTTAACAGAACAATTACAAAACTTAGATATATCTGTTATTGTAAAAGAATTTAGAAATTTAAACCAACAAATTAAGCAAGAAAATCACATTATACCTTTAATGAATGCCCTAAGTAACTTAGCAAAGGAAGATCTTTCTGAAATGGCAGAAAGCTTGATATATTTGACATATTTGAAAAGAAGGATTACTTTCGCAGAGGAAAGTGTGGGAGGGCCTGTAGATGTGGCTATTATCTCTAAAGGTGATGGGTTTGTTTGGATAAAACGAAAACATTATTTTAAAGCCGAATTAAATCAACAGTTCTTCCAAAACTACTTTAAAAATTAAAATATGGAAACACCATCCTTGAATATTAACTACACAAAAAATTCATATTCCCATAAAGATGTATTGTCTGCTTTTAGAGAAACATCTGAAAAAGATTTGACAATTCATCAAGGAATGTCGGTACAGGAAATTTCAGAAGTTGTTACAGAAAGAATAATGAATATAGTTAAGGAACAATTTGAGGCGACTAAAGTCCAATTCGAACTAAAAGAAAAAAATAATACATCGAAATAACATTTTATATTTAAAAAAAAGGAACCCAAAATGAGTTCCTTTAATTTCTTTACTTGATTACATTTCTACGAAAGAAAGAGGCTTTATCAAGTCTATATGAAACAAATTTAATGTGATTTAGCTGTTTTAACAAATATGTAGCTAAGCTGAAATGGATTCCCCTTTCAGAAGAAATCATTTTGGATGATAACAAGTTTTTTGTTTCTAGTTTGAACAAATTCCACCACTACAAAAACATCCTTGAAACACGCATTCAAACCGGTGAAAAGGCAATAAAATTAAACACAACTTTGTTTTGGCTTATTCTATTTGATGAAATTTTGTTGGTTGATTAAATAAGCTATTTTTGATTGAACTAGAATTAAACAATTATATTTTACCCCAATACATGTCCATCTAATTTAAAAAAATGCGATTTATTATTTTAACCTTGGTTTTTTCTACACTAACAAGCTTACTTTTGGGGCAATCGGGCGATACTATCCAACAAATTCACAATACCGTTGAGCAAATCAATCTAGATACTAGCTTTACAATAAAAACTATTAATAATAAAGCGTTTTTGGAAGAAGCACAAAATAAAAAAATTCAACTGATTGGTTATTTTAAGAGTGGAAACCTGATAAAAGTATTGGAAAAAATAGAACAAAATGGTTGTTCTAAAAAATATGAATATTATTATCAGGGAAAGCTTCTCATTTTTGTTTCAGGAAGAGAACATGTTTTTGTTTTTAATGATAGTACCCAAAGCTACGACAAAACAAAGGAAGTGCCCGGTTGGGGATGTTCTTATTATCTCTTCAAGGGTAGCTTAATTAAAACAATCAAACTAGGACATAGTAGGTGCTTTTCACCAGACGAAAATCCATCACAGTTTTCAGACATTTTAAACAACTCTAAAAAGTATTTTGAGTTGCTAAATCAATAAATTTGGGCTGTTTTATACTTCCACCCAAAATTAAACTATGAAGTTTAATCACCATACGATTTCTGATTTTAAAATGCGTTTTAAGTTTATTATCATCTTTACCTAAAACAGATCTTCAACTTAGAATTTTGGGAATATGAACAGGTAAACATCCTGAGAATCTTTTTTAAATAAATAAAATCGAATAAATGAACTTACACTTAATGTAAGCTAAAAATAATAAATTTGCTGTGAATCTAAAATCTGGCTAGAAATTATCGCCGTAGAAATAATTGAAATAGTAGATTACCATTAAAACAGCAAGTATGACAACTGTAAACGAATTTTATACAGACATCGCTTTTCACCCAGGTGAAACGCTGGCTGAGAAACTGGAGGAGCTGAAAATGGGACCCAAAGAGTTTGCTGTACGTACCGGAAAACCTGAAAAAACAATCATTGCAATTCTTAAAGGCGATAGTTCCATTACTCCCGAAATGGCCATTCTTTTTGAAAGTGTTTTAAAAATTCCAGCAAATTTTTGGATGAAGAGTCAGTTCCGTTTCGACGAATACAAAGCCCGTGAAAAACGAGCCTTAGCCCTTATAGATGCCAAAGATTGGGCAGAACAATTCCCCTTTACCGAAATGGTAAAATGTGGATGGATAAATGCAAAAACGAAACCGGAAGAAAAGGCGGAAGAATTGTTTCATTTTTTTGGACTGAGCTCTCCAAATGCTTGGAAGGATTATTTTTTCAACCAGCAATTAAAAGTAGCTTTCCGTATTTCATTGGCGCAAACAAAAGAACCTTATGCCATCTCTGCTTGGATTAGACAAGGTGAAATTCAAGCTAGTGAAATTCAATGCGGAGAATATTCAGAAACACAATTCAAAACAGCTTTGGTAGAAATTAAAAGAATCATGTTTTCCCAACCAAAGAACTTCTTTGAACTATTGCAAGAAATCTGTCTAGCATCAGGAGTAAAAGTAGTATATACACCCTGCATCAAAAAAGCGCCACTCAGCGGAGCCACAAGATGGATAGACGACAATCCATTAATTCAATTAACTGAAAATCAAAAACAAAACAAACATTTTTGGTTTACCTTCTTTCATGAAGTTGGTCATATTTTATTACATGGTAAAAAGGACATTTTCCTAGAAGATATTGACTACTCAGAAGCCGATTTACAAAAAGAAGAACAAGCCAATGAATTTGCTTCAGCATGGATGATTTCAGTACTCGATGGTAAATATGACTCTATTACTTATAAGAAAGTTAAATAGCTTTTGTTACAAATGAAAAAAGTACTTTTTATACTCTGCTTTGGGGCTTTAATGACCGGCTGCCTTGGGCAACAAGTAAGCAAAAACTTATCACTATCTGATTTTACTTTCAAGTCATATCTTGGGATTTATAAAACAGATAGTTCAAATATTTATAGCCTACTTGGAGACTTTTTATTTCCCTATCATTCTGATAATTCAGACAGTTTAATTGAAGATTGGATTGTAAAACATCCTAAGGCAATTGTTATCCCAATTAGTACAATATCTGTTGAAAATAATATCAAAATTACTCAATGCCTCTTGGTTGATGGTATCGACACTATCAATAACTATCTGGTGCGAAATGGCTGTTTTTCTGCAGAAAAAATGCGAAGACCCAGAACATGGAAAGAATTGACACGAAAAGAAAAATCAGCTTATAAAGGGATAGAAAAACCTAATATAATAATACTCATCGACCCAAAATTGTATGCCAATTACATGGTGCAAATAAATACTGCTGAGAAGTTAGCAATTGATGAGCTGCTTGGGATTTGGAATTACAAATTAAATAATAAGTAGATATAATAAAAGAAAGCATAGAGTTTGCAATATTGTCGTACTTTGATAGCAATCCGGATTTTCTTAATCTTATTAAAATGAAATTATTTGCAGAACAAATTTTATTAAAAATACGCTCCCAAAACCCTCACATTCAAACCTGCGAAAAAGTAATAAACTTAAACATTACGCTACTTTGGACTTATTCAGTTTGATAGGATATGGGTGGTTGATTAAATTGCTTCACTATGTTATATTCGAGTGAATCATTTGTAACCTTTTAATTATCTTTAAATAGAAATAGCCAATTTAAATGTCAAAGACAATTCTCATCCTTTTTGCGTTTCTAATTATCAATTGTAATTCATCAAAACAACTGAATGATAAAGTCAGAAAATCTCCAAAATTTGAAATTGTGCCCCCAGGAACTATTTGGCTCAAAGATAATTTATTCATTGACTACACTGAAGTATCAAACTTCCATTATCTCGAATATGTCCATTGGATATTTAGAGTTCAACCAAAAGAATATTTATCAGTTCTACCGGACACTTTATGTTGGATAAATGACGGAACAGGACATGGAGACCTAAAATACTATTACTTCAAACACCCTGTTTATCGGGATTTTCCTGTAATCGGAATTAGCTACGATCAGGCTGTTAAATATTGTAATTGGCGTTCTGATGTAGTTAATTTAATGCTATATTTAAAAGCTAATCATATTAAGGATTTTAATTTTGACAGTACATATAACTACCCTAAAATTGTTAAATACCGATTACCTTCTAAGGAAGAATGGATATATGCCGCTCAAAGTGGTTTAAACAAGACAGAATACCCATTGGGTTATGTCGATATTTTAGACAATAAGAATAAACCGGTTTCCAATACTAAAGAGTATTACAATTTGAAAAAACTGCCAATTGTTTTTATAGCAAACGCTCGCGGCGATAGCTCATTTATTCCTTTACAAACTGAATCGGTGATTTTTGGCAAACCCAATATCTATGGCATTTATAATATGTTAGGTAATGTTTCAGAATTAGTAAGTGATAGCTTAATAATGGGTCTCAACTTTCAAACTTATTTGAACGGACAACCACAGTTCAACGACAAATACACTATCTCAAAATTTCAGAAATATTCGAATCCCAAATCCTGGATAGGTTTTAGATGCATCTGCGAGGTAGAGTTAAAAAAATAACCTAATTAAACCAGAATTATTGAGGATGTTCCCAAATTCATAATTGATTCCCTCCATCCTCCCCCATAGATTTCCCCGCAAAAATTTATACTATTGTTTAGCTTCTCATCCTTTAGATAAACATGTCATTAATAATACCGGAAAATGTGTCAAGGTGTTACAACTTATTCCACAAATAGAAGCCAAAAATAATGAAACCAATGTTTGAAAACATCCTTCCCATATTCCTATTAGCCAACGATATTGTCGGTGGAATATTGAATCTATTCTATATTTATATCGCAGTTTGTTTGGTTTCACTGCTTTTAACAATTTATTATCTCAGAACTCGAAAAGAAAAGACTTTTGTTCAAGCATTAAGTCTATCCTCACTCATTTTTCTTATTGGGATACTTTTTCATAGAATGGATTTTAATTCACCTTTTAACTTTAGTTTGCTCTTTTTCATTCCTTCATTGATCATCTTTACCCTGCTGTTTTTAAGGAAAGTAAATGAAAATAAAACCAAGCTAATTTGGCATGTGATGCTGCTTCCCACTTTAATTCTGCTCTATTCAAAATTACTGGAGTTATTTTTGATTTTTGATATAGAAATCTGGAGTTTTTTCCCTTCTCTCACCTATTTCATTTATCCGATTTCCATTTATGTATATGTGAAATGGATACTTGATTCTGATATCCAAATTTCACGAAAACAATTGTATATCAACTCAAACAAGATTTGTCTTTACTCCTTTTTGATTTTACAGGTTTTCTATCTCATGAGTTTTTCTCGTTTGTTTGTATTCAATGAGGCTTTGATAGCACATTTAAGTCCATTCATCATTGTGCTGATACTTGTAAATTTAATGTTACACATCATGACAAAAGAGAAGATTAAAAGCTAAATATAAAAATAACTTTTATCCTTAAATTGCTGCTTTTGAGTGTTTCATAACTATTTTAGTTCTTGCTAATTTTCTTTTCAATTCGGTTAATATTAAAGCACCTTTACCAGAGGAACCAAATGCTCTAAGAGCAACAGACCTAATTAAACTGCCCCATCTAAACCAATTTTAAAACATCAGAAGATCATTTGGCAGATGTAATTTTGCATACAAAAAATTCAATAAAGTAAATGATAGTTGACCTGGTACAACGTGTTTATAGAGAGAAATCAAAGGGAAACCTTGAACCCATTGCAGAGTTTAATCAATGGTTGGAGGCCGCTTTGACTCAATCGGGGACGAAATTTACTTCAGGTGAACAAAATTTCTTATGGAAAATAATTTCATCCCGGCGTTTCAACGATTTTATTAGTGAACAGCAAACAGATTGGTTATTGATTCATTCAGAAGAATTGGATTTCATCTTACTTGCTAAATTAGATTTTGATTATGCCAACCTCATAGGTGAAAAGGATTTTCCCCAACTTGGTTCGTTTTGGTTATTAAAATCAAACTTTGATGGATTACACGTAAACGATGAACCGATACATATTTCCTCACCTTTTCACATTTCGACTCCCTGGCATAGAATTAAACCCGACCTGGACATACTCATTTCGAAACTGCGTGATAAAAATGTAGAGATCATAAAACACGTAGACTTCAAAACGTTTAAGACAGACAGTTTGAAGATACGCTAAGAATCTGCCTAAGAGTTATTGAATTATCACTGGTTTTTATATGATTTGGTTGAGGCGGAAAAATAATAAACGCGAATATTAACCATTGCAATCGCCTCATTTGTTGTATATTGAAATTTCAATATTCTAAGTTTACATTTTTTATTGTTACGAAAACCGCTTATAAAACAGCAATATTAGTTTCAATCAAACCTATCCCCCACTTTAAAATGACAAGATTATTTATTCTGTTTTATGCCGCTTTGTTGCTCATGTGTTCTTGTAAAACAAATAGCGATTTTGTTGCTTTTACTTATCCCGAAGGTAAATACAAAGCATTGGTTTTGAGTTATGATGATGGGACCATTCAGGATATTCAGTTAGCTAAACTATTTGACCAAAACGGACTTATTGGAACATTTAATTTGAATTCATCTTATCTAGGAACAACACTCGCTTGGCCTGTGGAATTTGCTGATACCATTTTCCAAAAATATGTGCCAAAAGATTCCCTTTTAATCATCTATAAGAACCATGAGATTGCCGCTCATGGCGCTTATCACAAAGATTTTATTAAAATTTCAGAGCAGGAAATATTGGAGGAAGTCAATTCAGATATCAAACAATTAACAGCTCTTACTCAAAGGAAAATCTTAAGTATGGCCTACCCGTTTGGTAATACAAATGAGTCTATTTCTAAACTCATTTCTACAACAGGCATTAGCAATGCCAGAACAGTTAGCGATACCTACAAATTCGACTTACCCGAAAACTATTTTAGATGGAACCCCACCTGCCACGACAGTAAGGTTCTAGATTATGCAGATGAGTTTTTAGCCTTAGATAAAAAGTCTCTATCTCTTTTCTATGTTTGGGGACATTCATGGGAATTTGGCGACCAAAAACGATGGAATAATATGCTCACATTCTGCGAAAAAATGGGAAAACAACAAACCATTTGGTCTGTTGGAACCGCAGAACTCACAAGCTATTTACAAGCCATCAAAAGGCTTCAAATAAAAGACAACAAAATAAGCAACCCTGCCGACAATTCCCCAGTTTGGATAGAACTCACCACCGGCTTAATCAAACTAAATGCAGGAGAAAGTGTGGATGTGAATACTGGGGATGAGGACTTGAGGGGTGTTTGTTTGTGATGAAAAACCTGAAAAAATCATAGAAACTACTATTGGTTTTTTGGGGGGAAATTGATAGTATTGTTTGGCCTATTCTTCTTCTACCCAACAAAGAATGTTTTGCGGGTTTAAGAAGGAATTATGAAGTATCCGTTTTAGTTAGTTGAATTGGTGTGGTGCTGATTACAGGCAAATAAATAAAGATTAAAATAACTTTGGACAATAGAAACAAAAATAACACCGATTACAGAAATATTCAATTGCTGAAAGTTGATGACCCATTTTATCAAATCTATTTATCTCAATTTAAACACGAAAGACAGAAGGGTGTAGTTTACAACAAACCAATTCCAAAGAAATCTCAGACTATGGGATACTTGTTAGAATTATCTATAATCGATTGGGTAAAAAAGTCGAAAATTTGCTTGGATGAAAAAATTATAAGTTTTGAATATGGATACGGAAAAAGACACAAAAGAATTTTCAAAGAACTTGATTATGTTCTAAGTCGAGGCAAGAGTTTATTTGTTGGAGAAGTAAAGGTTTCTTCCTCTAAAAATGGCAGTATATTCACTGCCTGTGAACAACTTACGTTCAGTAAAGAACTTTTAAGCAGCTTAGCAGACAGTGTGACTCTGCAAATTATTAGCATTGACCTAAATTTTAAAAATACAAGACAACCTTTCGACATTTTCAGCTCAGACTTTACTAAAGTAGTTTTTCGTGATTATGAATGGAAAGGATTTAAATTCAAACTTCTCTATCTAAACGCTCAGGATGTTTTCAATTATGGTGTTCAAAACAAAATTATCAATTCGCCGGAAATATTTCAACCTGTTGTTTACGAAACAGACTTACTTCACAATCGCAGAAAAAACAAGAATGAATTAAAAGAAAAAAACAAGGTTTTAGCTGAAATGTCTAACCCAGACGAAGTAGAAATAATATCATCAGAAATTAAAATCTTAGAAAAGAAAATATTCCTTGATGATGTCAAAATAAATCTATCCGAAAAAGGATGGGTTAGATTGACAAACTTAACAATTGAAGATTTCGCAACTATATCAAATTCATTAGGCAGTAGCATTGACCAGGTAAGCCAACTTAACGGCTTTTGCCACAGAACAAAAGGCTTTTGCACAGACAGTCCAACAATAAAATTCATCTCGCTTTTTTGCGATTCAAATGAAACAGAAATAAATATATTAGACGCTGAAAGGGTTTATCTCCGAATTCCAATTGAGGAGGGACACAAACTGCAAGACATTCATTTTGTTTTTGCCGAAGATTCGCTTAATAACTTAAAAAGTTTTCCATTATTCAAAAGATTTCCAACTAGAAAATTTTGCTACTCCGACAAATTACTAGAACAATCCCATACTGAAAACAAATCATTAATGCATTATGAACAAGTCATAAATAATTCACAACCGACTAAATTACTTTTACAAATTGGCGACTTATTAATAATTGATAATCACAGAATATTACACCAGCGGAATAATAGCATTGACAAACTAAAGCGTAAAATAATTTTATAACAACAATAGGAACGATTACTGGTATTTAGAATTGCTGCTAGAATTAATATAAGTAAAATCACTGACCGAACATTTACAATAAGTATGTAATTATTCTCTGTTTAACGGAATTATATTGGTTGATTAAATCGTTTACCTAAATTACATTTGAGTTTAAAGCGCCCACATCAATAATGTGCAAACAGTTAACTGTTAAAACATAAATGACTAAAATGAAAGAAATTCCTGACAATAAACATACTAGAGCACAATTCAATGCTTACATAGGCCATTATTTAAGCTTTGAAAGTTATTTAAGTAGTTATGTGAGCGCATTTGAAGCTTTAATGAATAGAGTTTATGAGTCTGGATTACACGTAGACCATATTGTATATCCAATCTTATTCATTGCAAGACATTGCTTAGAATTAGGATTTAAATCCAACATAAGATACTTCCGCAAATATTCAGAAAAGGATGATTATAAAAATACTGGAACTCACAACTTGGAAAGTCTTTTTAATGCCTTTAAACTCCATGTTACAGAAACAATTAAAATCCTAAAATCTAAATATAATATTGAGGTTGAACAAGGAGATATTGACGAGTTCAAAAAATACTGTGGAGAAGTAGATAAATTGATTAGTATTTTTCAATTACTCGATAAAAATTCTGATAGTTTTAGATATCCAGTAAATAAAGAAAACAAGTGCTCATTTAAACATGGAGAAACTATTAACCTACTTGATGTTAATGCGCTCTTTGAAATGAGTATAATTCTATTATTTCACACTGCAGACATTTTTGCAAAATATACTGATTTTGCAGACGAAATCGAAAACATGTATGAACTTGAAATGAGAGAAAACTATGAACATTGAAAAACTATAACAGCTAAGAACTATGTTAGTTTAAATAATAAAATCGAATAGTTTGACCATTTCAAATAGCTATTTTTATTGACTATTTGCTCAATTTATTTTTCCTCACGCAGCAACAGCGTTATAACTCAGAACGTAACCAACAACTGTAACAAAATATTATACTTAAATTATATATAAGGTATTCCCAAAAAATTCACCATATCCAAAAATAAAACCGCCTATTCTAAGTAAAGTCTTTTGTTTTTGCTTAAAAATTGATAGTATTGTTTAGCCTATTGCTTCTTCTACCCATCAATTAAGTTTTGGATTTTAGGAAGTTAATTGGCTCCAATTAATACTTTAGCGGCAAGCTTTGGGGACAGTGAAAACTTTAAACATTAGAGCATTAAAATGACAATAAGAAATATAGCAATAGCAAGTTTGGTTCTGGGACTTACAATACTTACTGTATATGCCATTCTATTATTCTGCAATGGTTACTTAACTATTGGCGGGACCTTTTCTCTTGACAATGCATCTAAAATTGCCCCGTTTGTTGGCTCGTGTGTTGGCGTTTTCTTCACACTTGCGGGGACACTTTTAGTATTTGACAACTTGCAAATGACAAGATTGAATAACGAAACAAATCAACTTCTTACCCAAAAAAATCAATTTGAAAATATTTTCTTTAATCTTTTAACTCAACAGAGACAGATAAAGGATGGTATCAAAACGTCCGTTCATTTTGAGACAGAAGGAGAAGTGGAAACAAGCGGAAGTAACTTCTTTGACAACCTTGCTACCCGTATCACGTTAGATTTTGAAACAAGTACAAAAACACAAGAAGAACTAATAAAACTATACAATCATTGGTTCACAATTCACAATTCAGACTTGGGGCATTTCTTCAGACATTTATATCATATAGTAAAATTTGTTGACCGAAATCCATATTTCAAATCTGTTGAAAACAATAATGCTTTTCTACAGCGACCTGACTACATTAAAATATTAAGAGCCCAACTTTCAAATTCTGAAATTGTATTACTTGCCTTAAACGGCTTGACAAAGCAGGGAGAGAAATTCAAAAAATATATTGATAATTATGAGTTGTTAGTAAACATAAACTTGGAAATTGAAATGCCAAGCGATTATACAAGCAGAGTCCCTGGACCTGAAATTATTGTCGCATCATACCCACAACTAGAAGGATACCTATGAGAAATAAGCCTCCCACTAACAGCTAGAGTTTCGTGGTGGACGCAGGCCAAGCCATGAAACTCCGGTTGAACGAAAACTGCAATGGTCATAAGTAAA
>JBIMKP010000036.1:0-48435 GCA_051861545.1 Bacteroidia bacterium | reverse complement strand
CATCAATTTTTTCATCTTTAGACTTGAAAAACTATTCGCCTAAAACAGTTTAGTCCCCAAAAATTAAATCTGACCCATTATGGATTCCTCAGTAGCACCTGGAAAAGAAAGAAGTTGAAAGCCCTGCAACAAAAGTTAGGTATTACACCTCCAACAAAAGAACAAGAAAAGCCGGCCATTCTTCATAAATGTCCTTGTTGCAAAACTGGAAACATGCGAACTATTTTAGTTTTCGACAAACGCGGGCCACCTAAAATATACATGGGCGATTGCCAAACTCCTATTCCCTATAAAAACTAAATTATGGGTAAGGGAACTTATGCTTTATGGTGAGAGAAACTAATGAAAACCAAGTAAACTAAACTCAAAACAATCAACTCCCATAAACCGAAAATCTATGAAATAATAATACCCCAAAACGAAAAATCCATAACACTTTACTTATGACCATTGCAGTTTTCGTTCAACCGGAGTTTCATGGCTTGGCCTGCGTCCACCACGAAACTCTAGCTGATGCCGGGAGCATTTCTTTTCTTCAATTTTGCACACCTGAAGAAAAAGAAAAGGTATCTATGTCAAAAACTTGTAGCCATTATAAAAAAGGCCAAGCAATGTTTTATGAGGATAATATTCCATTGGGAATTTATTGCCTTAGCAAAGGTTCGGTTAAACTAACCAGATCGAACAAAGATGGGAAAGAGCAAATCATAAGATTTGCTAAAGACGGAGAGTTTTTAGGTTACCGTGCATTAATTGCAGATGAACCATTAGTTGCAACTGCAACTTGTATAGAAGATACCATTTCTTGCTTTATACCAAAAAGTGTTTTCATGGAATTGGTTGAAAAGAATCCTCAAATCAATAAAATGATGTTAAAATCATTGTGTCATGATTTAGGAATTGCAGATGAAAAAATCCAAAGTTTGGCTCAAAAAAGTGTTCGTGAAAGATTAGCAGAAACGCTGTTGTTTCTTCATCAAACCTTTCATCTTGAAGAGCAAACACTTGATAATTTAATTGCAGTTACGCTTCCTAGAGAAGATATCGCAAATATTGTTGGTACCGCCACAGAGACTGTAATTAGATTGTTATCGGAATTTAAAAACGATAAGTTAATCGATATGGAGGGAAAGAAAATTCGAATCCTAAATCGCCAGGCTTTAGAGAAAATATCACACGCTTCGGTATAATTTGCAATACCCTGTAGGAATTGTATTGTCTGGGGGTGGAGTTCGTGGATTCGCACACCTAGGTGCACTAAAAGCCTTAAATGAGAGAGGAATTTATCCTTCTGTAATTTCTGGTGTAAGTGCAGGTGCTATTATTGGTGCCCTTTATGCTGATGGATACTCTCCAGATGAAATCTTTGAATTATTAAATGGATTAGAAGTTTTCAAAATGCTGAAAATCAGAGCTCCTAGATTGGGTTTTTTAAGGCCTGATGGTTTAAAAGTTACATTAAGTAAGTTTTTAAGAGCAAAAAATTTTGATGACCTAAAAATTCCACTTTATATTTCTGCTACCAATTTAAGTAAAGCCAATCTTGAGGTTTTTAGTTCTGGTAATTTGGTTGATGCAGTTATGGCATCTATGTCATTGCCTCTTATTATTAGGCCTTATGAAATTAATGGCTGTTTGTATGTTGATGGTGGTTTAATGAATAATTTACCTGTTCAACCTTTATTAGAAAATACTGATAAAATTATTGGTGTTTATGTAAATCCAGTTAAAAATCTATCAGAAAAATTTCGAATCAGAAATTATGCAGATAGGATAGTGCATATTGGTTTAAGAGCCAATATTTTACCATCAATTGAAAAGTGTGATTTGTTTATAGAGCCTCCCGGTTTACTGGATTATAACCTATTTAAAGTTTCTGCATCAAAGAAAATCTTTGAAATTGGTTATGAATATACCTGCTCTTTGCTTGATTCACAGGGTTTTTCATAGCCCTTTCTTTTACATGACTTAAATCATAAGGCCTGCTGAGGTTAGTCATTTTTGGCTTTTTAGGAACAATCTATTTTTGTTATATTAATGTCAAAAGGCCGTGATTAGAAATATGCTTATACTTATGGATGGAACCTCAAAAGCTGAAAGATTGCTTGATTGTTCTCTCCGAATCTTTAAAAATGAAGAAAATATCTATCAAGGAGCTTTTGTTGAAGGTATAAGTTCTAAGAATTTACATGAAGCTTTTGATAATAATGAGTTACTGAACAATCAGTACACTCGATCAGAAATTTTAGAAAGAATTTTACATACCAACATCGAAAATAGCAATGAGTTTATTGAAAGATTTGTCGGTAAATGTGATGAACTGGAATTAAAAACCAAAGTATATTTATCGCCGCAGGATGTTGATTTAAAACTTGTAGATCAAAGTTTGTATAACGATTTATTCTTAGTTGGAAAGGATATTTTTAATAAGGAAAACATCGACAGATATTCATTTGCTAGTATTAAGGCAATGCTTAGAAATACCAAATGTCCAATTCTAATGTTATCTGGTGAACAGCAATCATTTAAGAATATTGTTCTCCTATACGATGGAAGTAAAAAGTCTTTTGATGCAATTAAATTATTCATGTACCTAATGAATGATCAAATTCATGAGAATAATATGTTTCTGAATGTGGTTGTTACAGCTGATAGTGCAACACAAGAAAGAAGTGTGATTGATTATTTAAAAAATTACAAACAGCATTTTTCAATACAAAGAGTTTATCCTGAAAATTATTATAAAGAGTTATTGGTATTGCTTGCTGGTCTTGATCAATTTTTATTGGTTTCAGGAGTAAACAAAGATGAAATTATAGATGATATGCTTTTACATAAGCAAAATTCATTTTTCATGAATCCAAAACGCTCAATTTTTCTTGGTTAAACTATGGTGAAGATTGAAAAGGAAAAAGTAGCTTGTTTCCATTGCGGAGATACTATACAAAATACCCATTTAATTTTCGAAGAAAAAGACTTCTGTTGTAATGGCTGTCAGCAGGTTTACGAGTTGTTATCACAAAACAATCTTTGTGAATATTATAATTTACAGGATGCGCCGGGAACAACTAGAAAAAATCCAGTTTCAAAGGTAAAGTTTAATTTTCTTGATGATGAGCAAATCAAAAGGCAACTCATTCAATATACTGATGAAAAAATTTCCAGAATTACTTTTCATATTCCAACTATGCATTGTAGCAGTTGCATTTGGCTTTTGGAAAGTTTATACAAGCTGGAAAGGGGAGTAAAAAGTAGTAGAGTTGATTTTTTAAAGAAACAATTAATTATAAGTTTCGATCATCATGTACTTTCTCTTAAATCTTTGGTTGAATTACTTGCTTCCATTGGTTACGAGCCTTCTTTAAATCTCAATGATTTGGAAGGAAAGAAAAAAGTTGAAACCAATAATAAGTTATTATATAGAGTTGGTGTTGCTGGATTTTGTTTTGGCAATATCATGCTCATTAGTTTTCCTGAATATTTTGGCTTAGATACTTTTTCAAAATCTACTTTTTCATCTCTTTTTGGCTACCTTAATTTCTTTTTAGCTTTACCCACCTTTTTGTATAGTTCAAATGATTATTTCGTTTCTGCTTACAAAAGCTTAAAAAAGGGAATTATTAATATTGATTTCCCTTTAGCTCTTGGAATTTTAGTGATGTTTGTGAGAAGCACTTATGAAATTTTTTCTCATACAGGTTTAGGTTATTTTGATACACTTGCAGGTTTAGTCTTCTTTCTTTTATTAGGTAAATGGGTTCAACAAAGAACTATTGATACCATTTCTTTTGAACGTGATTATAAATCATACTTTCCTGTTGCAGTTTCTGTTATTAATGATAACTCAGAAACTACTGTTCCAGTTAGCAATTTGAAAATTGGAGATAGAATTTTAATAAGAAATAATGAAATAATTCCTGCCGATTCAATTCTGTTAAAAGGAGATGCTCAAATCGATTTTAGTTTTGTAACTGGAGAAAGTGTTGCTATTCAAAAAACTTTAGGTGAGTTGGTTTATGCAGGTGGTCGTCAAACAGCTGGAAACCTTGAGTTAGAAGTTTGCAAACACGTTTCTCAAAGTTACCTTACTCAATTATGGAATTCAGAACAATTTTCTAAAGACTCAAAAAGTCAAATGGAAAGTTTTCAAACCATGATAAGTAAGTATTTTACTTTTTTCTTATTGGGTATTGCTATAACATCAGCTTTGTTTTGGTTAGTTCAAGATCCTTCAAAAAGTTTAGATGCTTTTACTGCTGTTCTTATTATTGCTTGTCCTTGTGCTTTGGCATTATCTAGTCCATTTGCTTTAGGTAATGCAATGCGATTATTAGGAAGAGCCAAGTTGTATTTAAAGGGGCCTGAGGTTGTTGAGAAAATGGCCAAAATTAAACATATTGTTTTTGATAAAACGGGTACTTTAACTGATTCATCTGATTCTGGGGTTGTTTTTCATGGCAATGAATTAACAAGTGAATTAAACAATTTTGTTTATAGTGTTTGTAACCAATCTGTGCATCCATTAAGTAAAAAAATAAGTTCATTTCTAAAGCACCATTCAATTCTTGTTCCTGTTGATGAGTTTTCTGAAATTTCAGGTAAGGGATTAAGTGCTAAAATCGCTAAAAATTCACTCCGATTAGGTAGTGCAGTTTATTTGGGAGTTAAAGCAGATACCAACAATAATGAATTGGCTTCATTGGTTTATATTGAATATAACAGTGAATTAGTTGGTTTTTTTGAAATTAAGCATGCTTATCGTGCACATCTAACTGAAGTTTTAAACGAGTTAGGTGCAGTTAGAAAACTTAGTTTATTAAGTGGTGATAGAGATACCGAAAAGGTGGCTATGAGCAATTTCTTTCCACAAAATTCCGAAATGAGATTCAATCAAAGTCCAGCAGATAAAATGTTGTTTATCGACCAACTAAGAGCAAATGGAGAAACTACCGCAATGATTGGTGATGGATTAAATGATGCTGGTGCTTTAAAGGTTGCTGATTTAGGGATTTCGGTTACAGAAAATACAGCTCATTTTTCTCCAGCAAGTGATGCAATTATGGATGCATCTGTTTTCGAAAATACTGGTAAGTTTTTCAAATTTGCAAATCATACATTATTAGTAATAAGATTAAGTTTTGTAATTTCATTAATGTATAATCTCGTAGGTTTAAGTTTCGCAGTTCAAGGAATACTATCACCATTAATTGCTGCAATTTTAATGCCTGTAAGTTCAATATCTGTAATAGTTTTTACAACAGGAATGACAACATATTTTGCCATGAAAAACGGCATATTCAATAACAGTTCTAAATAAATTTAAGATGAATATTATATTTTTATTGATTGGTGTAAGTTTGGTAATGGCATTAGGGTTTTTAGCTGCATTTATTTGGACAGTTAAATCTGGCCAAATGGAAGATGATTACACGCCATCGGTTAGAATTTTGTTTGATGATAACCTTGTGAAAAAAAGGGAAGAAGAAATCAAGAAACAATAGGTTTCTGTTTTTTTACAGAGGTATAATATATTTTGAAAATGAGGTTGTTTCGTTTACAGAAGCAGCCTCATTTTTTTTTCTAGCCTGCTGGCATCAAGAAATACAAGTGAATGCATGAATTTTCATTCTGATAAAAGTCATGTAGCAAACTAACCCCTGTCATATTTTAGCCATAATTATGCTGATATTTTTGGTGACATAATATCAATACTATAAACCCCCATGCAAGTAGAACAATTCTCGTATGACAACCGGATAGTCCGGAATTTCATGATTGCATCAACAATCTTTGCAATCGTTGGTATGCTGGTAGGTGTAATTATAGCCGTGCAGCTATATTATCCTGCATTAAATCTAGGCATACCTTACACATCTTTTGGTCGTTTAAGACCTCTTCATACCAATGCAGTAATTTTTGCATTCGTAGGTAATGCAATTTTCGCTGGTATTTATTATTCACTTCAACGCCTTTGTAAAGCAAGATTATTCAGTGATTTACTGAGTAATATTCACTTTTGGGGCTGGCAGTTAATTATCGTAGCCGCTGCTGTTACTTTGCCATTAGGACTTACAACATCTAAAGAATATGCGGAGTTAGAATGGCCTATTGATATTGCAATTGCTTTGGTTTGGGTAGTTTTTGGTATCAACATGATTGGTACAATTATAAAACGCAGAGAGCGTCACATGTATGTGGCTATTTGGTTTTACCTTGCAACCTTTGTAACAGTTGCTGTTTTACACATTGTAAATTCTTTTGAATTACCTATTAGCATGACTAAAAGTTACATGTTATATGCAGGTGTTCAAGATGCCTTGGTACAATGGTGGTACGGTCACAATGCAGTAGCATTCTTTTTAACTACTCCTTATTTAGGTTTGATGTATTATTACTTACCAAAAGCAGTAAACAGACCAGTTTATTCTTATAAACTTTCTATTTTACACTTCTGGACATTAATATTCTTATACATCTGGGCTGGTCCTCACCATTTATTATATTCTTCTTTACCAGATTGGGCACAATCATTAGGTGTAGTATTTTCAATAATGTTAATTGCTCCATCTTGGGGTGGCATGATTAACGGGTTGTTAACACTTCGTGGTGCTTGGGATAGAGTAAGAGATGAGCCAGTATTGAAGTTTTTTGCTGTAGGTGTAACTGCTTATGGTATGGCTACCTTTGAAGGTCCATTATTATCATTGAAAAACGTTAATGCAATTGCTCACTTTACAGATTGGATTGTAGCACACGTTCATACAGGTGCATTAGGATGGAATGGTTTAATGACCTTTGGTATGTTTTATTGGATAGTACCTAGAATTTACGGTACTCAACTTTATAGCAAATCATTGGCTAATGTACATTTCTGGATTTCAACTTTAGGTATCTTGTTTTATGCTATTCCAATGTACTGGAGTGGATTTGCACAAGGTATGATGTGGAAAGAGTTTTTACCTGAAGGTTTATTAAAATATCCAAACTTCCTTGAAACTACTTTACAAGTTTTACCAATGCATGTAATGCGTTCAATTGGTGGTACTATGTTCTTAAGTGGTGTATTCATTATGGGTTATAACTTAATTAAAACTGCTGCTACTGGTAAATTAATTGCTAATGAAGATGCTGAAGCTCCTGCATTAGAAAAAGATTATGTAGCTCATGGTGCACATAGCTATTGGCATAAAGCTTTCGAGCGTAAACCAATTACTTTTATGGTATTAACTATCTTGGTTATTTTAATAGGTGGTGTTATCGAAATTATTCCAATGCTTACCATTAAGAGTAATATTCCAACCATAACAAGTGTAAAACCATATACACCTTTAGAATTACAAGGTCGTGATATATACATCCGTGAAGGTTGCGTAAGTTGTCACTCACAAATGATTCGTCCATTCCGCAGTGAAACCGAACGTTATGGAGAATACTCAAAAGCTGGTGAATATGTTTATGATCATCCATTCTTGTGGGGTTCAAAACGTACTGGTCCAGATTTGATGCGTGTTGGTGGTAAATACCCTGATAGCTGGCATTATAATCACATGATTGAGCCAGGTTCAATGTCGCCAGGTTCTATTATGCCTGCTTACCCTTGGCTTGCCGAAAATGATTTGAATTCTTCTAATACAGCAGATAAAATCAGTGCCATGCAAACTTTAGGTGTACCTTACGAAAAAGGATATGCAGAAAAAGCAGAAGCAGATTTAAAAGTTCAAGCTGAAAAAATTGCTGCTGGTTTAGTAAAAGAGGGATATCCTGTTGATGCAAACAAGGAAATTATTGCCATGATTGCATACTTACAAAGACTGGGAACTGATATTAAATTGAGTAAAACAGCAAGTAAATAAATTTCATTTATAAGTCTTATTTGGATTTCATTATCATTAAAAAATAAAAACATGTTCAGACAACATATATCAGCAATGACAGGGATTGAAAATGGTTATTTGATATTTTCACTAATAGTTTTCATGAGCTTTTTTGCCGGAGTTTTAATTTGGTTATGGAAAACAGATAAGACTTATTTCAATGACATGAAAAATAAACCCTTAGATTAATAAACCCATGCATCTCATGAATAAAAAATATTTTAGTTTGGCTGTTTTCATTCTTTTAGCGGGAATGGCAAATGCCCAAGAAGCCACTAAGGCTGCATCGGAGCCAGTAAGTCTTTCAGTCGTTTTAATCATTGTAAACGTTGTATTATTGGTATTCCTTTTCTTATTGTTGAATATTCTCTCAAACGCCATCAAAGGTTTGAAAAATCCTGCAGGGCGTCCACAACTTAGCTGGTGGGATAGATTCGCAGCTGTTAAATCTGAAAAAACTGAAGAAGAACTTCGTTTAGATGAAGATTTTGATGGTATCTGTGAATTAGATAATCCTACTCCTCCTTGGTTTAACTTTATTTTCTATACATCTATTTTAGTTGCAATTATTTACTTGTTCAATTACCATTATTTCAAGTTTTCAAAACTTCAAGATGATGAATACAAAGAACAAGTTGCGATTGCTAACACCGAAAAGGAGGCTTATTTGAAATTGGCAGGAAATGCAATTGATGAAAATTCAGTTAAATTAATGACCGATGCAAAATCATTGACTTCTGGTACTACTCTTTATAAAGAAAAATGTGCTGTTTGTCATGGTGAAAATGGTGAAGGTAAAGTTGGTCCTAACTTAACAGATGATTATTGGATTCATGGTGGTTCTGTAAATGATATATTTAAAACCATTAAATATGGTGTACCCGCAAAAGGTATGATTTCATGGCAGAATTCTTTAAATGGTCAACAAATGCAAGATTTGGCTTCTTTCATTAAGAGTATTAAAGGTACAAAACCTGCAAACCCTAAAGAAGCTCAAGGTGATTTATACGTTGAAGGTGGAGCTGCGGCTTCAGCTGCAACAGACAGTACTGCTGCAAAATCAGATACTGCCATGGTTGTGGCTTCTAAATAGGAATTGATTTTTAGAGCTGTATCAGTTTTCTTAATTATGTCCTGTTTAGGCCATTTAAAGAATATTGATACAGCTTTTGTTTTTTTTAGAAATATTAGATTATGGAAAGTGCTAAAGCATTAGATCAACAGCAGTTTAGAGATAAACTTGCTAATGTTGACAAAAAGGGCAAGCGTTTATGGATATTCCCTAAAAAGCCCAAAGGAGATTTTTATAATTACAGAACTTGGTTTTCCTGGTTTTTGATGGCGCTCATGTTTAGTGGGCCTTTTCTAAAACTTAATGGAAAACCTCTTTTGTTATTAAATGTTCTCGAAAGAAAGTTCATTATTTTTGGTATGGTATTTTGGCCACAGGATTTAAACCTGTTTGCCCTTTTGATGCTGACTTTTGTTCTATTTATTATTTTATTTACAGTAGTTTTTGGTCGTGTTTGGTGCGGTTGGGCCTGTCCTCAAACCATTTTTATGGAAATGCTCTTTAGAAAAATTGAGTATTTAATTGAAGGAGATGCCAATCAACAAAAAAAATTAGCAGAAGCTGATTATGACTTTAATAAAATTTGGCGTAAAGGATTAAAACATTTATTGTTTTGGTTGCTATCGTTTGTTATAGCAAATACATTTTTAGCCTATATCATTAGTCTTGATGAATTATGGTTAATGGTTGAAGACGGTCCTGCTGCTCATCTTGGTAAATTTATGGCATTGGCTTTGTTTACAACTGTTTTCTATTTTGTGTTTGCTCGTTTAAGAGAATTGGTTTGTATTTTTATTTGCCCTTATGGTCGTTTACAAGGTTTAATGCTCGATAAAAACTCAATTGTAGTTGCTTACGATTTTGTACGTGGCGAACCTAGAGGCAAAATGGATAAAAATGATCCTAGTAAAAAGGGTGATTGTATTGATTGCAAATTGTGTGTGAATGTTTGTCCAACTGGAATAGATATTAGAAATGGTACCCAATTAGAATGCGTTAATTGTACCGCCTGTATTGATGCTTGTGATGAAGTAATGGTGAAGATAGACAAGCCTAAAGGTTTGGTTCGATTTGATTCTTTAAATGGAATTACAATGGGTAAAAAATTCACTTTCAATCCTAGAAATATTGCTTATTCTGTAGTTTTAGTCGGTTTATTTTCTGTTTTCTTATTTGCGTTAATTACAAGAAAAGATATAGAAACTACACTCTTAAGAACTCCAGGTATGTTGTATCAAAAAACTGAAACTGGTAAAATTTCAAACTTATACAATATTGAATTTGTAAATAAAACTTTTAGAGAATTACCAATTCAATTAAAACTAGTTGAGCCCAAAGGTGAAATTAAATTAGTAGAAGGAAATGATATTTTAGTTGAAAAAGAAAGTGTTGGTAAAGCAAGTTTGTTTATTGAAAGAGAGCCTTCTGATATTAAACAAATAAGCACTCCAGTTGTAATTGAAGTTTATAGCAATGGAGTTATAATTGAGACTGTAAAGTCAAAATTTAATGGACCAGTTTTTATTAATAAGTAATGTATAATTTCCTGTTTATATTAGCAGAAAGAAAAAAGTATGAAATTAAATTGGGGTACTAAGCTGATGTTTTTTGCAGCTTGTTTTATGGGATTTGTGGTTTTTATGGTGATTAGAATTTCACAAACCGATGTGCCATTGGTTGAAGAAGGTTACTACGAAAAAGGCATTAAATACCAAGAGCAAATTAATATATCAGGTAATACAGATAATTTCACCGCATTGAATTTTGAGAACTCAAAAATTAATGTTTTGAATATGGAAGATAGCTCTGCTATTAATGGTGTTTTGAAGCTATATAAGCCGAATAATCCTAAAATGGACAAACAGTTTGCTGTACATTTAAATCCACTTGCCATATTTGAAGTTGATATGAGTACTTATGAAAAAGGTAAGTGGAAATTAAGTTTAACTTGGAGTAGGAACAATACCCAATATTCAACTGAAAAGGAAATTGAACTAAAATAGGATGTTATATCTTACCGCTTTTTTAACTGGATTATTTGGGAGTTTTCATTGCGCGGGTATGTGTGGGCCAATAGCCTTTGCTTTGCCTGGGAAAGAAAATTCTGGAATCGGTTTTTATTTTGGAAGATTAATTTATAACAGTGGTAGAATTTTTACCTATATGCTCCTGGGAATAATCCTAGGAGCTTTTGGTTTAGGACTCAAGCTAGCCGGCATTCAACAAAGTTTAAGTATAGGTGCTGGCATTCTTATTATTTTTAGTATTCTTCTTTCAAGATTTACTAATAAAGCTTCAAGTTTTAATCCACTAAAATTATTTTCGAATAAATTGTTTAAGAGCCTTTTTGCTAAAGCTAATTTATTTTCACTTTTTGCAATTGGTGTTTTAAATGGATTATTACCTTGTGGTTTTGTTTACATTGCTTTAATTGGTGCAACAGCTACTCAGGATGTATTTCATGGCGCAATTTTTATGGCTTTGTTTGGATTAGGAACTTTTCCAATGATGTTTGGGGTTTCTGTTATAGGACAATTTTTATCTTCAAACATTAGAAATAAGATTAGTAAATTAACTCCATATCTGGCTATTTTAATTGGATGTTTGTTTATTGTTCGGGGCCTAAATCTTGGAATTCCTTATTTAAGTCCAAAAATTAATGTAGAATCTAAAATTGATACAGAATGTCATTCTCCTGCTAATGAGGTTAATAAGTAAATATTTTTTAAAAAAATAGAAAATAGTTTGTTTGATTTTTAATTTGGCATTTCTTTTGACTAACAGATAAACATAAATAACAAAGGTTATGAAAATGATTATACAAGGTTTGATGCGTTCAGCCCTATTAATTGGAGTTTTAGCTTTAAGTTTAAGCTCATGTAAGTCGAAAAAGAATGTTACTCCTATTGAAAAAAGCACAGGAGCAGTTGAAATTTCAGTGCCTTTTAGCTCAAAAGAGTATTACAGTGATAAAGACAATTTCCGTGCAAAAAGTTCAGGAAATAGTGTAGATCTTCAAACATCGAAAAAGATTGCTATGCAAAATGCAAAATCTGAGATGGCTGGTTTAATTCAAACTACTATCAAAAAGGTAACTGATCAATATACTCAACAACGTCAGATTGGTAACCAACAAGAATTTAATAATAAGTTTGAAGAATTAGCTCGTGAAGTTACCAATCAACAATTGACTGATATTGCTGTAATTGGCGAGAAGTTGTTTAAAGAACCAAATGGTACTTATACTTATTGGATTGCTCTTGAAGCAAATAAACAAGTTGTTTTAAACGGAATAGAGAAATCTGTTTCTAATCAAAAGAAGTTAGAGCAGGATTATGATAAAAAGAAATTTGAAGAAATCTTCAATTCAGAAATGGATAAATTAGCCAAAGAAAGAGGTTACTAGTATTTTACCGGCCTCCGGTTTTATAAAAAAAATTGATGGGAGGAACCTTCCATCAATTTTTTTTTATACTTGATTGAAAAGAAACAAAATATCATACAATGAGAAAATTATTTACTTTTTTAATAGGATTGTTATTACTCGTTTCTTGCAAATCAACTAAACCGCAAGTCGAGCAAGTAGTAGTTCGTCCTGCTTGGGTTGAACAGAGACCGGTAAATGGTTTTTATTATACAGGTATTGGTTATGTTTCAAAATCTCAAAGGCCTTACGATTATCAGCAAATTGCTAAGAAAAATGCCTTAGATGATTTATTGGGTGAAATTAAGGTGAATGTTTCTAGTAATTCTATCTTATCTCAATATCAAAATAACCAAAAATTTAGTCAGCAATATTTTAGTGATGTAAAATTAGTCGCATCTGAAACTGTAGAGAATTTTGAAGTTGTTAGTAGTTGGGAAAACAAAGAACAATATTGGATTTATTATAGATTAAGTAAATCGGAGTTTGAAGCGCAAAGGCGTAAAAAACGGGATGAAGCTGTATCAAAAGCTATTTCGCTTTTACAGTATGCCGACGCTATGGAAAATGGCACTCAGTTTGTGATTCAGTTTAGAGCCAGGGTTAGAGCTTTGGTGGCAGTACAACAATTTTTGAATGAATCTGTGGAAGGTAATTACAAGGGAAAGCAGGTTTTTTTAATTACTGAAATCATCAACCAATTACAAGACCAACTCATTCATGTACAATTAAAAGCCAATCCAGATAAACTAAAAGCTATTATTGCTAAAGCATTACCCGAACCTATTCAAGTAAAGGTAAAATATGGTTCTAAAGTTGATACTGAAAAAGTAATAAATGGTTTCCCATTAAAGTTTTTTGCTGATGCCGCGGGTACAAGAGCAACAAATACAGCTGAAACTCAATCGGGAGGAAATGCAATTTTTGGAGTAAGTAAAGTTGCTGGTAACCAAGGAATTCAGCTGTATAAAATTAAAGCCGATTTGGAAAGATTAATTAAGGTTGACAGTATATTTAATAGTACCCGACAATTATTAATGAATCTGGATGTCCCTTCAACAACTATTACTATAGATGTTCAGCCAATAAAAGTATTTATTAAAAGTAATGAATTGAATTTAGGAGAACCACTTCAATTAAAAGTTATCGAACCTGCTTTGAAAAAAAGATTGAGTGATTTAGGTTGTTCATTTGTTAGGTCTGAAGTAAATGCTGATTACATAATAAATATTTCTGCTTCAACAAAAGATTTAGGGGTAATGTGGGGAAGCATGCTTCAGTCTGGAATAGAAATGCAAATTATAGTTGAAGATAGAGATAAGGATTCTGAAATTTTTAAAGATAATTTACAAGGAATAAAAGGATTTCAAACAAGTAAAGAAAGGGCAGGAATTGAAGCTTATAATAATTTGATGCTTGATTTTAATAAGAAGATTTATCCTCATTTAAGAGCAGCAATTCTTCAAGAATAAGTTATGCCGAATATTTTGGATAAGATTTAAACCAGCTTTTTATTTTCATGCTTAAAACACCCCAAACAGCTTCTTTAATTATTCCTCTAGATATTTTTGATTCACCTTTAGTTCTATCTGTGAAAATAATCGGAACTTCTTCTATTTTAAATCCATGTTTTGCTGTAGTGAATTTCATTTCAATCTGAAAAGCATAACCTCGGAATTTGATTTTATCTAAATCTAAATGGTTTAAAACATGCGCTCTGTAACAAACAAATCCGGCTGTGGTATCATGAATATTCAAGCCAGTAATCATTCTTACATACGAAGAAGCAAAATAACTTAGCATAACCCTGCTCATTGGCCAATTAACAACATTTACTCCTGTTTTGTAACGTGAACCAATCGACATATCAGCGCCCATTGCGCAGGCCTCAAATAGTTTTGGTAAATCATTAGGATTGTGAGAAAAATCGGCATCCATTTCAAAAATATACTCATAACCATGATTTAAGCACCATTTAAATCCATCAATATAAGCAGTACCCAAGCCGTTTTTTTCTTTTCTATTCAGAATATGCAGGTTTAAATGGAACTCTTTTTGCAGATTTCTAACAATTTCAGCTGTTCCATCAGGTGAATTGTCATCCACAACCAAAACGTCGAAACTTTGGTGCAGGCTAAAAACGGCTCTAAGAATATCTTCAATATTCTCGCGCTCGTTGTATGTTGGTATGATGACTATTTTCTTTGACAAAGCTTTCAATAATAATTCAACAAAAATAATTAGACAAACGAATAAGCTAAGAATGAAGTGTTTTTAACGAAAAAATTTCTTTTGTGGGGATTATCAGCTACATACAGCCTGTGTTAAATTGTTCTTAATCTTCTTAAACTCCATTTTTTTTAGAAATGATGGTCATTTATAGGGTATCCTGAATATTTCGAAGCTTGATTTCCATGTTTTTCTCAAGATTATTCCTTATTTGCAACTTAATTGGAAAATTAATTGAAGGTGAAATCCCTCAAATAGAATGATTATGAAAAAGAAGGCTGTATTTCTTGACAGAGATGGTGTTTTAAATAAAGAAGTTGGTGATTATATCAAGAAGTTGGAAGATTTTGAATTGCTTCCCCACATTTTCGAAGGATTAAAATTATTGCAGGATGCTGGTTATTTATTGATTGTTATAACCAATCAAGGTGGGATTGCAAAAGCAGAATACACAAGAGATACCATGAGATCGATGCATAGTTTTATGCATATGGAATTGAGTGCCAAAGGAATTCAAATTGATGCTGTTTATTACTGTCCACATCACCCTATAAAAAGCAATTGTTTGTGCCGTAAACCAGGTTCAATGATGGTTGAAAAAGCAATTGGTAAGTTTGATATTGATCCATCACAATCTTATTTTATTGGCGATAAACAAAGGGATATTGATTGCGGAAATGCAGTTGGTATTAAAGGATTTTTAATTGAACCTAATGAAAATTGGGTACCTATCATTCAAAAAGTTATATAAATGCAAAAGAAACTCAACCTGCTCGATTCTACCATGATTGTCATGGGTAGCATGATTGGTTCTGGTATTTTTATTGTTTCTGCAGGAATGAGCAGAGATTTAGGTAGTCCTGAAAATCTTTTGTTAGCTTGGATTTTAACTGGGGTTCTTACCATTTTCGCTGCGCTAAGTTATGCAGAATTGGGTGCAGCAATGCCCAAAGCAGGTGGACAATATATTTATCTGAAAGAGGCTTATGGAAAATTGTATGGCTTTTTATATGGTTGGACATTATTCTCAGTTATTCAAACTGGAACTATAGCGGCAGTTGCTGTTGCTTTTGCTAGGTTCACTGGGGTTTTGTTTCCTGTCATTTCAGAGAAGAATATCCTACTTCAAATAGGAAGTTTTAAAATAAGCAGTGTTCAAGTTTTAGGCATTTTAGTGATTATATTACTTACACTAAGTAATTTCAGAGAAGTTAAAAAAGCCGCTTTTATTCAGAATTTATTTACCATTAGCAAAATTGCAGCTTTGGTTTTTGTAATTGGTGCAGGTGTATTTTGGATTTCAACTTCAAATGAAACTATCTGGACATTCAATTTCTCTGGTTTTAGTCTTGCAGAAATTGGTCCCGGTGTATTTGCCGCAGCTTTGGTTGGCTCTATTTTTTCGAGTGATGCCTGGAACAATATCACGTTTACAGCTTCTGAAATCGATAAGCCGGAAAAGTACCTTCCTCGTGCATTGTTATTAGGAACTTCAGGTGTTACTTTATTGTATTTGGCTTCAAATTTAGTTTATCTGAAAGCACTTTCTTTTGATGCAATTCAACATGCAGAAAGTGATAGGGTAGGGACATTACTCATGCAAACTATCTTTGGTGAAACCGGTGCAATTTTAATGGCCATATTAATTATGGTTTCTACTTTTGGTTGTATAAATGGACTTACCTTAAGTGGTGCAAGAGTTTATTATGCAATGGCTAAAGATGGTTATTTCTTAAAACAAGCTGCCGTTTTAAATAAAAATCAGAGTCCACAAGCTGCTTTAATTATGCAGGCAATTTGGGCATCTTTATTAACTTTAAGTGGCTCTTATGGCGACTTACTCGACTATGTGGTTTTTGCAGTTTTATTGTTTTATATACTTACAGTTGCCGCTGTGTTTGTATTAAGAAAAAAACAACCTGATTTAGAACGTCCTTATAAAGTTTTTGCTTATCCAATTCTACCTGCAATTTATATTCTTTTTGCAGCTGCAATTTGTGTGAGTTTATTAATTTGGAAGCCTAATTACAGTTATCCTGGATTAGCAATTGTTTTAGCTGGAATTCCAGTTTATTTTTTAATGAATAAGAATAAATCTTAAGGCAAAATTTGCATCATTTTAGGTAATGCAATTTTGATTGATTCCTGCCAATATTCCCAATTATGCTCACCGTTTCTAATGCTAAATTCAAAAGGAATTTTTCTGTTTTTTAAATTGAGATACAACTGAATATTTCCTTTGTATAAAAAATCATCATCTCCAATATCGATGAAGTATTTTGTTTTGCTTAAGTCACTAATCGACATTGAATCTGATAAGTAGAGTAAGTTATTTTTATTCCAATGTTGATTGATTCTTTCTTCAGGATTATTAGCATGTTTATAGCCATACCTTATTCCATATTCTTCTTTTTTTAGCTTGATGATTTCATCGTTGGTTCTAATTCCGGGACTAAAAGCAAAACAAGCTGCAAACAATTCAGGATGATGAAACGAATACAATAAAGCCCCAAATCCTCCTATGGATAAACCGGAGATAATTCTTTTTTCTTTGCTTCCTCCACACTGATATTTTTTCTCAAAAAATGGCATTTATTCCTTCATAAAAAAATCTTCATAAAGGTATTTAGGGCCCGCTGAAAAAGACAAAAACAAGTCAGATTTTAGACGCTGCCAAATTAGATGTATATATAATACTTCAATTTGGCAGCAACGACAAAGATGACTTTGTTTCTGTCTTTAGGTAAATTAAAAACTAATTTTAATTGATGCATGGATTTTAAAGCAATAGTCCTTAAAACCTTGCATTTAAATTATTAAAACATAGTCTAATTGATTGATAATAAGTCCTAAAATGATTTTCAGCAGGCCCTATTTACCATCTTCATCATTCATGTAATATGTCATGCCTGCATCTGGCATTAAAACAATACAATTTTTGAACTCATTTAATGAATCAATGATTGATTTTAAATTACCTTGTTCAATCCATTGTTTGTGGTTTCCAAATGCGCCATGTAATAGGTATAAAACATTCCTGTTTGTTTGATTACAATTTTTTGGGGAATAAACTAAACACTTGATTTGCTTATGTAAGATTTTGGAATCGATATTTAAACTATCAATTATTTGTGCCGAAATTTGAATAGAGTTGCATATGAAAACAGCTAAAGTGAAAATGAATTTCATAGGAGATTGTAAGAATATTTGTAAATCTAAATCAATAATAGCAATAATCACTTGAATCTTTATCTTCGTTTTTTATGGAGAAAAAGGTATATTTCTTTTCGATTTTTATCTTGTTGAGTGTAATATCAAAAGCACAAGAAAAAAGCGTTCAGTGGCATTTAGGTATTTCCGGTATTTATGGGAAAGTTTGGGCTCATACCGATTCTTTATATTATTTAGGTGGAAGTAATTTTAGTGGTATCCAGATTGATTTTAACAGAACTCGAACAGACCAAGCCGCTTATGATTATGCTAAAACACATTATTCTTCAGGATTTAGTATACAGATTTATTCATTTGCAGCGCCAGAACTTGGCTCAACAATTAACGGATTATATTTTATAGAACCAGTTTTGGTTTACAAGCCAAATTTTCAATTAAAATTACGGGCTGCTGGTGGCTTTAACTATGCTTCTAATCCATGGAATTTAATTGACAATCCAAGGAACGGAGCTTATAGCAGACACACCAGTGGATGTGTTTTATTGGGTTTAACTATGCGATATAAATTTTCTGATTATTCAGCTTTAACAGGTAATATTATATACAATCATTTTTCAAACGGAAGTACACAAAATCCAAACCTCGGTTTAAACTATCCACAGGTTGGAATTGGTTATGAAGGATTTATTAACGAACGAACTTCAAAAATCCAGAAAACACAAAATACCTTTAAGAATTATTATGGTGAAGTATATGGACTTATCAGCAATAAATCTCATCCTGATACCAAAACAACACGTTATCCTGTTTATGGAATGGGATTAAGTTTTGGGAAGCGATTGAGTAATTTACATGCTTTAACAACAGGATTAGAAGTGTTTACTGATAAGAGTATTCGTTATGCAATGGATAGTCACCCAGTTCATAAATTCGGGAATTATAGTGATGTATTTGGAGGCGTTTCTATTGGACATGATTTTGTATTTCACCGCATGCGATTTACCCAGCAATTAGGATATTATTTCTTTAAAGAAGCACCTGATTTTTTTATTGGTTCAATTTACCAGCGTTATGGTGTTGATTTTACCATCAAAAAGCAATTTACCATTGGTTTGAATTTAAATTCTAGTCTACAAAAAGCAATTGAATTTGATTTACGGGTTGGATGGCGATTTTTCGGGAAATAATTACATTCAAGATTTGCAGAATTCATTGCGGCTAAAACAGCTTTGTGTGAAACATTTAGGTTGTCAAAATCCTTATTTAACTAAAGAAATGGAACAATAGTTATCAGGGCTTAATTAAACATCCAATAAAACTAAATTATTTTTTTAAAAAGCATTTTTTTGATTTAAAATGGATTAATTTTTTATTATTTTACTTATACTGTAATTCCCAAACTCATCAATGAGTTTGAAATAATATACTCCCATTTGAAATTCGTCCATATTTAATTGGATATTTCCATATAATGTTTCTTTAATTAACAACTTCGATTCTATGCTGTAAACTTCCAGATTTATTTTTCTGCTTATTTCAGAATTTATACTTACTTTAGATTGAGTAGGATTTGGGTAAATTAAAATTTCTTTTAACAAATTTATTTTATTTAATCCTACTGGGAACAAAGGTCCGTTTGAAAGTAGATTGCCATTGCTGTCAACTTTGCATACTAAGCTTCCGTATGTGATTAATGTGGAATTCGAATCTAAATTTAAGGACCTTAGTTGATAAAAATTACCTTGCGAGTCTTCAACAAATGCGAATAAACCAGCCATGGTTTTATTATTCCAAAATTGTGGAATTCCAGGATAAACTTTAGAAATGTATAAATCACCATCTAGTTCAATCATGCGGTGACTATCTATTGAATCAGGAAATAGGAATTGACAATAATATCCAATTCCATTGTTTTTTTTTACAATCCCTTTTAAGTAGATATCTGCCACAATTGGCCTATTTATTGAATCTTTGTACATCCATGCTTTTCTGTGACTTATAACGTCACCTTTATCATTAAAGAAGACCCATCTTGTAGGGAAATTTAATTGGCTTTCTTGGTTGTAAAGCAATAGTCCAAAAGTACTATCATTTAATTGTACACAAGTACTGTAATACAATCTTGGTAATCTGAAGATTTCAAAAACAAAATCATATTGCCAACCTAAAGAATCAAGCTCATTTTTTATTTCAATCAAATTACCGCTTGAATCAAATAAAGCAGAAATTACTTTAGTTTGCCAAACAGCAGCACTGTCTTTTTGTGAGCGACCAATTACTAAAATTTCATTGTTTCTAGTATGAAACACATAATCAAAACTAGTTGTTTTATAACCATCTCTATTTATACGGTAATATTTTTCCCATATTTTATTGCCATCAATATTGTAACGTGCCAGAAAACCAGATAAGCCAAATTGTGAGGTTGGCGGTCGGTAATAACCTGAAAGTAATATATTATTATATTTGACATTAATGCCAGTTGCATAATTTGATGTATCACCAACTATTACAGGTCCAATTTTCTTGTTGTTTAAATTATAAACTGTAAATTGAGTATTATATGTGTTTTTATAATCTTGTGTTCTATTATACCAAATTAACTCATTATTTCCTTTAAATAAATTTCCTTCACTAGAATATGGCAGAAAATTAGAAACAATTCCATGCTTTAAATCCGTGCTAACTTTTATAAGTCTGGTGGAAAAACCTTCACTTTGGATGTTGTTACCTATACTTAAATAAAGTGTATCATTAAACAGCTTTATGGCATCCCAGCTATTGGTATTTTTGAGGTCAAAAACAAAAGGTGAAAAATTTTGTGCATTCAAGTTACAAATGTTCAGACTTAAAATTATAGAGAATGCCCAATTTTTCATAAATTATTGCTTTTGAATTATGAATTTATAAATATTGCTGGAGGTATTAATTATAAGACAATAAACACCACTACTAAGGTCGCTTAAATCTAAACCGCTATTTTCATTAAGTTTATTAAATTCCATAATTGTTCTGCCTAAAAAATCTACAACTTGAATAACAGATTTGGGGTCATTATTATCTAAACCTTTTATTGTTAAAAGTCCATTTACAGGATTTGGAAAAACTATTATAGATGAAAGTTTATCACTTTTAGAAGTTGAGTTAGAATTGCGTTTAAATAAATTTTGTTCACAATTCATGTAAATTGAATTATGATAATTTAATAAATTGAATAATGTTCCTGTAACTAGATACTGACTATTTTGATGTTCAATTTTTATGGTATATTCTGTTGTTAAATCTAATTCGTTTATACTTTCTCCAAAAATTTGTAGGTTAAATACACTATCAAATGAAAATTGAATAGGAATTTCATCTCCTAGAGAATTCACCATTATAACCTTTAATTCGTCAATTGACTGCACACAACTCGAGTTAAATATCTCAATATTTATATCTGAATAAATAGAATCCTTTTCTGAGAATTGTTCATCAAACAAACTTTGCATTATACTTCGTGCTAAATAAACATAGCTGCCTTCAACAGAGGGAATTTTGTTTGCAATATTGCGAATATTTTGTTCATCTATACTGTCAGGTTGATGCATTAATGGATAGCTAAAACCAATGTATTTTAAAAGTAAATTAGCATATTTTTGGTCAAGGTTGTTTTCAAAATTATAATTAAGGAAATTCAAAGCAGTATCAAAGGAATTGGATTGGATATATTGCAAAGCTTTAATAATTCTTATTTTATCAGACAACACAGGGGTTGAATTTGTATTTAAATCATACAATGCAAAACTGAAATCTAACTCCCACTTTATAATTGGATTAGAGGAGGTATCTGAAATATTTTCGCTTGGGGCTCCTGCAGGAAATTGCCCATCGCAAAAATCAGGAGCAAAATCTTTTACTAATGTTTTAATAATATAAATTGGAGAGTTAGAACCTGGAGATATAAAAGGACCAAAGCAACTTTTGGTAGAGCCAAACTGATAACAAGCCTCTTTGACTTTTCCATTATTTTCAATTACCCACCAATTTCTTACATTCACCAATGGTTCTATCCAATGCAAGTCAGAAATTCCCGATTGTAAAAAATGATTTGACCTTGATTCAACTGATTTTATACCATGTGTTCTGAATGTATTTCGAATTGTATGTTTGTCACTAAACATAATTCCAAAACGGTTGCGAGAAAATGTGTTACATAAAATTTCAGAACCAATATTATTCATTTTTGCTCTAATTCCATATTTACTCTTTAATGAGTTTGATTTAATAGAAATATTTGTGCTGTTCTCAATATAAATAGCATTACCATTACTAGCAATTCGATTTAAATTGTCGCTTGTAATATTGTAATTCTGAAATGCAGCAATGTTGCTGGAATTTACAAGATGAATGCCACTTGGAAAAATAGTATTAAATGTAGGTCTGACAACTATTGGGGTATTGTTATCTAAATTGAATATTCCACCTCCATTTTCAGGTTCTGTCAATAAAGTTTTTCCACCTGTGACCCCATTAACTAAAATACCCGTTCTTAAATTAATTATTTGATTTGAAGATATTTCAAAATGTTTATAGCCTGTATTGGCGGTTTTTCCTAAGTCATTAATCATTATGGCATTGCCATCAAATTGAAAAATTGGATTATTTATAGTACCAGTTAGATTGTATTTATTATTGGTAAAATTATTCCCTAGAATTCTAATGTAAGTTTTTGCTTGATTTTGTTCAATGTTTAGTGGAAATGCATTGTCATCGCAATAAATACTACTATTGGCGCAATTAATAAGGGTACTATTAATTACTTCAAGACTACAACCCTTGTTTTTTACCCACTCAATACCTTTTTGATAAGAATTAGAAAAACTAACTGTATTAATATTTAAATTTACACCATTATAAACAGTAATATGTCGCGTGTTTTCATAAAATGTAGATTGAATATTACCTGTTGTATTTCTACCTATTTTAAGAGAATATTTGGTAGTTGAATTATCTGTTTTTTCTGTAAAAATTGCAGATGAATAGTTAATTTTAACTCTAGGGAAGAAATTAATACCTACTAGTCCTTTTATATTAATGAAATTGCAACCAGCAACATGAATAAAACTATTAGTTGCCTTGATTCCAAATAATCCACCATCAAAATTATTTTCATCAAAAAGTAAATTGTTTGCAGTAGTTCCTGTTTGATTAACTTCAATTGAAGAAATACCTTTGTTTGGATTTTGAATATTTATTGTAGACTGTCCTTTGGTTAAATCTTTTAGAATTTGATTATTTTTAAAATTGTTGTTTCTAATTTGAATATTCCCAATAAATGAATTTGAGCCAGAAATGCCTCCATTATTTATTTTTACTGAGCGCTCATTTCTATCAAAAGTATAGTTTTCAATAATTAATCCAGATGCAATTCCTTTATAATCGACAGCAACTATAGCATCTTTTATTGATTTTACTAAGTTGGATGTGTTTAAGATTTTCAATCCGCCACCATTTTCCACAATAATTCCTTGCCACATTAAATTACAGTTGTCAGTTTCTATATTAGTATTCTTAATTTCTAAATTTGCACCATCCATAACACGAATAACCGAGCCATTTGCAGGGTTGATTATTGATTCATCAAATACTATGGCTTGTTGTGGATTAGAATAAATTTTATTTTCACCTCTTATTTTTATTTTACCTGACAAAGTACTTGTATTTGTAAATACTACTCCCCCTACAATTAATGGAAAAATTTCATCATCAAGGTGGTATCCTTCTGATAAAAATGTTTGACCGTCAATTTGTTCTGGTAATGGCCTTATAGCAAAGGAGGCCCCTAAATTTTGGTCATTTGTTAGGTTTACAGTCCCAGAATTTTGTATAATTACATTTGGATTATCATTTAAAACTAGAGTTGAGAAATCAATTTTATGCAAGCCGTTAATTCCAACACTATATATTTCACCATCCCTACCCAATTCTAAACCACCCCTTGAAACGATACTATGATTTTTATTGGTTGTTGTCTCTGTAAAAAATGTTGGTGAAATTACATAGTTTGATATCGAATTCAAATCTAAAACACCTAAATTATTTATTAAACTTGAACTAGCTGTTGCATTTGCATTAAACCTATTAAATACTAATTTATTTGAAGAAGCATTGAATTCTAATCCACTAATTGTATAAAGAATCGATGGGTCAGTTGATGAATAATTATAAAATCCTATAAATTGGTCAACGTTTTTAGTAGTTGTATTAATTCCATAAATCAGGATTTTATTTTGGTCATGGAAGGCAATCTTTGTTCCATCAGGAGAAATCTCAAATTCAGAAATAAATTGTCCATTATTTTGATATGTTGCTGGTAAATTTGAATTTCGAGTATAAAACGAACTTCCATATTCAACTGTATATGAATTAGCATTAACTATAATTTTGTTTATATATACAGGTCTGCTATCTCCACCTAATAACGAAGTAGAATAAATATAATAAATAAAGTATTCAAATTCATTACTTGGATTTCGTCTTATTGAATGAAAGGTTTCATAAATGGAATTCTGGCCATTCCCCATTTCTAATGAACGTATTCCTTGATTATTAAGAAAGTTCGATTCAAACGACCCAATTTGATTTGCAATGTATGGAATAAAATAATCCCAACTTTTTTTAGTTAAATCAACTTCAATAATCATTTCACCGCAAATAACATGAAGTAAATTACAACCTACCTTAAGTATTGATAGTTCTCTAGATGAGTTTTTAAGTTGAGTAGAATTTAAGTCACCAAAAATGGTAGGACTGAATGTTGGCACATAATTTAAATTTGCATAAGGGTCTGTTAGATATTCATTTTTAAGAAAGTTATATAAGCCTGAGGAATTTGAATGTTTTTTTGTATACTTTTTTCCATGCTTATCGAATATATAGGTTTTATTATCTTTATTAATTACATAAAGTACAGGAAAACCATCATTGTCAAAATACGCATTGAATCCCCTGTAGGATGTTATTGTTAAATTATTTTCATCCTTAAATTCCACTGGTGTTTGTTTATAAAAGGGAGAATTATTGTCAACAAATGGTATGCTTCCAAATCTTATATTAGTTGTTCCACTTTGCGCAGGGATATTTCCTGTTGTAGAAAATAGAACCCAATTAGGGTTTTGAATTTGACCATATGTAAGTTTAAAATTACATAAATTTAATGTCAATAAGAGCATTAAGGTAGTTGTTATTTTTTTTATGACTAAAATATTTATTATATCAATATTAACTATGATTACTTCAATTATACTAATTACTACAATAAATAAGGTAGTTGAATTAAAGAATTATCATTCAATCAAAAATAAATGAAACACATCTTAAAAAAAACGTAAAATATTTTTTTCTCTATTATTTTGTATAAAAATTCCAGTTTACAAAAAGCAATTGAATTTGATTTACGGGTTGGATGGCGATTTTTCGGGAAATAATTGTACCACCGCGATAAATCGCGTTTAAACAACATGATAAATCATTTTTAATTAATCAATTCACCGCGATAAATCGCGGTGCTACGGGGTGGATATAATAACCCGACGGGTAAAAATCCCTGTATCCGATTTAATTTGAACTAGGTAAATTGCTTCCTGTAATCCTTCTAAATCTAAAACCAAACTGCTTTCGTTTCCTGTATTCCAATTTTGTTCCATCAGTTTCTTTCCGTTTAAATCCATCAATACAACATCAAGAATTTTGCTTTGGTTCGATTCAATATCGATATACAATTTTCCGTTTGTAGGATTAGGATAGATATTCAATAAAACGCCTTCTTGCAATTCACCACTTAATCCCAATGTTTGGATAGTTTTTTTGATAGCCGCATAAGCATTCACTTTTCCAAAACCCCAACGTGTTGGGTCAGGAGTTGAAGTGGTGAATTTATCAGTAATGGCTGTTTCTGCCAGTATTTGCTTTAATCTTCCTGGGTCTAGTTTGGGATTTACTTGTAGTAACAAAGCGGCAATTCCGCTAACAAATGGTCCTGACATAGAGGTTCCGCTCATTTCAGCATAATAATAATCTCTTTTATTTTTAGGTGAAGTATATTTTGCTACTAAGGAACTATAATTCATTCCATTTGGTTTGTAAGAAAAATCATATGAATTAACTGATGAACCTATAGTCATACCAGGTGCGGTTATGTCAGGTTTATTAGTTCCGTCGGCAGCTGGCCCGATGCTTGAAAATGGGGCAATATCTCCTGTCTTCGAAGAAAATCCTAAGCTCATAGGGAAACCTTCGATATTAGTATAATTAAGTTTTGAAATAAATGCAGCAACAGTTACGGCACTTTTTGTGCAAGCTAATTCACCTAAGGTGTATTTACTATCGCCATCAACTGCCCAAGTATTTCCATATGATTTGAATTCACCATGGTAAGCCGATATCTCATCTTCATAATCTAACCATGCATTTACAATTCCTGAATTAGATGATAGTGTTAATAATAATAGTTCGTTAGTTTTACTTGTTAAATCAACAAAAATATGTGGTTTTCCATTTTGGTCTGATGCTGTTGTTGTTATCGTGTAGTAACAAGTATCTCCTTTGTTTCCAATCAAAAAAGAAGATTTGTTTATGTTTTCTAAGCAAATTTTTTCAGATTTAGATAAAACCAATTGGTCCTTCATTAAACTGAATTCTAAACAAAATTGCTTATTCGGTTCACCCCAAATATCCAACCATGTTCTTTTTATTCCTGAAACACTTAAAAATTTTATAAAGGATTTTACTGTAGTATCAGAAGAGGTGAAAACTTTTTGAATATGAATTTTTTCTAGGCCATTATTACCTGCAGGAATGACTAATATTCTTCCTTCACCAGTTAATAAATCACATGTTTTTCCAAACAAAGAACTTCCATCATTTGGCCCAAGTGAAACACCCCAACTAAGGTTAACAACTGCAGGTTTGTTTTGCTCTTTTGCGTAATTAAAAATATAGCTAATTCCATCTAAAATGCTTGAATATCCAACGCCTATTTTTTCTGATTGATTTGGATTAATTCCAACAAAAACCAAATCACTTTCATAAGCAACACCTCTATATTTTTGGTTATTCAAACTTCCAAATCCACTACCACCTGCAATTCCTGCTACATGGGCTCCGTGTGAAAATTCACTATAATCAGAGCCAATTGAGAGCATTTCAGATGTATCTGTAATTTCATTTCCATAATTATAGCCTTTTGGAGGTGTTCCAGACTTTTTTTGTTCCCATATTTTTTTAACACGTAAACGAGTGCCGGTGGTATCATAAAAAGTGGGATGTGTATAGTCAAACCCAATATCTATAATGCCAACAATTACATTTTTTCCTGAATATATTGAAGGTATATCGATACCTCTATGTATCGAATCTACACCTGTAATATATCTGGCGGTATCCATTTTTAAACTAACAGGTTCATCAAGTTGAATGGCTTTGATATTATTTAATTGAACAAAATTCTTTATTTGCGAAACAGGAATTTGAACAGTTCTATAATTACCAATTTTTGTACCAACAGAAACGCCAAGTTTTGAGAACTGCGTTTCGTCAAAACCTGAATTTATTTCTATAATCGCACCCAAATAGTCTTGTCCATTATGCTTATTTAATAAAATGTTTGTATTTTCTGTTTGATTGTTTAATAGGTATTGACGTAAGTTAGCTGAAAGCTGAGCATTCTGTGAGAATCCAGATAAAGCAAGCAATAAAATACAGTAGCAAAGTAGTTGTTTTTTCATGGTAGTAGTTTTTAAGGGTAATAACTATCCATGGCCTAAAGAATATTTCTTTAAACTAAAATTTACTTTTAGAAATAAGTCCTTTTTGTTCTTACTGGGATTTGAAATTGTATATTTCTACAAATTTTACCCAGTCAGGTATTTGAATATTTCAAGCTATTTCAGCTGACCTTATCGTACTTGCTAGCAAAAAGTCGGTTTGGTCTTGGGCCATTTATAGCTAAGACATTATTTTGTATTTTGATGGTTGCATGCATCACCACGTTATCGCTCAGTGTAAAAAGCCAGCCGCACATTCAGGCACATTTGTTTTTTTGCCGACACACCAAGCCCAAACTAAAAAACCAAAAGAGCTTGAATTTTGCCCAACGCACAGACGACAGAAATACAAAATAAATCATACTTTTGACGAATTAGTCCAAACAAACACGACAAGATGAAATTATTTGGTGAATATTTACGAAACAAACGAGAACAACTAGGACTTCCTCTTAGAAAGGTTGCTGCCGAACTTGATATTGACACTTCAATTTTAAGTAAAATTGAGAGAAGTGAACGAGTGGCAACAAAAGAAATGCTCCCAACTTTGGCTAAGACTCTGGAAATACAAGAAAAGGAAATACAAATAGAATTTATTCAATCGACAGTTTTAAGTGAACTCGGTGACTTGGAATTTTTGGCTGATGGACTTAATAACGTATTGAAGAAAATATGAGTACACAGTTTTTTACAAATAGAGACAGCAATAACCTTTTAACAAAATTTCAAGGTGTTTTGGAACACATACCTAACCTTCAATCCTTTGATGCTTTGGTAGGTTATTTTCGTTCGTCTGGATACTTTAAATTAAGACCGTTTCTGGAAGATATACACCAAATTAGAATTTTGGTTGGTATAAATGTTGACCAATTAGCGGCTCAATATACCGCTGTAGGTCAACAATATTTAAAAGATCCCATTGAAACAAAAGAAGCTTTTTTAGAACGACTTAAAACAGATATTGAAGAAGCCGAATACAACAAGGATATTGAAAAGGGAATATTTCTTTTTATTGAAGATATTGTTACAGGCAAAATACAAATTAAAGCACACCCTGAGAAAAATCTACATGCTAAAATTTATATATTCAAGCCCGAAAACTTCAACCCTAATTCAACAGGAACTGTAATTACTGGTTCGTCAAACTTTACCGACAATGGTCTTGGAACATCTGAAAAATCAAACTATGAATTCAATGTTGAACTAAGAAGATATGATGATATTAAATTTGCATCTAATGAATTTGAGGCACTTTGGATTGAGGCAATTGACATTTTGCCGATTGATGTACAAGGGCTCAAAAAAGTAACTTATTTGAATGACGAATTCACACCATTTGAATTGTATATCAAGTTGCTCATTGAATTTTTTGGTCGCAGAATTGAATATGATCCCGCAAATGTTGATTTATTGTTACCAGACAACTATAAACGCTTGACCTATCAAGCAGAAGCAGCTATTGAAGGTTATGAAAAGCTAACAAAATACAATGGTGTTTTTCTTGCTGATGTTGTAGGTCTTGGAAAAACAATCATCGCCTCAATAATCGCCAAAAAGTTTGTTTTTGAAAATGGCTATCATTCAAAAATATTGATTGTTTACCCGCCTGCATTGGAAGCCAACTGGAAAAAAACTATCAAGGACTTTCATATTTGGAACAATTGCTCTTTCATTTCAACAGGAAGCTTACACAAGGTTATTGATAATGAAATACTCGATTACCCAAATGCAGACGAATATGATTTAATCATTATTGATGAAGCTCATAAGTTTAGAAATGACACTTCTCAAATGTATGAGAAGTTGCAAACCATTACAAAAACAGACAGACGCATTCCGGGTGTGGATGGAGATGTAAAAAAGAAAGTGATGTTGTTAACCGCAACACCATTAAATAATCATCCTGCGGATATTGAAAACCAAGTTTATTTATTTCAGGACAAGCGAAATTCAAACTTACCTGCTGTTAAAGACTTGCAACAATTCTTCACACCACTAAAAGAGGAATATGACAAACTTAAAAAGGATAGAGTTTTAAATGTTAGAAAGGTAAAAGCAATCTTTGACAAGATTAGAGATAAAGTGGTTGAGCCTTTGGTGATTAGAAGAACTCGTACTGACATTCTAAATAATCCAGAATATCTAAAAGACATCAAAGAACAAGGAATTGAATTTCCAACTATTAATCCACCGAATGAGGTAAATTATGAGTTTGATGATAAACTTTCTTTGTTATTCGACCGTACCATAACACTTTTAACTGGTTTGGATGAAAACGGTAAAGAAGTTGGTGGTTTGGGTTACTTTAGATATCGAGCTATTGAATACCTAATTAACGAAGAGGACAGAAAACGATACGGTGATGTAGAATCTATTTCGGGCCGACTTTCTGCGATTATGAAAACCTTATTGGTCAAAAGATTGGAAAGTAGTTTTCACGCTTTCAAAATGTCATTGGGTCGCTTGCTGAAAAATACCGACCATATGATTAAGATGTTTGAAGATGATAAGGTTTATGTTGCACCCGATATTGACGTGAATAAATATTTAGACGAAGGAGATGAAGAAGGATTAGAAGCGAAAATCAACTCAAAAGGTGGAAATAATCAAATTTATCAGTCCAAAGATTTTAAAGAAACTTTTATCCCCTTATTGAAACTAGACAGAAGAATGGTTGCTGATTTGGTTGAAGCTTGGGCAGCCATTGACTATGACCCAAAATTGAACAAGTTTTTAGTGGAATTAAAACAAACTTTTTTGAAGAAATCAGTAAATCACTCGGGCAAATTGGTGATTTTCACTGAATCTAAAGAAACAATGGATTATTTAGAGAAAGCAACAAACGAAGCTGAATATTCAAAAACAATCGGGATTAGTGCCAGCAACCGTAAAGAAAAAGAAAAAACAATACGTTTAAATTTTGATGCTAATCAGGAAAAAGAAGAATGGCAATATGATTTAGATATTGTTTTCACAACTGAAGTTTTGGCTGAGGGTATCAACTTACACCGTTCCAATGTAATCATCAACTATGATGTGCCTTGGAACTCTACCCGATTAATGCAAAGAATTGGACGTGTCAATCGTATTGGAACAGAGGCAAAAGAGATTAATGTATTCAACTTCTACCCTTCTGACAAATCAGAAAACCAAATTCAATTGACACAAACAGCTATCAAAAAACTACAAGCTTTTCATTCTGCATTTGGTGAAGATTCCCAAATTTATTCTCAACTGGAAGAAGTTGGTGAAGCAGGTTTGTATGGCTCTAAGCTAAAAGAGGAGATTAATGAAACCTTGTTGTTTCTGCAAGAATTAAGATCATTCAAAAAAGAAAATAAAAAACTTTTTGATGAGATTGTCAAAATTCCACAGAAAGCGAGATTGGCACGAAATGCCGAAAATGTAAAGTTTCAGCCAGTTGCTAAATGTTCCGTAACATATTTAAAAAGTGAAGGACACCCAGGTGTTTTCTACAAGATAGATGAAAACGAAATTGTACACGAGCTGAATTTTGTTGAAGCGGCTAAGATTTTTAGAGCTTCTAAAAAAGAGGAAGCTATAAAACCACTTCCTGAGTTTCATCACGACCAAGTAAATAAGGCAACAGAACATTTCAAAACTGTTGTTAAAGTTACGGAGAATCAAAAAGTAACCAAGTCGCAGTTGTCCGCCATAGAAAAGCGTGTGTTAAGTGTTTTGCCAACGTATGCTGCTCAAGTAAAAGACCCATTTTACAAACAGATTTTAAAACGGACAATGGATGAACTTTATAAAGGGTCGCATAGAAAATTACCTAATAACATTGATGCTTTTATTAAAAAGGCAAAACAAGAAAAAATAAACGATTTAGAGATTTGGGTAGATAGACTTTATAAAGAAGTTTTAGCAGAATATAAATTCAATGATGTTGAGCCAGACAACAACAATGCAAAAGTGAAGAAGATTTTTGCAAAGCCTCAAATTGTAATTTCAGAATCATTTAACTGATTAAGATGAATAAAGATACTTTAATACAACTATTCAAAGCACCCTACAAACGTCAAGCGTTTATAGATAATGGCTTGTTGCCTACTTTCCAAGGTAAAGTAGCCAATTTGAAAATATTTGATGCTCAAGGTTTACAACCTATCGAACTCACTGCATCTGAGCAAAACTATGCGGTTTCTGCGGTGAAATATGGCGAGTTTCAAACCTTAGATGAAATACCAAGAACAGTTGAACTTTATGAAATCATTGTGAATGACAACAAGCAAATCGAAAGAAGTCGTGTGGGATTGGGTGCTTTGGTAAAAAAACACATTATTGGTAACAATGCCGTTTTGGTCAATTTTGCCTATCAAAACCCCGAAAAAAGAAGTTGGCGTTTTTCGTTTATTGCTCGTGATGGGGTGTTTCAAGATGGCGAAATGCAAATCACCGACACACACCCAAAACGATACACTTATGTTTTTGGAGAACCAGACGAAACCTATAAAACTGCACTTGACCGATTTTTTGTTTTAGGCAATGAATTGGAAATCACCATCAACAAAATCAAAGATGCCTTTGGTGTTGAGGCAATGTCAAAAGCGTTTTTTGATGAATATCGTGATGTCCATTATGCAGGTTTTGTCGATTATTTGATGCGTTCCAATTTCAAAAAATCGTCTTTCAATGGAAACGATAAAGACGTTCGTGATTTTGTAAAGAAATTATTGGGACGAATTGTGTTTTTGTACTTTCTGCAAAAGAAAGGTTGGTTGGGAGCAAAAGATACTTCGTATAAAAACGGAGACAAAAACTTTATGACCAACTTCTTTAAAAAAGCTGGAACCAATGATGCATTTTACTCCACTTGGTTGTCAAAACTGTTCTTTGACGCTTTGAATAACGAACGACCGAATGACGATTTTACAATGCCTGATGGCGAAGTGGTTAAAATCCCTTATTTGAATGGTGGTTTGTTTGAAAAAGAATCTACCAAATACGATTTCTTGACCTTTCCTTCCGATTTATTTTCCAACTTATTTGAGTTTTTCGACCAGTACAATTTTACCATTTTTGAAGACAGTCCCGAAGAACATACCGTAGCGGTTGACCCTGAAATGCTAGGACATATTTTTGAAAACTTACTCGAAGACAACAAAGACAAAGGGGCATTTTATACGCCCAAAGAGATTGTGCATTATATGACACAAGAATCTTTGATTGAATACCTACACACCCAAATTCCTGATGCCGAGCGAAATGACTTAGAGAACTTTGTAAAAAGCAAAGACAATAAACTTAGCAAGGAACACAAGGCAGCAATAGACCAAAAACTAGATACTGTAAAAATATGCGACCCTGCCATTGGTTCGGGTGCATTCCCAATGGGTTTACTCCAAGAGATTTTTGGATTGAAAGAACGTATTGCCTACGATTTGGGATACAAAGTTTGGAGTCCTGCCACAGTAAAAGAAAACATCATCCAAAAATCTATTTATGGGGTGGACATTGAGCGTGGTGCGGTGGATATTGCCCGTTTGCGTTTTTGGCTTTCATTGATTGTCGATGAAGAAATGCCCAAGGCTTTGCCCAACTTGGATTATAAAATTGTGGTGGGCAATAGCTTAGTGAGCAAGTTTGATGATACCGTAATAGAAATAGACTGGGATAGAAAAGGAAGTGTGGGTGAAGCCGATAAACACGTACAAGGCGTGCAAACCGCATTAAAAAGTATTTCAGAAAAGCAAAAGCAATTTTTTGAAAGCAAAAGCAACAAACAAAAAGCAAAACTCAAAGCTGAAATAAGAGACTTAAAGCTAGATGTTTTGATGAATCAACTTTCGTTTAATAAGGCATCGTATCTCAATAAAAACCAAAAAGTAGCGGATATGGGTTTTGGCTTAAAGCCAAATGACCACAAAAAGAATTTGGAAATAGACTTGCAAGTAGCCGAGTTTGACAATTCCCTTGCCAAACTCAAACGCCTAAAAGAAAACCCCGACCAAAATTTTAATCACTTTGACTGGAAATTGGATTTCCCTGAGGTATTGAATCCTTTGGTAAATGAAATTACAGGGTTTGATATATTAATTGCAAATCCACCATATCTAAAAGAAAGGGGGAATGCAAATACTTTTAAAATGGTTAATGATTCACATTTTGGCAAACTGTGGCATCAAGGTAAAATGGACTATTGGTTTTATTTCTTGCATAAGTCCATTGACAATATAAATAACAAAGGAGTTATTAATTTTATTACATCTAGGTATTGGATTAATAGCACGGGAGCCACAAAACTGATAAAAAGAGTAAAAGAAGATATTTATTTCGTTGATGTCGTTGATATTGGAAAATTAAAGGTTTTTGACAATGTAGCAGGACATCATATGATCCATCTTTATTCTAAATCTTCCAATAACGAATTTAATTACAAACGACTATCCAATATTATTACAGACATAAATGCAACTTCAAACACACCTAATATAGAAATATCAATTTGTAATAATGATGATGTTTTTGTTAATAGTGAAATTGTATTTGGAAACAGAGCAACATCATCTGCCGAAATTTTTGAACTAAGAACTTTTTTTGATATTTCTCAAGGTGTTGTTGAAGCTTCTGATAAAGTTTCCTCGAAGATGTTTAAAACGGTTAATGATGATTCTTTCGAAGTAGGTCAGGGTGTTTTTGTATTGTCCGAAAGTGAAGTAAAATCTTTGAATTTATCTTCTGATGAACTTGAAATACTTAAACCTTATATTGACCCATCAGAGGTAAATAGATATTTCATTAACAAAGGAAAATCAAAATTTCTTATTTATTCAGACGGTCAAATTAAAAACAAAATAAGCAATTCAGATAAATTTAAAAATATTAGAAACCATTTAAAAAAGTTCTCCCCTTTTATAACATCATCTAACGCTCCATATGGCTTACATCGAGCCCGAGACAAAAAGTATTTTGAAAACCACAAAATACTTTTCAAAAGTATGTTCAAAAAGAACGAGTTCTTTTACGACACAAGCAGATTATACTTTGGTATGTCTTTCTCCTCAATAATTAATTCCGGAAGTGTTAATTTACTTCCTAATCTTTTAGCTGTGTTAAATTCAAAATTTGCATTACACTGGTTCTATAAGAACGGAAAACATAGAGGTGCAGGTGTTGATATTGGAGTCGAAAAACTAAGAACATTTCCGCTTGTCCAAAATTTTAAGCAGGAATCTCTAAAGTCATTATCCGAAATTATGTCTTTTGTTCTTTCAAATATAAAATTCATTGATGAACAAGTTCCAAACACGCATTTAGCTGAAACATTTGATGAAGTTATAGATGCGCTAGTTTTCGAATTGTATTTCCCTGATGAGTTTGCAGAAAAAGGCATTGAGATAGAGAAATATGCACAGGAGATTTTTAAGCCAATTGATGGTTTGAGCGAAGAGGAGCAAATCAAAGCTATACAAGAGGCATATCAAACGTTGCGAGAAAAGAAAAACCCTTTGCGTAATCAAATCCTTTTGATGCAAATTGAACTAAAAGAGTTGCTTAACCCTATTTTAAGTCTTTAAGTATGCAACGTATTCAATCCATCACGCTAAGAAATTTCAAGTTCTTCTATGGAACTGAAACAGAATTTGAACACAACAAAATAGTTCTAAATCAGAATAATTTATTGCTTTATGGTGAAAATGGAAGTGGGAAAAGTTCTATTTATTGGGCATTTTATACTTTTTTGCAATCTTGCTTAAAAGGCGATAAAGATATTATCAAATACTTTGACCCTAATGATAGCCAGAATTTGAGAAATCGATTTGCAGAGGACAATGCAGTTTCTGCAATTGTTTTGGAAATCATTAATGAGGCAGGCACTATTACCAAGGAAATAAGTAATAATAAATTAGAAACCAATAAGAAAAATGATACAACGGTAAGTAAGATTATCGCAGGTAGTGATTTTATCAATTACAAGTACCTTTCTAAATTATACGACTTTAGAAATAGCGAAGAAATTAACTTGTTTGATTTATTTGAACGTGAAATTCTAATGTTTATTGATTTTAGGGTTTCATACACGGATAATCAAGGCAACTTATCAAAGAGTACATTGGCAAGTGATTGGTGGAAATTCATTTGTGAGGCTCCAAAAACATTACCACCAAACAAGAAAAATAAAAATACAGCAAATCGAAATTCAGATGAGTATTTGAGATATGTCAATACCACCATTCCAAAGTTTGTGGAACTCTTAAAATCCTTTCTTGGAAAAATAACCTCAAAAACTAACATATATTTAAAAGACGATTTTAAAGAGGATTTTCAAATTAGGTTTGAAACAGATTTAATCACTTGCAATTACAATAATTGGTTAGGTAAAAGTGCGGAAGTTACAAAACCTGACATTCGATTAACGGTAATTTTTGACCACAATAAATTAGCTGAAAACAAAAAATCAATTTTAAGACCTCATACATTTTTGAATGAAGCACGGTTAACAGCCATTGCCTTAGCAATGAGATTGGCTATGTTAGACGAAAGGCTTTATGATGTTAATTCTGCAAGCCTTTTAGTCTTGGATGATTTATTATTAAGTCTAGATATGAGCCATCGAGATAAGGTTCTTGAAATAATTTTAAAAAAGGTTGATGAGTATCAAATTTTAATTCTCACTCACGACAGATCTTTTTACAACTTATGTAAACGCAGAATAGATAATCTTTTGAAAAAAGATGCTACTTACAAATGGGAGTTTTTAGAAATGTATCAGGACTGCACAAATGATAATGATGAAATTCCAATTCCTTTTATAACCGATCACAAAAGTTATTTCTCATTAGCAAAAACTTATTTCAAAAAATTTGATTATCAAGCTTGTGCAAATTATTTAAGAAAAGAAACGGAACGATTACTTCGTGAGCTTTTACCACATAATAAAACTGTTGCTCAAAGCAGTGAACCAGGAGGTAGCGTGCCTTTACTTCTGAATACGCTTATAAAGAATTTTGAAGATTATTATAAATCTATTGGAGGTGATTTTGAGCCATTTGAAAAAATGTTAGAGTACAAAGACCTTTTAATGAACCCCTTATCTCATCACAATTTCGAAGCTCCTATCTACAAGCTAGAAATCATAAATACATTTGAGATTTTAAAAAGTCTTAATCAAATAAAGATATTAGTTCTAGAGGCAGACCCAGAAAATGTAAATCTATTTTTATTAACGGAAATTGCTTCAAACGGTGAAGTTTTTGAATATTCATTTTTTTTGAGAGAACAATTGCTAATAAGAAAGGACTTAGATGGGCAAATTATATCAAACAATCCTAAATGTTGGTTTGAAGCAAAGAGAAGCGTAACAAACAATTCAGAATTTGAACCTGTTCTCAATGGTGGTGGTGTTGAATTTAAGTTTAATGAAGGGTATGATAAAATAATGCACAGATTGGGAATTAAAGGAAAGCAACAACCCAAAGAGTTAGTAGATATAGTTTATTTAGAAGGACAAAAACTAATCGATAAACTGAATGCATAAGCCAACCCTTCACAGCCACACACATTGCCAAGCCGCACCAGCCAACGCTCAAACCCAAGCTTGGCAAAGAGTGTGTCTGTCCAACCGCACGACCACAACGACCGACAAACCAACGGACGAAAAAGAACACCGAAGCGATAACACGGGTTTGGCAAAAGTGGCGGTTCAGTGCTCCCCAGAAACATTTGTGGTTAATAAAAGTTTGGTTCTCCGCATCAACATTTGTGGTGAAAATCGCCACCTTCGCCAATCCCGAAACCGATTTATCGCGGTGATAAAACAACCCGACGGGTGAAAATCCCTGTATCCGACTTTATTTGAACCAAATAAATCGCTTCCTGTAATCCTTCTAAATCTAAAACCAAACTGCTTTCTTTTCCTATATTCCAATTTTGTTCCATCAGTTTCTTTCCGTTTAAATCCATTAATACAACTTCAAGAGTTTTGCTTTGGTTTGATTCAATATCGATATACAATTTTCCATTGGTTGGGTTAGGATAGATATTCAATAAAACGCCTTCCTGCAATTCACCACTCAAGCCCAATGTTTGAATGGTTTTTTTGATAGCCGCATAAGCGTTCACTTTTCCAAAGCCCCAGCGTGTTGGGTCTGGAGTAGGGGTAGTGAAATTGTCGATGATGGCTGTTTCTGCTAGTATTTGTTTCAATCTTCCTGGGTCTAATTTAGGATTTACTTGTAACATCAAAGCTACTATTCCACTCATCATAGGTGATGACATAGAAGTACCACTTGCTTCTGCATAATAATAATCTCTGTTGTTTTTTGGTGAAGTGTATTTGGCAACACTTTGGTCGTAATTTCCTCCTCCTGGTGCATACGAAACATCAAATGAATTCACTGCTGATGCTAATGTCATTCCTGGTGCAGCAATATCGGGTTTGTTACGTCCATCGGCTGTTGGTCCATGACTCGAAAAAGGAACAATTCTTCCTGTTTGTGTATAGCCTGAATAACTCATGTTACTACCTGCCAAGTTTTTCCAACTTACTTTTGAAGCATATGCCGCAACTGTTAATGCGTTTTTGGTACAAGCCATTTCTCCCAAAGTATAACTGTTGTCGCCATTCACAGCCCATTTGAAACCATTGCTTACAAAGTTTCCTTCATATCCAACATATTCATGAACAAAACCTAACCAAGCATTCACTCTTCCTTTGCTTGAAAGAAGTTTCATCAGGAGTTTGTCGTTTGTTTTGCTAAACAAATCAACAAAAATATGCGGCCTTCCATTGTGGTCGGCTGCAGTTGTGCTAATGGTATAGAAACAAGTATCTCCTGCGCTTCCAATTAAGTAAGAAGATTGGTTCAATTGTGTTAAACAAAACACTTCTGTTTTAGATGAAACCAAAGTGTCTTTCATTAAATTTAGTTCTAAACAAAACTGATTGCTTGAATCACCCCAAATATCTAACCAAGTGCGTTTTTCGCCATTGATTGTAGGGAAGTCTATAAATGAATTGACAAGGGTATCTGTAATAGAAAAATCTTTTTGAAGATGTAAGTTTTCTTCACCGTTATTACCTGCTGATAAAACAAAAATTCTTCCTTCTCCAGTTAATAAATCACAAGCTTTACTAAACAATGAACTGCCATCATTTGGACCAATTGAACAACCCCAACTTAAATTCACAACTGCTGGTTTGTTTTGTTCTTTTGCATAATTGAAAATATAATTGATACCATCTAAAATGCTAGACATACCCATGCCTTTCCACTCAGATTTTTCTGGACGAATACCAACAAATACCAAATCACTTTCATAAGCAATGCCTCTGTATTTTTTATTGTTAGGACCAATATATCCGCTACCTGCTGCAATTCCACCCACATGTGTTCCATGAGAGAAGCTATTGATTTCTGAACCTTCATTTAACATTTGAGTAGTATCTGTTATTTCGTTTCCATAGGTATAACCTTTAGGAGGTGTACCATCATTTTTTTGCTCCCATATTTTTTTGATGCGTAAACGAGTTCCGGTTGTATCATAAAAAGTGGGATGGGTATAATCGAAACCGGCATCAATAATTCCTATAACCACATTTTTTCCAGAATAAGTATTAGGAAGATTAATTCCTAAATGAACAGAATCAACTCTTGTCACTCTTCTAGCTGCATCCATTGTAAAACCAATCGGTTCATCGAGTTGAATGGCTTTGATATTTTTTAGTTGAACAAAATTTCTGATTTGTGAAACAGGAATTTGTACGGTTCTGATATTGCCAATATTGGTTCCAACTGAAACTCCATATTTAGCAAATAGGCTTTCATCAAAGTTGGGAGTGATTTCAATAATAGCACCGAAGTAATCTTGTCCATTATGTTTATTCAGAACAATATTTGAAGAAGCAATTTGGTTCTTTAATAAATATTGACGAAGGTTAGCAGAAAGATGAGCTTCCTGAGCAAATCCAGAAATTGTTAAAAGTATAATGCAATAACTAAGTATATATTTTTTCATCATGTTCATTTTCAAATTGTAAATAGTATCAAACTTAAATGTTTTCTTTCAAATCTTTTTGATGTGAGTTTGTAATAAGAATTTTCATTGTTGTCAAATCAAAAGTCAGCAAAAAAAAACCTGAATAAAATTACTCAGGTTTTAAAGTTTGATTAGAATATCTTTTTAATGTTGTGCATCAGAATTTTCATATTTCACACCAGCTTCTACTGCGATGTTTAATATATTTTCTTTAGGTGGAATCGGACAAGTATACCTTTCGCTGTATGCGCAGTAAGGATTATATGCTTTATTGAAATCCACTTCAATTTCATCTTTTTCAGGAATAATTAAATCGATGTATCTGCCAGCTCCATAAGTTGATTTACCGGAGGTTTCATCTTTAAAGCATATTAAAACATAGTTTTCATAACCTGGTTTTTTATGCGCCGATTCTAAGATAATTAATTCATGATTTTGTCCTTTTAAACTAAATAATAGTTTGCCAAATTTCCTGTAAGTTTTGGTTCTTTCATGAGAATGAGGAAGAGCAAAAGTATCTTGGTTATTATACCTTTCAATCTTAGCCATTACTCTGTAGGCCTCATCAACAGGAAAGTAGCGTAATCCTTTAAATGAAAGTAATTCGCTACTATCTAAAGGGGAAGTTAAAGGGTTTAAAAACTCATCATTTTCCTTTATTCTATCAGCCGCTAATTGTCTTCTATACATTTCATCAACTTTTGGTCCGCATGAAACGTAAAAAAGAAAGCTTAGGAATACAAAAGAGAGTTTTTTCATTTATTTAATATCAGCTTCTTTTGAATGGATTACATTTTTAACAGTTGTATTTGAGTTTACAATTGCCAAAACTTTCAAATTATCCATTTTCCAAAGAGGGTCTCTTTTATACAAATAAAGTTTTTTGAAAACCCTACCTCTTTCAAGTTTTGCTTTTAGTAAATCACCATAAAAATCAGAAACTACAGCTCTTAAAACATGCTCGTGTTCATATTCTTCATCGTAGATTACAGTAGGACCAACTTTCTTCTCTTGGACATCAATCATACCATTTTCAAGAACCGCAATAGTTAGATAGTTTGAATCATTTATTGCTTCAGTATAAGTTAAAGTCACCTCTACTGCAATTGAGTCATTTGGAGTGAAAAACGAATTTAATTCAATATTTACTGGTGTTGATTTAGTTAATTCTCCGTTTACATAATTTGCCCATTTTTGGTAATCAATAGCTCGTTCTGTTTCACCACCAAACAATTTACGATTTACTGAGCCTCTCGGTAAAGCACTTGTAACTCCTATCATATTAAAAATTTCTGCACCTGCAATAGTTCTAAAATCTTCTTTACTTGTATGTTTATCTCCAATGTCGATACTAAATGGTGTAGTTAATGAATTTAGTAAACCCTTTGGATGAATGGTCATAATATTGATTCTACCAGGATTGTTTCTTGAAATGGTTTTTGCCTCTAATTGTGCATCAGGGCAGTTAGGACATCTTACACCCGTAAACTCTTCAATTAAAACCATTGATTGCTGTGCAGCTGGGACATTTTCTGTAATGTATGTTGTATCTTTAAAGGAATTCGATGGACTCAAATTAATATAAGGGGCAGTTTCTTCACATGATGCAAAAAAAGAAGCCAAAACCAAAATGCTTAAAATCTTTTTCATAGTTTGAAATTAGTTTATTAGAAATTAGTTACCAAAGTTAATCGAACTCCATTAAAAGCAGGTTCTACCCTACAAACACCACCTGTACAATTTACTCCCTCAACCTGACGAATATATCCACCGGTAACTCTTGTGTTTTTATGGGTATAAGCCATAAAAAACGAGTAATAATGCACCAATTCAAAATCTTTTCCTGCTGGAGGTGTATTTCTATAGCCAGGTGTAATATTAACCATATCTCCAATACTAAAAGAATAATGAGGAGCCATATTAAACTCTACTAATGCATTAACAAAACTACCTAAATCTTGTTTTGTAGATAAATACTGACCTTCGAAACGCATAGAATGAGTTGGTGTAAATTTATAAGTTGCTTCTCCAAAAAAGGTATGTGAAACAACATAAGGAACACCAGGTTTTGCTTCAAACAATTGTTGGTCGTAATTAATTACTTGGTAACCTAAACTCATTTTGAATTTTTTAGTAAAACGATGTTGTATTTCAATATTATATTCTCTGAAATAACGGCTAGTATCTTTCGCCGAAAACCCTAAGGTTTTTGCATTGAAATTGTTAATTCCGGTTGCCAATGAATAGTTAAAGTTTAATTGAGTTTGGTGCTTTTTCAAAAACTTTGGTTTATAACTCATTTCAACTTGTAATCCATTTTCACCAAATTCTTGAGTGAATGCATTGTATCTAGCCAGTAAACGATATACATTTTGTTTGGTAATACTTGGTAAATAGGCCACCATTCCTAAATTTTGGTTTTCTAAAGGAGAAGTTCTTAAAGAGAATTTATCGATATAACGGTATTGTGCATTTATACCAAAACCTTTTGTTGAATACGATAAGCTGGTTAATAATACTTTTCCAGCATGAAGTTCCATTCTCCCATTATCAGGATTTACAACAGCTTCACTTGATTTTAAAGCGTATTCTGCACTCCAAGAGATGTTTTTATACCTAAGTGTATTGTAAATATTGTATGCAAAAACGTTGTATTTAGGCAAAAACCTATTTTCTAAATCATAATTATTAATAGTAGATGAAATTACATCCATAGTTCCTTTATCAATTGTTCTGTTTACAACACTTACTCCAGGAGTTATGCTTAAGTTTTCGTTGATTTCAAAAAGGTGTTCAGCATTTAATCCTTTTAATACAACCGGGCGTAAATCGAAGCGAAATTTTTGTAAGCCAGTGAATGCTTTTACTGTTGTATTAGGAGTAGGGCTCCAACGTAATCTAGCTCCTTGCACAGCGAAATCTAAACCCAGATTTCTATCTTCATAAGCTCTGAAAACCATTCCTGATGCAAATTGGTCATAAAAATAACCAGCAGTGATGTCCATATTTTCGAATGATTTGGTTACACTCCACATACCAATTCCACTTTTAGTATAAGCTTCTTGTGGATTCAATAATGGTGAATTGTTAAACAAATCGAAACGAACAGTTACATTATAACCGCTGTATTTGTAGTTCATTAATAACCACGCATCTGTACTCGAAAGTTCTTTTTGATATTGAGTTGTATTCGCACCAATTGCACTGTCTTTTACATAAAACTGGTTGTTTGTTTGAAAGTTTCCAGAAAACTCTCCTTTGTCATTTTTGTTATTGTCTTGCGACTTTGCAGCAAATAAGCTGCAACTCATAGAAACCAATAGTAGAAACTTCTTCATTCCTTTTTATTTTGGGCTGTTGAAGCTGCTAAAATAGTTTTTTTATCTAAGAATTGTATGCTTGGTTTATGATATTTAAAAACTCTAACTTGTCTTTTTTATATCATTGAATATTAGTTTATAACATCCTTTTATTGATAAAATAAATAAAATTAGTGCGCATAACTCAAAGCTGTTTCTTTTACCGCTTGTCTGATTGGAGTTGCTTTCAAATCAAATTTATTCTCGAATTTGCTGCTATTAAACAAATATGGATTTTCCATTTGGTACAACATTTCCATATTCTCTTTTATAGGAGGAATGAATAATCCCAATGCCGATAACATCCATTTTGGAATGCTACTAATTTTGTTTTTAAGGTGTAAGCTGTTGGTTGCAATTTCAACCAATTCTCTACCTGTAATATATTTAGAATCTGATGGTAAATGCCAAGCTTGTCCAAAAGCTTCGGGAGTATTTCCTAATAAGGCAAGAGCTTTTCCTGCATCTTTAACATAAGTAAAAGTATGTAATGTGTCTGGATTTAGCATCCATTGGGCTTCTTTTCCTACAGCTAATCGTTTAAAAACCATTTCACTTAAAAAACTCAAATCAGTATGACCGATAAAATCTGCGGAACGTCCTATCAGCTGGCCATTTCCCATTTCTTTTTCAAGAAACTCAACAACTTTTGCCCTTACTTCACCTTTTTTGCTACTAGGATTTACTTTGGTGTTTTCTGTCATTTCACCTGAAACTTTGCCATATAAATACACATTATCAAAAAACACCAATTTTACGTGGTGAAATTGACAAGCTTTCACCACATTTTCGATTAGTATTGGCCAATCTTTTTGCCAAACTTTAAGGTTATAGGGGAGTCCAACAGTAAGAAAAACCAAATCCGAGCCTTTTACAGCAGATTTGCATTCTTCTGCATTTAGTAAGTTGGCTTTAAAAAGTTCATCTCCTTGGTTTACAATTTTTGGGTTTCTACTAACTAATCTAATTGGAGTATTTAACTGATGTAGGGCTTTTGCTAATTCAGTTGAAATAATGCCATTGGCACCTAAAATGGTAATCATAATTGTAATTTTATTCGAAATTAAATGAAGCAAATCCTGTAAAAAACAAAACCCCGACCAATTGCTAAAACAAATGGACGGGGCTTCAAAAAGGGAAGTTGAAACAACTATTTTCCTTTAAAAGGAACGTCTATTGCATCACCCCAAAGACCTTCAATATCATAAAAATCTCTTTGTTCTTTTTGGAAAACATGGGCAACAACATCAATATAATCAGTTAAAACCCATTCTAAATTTTCATAACCTTCGCGGTGCCAAGGCGATTGGTTTAATTGTTTTTTTACTTCATCTTCTAAACTTCTTGAGATTGCTTCAACTTGTTTGTCGTTGCTGGCACTGCTAATTACAAAAAAATCAGCAGATGCTCCAGGCACTTTTCTCATATCTAAAATGCGAATGTCTTCTGCTTTTTTCTCGAACATACCTTGTGCTACGGTTAAGGCAAGCAAAGTGCCTTCATCCATAATCTCAACAACTTTGGCTTTTTTAGTTGCTGGTGTTGCAGTTTTTGTAGCTGTAGCTTTTTTTGCCGCAGCTTTTTTTGCCGCAGGTTTTTCTTCTTCAGTGGTCTTTTTCGCTGCTGTTTTCTTTGCAGTTGTTTTCTTCACTGCAACTTTTTTTGCAGTTGTTTTCTTCACAGGTGTTATTTTTTCGGTGCTTTTGGCCATTTTTACAGTGGACTAATTTTGGTGCAAATTAAGCTTTTTCAAACAAATGACTCAATTAACAGGTTCATATACAATTTTCTTGGAAGAAACTTCATCAACCAATGAGGCTTTAAAAATCGAAGAATTGAATAAAAAACTTCCTGAAGGCTCGGTATTATATACAAATTTTCAAACGAAAGGAAAGGGACAACAAGAAGCAAAATGGGAGTCAGAATCTCACAAAAATATTTTAATGAGTGTCCTGTATTATCCTGTTTTTCTGAAACCAGATGAACAAATGTGGTTAAACATGGCAATTAGTTTGGCTTGTAGAAAGTTTCTTTCTGAATATTTAAGTCCAAACCAAGTTTTTATTAAATGGCCAAATGATTTGGTTTCATCTGGAAAAAAAATTGGAGGAATTTTAATTGAAAACTCACTTCAAGGTCCAAAAATTAGAAGCAGTATTGTTGGAATTGGAATTAATATTAACCAATTAAATTTTGAAAATGAAAAGGCTAGTTCTGTTTTTTGTTTGATGAATAATGAGCTGAAATTAAGTGATTTGAGGCAGAAATTGTTTTTTTATTTAGATGAATACTACTCTTTATTAAAGCTTAAACAATTTACATCAATTAAGACTCAATACGAAAATCATTTATTATTTAAGGGAATGGAAACTAATTTTTTAATTGAAGGAGTTGAAGTAAAAGCCCAGGTTTTAGGAATTGGTGCGAATGGAAAGTTACATTTGTTAATTGATGATGAAATCAGAAGTTTTGCTAATAAGGAAATTGTTTTTTGTAGTTTATCTTAAGTTCAATGAATCAACTAGTTATAGATATAGGGAATACCAGAAATAGAGCTGCAGTTTTTTTTCAGGATGAAATGTTGGTTTTTTTTGAGTTTGATGAGCTTTCATTGGTTTATTTTGATGCTATCAAGATTAAATATCAAATTGATAAAACGTTGATTTGTAGTGTTTCTGGAAAAGATTTAAATGACTTTTTAAATAGAACTGATGTTTTTATTCTAGAACCATCAACAAAATTACCTTTCCAAAATTCTTATATAAGTCCACTTACCCTTGGAGCCGATAGAAAAGCTTTGGTTTCTGCAGCACTTCAGTTTAAACCCAATAAAAATTGTCTAGTAATCGATGCTGGTACTTGTGTAACCTATGATTTCATCGAAAAGTCTGGAAATTATTTAGGCGGAAGTATCAGTCCGGGTTTACAAATGCGTTTAAAGGCAATGAATCATTTTACTGGAAAATTGCCATTGCCCGAATGGAATGGAGTAGGGGAATTAATAGGAAACGATACAAACTCTTGTTTAATGTCGGGGGCATTTTGGGGCTTAGTTGGTGAAATTGAGTATTTTATTAAGGAATATGAGGCAAAATTCGACGGAATTGAGGTTTTGTTTACTGGAGGAGATTCTGAAGTATTGTCAATCCACCTGAAAAGGCCGTTATTTGTGGTCCCACATTTGATTATGTTTGGTTTAAATAAAATTTTGAATTTCAATGTTAAAAAAGGCGTATAGCTATCTTTTATTACTTAGCTCTTTGTTTTGGCTCGACGCCTCAGCTCAGAATATTACAAAATCACCCTATTCAATTATTGGTTTAGGTGAAATGGTTTTTGCCGGAAATGCATCTAATTTGGCTATGGGGCAAATAACTCAAGGTGTTAGAAGAACCCATGAAATTAATTGGATGAATCCTGCTTCTTATAGTGCTTTGATGCAAACAAATATTGATGCTGGTGGTACATTTAGTTATGGAAAATTTACAAGCAGTTCTCAGGTTGGAGAAGTTAATACTGCTTGGTTAGCTTACCTAAATTTTGCTATGCCAATATCAGCAAAAAAAGGAATGGGTATTGCTTTTGGTTTATCACCATTTACAGGGGTTGGTTATAATATTGCTTCCACTTTGGTTATTCCTAATGATACTTTTAATATCAATGCAAATTACCTTTATAATGGTCGTGGTGGTTTAAGTAGATTTTATGTTGGTTATGGAATGAAAGTAGCAAAAGACCTTTCTGTGGGTATTAACTATAATTATGTATTTGGTCAGGTTAGAAATACTACGCAATTGTTCATTCCTTCCAGGTACAATATGTTCAATTTAAATGAAGATAGGTCGACTTTTGTTACGGGTTCTGTTTTTGATTTGGGAACTCAATACCATAAAACACTTCATTTTCTGAATTACGAAAGCAAAGACAAATCAAAGTACCATAAAGATAGTGTTGATTTTATTTTTGGAGTAAATTTTCGACCAGCTGCCAACTTAAATGCTGAGCAACAATATGTTTTGAGAACATTACCTAATGGAGCATTAACGGGTTCAAAAGACACGGTAATTGCAACCGATAACCAAAAGGGAGTTCTAAAAATGCCATCAACAATTAGAATTGGAATGAGCATTGGAAAACTAGATAGATGGATGATTGCGGCAGATTATCGCTCCACAGATTGGTCGAAATACAGTAGTTATGGTGTGAATGATTCATTACAGACAAGTTTTGGCTTTAGCCTTGGTGGATTTTTTTGTCCAGATCCATATGATGGTAAAAATTTCTTAAAAAGAATAGAATACAGAGCAGGATTAAGATACGACCAAACAAATATTAAGGTAAATGGCCAGGGAATTAATGAATGGGCTGTAAGCGCAGGTTTTGGCATACCTCTTGCTAGAAGTAGGTCGAAATTAAACCTCGGTTTTGAATATGTTGATAGAGGAACAACTAACAATAATTTAATTAAAGAAAATTATTTTAGGTTCATTATTGGCATTAATTTCAGCGACCGTTGGTTTGTAAGGTATCGTTATGACTAAACAAATTCTTCTATTTTTAAGTGTTTTATTCATCATTACATCTTGTGGAAACAAAGATGTAGATAAGGTTAAAATTTCGGCATCTGCCGGACCACTGCCTGTTGAAAGAGGCGTAAATATTGCCATCAGTTATACCGATAGTGGTTTTTTGAAAGCCAAAGTTTTTGCTCCTTTATTAGAAAGATATAGCACAGAAGAGAAATTAGAATCGGAAATGAAAAAAGGTATTACTGCCTATTTTTATGGTCCTAAAGGGAAAATTACAAGTTACCTGAAATCTAAATATGCTTTCAGAGACGAAAAAGCCAGAACTTTATTAGTTAGAAATGATGTAATTGTGGTAAACAACAAAGGAGATACCATTAGAACTGAAGAAATGATTTGGGATGAAAAAACTGATATGATATCAACAGATAAAGCAGTTCAGATTCATTCTCCCGATAAAATTATATATGGAACCGGAATGGAATCTACCACAGATTTTACCCATCCTAAAATTTTCAATATCAAAGGAACAGTTTATTTAAAACAATAATGGACCGCTGGATTTTAAGAAATTGGTTGATACTTTCCATTGCCTCATTAGCAGTAGGATTTTGGATTGCCTTTTTCGAGCATTTTGTGAAAGACAAAGCCTATATGTTTTTTATTTTGGCCATTGTGTTTTTTTACGTTTGGCTGAAGAAAACGGGAAAACTCTAGCAGCGGCTGCTGGCATCTAGCCGCTAGCTTCAGGCTTTGGATTTCGTAAAAATGATGCATTACTTTAAACAAGAAAATTCTAATGGATTTTATTAGTGAAATCTAAAAATAGTACGACATTCCATCATATGAATCTTAAAACTTGATTTTAAAAATCAATGTTACTTCTAGGTAGCATTTGTCGGAGCCTGAAATATGTTGACCGTTTTAAAGCGAAAAAACAAAATTTAAAACAATGGCAACAAGACAAGAAT
>JBIMKP010000035.1:0-49952 GCA_051861545.1 Bacteroidia bacterium | reverse complement strand
AAGGATTTTTAAGCCATTGTTCTTAAAACCTTGCATTTAAATTATTTAAATACAATCTAATTGATTGATAATAAGTTGTAATAAAGATTTTCAGCAGGCCCTATTTAAGACCCCGATAGGTGGTCACATGTTTATAGAAAAATGCTTGAAACGAATTCCCCCAAACCTCTTCCAACGCGGACCAAAGGTCCGCGTTGGCAAAGGTTTGGGGCTTAGTTTACTTTACTTATATTTTCTATAATCATGTCATCCCTTCAGGATTTTTATGAATCTAAAGAAAAAACATGTTTCTGATTTTAATTCATGTTTTAAGGTTGATTCTGATTATTTCGAGTAGTCATCTGAATTAAAGCCTGTGAATTTAGTAAAACAAATTTTTAGCAATAAAGCGGATAATCGGATAAAACTACGTTCCAAAAGCAGACTTTAGTCATTAAAAATACTTTAAAAATGTAGCAATTTGCGATACCATTTAATGGGGTCAAATTATTAAATGGTGTAAAACAGGAACTATGAAAAGTAGAAGCCAAGAATCAATATTCGAAGAAGAAAAGAACTTACTGCTTCAGGAATTAGCTGAACAGAGAAATAAAAGAGAATTAGCCGAACAAGCTTTAAAAACGCATGAATTACTCCTGAATAAAACTGAGCTCATTGCAAATATTGGGTATTGGAATTTAGACCTTCAGACATATACTTTTACTGCTTCTGATGGAGCTAAAAGAATTTATGGAATAAGCCATCATACAATTACTTTAGAGGATGTTAAAAGTGCCCGATTACCAGAATACCATGATTTACTTGATCAAGCGCTCAAAGACCTCATAGCCGGCATAAAAACCTATGATGTCACCTATAAGATAAAAAGAAAAACAGATGATGCCATTTTAACTATTCATTCAAAAGCAGATTACCACAAGGAAAGTCATCATATTTTTGGAATTATTAGTGATATCACTGAACAGGCTTATCAAATTGAACAAATCTCTGCTATTGAACAAAAATGGAAAAGTGTTATTGAATCAACTCCTGTACCAATGGCCATCAATGATGGTAGTGCTAGTATTACTTTTCTAAACTCTAATTTCACTAAGGTATTTGGTTATACTATAAATGATATTCCTACGGTAAACGACTGGTTTAAGTGTGCGTATCCAGACCCAATTTATAGAGAACAAAATGCGAATAAATGGACTGAATTAGTTGAAGAATTTAATAAAACAGGAGCTCCTATCCCATCAATGGAATTTGAAGTGACTTGTAAAAATGGAGATAAAAAGTTTGTACTCATTAGTAATGCAAGCCTTGGAGATGCCAATGAAAATAATCAATTAATTATTTTATATGATATCACTGAACGTAAAAAAGCAAAAGAAAAAGAGCTAGAATACCTTCAAGTTTTAGAAGGGGTTTTGAACTCAATTAATGTAAGGGTATTTTGGAAAGACAAACATTTAAACTACTTGGGTTGTAATAAAAATTTCGCCAAGGATGCTGGCTTTAATTCAGTAAGTGATATCATCGGAAAAAGCGATTTTGATATAGGTTGGAAAGACCAAGCCGAGCTCTACCAAAGGGATGATTCGTTGGTTTTAAATCATGGTTCTCAGAAATTAAATTTCGAAGAACCACAATCTACGCCAGATGGAAAAACCATCACTTTACTCACCAATAAAATTCCGCTTTTAAATAGTCAGGGTGAAATTAACGGTGTGATTGGTACTTATTTAGATATTACTGATCGCAAAGAACAAGAAATTGCTTTGGCAAAAAGTCAAATGTATTTTCAAGCAGTATTACAATCTACCAACGATGGTATATTGGCAGTAGGTTTAGATGGTGATGTTTTATATGCAAATGATAGGTTTGCTGAGTTAACTAAAATTCCAAAATCAATCATTCAAAAAGGAAAAGATTTTGAACTACTCAATTTTATTTCTGACAATATTGAAGATGGACTTTCTTTCAGCAAAAATGTTAAATCATCGTATGATTCAAAAGAAATTAAAATTGAAACCATAAAATTTAAAGATGGACGAACATTTGAACACAATACCCATCCTTTGATTTTAGGTGATGAAACGATTGGTAGAGTTTGGTCTATTAGAGATATCACAGCAAGGGTTTTAGCTGAAACAAAATTGAGGCAAAAAGATGTTGAATTTCAAAAGCTTTCTTTCAATGTTTCCGATTTAATATATCAATTCACTCGACGTCCTGATGGTACTTATTTTGTGCCAATTGCTTCCCAAGGTATTAAAAATATTTTTGGATGTAATCCTGAGGATGTACAAGATAATTTTGAGCCTATAGCCAGAGTCATTCATCCTGATGATATGGAAAGAGTGATTTATGAAATTGAAAATTCTGCTAAAAACTTATCCTTTTTTGCTATTGAGTTTCGGGTGCAAATTCCAGGAAAAGAGGTGCAATGGATTTATTCAAAATCAAACCCAGAGCGCTTGCCTGATGGCAGTATTACTTGGTATGGATTTAATACTGACATCACATCTAGAATTAAATCGGAAGAGCGTCTTTTACAATTATCGGAGGCAGTTGAACAAAGTCCGGTTACCATTGTGCTAACCGATTTAGATGGAAGGATTCTATATGCCAATCCAACTTTTACCAAAACTACTGGATATACTATTGAAGAAGCTATTGGACAAAATCCAAGAATATTAAAATCTGGTGAAACACTTTCTCAAGAATATAAAAAGTTATGGGACACCATTAGCAGTGGAAAAAAATGGACCGGCGAATTCCATAACAAGGATAAAAATGGCAATTTGTATTGGGAGTCGGCCACCATTGGACCCGTTATAAACAATAAAGGTGAAATAAAAAATTACCTAGCCATTAAAATAGATATTCCCGAAAATAAAAAGGCCCAATTGGCTTTAGAAGAAAGTAATAAACGTTACAATTTAATATCAAAAGCAACACATGATACGATTTGGGATTTGGATCTTGTTTCAGGTAAATTAATACAGACAAGAAATGAAACAGAGCTTTCATTAATCTCACAATTCACCCAATCACAATTCGACTGGATGAACCTCATTCATCCTGATGATATTGATGAATTCAACCGCATACAACAAATTGCCTTACAGAATCCACAAAGCCATTTCTGGGAACATGAATACCGTATGTTAAATTCAACAGGACAATTTTCTTATGTAAACAGCAAAGGATATATTGTTAGAGATGAAAATGGTACAGCCATACGAATCATTGGAGCCTCACAAGATATATCAGAACGCATGACACATTTAAAAGCCATTGAAGCGCAGAACAAGCAACTACAAGAAATTGCCTGGATACAATCACATATCGTAAGGGCACCACTAGCGCGCATCATGGGACTCATTAACTTATTAAAAATCGAAGAAGAAATTCCCGCCGACATGAAACAACTCCTAGAATACATCCTCAGCTCAGCAAAAGAATTCGACGAAATCATCAAAACGATTAGTAATAAATCGCAGGTGGTGGAGACGAGGTGAATGGAGAATTAATGGTTAATTGTTGAAGTAGTATGTGATTTTAAACTAGGTGAATTTTCAATAAAAAGAATATCCGCATGTTTGCCAAAAATTTATATTAGTAAAACTCTAAAAATTTAAAAATTGAGTTATAATTTGAATTCAGGCAATATGAATTAAAATAGAATCCTGTTTATTAAGAAATTTCCTAAAATCCCAGAGGGATGACATTATAGTAGTAAACAAAAATGAATGAATTGCCCTTAGCCTCAAACTTACGCGAACCTTCGGTTCGCGTAAGTTTGAGGCTAAAGTTTATTTATTAAATTTACTGGAAATGAACCTGATATTCGTTTCAATAATTTAGTTTGGAGAAAAGAAATATGTTGATCCCATTCATGATAAGTTAAAATTTGTTTAAGTTTTTTATTCAGCTTTTCATTCCAAATTGAAGTTCAAATGGCCAATCTAACATTTGAAGTTGTTTTCTCAATTCAATTAAATTATTTATTAAGTCATCAAAAGAGGGCTTGTCTTCGCCATAAATCATTTCTTCTTTCATCTTTGAATAATCTAATTTCCAATCTGCAATTTTTGATTCAACAGGAATCGGATTTAAGGTTTTAGGATGATGTAAATTGTAGTCAACTTCTCCAACCCTTGAAAACTTATATCTATGAGAAACAATAGTCTCATAAAGCAATTTATCATGAATAGCTTTTGAAGCTATACCCAACTTAGTGAGCTAGTAAATATCATACAAATGTCTGCTTAATCTATCTACTCGCATCTTTTCTAGGGGACGATGAAACTCTTCATGTAATAAGAAAATTTTCTCCAAGAATGTCCGTTCAGCATTAACACTTGGCACTTCAAATGGTGGTTCTACAAAATCTTTACCCTCATAAAATTCATCAACTATTGAACCAAATGATCGAATGGTAAAAGGTTCTCTTAATGAACGACAGCTAACCTCAATCTGCACACGAGGTAAAAGATATTCATTTTCAGATTTTATTATATTTGGATAGTATATTTCCAATACCCTAGGTTCTTGATCACTATCCTTTGCTTCAATAACTTTAAATTCAAGTTCTGAAAATCCTTGAATTATAAATTGTTCTTTTAGCTCCTTAAAAAATGTTCCGGTTGTATACTCACCCGCTTTTTTTCTAAGTTTATCCCTTTGGTTCTTTGTTAAATCACCAGTAAATCCAAAATATTTCATATCTATTGCTAGGTCAATATCTTCTGAAAATCTATTAATCAATTTCCAAGATTTACTTAAGGATGTTCCGCCTTTGAAAACTAAAAATTTTGCAATGTCCATTTGAAAGATGATTTCTAGGGTGCGGCTTACCCACCAATCTTTTTCAACCGCAAAAGCCTTCATTCCTTTTTGACTAGCCAATTCTTCGAAAATGGCTTCTTTCTCAAACTTATCTAAGGTATAAAAATTAATTTTCGCCATCATATAACGCTTTTTTCATTATTTTTTGAATCCAAACAGGAGCTAAACTTATGTCTTGTTTCAAGAAATTTTCATCTTCCTTTTTTAACAATTTTAAAATTTTTCCCTCCAACTCAATTGTTACTTTACCTTGACCAATTTCTTTTAATGCTTGTATAACTAAGCGACTAATTTTACCAGTAGCCATTAGGTTCTTGGGTGTTGTTTTTTTGAACTTGATGGTTCTTTTTCCAACTTTTATTACTCTTGGAGAGCCATCAGTTAGCATTACTATATTCATTGGCACTTGCGTACTTAACCCTAAAGCATTTAAAGCATAGCTGCCAGTTGGTATAGTTCTTATACTGTCTCTTTTGGCTATTGCTTCAGCAACGTCTTCAGCCGATGGTGTTAGCTTGCCAATTAACCTACTTTCCTTTGGACGAACATAAACTCCTTGAGAGACTCTACTAATCATTCCTTTTTTTTCTAATCGAAATAAGGAAATTCTTATGGCCTCCGATGAACCTATCTCATTAAAATCTGCAGGAAAAAATAGCTCCCCTTTGGGTAAAGATTTTATATGCTGATATATTTTGTCTTCTATGCTTTCCATTTTTATTTTGTAACAAATTTAGTAAATATTTGTTACAATTCAACTCTTGTAACAAATTGTGTAAATTTTTGTTACAAATTTCATGATTAAGATTTCGATAAAACAATTACCTGGCCATTAAAATGAACTCATTAACTTACTAAAAATCGAAGTAGAAATTCCCACCGACATGAAACAACTCCTAGAATACATCCTCAGCTCAGCAAAAGAATTCGACGAAATCATCAAAACGATTAGTAATAAATCGCAGATGGTGGAGACGAGGTGAGTTGACGGGGATAGGAATTTGATGAAGTAATTTGAAATGTAAAAGATAATTAATTTTTATTGATTGAGGTTGTTTGCAGATTATTAAAGACATTAATACAAATTAATTCATACAAATGAATTCTAAGTGTTGATCACATATATTTGGCGAATGATTGATTTTCACTTAAAATTAAATTCATCCCATTTTATTAGAGCAATTCGTATTTCTGCTTTTTTCATTGTAATTTGTTAGCATCCTATGGAAAATAATATTGAAATAATCCTACACCAATTTTGTCAATTACAGCTGGAAGCTTCAGCTAAGGAAATCCCAGCAAGCGATTTAATGGAGGATCTTTTTCTGGCAGAGGACAAAATATGCGAGTATTTTTCATTACCGTCAAATAGTATCAATAGTTTAAAATTAGCTGATGACATTTTAAATTATTCAAATGATAAAGACGAGTACATCTTTGAATTAAATAAAAGAATCAAAGACTATTCTAAATATTATCTAAGCAGCAGCCCACTTACGAATACGGAAATTCTCAGAAAATTTAAGGATAAAATTTATACTTCGTTTGTCTGTAAAGAATTAAAGGTGGATTTTCATCTCTATACAAGTTTTTTATTTGCAGAGCTGTATTGCTCAGACCAAATTAGTGAGGATGAGTTTTTAAACGAAGTACAAATAATCCAAGAAAATCCAATGTTATTGAATCGTTTAGCCTTATTAATTTTTACTAAAAATAAAGTTGAAACAATTGAACTCATTGAAGAACTTGAAAAATATGGTTTACAATTTGTTTTTATTTATCTTGAATTTTATCACGACTTAAATTTAAAATAATGGAGATAGTTCTTAGCAAAGCAACTTATTTGGCTGACCCTATAGTTAAGAAATTTAGCGATTACTTAAGCCGCTTATTCGACAATGAAATAGAGTTTACTCATGGCTATTACCACGTAAAAAATAGAAAAGAATATTTATTCAAATCAATAAAAGATGCGCTCATTCAATATAATTGGAATGGAACCTATCAAGAAAATAAAATCAAATTAGATTCATTTTCTGAGAACTTAAAAAAAGCACTTCATCAGAATGATCCCATATTGGCTTATAGCACTTCAGTTAATGTATTAAGTTGGGGCGGAGTATTAAATGGAAATAAGGATACGATACAAGAATTATATCAAGATGGAATTTTAATTAATACTTATAAAAAGATATCTGGAACTTTTACAAAAGAATCAATTCATTTAGATGAATTAAAAGATATCCCAATGAATTCAGGGTTCACTAAAATTTATTCCTTACTCTTAAATGATTTTGTTATTTATGATAGCCGAGTGGGAGCTGCATTGGGTTTGTTAGTTAGTTCCTTTTTAGAAATCAATGATTTTGAAAAAGTACCGGCTTCTTTAAACTTTGCTTATGGTGTAAAAAAAGGTGAAAATGGATATTCAAGCAGGAATCCATCAAAAGGAAAATTTCAGTTTGAAAAATTAAACAATAACAATGTACTACATAGCTTAAATAACTTGAAAGCTAATTGGATTTTAGCTGATGCTTTTAAAAATCATAAAACTAAAACCTTTAGTAGTTTAAGAGAAATTGAAGCCGCACTATTCACAATTGGATATTCCGTGGTGGAAAGTAAAATTCCTGCTACTAAATCGAAAAAGTCAATTGATACTGTTAAAGAAAATGAAGCCCCTATTTGGCTGAAATTAAGAAATACCGTAGAAAACTTAACTGGAAAATTTACTGCAACGGAATTAAAAATTAAATATGGGGAACTGTATGGGGAATTTAACCAAACAACACTGAATACATATATTGTTGCATTTACTGTAAACAACAAAAGCCGAATTCACTATTCATATAATAAAAAGCCAAGAATCTGTCATGTTGAGTTCGACTTTTTATACCGCAATGAAGACAATACTTTAGAAAAATTCAATAAGGAAAAACATGGAGAATGGTTCATTCAATTGAATGCTGATGGAGAATTAGAAATTGCGAATAAATCCGAATCAAATAAGCAAGAACCAGCCATAGATTCAAATAAAAAAGATAAAAATTCAAATAAACGTGACTTAGATTTGAATGAAATTCCATCTGGACTTTCATGGAGTGCCAATATTGAATTTGCGCTAAGCTTTAATGCCATTGACTATTTAGGAAGTGCAGATATTGCACTTAACTTAGCAAATGAAATAGAAGCCAATTTTTGGCAAACAGGACGAATCAATGAGGATTTAGAAATAGAAGTATTAAGAAGCATTTTAAACACTTATGTAAATCTCAAACGATTTGATGTTCACAATACACCAAATTACAGAGACTCCGAATTTATGAAAGCAATTGTGCAAGCCATTTACAAAGAAAAACATGCCTCTTTGTGGGACAATTATGGTGAGTAGTGGATGAAATATTAAATAGAAAAGGAGAATTAAAAAATTCCAATTCTTGCTATACATCTAACTTCTATAAAAGCTTCCACCCCCACTGTTTTTTTTCTTTGTTATATGATTTAATTGCTTTTCCGGAGTATTGAACACCATCAGTTAAATTGTATTTTGTTACTAAGGATGGGTGAATGAATACATCATCAATAAATCCAAAAGATTTACCTGCACTTATTCTTACTATACTTTGTACATCTTTCATAAATTGCTTTTTGAAAGCTTCATCATTCTTTTTAATTGCTGTAAAAAGTTGATACATACCTTCATTGCATCCGCCTTGAAAACGCACATTTAAAATATCTCCAACTTTAACTTCAGAAAAAAATCTATCGTATTTAAAAAAACCAAACTTAGTTTCAGATGCAATGAAATTAAGTATCTTCTTATCTGTGTTTACAAACTCAACAATTACAGATTCCTCAGGTAAATCACTGAATAATAGTGATTCTGCAATTGGTAAATAGGCTTTATAGAAACCAATATTTGATTTAGATTGTACCGCTATTTTATACCAATCCATACCTTGCCAATTAGTAACCTCTGCGGGTATTTTAAAACCATGTTCAGTTCTAGTTTGAACCAACAATTCTATTTCTGTCTTTGCTTCATTAAAGAGTTTTCGAGATATCAATATCCTTGCCATTTTTTGCCTTAAGTTTACCAACATTTCATTTGGACTTTTACATGATAAAGCTTTGCAATAACATGCAAATACTTTTTCATAATCATTTGAAAATGCTTCTGCAAGAATTTCCCAAACCCAAAAATCATTGCGTTTCTTCTTAGCAAATGGCAACAAGGATTCGAGTATATTGTCTTTATTACCTAATGCTAATAATAGTTTTGCATTAAAATATGCTGGGTATTGAAACTGAGGATAATTTTCTACTATTTGTTCTAAAATCGGAAGGAAATCTTCAGCCTTTTTCTTATCAAAAATGATTTCACCTTGTTGAGTTTGTTTAGGCAATAAATGTTTGGCATAAGCAATATATGCCTGTTCAGCAATCGCCATTACTTCTTTGCCATCAGGCAATTTTTCCTTTTGGAAATCTTCGGGTCTGAAATTTTTAAAATCCCACCAATCTGCAAATTCAATATATCTATTGGATTCTTTCATTGCTTTATGCATGGCATGAAAAAGGACACTAAACCATTTGGAGTTTCTTTTCAATGGCAACTCTTTTACAGAATCAAATAATCGATGGATTTTGTTTAAATCTATTGTAGCTTCATGACTTATAACTCTAGCTGCCTTGGAAATGACAATAGATATATTTTCAAAAAACAATTCTTCCGTAGACGGTAAATCTAATTCTTTTACTTCTTTAATTTTCGCAATAAAAGAATCCAAATTTGATGCACGTTCATCCAGTTGAGCATATAATACCCAACTCAAATTCCGTTTGCCCCAAATATTTGACAAATCAGCCTCCAATTCTGCTTTTGCCATAACATAAGCTTCATCAAGTTTGCCTGCTTGCCGAAGTTCTTTAATTTCTTTAGATGGCATATTCCTCTTGTTTTAAAGTTTGTAAGGCCGTTTTAATGTTTGAGAGCAATAAGTGACTATTAGTCATTTTTTGAATAGGAACAACCCTTCCAAAGAAACCATCCTTATTATATTCAAAATCTACAACCGTTGTTTCAATATTTCGCTTAAATGTATAACGCTCTTTGTATCGCATGTGTTCAATACCTTCTATCGATATGTCTAGTTCTTTAAGTATAATTACTAAGTCATCAAATAGACTTCGTGTAAATGGGAACTCTTCTTCTAACTCGAATTCAAATTCAATTTGGCTGATAATCGATTTGGCTGTATTTCGCATTATTGATACATTGGGCAAATGGTTTAAAATTTCAGCAAGTGCATCATTAAATGAAATAATTGGAGAATAATTTGGCATTATGGCAAAAGGTTTTTTAAATTCATTTTGACCATTTACATAAGTTCTGAATATTGCCTTTTCATTGTTTCTCATAAATGAGTATCTAATCTCATAGCCTATTTTCTCCCATCCAATAATTTCAATATATTGTTTTCTCAATGCATGGCGTACTTTGATAAAATGGTCCTGTAATAGAATTGGTTGCTCTAAAAGGTTCAACTCTGAAAGCTGTTGCTCCAAATCGTTATCCAAAATAATTTCTTCTGTTTGAACCTGATTACCTGTTAATTCATTTAATGCATTCAAAACTGTTTCATCGAGAAATGCCATAGAAGAATATGAATTAAAAAACGGTGGATTTAATGCATATAGAGTTTTTGAAGCCCTAGTTATAGCTGTGTATGCCCAGCGATAAAATCCTTCATTATCTTTTGCACGCTTTAACTGTTTGTCTATAAAACAATCAAAACCTTCTTGATTTTCATGATCCCAAACCGTAAATACATTATCCCATTCACCCCCCTGAGCCTTGTGGCAAGTTACTGCATAACCATACTTCATTAATAAGCAATTGAAATATTCATCTTGCATGATGGCTTCCTTAAACTCTTCTGTTCGAGGCCTTAAACCTTTGTTACGAATAGTAAAGTCAACATACAAAGCCTGAGTTTCTTCCGGTTTTAAATAATTATCTCCGTTCAGGAAGTTTTCAAGCATCTTTCCTTTTACAATTTTATTAGTACTTTCGGCATCAGGGAAAACCAATTCTACATCACGCCAATAAAGCGTTACAGGATTTTTTCCTCTTAGTGCAATTGTTCGATGCGTAACGATATCACTTACTTCATTAATGACAGCAAACTCTCCATTGAAAATTCCTTTGCGATAATTATTACCACCCATGATAACAATATCGCTTTTCTGAATAGGTAAATTCGCTTTGCCAAATCTCCTTTCTCTAATCTGTAAATTGAGGTCAAGACAGGTTTTGTTTTTACTTGCAATAATAATTTTTGGACTTTTTGCTTCCTGCCAAGTGTCGAGGAAAGTTTCATAATTAGGATTTAAAATATCCTTTCCATTAGATCGCACATTGAAGTCATTGAAGAAACCTGCTGAAATACATTTGCGTAGTTTTGCTCCCGCAGTTAAAATACCACTATCACCGCCTTGCCTTTTCACTTCCTTCATTTCTGTTTCTTCAGAAGAAAGATTAAAACGCTCTTTAAGATATGAGGCATCAAAAGCTTTTGAACTATTATCACCTACAGGAGGTAACTGACAAGGATCGCCAACAAAGATGATTTTAGAATTTACTTTTGGATGTCCAACTCTTGAATAGGCAATCAAATCAGACAATAAGTGACTTGAACCAAAACGAAAGAACTCACTTTCACTTTTGGCATCAGATAGCATTGAGGCTTCATCAACTATGAAGATTTTACCTGTCACATCCACATTATTTCTGATTTTATAATAGTAATAGAAAGAATCACCTTCTTCAATCTCTACCATATCCTCATAACTATAGATAGACTTATGAATAGTAAAAGCTTCTTCTCCGGTTTTCTCTCTTATTACCTTTGCTGCTCTTCCCGTAGGAGCCATCAAAGCAAAATCCTTTTCAATTGAATTAAGATATTCAACCAAACCTTTCAGTATAGTTGTTTTACCACTACCTGCATATCCTTTCAACATAAACACCTGGGCAGGACTAGCTATAAATGCCTCAAGCTTAGTTAAGGCAATTTCTTGGTCATTACTTAAATTTAAATGTTTAAAGTGGTTGAATATGCTCATCTCTTTTATTTTCTATGCAAATGTCGTTTTTAGCTGTGCAGTGTATCTGCATTATTTTGCTCCCCAAATTTTTTTTAGATTTTCTAATTGTTCTTCTTGTGAAAGTTCAGGCAAAGCTTTGTTTTGGACTACGGGATTTAATTTTGCTTCATCCAGTATAAATTCTAAAAATTTAGCAAGTTGATTAATTTCGGAAAATTCAACGAGCCCAACTTCTGGATGAGCTGCCTTTTTGTTTCTTATTGAGTAAATTTTAGACCAGTTCTCGCCACCAGAAGTTATCAAGCCATTTCTAAAGAGAAGAATAGATGACATTATAAAATTCGTGTCAATATTTCTATTATAATTTGATTTTTCAATATGGTAGTGACCGTTATTCTCTATAAATTTAATAGCTGATTTAGAAGGAGAATTTTTCTTTGTAGGATCAATTTTAGTCAAAACAAGGTATCGAGCAGAAGGGCTAACTACATAACAATTACTGCCAAATTCAAAAACAGAATCCTCCTTAATAAATTCTTCTACAATAAGAAATAACTGTAAATAAGCATAATTTCTATATTTTGATATTTCAAATGACTTTATTAGCAATTCAAAGCAAATCGATAGATTCTTATCTAAGTTAGTTTTAAAAGAGTCGCTTAAATTTATTGCATTATATTTTAAACTATTGAACGATTTATAAATAGGTTTTAATAAAAAAGCCTTTTTAAGGCTTGATGTGAGTTTTACAATAAGACTACTTATAGACTGATAAATATTTTCACTACCATCTTTAAAAATAAAACCATCAGCCCGTGCTTCTTGAAGAGCTTGTAAATTCCATATTTTGTTTGTTGCAGAAAATGCTATTACCTGAATTTCAGGATTTCTTTCTTTGATTTGTTTTAGCAATTTAAAACTTGTTGTTTCGGTTGGCTCCTTACTAATAAAATCTGATGGATTCAATCTAAAATCAAGAATAACAACGTCAATCTTATCTGTTACTATTTTATCAATTGATTTTTCAATTATTTCGTTAATATCAAGATTCTTAAAATCAATTCCTAAATAATCAGCATATATTTTATTGATATCACCTAATAAATATGCAAAAATTTCGAACCACCCTTTTTCCGCTTCATCGTCAATCAATAATACTTTAGGTTCGCCCACATATTTGATTTTCAGCAAATCATGAGAAATTCTTTCTAGTTCTGAGATAGGATTAATAGTTCTTAAATATTTAAAATAAAGATTAGCTTCAAAATTTTGAAAAACCTTTACTAGTTCATCCGTCTCATCACAACCAATTGTTTTCGCCCATTGATGAATTGCCCATTCATTTGCTATCGAGTGGGAATCGGCATAATTCAATGGTGGATCTAATTTTAGTTTTTTGATTTCTTTCGACAGCTCCTTTGGTTTAAGTGTATCTAAATATGTATCTACAGCAGTGCCGAAATCTTTTTTGGAATATGGCACAAGTTGAATATTCTTCGTTTTGAGAATATTGAAATATTCGTGTTCCAATAAATAATCAAGTCCAACAAATCCATAGATGAAAATCCTTTTTAATTGATTTTTCGTTGGAGTACATCGGATATGAGTAGCCAATTTTAATCCATTATAATCAGATAGAGTTTCACCAAAACAAAGGGGAATAAAAATATTGTCGTATTCATTTTCACTTAATAAATTTAATACGATTTCTGAAAGGTCAAAATCATTTTCAGAATAAAGCTCCTCTGTTTGAGCATCAAGTATTGCATTTTGAATAAAATCCTCATCAGGATGAAAAAATAAGGTTTTGCCAACTACTTGTATAGCATCTTTTTCTATTTCTCTGTTAGCCTGAGTTAATTTTTCATTTAACTCTTCCTCAATTTGCGGATTTTCTCCAAAAAGGAGATATTTAAGTGCACCAGATCCTAAAGTTTGCTGTTGTATCAGAATTTCTAAATTTTGATACAGGTTAAAGACTGGCAAGTGTGCTACATTATCTCTAAGTGATCTTGAACCTTGGCTGCCACTAAAAAAAGCAATTGAAAGCTTAGGTGAAGTTGCAGCAATTTTGATTAAATTCTCTCTTTGTTTTAATGCTTTATCCTTATCATTTGTTAAGTCAAGAAATGATTCATGATATAAAATTATATTATTTTCTAAAAACAAATCTTCTCCAATTTGAATTATATCATCAATTTTATATAATGGCTTAAGAACACTTAAGTACTTCGTAAACTTTTCCTCACTCCACCCAAAATCTTTTTGTCTTAGATCTTTATCGTCAATTAAATAAATCATGTTTTTAATATTTTAGGAAATTCAAGTAGATGTTCAACACCTTCAAAACTAGAAATTTTGGTGGACGTTCTCTTTACTCCATCCCAAAGATTTACTTCTGCATATTTTCCATTACCAAAATCGGCTTTAATACGCAAATTGCATAGACCATTGATTTGATTTTTAATCAAAGAAGTATAAGTCTGACCCAAACGTTCTACCGTGTTTTCAATCGTTTTATTATAAACTCCATTCAAATGATGAATAGAAAAGTAGATTTTGTGATTTTCATCGAAGTATTTGAGCCCTATTTTGGGCTTTCCAATAACTTTATGTTGATCAATAATTAGTTCAATAATTTTAATATATCCTTGGATAAGCTTTTCCACATCAACAAAGTGTTCTAGGTTATCTATGAATTCAATATTGTTTATTTCAAAATCAATTAAATCTATCCAATCTTTTTCTAAATTTACTCTTTGAATAATTTCTCTTAAAGACTGTGAACCACTTTTGATGTGAAATAGATTTTTAAAATGTAAAACTAATTGAGTAAAAGTTTGAATGACTTTTTCAGTAATTGGTGACTTTATCTGAGGCTCTATTTTATAGCTTTTTACTTTTTTGTCTCTTAAAAGAATAATACTTGAATTAGGAGGGTTATTTGTATTTTCATTTGCCCATATTGCAATATCTGCATTGCTCCAATTCACTTTTATATTTTTTGACGACCAACCAACAAATTCACCCTTGTAATCTTTACCTGTCAAATATGCCCTAATAAGTGCTTTTATTTGAAACGGAGCAGGATATGCTTTTTCGTGCTCTTCATAGGCCGTAACAATTGCTTTTAGATGCTCACTGTAAATGTAACTTTCAGTTTTACAAAAATCCAAAATAGATTTTAATTCATTTGCATCTATATCATGACAAGTTGTGCGAAGAATAGGATTCTGATTGTATTGAAATAGAAAATAATACAAATGGTAAGGATCCAAATATTGAGGCAAATGTTTTATTTTTTGTTTACTTAATTTAGTCTCAATAATTTCAACAGTACTCTCAGTTTTTTCTTTAAATATGATTTCTTCAATTTTTTGCACACGTTCTTCAAGCGTACCATCAAGACTTATCTCCTTTGAAGCGAGTTCTAGTATTCTATCTCGCTGATTTTGATTGATTTTTTTATCATCAAGAAGTTCTCTAATAAAATCATATTTAGTCTTTGTCATTTACTCCAATTTTTCATTATAATAAACTCTCATAGCTTGATTTATTCCATTATTATCCCAAATATTCAAAATTTGATTAATAGGATTTATATGTCCAAACAAATTATCAAACCTTTTCTTCAATTTTAAATACAATTCATTCTCGGCACCTTTTACCATTTTTAGGTATTCCAGTTTTCCGGAAATAACACTAACCATATTTGGTTTTCGATACTTAACATGGCCTTTATCTGAAATATATTGTTGTAAAAATAATTCAGCTGCTCTTTCTAGTCCATATCTTTCCCAATAATAAAGCCACATTCGTAATTGCTTTATATATCTTTTATGGACATTTACATTTTCATTAACCAATAATCCTGTAACTTCTTGTCTATAACCTTCTTTTTGTAAACGAGTTTTACTTTCTTTAATATGAAAATTTTGCTGAGCAATAATTCTATGCAACTCATTTAAAAACTCACTATTGGGTTGGTAAACATTATGCATTGAACTAAAAGTAATATCATCAGCATAACGACTATATTTTAGACCAAATCTTTTTGCTACACCAGAAAGTAAAAAGTCTAGTTTTTGACAAATAATATTGGTGATTGTAGGTGAAGTTGGAGCTCCTTGTGGTAATACATTTCTTAAAACTTTCTCCCATTCACCATTTACATTTTTCCGTTCCACTTCCATTTCAGTGCAGCACAAAGATGCTATTAAATTGGCAATTTCAATCCTGTTGAAATTAGGAACTTTGTTGACCAAAACTATATAACCCTGATTATTATCTGAGTTTTGTGAACCAAAATTGAAATTATGAAAAAGTACAAATAACTCTTCATTTAAATTAACATTTGATGCTGCAAAAATTTCAACCAGTGGAGTTTTTGCAAGAGCACCTCCCCTTGTTGGATAAAAATTTATCAATTCATCAGTTTTTAGAAAATCTTTTTTAAATGTCTTCCATTCAATACAAACAGGACTACCTGATTTTTCTTGATTTAAATCAAATGGTTTTAGTTGAAGCGTTTTCCAAACCCTGGCTTGATCAATTCCTGAAAAAAAATCTTTTAAATCAATATTATATACATATTTACTACCAACATGAATCCTTGCATTATCAACTATTGATTTACCATTAACAAAACCAGTTGCCGACTTATGCGGCTCAAATACACATTGTAAAATAACATTGAGAGTTCTCTGCATTGCTTTTAATGTCTTTACTGGTGATTGTATAGTTCTTGTTCCTCCAGATTTTTTATTAATGGTGAATTCGGTATATCTTTTTTTACTTAGTTTAGGATTTGCGTACCAGGTAAGTTGCTTTAATTTAAAAGCTGGAACATTTTCACCATAAATAAGCGGCTTTACAACATTCAATAAATGAAGTAAATCCTCCTTTGATTGCATTCTTTCAAATGCTGATTTAATTTGGTAGATATGTTTTGGTTCCAGTTTCATAATTTAAATTCATTCATGAAAGTCTGCAGCTCTATTCTTTGTTTAATAAACACTTTTCAACATTTGTAGTAATAATAGTTTTATGTAATAATTCACATTACATGTACACCTTTATTAAGAAATTATTGAGATTTTTACTAAGTAACATTCATCCCTTGATAAATCAAGGAACACCAACCGATTTGAAATCTCTTTTGGAAATTTCCAGTTGGCACAAATCAATATTTTGCTACAGACTTTCAATGAACGCTTGGCAAAGTTGAATTCAAAAAGTGCAGCAGAACTGCACAATAAAAATCTTTTATTTGTTATTGAAAAGACTTTGCCTTTAAACCTGAATTTTAAATAAAATGTATCGATAAATCAAGAAGAAAATGGGAATAAATAAAAATGCTCTGATACGCTATAAAATCTTGGACAATTGCTTCAGAAACACAGGAAGGAAGTATTTCATTGATGACTTAATCGATGAGTGTGAATCTGTTTTACAGGAAATGGACCCAAATTCAAATGGAATAAGTAGAAGACAAATTTTTGATGATATCTCATTTATGGAAAGTAAAGAAGGCTGGAGCATTGAATTGTTGCGGTTAAGAGATGGGAAAAAAGTGTATTACAGATATGAAGATGCAGATTTTTCCATTAACAACATGCCATTAAATGAAATTGAAATCAATCAGTTAAAAACAGCTGTTAACATCCTTTCACAATTTAAAGGTATGCCTCAATTCGAATGGATAAACGAGCTGGTACCCAAACTTCAGCAAGGTATTTCTAATGAAGATGAATACCCTATTATTATGGATTTTGATAGCAACCTATATCTAAAAGGTATTGAGCATTTAGGTCCACTTTATAATGCTATTTTTTATAAAAAGGCACTTTCCGTATCTTATCAACCATTTGAAAACGAGGAAGCATTTGATGTTACCATTCATCCATATTTTTTAAAACAATACAATAATCGATGGTTCCTTTTTGGATATAATCCTGAAAAAGAAAAATATGATTGGAACCTAGCAATAGATAGAATTGTAAGTTTAAATGAAATAAAATCACCTTATCATAAAAATAATTTCATCAATTGGCAAGAATACTTTGAGGATATAATAGGAGTAACAAAACCAGATGGACAATTACCGGAAAAAGTTATTTTGAACTTTTATGGTAAAACAGGTAAATACATGGAAACGAAGCCTCTTCATGGCTCTCAAAAATCAAAATGGATTGATAAAGAAACTTTGGAGGTAGAATTAGAAATTATTATCAACTACGAATTTGAACGACTGATACTTTCTTATGCAGATAGTGTAAGTGTTATTAAACCCAGTTTCTTGGAAAAAAAAATTGCAGAGAAACACAAGAATGCCATTAAAAATTATTCAAAATAATACCATCTTATTTTAGGTCTAGTTCACTTAAGCTTTTGATCGGCTCAGTTGAGCATTTAATTCTAAAAAAAGTCAATAAAACAAGTTAATGGTTATGGCTCTTTTGAATAAAGTATTTTCCTAAATAATAAAAAAACTTTTTAGTAAAATGCAATTTTCAATACCCACCATAAACACTTCTACCTCCGCCCCAATATTGGGTTTTAAGGTGTTGGTATATTTGGTTAGTTTTTAATTCAACGTCTTCGCTATTGTATGTTGGATATGGTAAGGTTTCAAAAAGTTTATTACTTACTTCATTAAAAACGGCTGAAGCTGTCATACTTTTATCAAACCAAAGTTCTACTCTCAGTTTTTCTTTTTTAAGTTCATTTAACAACTCAACTGTAATTTCTTTAATTACTTTTTTATCAGTTTCATCTAGTTTTTTGCCTTGACGAAGAATATCAAAAATGGCTTTTTGTTCATCTGTTAAACCTTCTCGTTTGGTATCGGCTTCTTCTTCTGAATAAGATTTTACTAACTCAATCAATTGTCTAAATGTTTCTTTGATAATTGATTCATCTTTACCCTTATTGTAGGCTTCAATTATTTCTTGGTAACGTTTATAATAATCAACTGTTAATGGATTACGGTCTAACATTTGTTTCAAGTGCTTTTCTATCTTGTCTTTAAGCGACTGAACAGCTGAATTTTTATGTTTGGTTTTCAAAAAGTATTTTTCCAATAGTTCAAAATCCAAGCCACTTAAATCTATCAATACGCCTTCTTTTTGATTCGTTTCAGCTACCATATTTTCGATAGATTCATCGACCACTCGTTGTATCTTCAACATAATTTCAGATACATCAGAACTTTCTATATTGTTTTCAATGGCGTTATATATTGCATCTATTGCATTTTTTCGAGGCGCATATTCATTTAGTACTTTATCAGGTTGCAATGCTTTAAACTTCTTAAAAACCTCTCTTGCCAATATCTGAAATTTGCTTTTCGTTTCATCATTAGTATAAACTGCATTTATTGCTTTTTCTAATGCCGCTAATTTAGCTAGACTTTTGGCTTCAATTAACTCTTTTAAATCGAATTGTAACTCTTTTAATAAAAACTCTTCAATTGCCTCTAAAGCGAAAATTAATTGGTCGATAAGGTCATCTTTTGGTTTTACTGGTGGCTCGGGCTTTTCACCACCTGGGCTTCCCCCAGATTCTCCGCCTGTTCCATATATTGCTAAGGCATCTAATAAGGCTGTATATGTTTCAATATAATCAACAATAAGTCCATTATTTTTACCTTCACTAATTCTATTTGCCCTGGCAATTGCTTGCATAAGTGTATGCGATTTTAGGGGCTTGTCAATATACAAGGTTGAAAGGGTTGGTACATCAAATCCCGTAATCCACATGGCACATACAATTACAAAACGGAAAGGATCATCTTCTTCCTTAAACCTAGTTTCCAAATCCTGAGTATTCATTTTCTCACGATGAGGCTCTATGTCTAATTCCCAATTCTGAAACTTCTGAATTTCGTTTTGTTCAGGACTTACAACAACACAAATTTCTGTTTCCTTAATCCATTGTAGTTCGCGACTTTTTTCTAAAACTTCTTGGTCACCATATTTACCTTTAGCAACTTCTTTTTCTAATTGCTCGACAGCAAGTTTCCAATAATGAGTAATTAAATCATACATTTTAACGGCAGTGAGTTTATCTAATGCAATAAACATTCCTTTGCCTTTATAACCTCTGTTGCAGAAATGCCAAACGGTATCTTTTGCAATATCATTTAATCGTTTCTTTGCTGTTAGGATTGGATATTCCCTTGCTATTAACTTTTCAACTTTACTTCGTTCATCACTTTCTAAATCTTCTTTTTCTAATAGTGTTCTGATATGATCATTTATTTCCGGATTTTCCAACTTTAAATACTCTCCCCTATTTTCATAATATAAAGGAACAGTAGCACCATCCTCTACGCTTCTTTTGAAATCGTATCTAGAAACGTAATCTCCAAAAATCCGCTTTGTAATTTCATCATCTTTAAAAAGTGGTGTTCCGGTAAAACCTATGAATGATGCATTTGGCAAAGCATTACGCAAATTCATTGCCAAGTTACCACCTTGCGTTCTATGGGCTTCGTCTGATATAACAATGATATTATCTCGTTTAGTTATCTCTTCATCAAAGTTGAATTTGTGTATGAGTGTAAATAAATAGCGGTGTTCTGAACTCAACAATTCCCTTAAATGCTTTCCACTATTGGCTTTTAATGAATCTTTTGAACCTGCTTTTATTTGTGGAACTGCACTCACTCCGCTGAAAGTACCATAAATCTGGGTATCTAATTCATTACGGTCTGTTACAATTAAAAAAGTATAACTCGCTGTAAACTTGTGGTGAATTTTCTGACAAAAGAAAACCATTGAATACGATTTTCCACTGCCTTGAGTATGCCAAAACACACCCAATTTTTGTTTTTCTTCTAAACTGATTTTACCCTGTTTGTAAAGCTGCTCTTTGTGCTGAATGTTATCAATAGCCTTGTTTACACCAATAAATTGATGATTTCGTGCAATGAGTTTTACCACTTTACCCAATGAATTATCAAAAAGAATAAAGTTTTCAAACAAATCTAAAAAGCGTTTCTTCTCGCAAACTCCAACAATAATTCTATCTAATGCAACTATGCCTTCATCTTCCTCAGTAATTCGTTTCCATTCGTGAAAGTGTTGATACTTGCCCGTAACACTGCCAATGCGACTTTCAATACCATTACTGAGAATAACAAAAGAATTATAATAAAAGAGTTTAGGAATGACATCTTTGTAATCAGTGAAATTATCATTGTAGGCGTTTTCCAATTTGCGGTGAGCGGCTTTTAGTTCAATAAACAAAAGTGGAATGCCATTCACAAAACCAATAATATCGGGTCTGCGGTCCCTATTACTTTTGCCCTGAATCCACAATTGTCGAACGGCTAAAAAGTTGTTGTTATCTGCATTTTCAAAATCAAAAACCTTGAGAGTTTTGTTTTTTATTTGCTCGCCTTTTTCATTGATATAATCAACGGGAATACCATTTCGTAGCAATAAATGCTTATCATAATTGAGCTCTCCTAATGACTTGGTAATACTTTCTTCAAGAAGCTTTTCATATGCTTGTTGGTAAGCTTGCTCAGGTAAGTTTGGATTAAATTGTTTTAGCTTTTCAAAAAATATCTTCTTGAGCAAGACTTCTTTTTTGTTCAATCGACCCAAAGTGCTGCCTTCACCAAAAGTTTCTTTATTATAAGCTATGAGTGTATCCCAACCCAGCTCATTAAAAAATAAATCAATCGCGGTTTGCTCTATGAGGTTATCTTCTGAGTATTCGTAGCTCATTGATATTACTTATTAAGAAGCAGCTTGTTCGGGTTGATAATTGGCAAAACAAAGTTTTGTAAAGCTGTGCCTTGTAAACGAGTTAAAAGAATGCCTCTTGATGTAGAATAGGTAACAGATGAAAGTGCGTTTGCCAAACCTGGATTCAATTCAATTAAATTATTTTCATTAGATTTTGCCAACTCATTTAGGTTCTCAACGTGGTAAAAAAATACCAAATGAAAATTACCTGTCGCCTCTTTGGCATTCCGCCCTTTACTCTCCGTTTTAAGTTCAATGATAAAATCAGCTTTTACCAGTTTTTCGTCTAAGTTAAAACCAAATTGCAGCGAATTATCTAATTGATATCCTTCAACAATTGCGGTCTCAAAAACTTCAGGCACTTCTACCTGACCTTTCATCATTTTAAACTCAACGATGCTTATTTTTTCAGGGTCAAATATGTTGTTGTTATCCGACATTACTTAACTGATTTAATTCATTTGCTTGCTGCCATTCAATAACTTGTAAAGGCTTTTTTGAACCTATTTTTTTATCAACCACAAAAGTGTGTACACTGCGACTATAACCACTTATAAAGTTGGACTGAGTTTTTTTCTTAGGAACTTCCAATAAAGGTTCACCCAATTCAGCCGACAATTTTGCGATTGAACGTAAGGTGAAATTATGCTCACCGCCCAACCACTTGGAAATTTCTGATGGTTTCTTGTCCATCTTTTCAGCCAGTTCTTTTTTGTTGATATCGTTTTCACGCAATAGCTGATTGATGCGAACCACCAAGTCGGCATACAAATCCACGAAGATTTCTACATCTTTAGGTGTGCTTTTCAGCAATCTATCTACAGTTTTGCTTCTCATTGTTTTAAAGTATTATATCTGTTGTTCCGTCAAAGTTTTGCAAATACCTTCCGTCTTCAGAAATTTCAATCATTTCTGACTGGAATGCCTCTTCAATTTTTCTGACAAAGGTTTGTGCTTCATAAAACTTCATACTTAAACTTTTGCTTTCTTGTGTTGCTTGCGATTCCTTAATCCCACCGCTGAAAAGAATAACAATGTTTTCGGTTACCCGATAACAAAATAACCGCAGTGGAAAATTGATACCTAAGTCTTTTATTTCTTCTACCCATTGTTTTGTTCTTGGTGGCAATTCTTGCGCTCTATTTACTATTCTATCAAAAAAATCATTGGTTGCTCCGTATTTGTTACCAATGCTTTCGGTTATCAATCGAAACAATTGAAATGCCTTTTCTTCTAACGGATGCTCTGTCACAGCATAGGTATCAAAAAACCTATCTGTTTCTGATGCCGCATCGCTGTCATCTGTAAGCCACCTAACGGTGTAGAAAGTGCAAATACTTCCTTCATCATACCATATTTCGAGTGCAAATGTATTCACTTATAACTGAATTATGCAAGTTTTAGTTTCACTTTAAAGTTAATTATTACAAATTTACTAATTCTTCACCTGTTTTTTTTTTCTTGTTTACACGTTAAATTTCTCATGCACAAACCAATTCCTTGGCCAAAGCTTCCTATGTTGTATGCCAGTTGAGTATCCCAACCTAATTGATTGAAAAATAAATAAATTGCAGTATGTTCTAAAAGGTTATCTTCTGAGTATTCGTAGGCCATTATTACTTTATTCTTTATTTTATTTCATTTGCAATTTCTATCATCCAATCATTAATATTACTTTTTGGTTTTATATTAATTATCCCACAAGTTAAATCTGTTTTTAACCCATCATCCTTTTTAAGAAAAAATCCATTTCTAGATTTATCTTCACTTGGGTAAACCAAATTTACTGTATTGGCTTCATAATACAAACTATAAGCAAACATCTGACGGAGGTCTTCTGGAGATGGATTTTTACCGTAAAGGTTTTTCCATTTTGTATCTAAAACCATTTTAACTCCATTTTTGAACTCAATAAAAATATCTGGTTTTAATATTGATTTTGAACCTTCCTCTGCCTGCCAAAAGGGTTTACTTGATTGTGCATGTAAATACTTAATATTTGAATTATATTTTCTAAGACTAACTAAAATAAACTTCTCCCATAATAAGTTCATATCAAACATCAATGCTAAAATATTATTTCTTCCTTTTGATAAATCTGGGTGATAGTTTAATAAAAGTAGGCGGGAAATTTCAATTGCTTTTTTATACCTATCGCTTTTTCTATTAAATACCAACCTTTCAAATATGGCTTCATTAATATGAATGGATGGCATTTCTGGAAAATCAAGTAATAGGCTTCCAATTCTACTTTGTAAGCTTGCACTTGTATTTATTTGTTTTAAAAGTAATAATGTCTTATAGAGAATGAAATGAAGCTGATGATTTACATCATAGGTGGTATAACGTGTATAAAAACGCTCTTGGTGTGTGAGGTTTTGTTGAATATGTTTGGAGAACTGTAAACTGCCTTTGAGTGCTGTTACGTTGCCTTCCGTTTTGCGGTATTTTTTAATTAAACCAGCATGAATAAGAAATTCAACTTCCTTTACAAAAAGTTCGAAGTAGATATCTAAGATGGAATTGTTTTTAAGTGTTAGCGGGCTATTCGTTGGACTATGAATATCAAAGGCCCCCACCTTTCTAAGCATATCAATTAATAAGCCCTTCCATTTTTGGGTATCGGTATCGTTTTTATCTGCCTTTGGTAAAACCTCAATTACTAGATTCCCAACCTGCAAAACCCCTACATACTCATTGAATTTAATGCCATTATGTGTTAAGGAATAGTATGGAACACCTTTATTGCCATAAAATTTTTGCATGGCCTCAAGGTGACTTGCCTCAAACGTAATATGGTTATGTTCTATTTTAAACTCCTGATTCAACCTAATGGTATCATGTTCAAAAACCAATATCCTATTATGCCCAGTAACCATTACTTAGTTCTTACTAACAAATCAATGGCAGCCCTAAATTCTTCATTTGTCATTTGTAAAACATTTTTGATGGTATAAGAAGGTTTTTCTGATAGCTCAGATGCGAGTTCAGCATCAAACTCAGCAAAAACTATTTGCTTTTGATTTTTTTCAACAAATCCTTTTCCCAATACCAATCCAATTTTACCATAATCACCAAAGAAATACTCTTGTAATAATGGAATGATTTTATTTTGAAAAGCAGCCTTTAAAGCATCAATTGAATAAACCGATAAAAAATAACTATGTCCGATTTGATGGTCTTTATCAAGTAGTTTTTCTATTCTGTTATTCATAGTCATTAACAAAATATCTAATTTAACTCCTGTTGGATTTAGGTTGACTAAATATTCGATTTGGCTTTCATTTTTTCCTTCTTTGAACATTCTTTTCCAAATCTTTTCATCGCTATCATAATTATTATCTACACCCAATAAGTCATATAAACCAGTATGTAATTCAGCGTAATCTTCATCAAGCCAATTCTTATCCAAATGCTTCCACCATATTTCCCATATTAATCTTTGAGTAGATAACAATTCTGGCCTAGGAGGCATCTCTGTAAAACTAAACCTTCTTCGTAATGCAGCATCTAAAGCTTCTACACTTCTATCTGCTGTATTCATGGTGCCAATTAAGTAGAGATTCTCTGGAACTTCAAAATATTTTTTTGAGTAAGGGAGCATTACTTTTAAAGATTCAGCCATGCCCATTCTTTTTGTATCTTCAATAAGGGTAATTAACTCTCCAAAAATTTGGGCAACATTACCCCTATTAATTTCATCAATAATTAGCACATAATTCTTTTTTATATTTTCTATTTCATTTCTATATTCATACTTCTCTGTAAGCAACTTAAAAATAGATTTATAATACTTTCCCCATGTGCCAACATAACGCTGACTGTCACTTACAATCTTGAGACTTGACTTTTTTATTTTCTTGATATAAGTGCTAGAATCAACATCTAAATCAATTCCATTTTCACTTAATTCAATTTTGAAATTAAAATTCGGTTCTCTAATTTCCATTCCATTGTCATTAGTTTTCAAATCCTCTAATAATTTTGAATAAGCCAGTTCAAAATTTAAATTGTTTCGATTTGATGAAGCAAGACTTATATTCTTAAAAATCCCATCCTGTATTGAATATGATAGATTTTCTTTATCACTTGTAGGTTCAACCGGTTTTATACCTTCAATAAAATCTTCATAAGACATTGATTGATGAAAAGTAACAAATCCAATTCTCCCTTCATTTACTCTTTTATCATAAAGGGCTTTGCATTCTGACCAATTATTCCAATCTAAATTCTTCTCTTCTTCATCATTTATAATCTGTAATGCTAATTTGATGGAGTTGTAAGTTTTTCCTGTTCCTGGAGGACCATACAATATTTGATTAAGTGGGTAATTCGTTTCCATAATTTTATTTTCTTCAATACTAGAATTTACTATCTGCTTATCTTCTCCATGTTTGCCTAATCTTTTATTAAGTTTATCTAGTAATTTATCAAATTCATCAGGGGTGATTCTATGTGCTTCAAAATTAGTGTCTGTCCGCTTTACACTATCAATTCCAAATTGAACAATAGGAAAAACTTTTTCAACATCTTGATTAACATCATGAATTAATTCTTCTATTGATTCATATTTTTCTTTCTTGCTTCTAATTCTAAATGTTTCCATTTTATGTTCTTCATTAGTTTCAGAAAGCAATTGAAATTCTTCTTTTATTTTTGGCTTAATAAGGTTTAGGAATAAAATGGCCAATTTATTTTGATTCTCTGGCCTATTCTTGGCTTGAGTAAATTCAAAATAGTAGGTATAATAGTTATCATCGGTATATTTGAAAAACAGATCTATTAAATCTGTTGAGGAGCCTGGATAATAAACGGGTATTGTCCAGAAAGTTGTGCCAAAATACATCGAAGTTTTTGTTCCAATAAAATAATCAGTTTCAGAGCCTTTCATGGCTTTTTGCCTGACAGAAAAGGTAAAGCTATTATCAATATTATGTTTTTCCATTAGCCAATCAAAAATGGCCTTTTCATATTCATTATAGTTAAGCATAATTTTACTCTAATTTAATACAATGTGATTCTAAAAATGTAGTTTCCTTTTTATTACCAATAAATCTTTTTCATTATCTCGCAACAACCTTTTGTTATTTGATTGAGTCAAATCAAAATAATCAATTTCAACTAGATTAATACCATTTTGGGGTAAGAAATAACTAAATAAAAGGGCAAAATCACTATTTGTTCCATTATTTTATCTTTATTGTATTCCTATGTCATTGTAATAAAGTGTAGGATTGTAATTACTCTTGGTTTAAAAATGAAATTACTAAATCATTTAACTTATTCGAATGTTTCAAAATTTGATCGTCTGTTATGGTTTTGTTTTTAAAATCTAAAAAACTAATTGAGTCTCCAATAATTGTATCTATGGCATTGTCTTTTCCCCAATAATCTTGATTAGCATAATCAATTCTATTTGCAGGATTCTTAACGGCATATCCACAAATAGAATTAGCTAATGAAAATCCCATATCACTTTTTAGCTTATTATGATTGAAATCATTATAGCTAGCAATGCCGCTTCCATCTTTAGATGACAATAACAGACTTTTGCTATTTGCTTGAAGTACCTTTACAAATAACCATGCTTTCAAATGATTAGATGCATTGAAATTATTTTCATTAATTTCATTTAATGAATTTTCTCTAACTATTGATCTTATTCTGCTTTCCAATTCACCTATTAAGTTTGAAGTACCTATTTTGATTAATGAAATGATTTTTTCATCGGATAGATATTTAATATAATTTTCCGACCTTACATCTCGCCAAGAAAACCATGCTCCTTGCATATCCCAAGAACAATAATCGATATGGCCAATTGCGGGATAGCCAATTAGCAGTTTATATAGTCTAAAATAATTTGATAAAATTGGATTAGATTTTGATTTTTCTTCTTTTAGACAATCGGATAAAATACTGAATGCCTGATAAAGTTCACTAATTTTATCATATCTAAGGACATTGTCACCATTGGCTTGCCATAAAATAGTGAGGTCGCCATTTAATTCATCATGATCTTCCCATTGTTCAATTTCAATTTCGTTGTCTTTTTTTAATACATCCTTATACTTTTCGTCAACATTATACCATTCATTTAGCGAAACATTGGAGATTAATTTAAAATTATTCCCATTCTTAGTTTCAAATTTTAGAATTGCCTCTTCCGTAATGGAAGAATTAATGATTTGAATAATATACCTCCAGTCTAAGAAGTTATTTTCTCTTAATTTTAATTGTTTGTCAAAATAGTTTTTTCTAATTCTTCTTACAAACTGATTTAAGTTTTGTGGGTTCTCAAATTTTGTAACGTATGCTATCAATGGTAATACCACGTCTAAACTTACTTTACTCGACCTGAACCAAGAAAGTGAAATTTCTTCATTGTTGATGGATCTTAGAACTTTTTCTATTTTTTCATCCTTACATTTTTCAACAAGTAATTCAAGTGCCTTAAAACATTTGTGCACTAAATCAAGATTTTTGCATTCCTCCCATCTACTTAAATCCTGGATTTCAACTTGCTCTGCTGCTATTGGCTTTTTTTGAAAAAGCTCATTTGGGTTCAAGGAAAATGACTTTTTGTCTTTCCAAGACTTTTCTTGAAGTAAATGGATTTGCCAATACCAAATAAAAAAGTCTTTTAAGGCTTCATCAGAAGTTTGTTCATTTGTTTTTCTGTTTTGCCAAAACCATTCTTCCCTATCCTCCCATTCTTTGGCAGCTTTTTTTCTAAGAGAATCAATATTAATGTTACCAATCATAATTGGTTTTAAATTCTCAGTTGCAGTTAAAGGTTCTCCAGTAGTATTTATTATTACAAAAGTTTCTTCCCCTCTTGTTCTATGCCCCATATCATAGTAAAGCATTTGGAGATTATCAATAATAAATTTTCCAAATTTAAGGTAGTCAATATTGCTTAGTTTAATTTCAATTGTTTTTAGTGCACTTATCATACTTTGTATTGATGCATCTAATTCATACTCTTTAAAGTACCAATCTTTCTTTTGAATATCTTCAACTTTTACATCATTATTCAAGAAGAATTCACAAACTAAATCACTTAAAAAATAAAGAGTACTTTCTCTAATGGCATATTGTAAATTTGGCTCTCTATCATCTGCCAACTCAGCCTCAGAAATCAATAACTCTTTGAAATTGTTTGCATCAGTTTTTCTATTTATCATACCTACCAATAGAAAAAGGGTAGTTAATCGCTGCTGACCATCACATAATTGGATTGTGAAATGTGGGTTTTCATATCCATAAATCAAACCCAAGGTTAATTTACCTTCAGAATTTTCTTTAAAAGCTGAAATAAGATTACTTACAAAACCTGATACTAACTCGGTATAATTATTTGCATCTTTATTCCATGCCTTATCACCCCAACAATAGTCTCTTTGTAAGTCTGGTATAACAATTTTATTTTTACCATTAAAAAGTTGCTTAAGCGAATATTCATGGCCACTTTCAAGTCTGAAATTATTTGATTTCATTTTGCTTTACATTTTTATTACTAATGCTGTAATCATTTTCGAATCTGGTAATAAATTGTTTTTGATTCTCGCGAATATCATCTATAGTCCATTTTGATTTAGCAAAAACAGATACAGTATGTAATAAGTTTCTGCTTCTAAAAGTTTCATTAACATTGAAGTATATATTCTTCTTATCGCTAAATGGCTTGTCATTAAACTTTGAATTTTCATTTTTATCCAACAAAAGAAGATTCCCAATAGAATGTTCGCTACAATTTTCTTCCATCATGTCGCGATTTAACCACTCCTCGCCTTTAGGTTCGCCACCTTCTAATATTTTATCATTTCCGTCTTTATAGACTGTTAGTGCAGCGCCTTCGTTATTAAGAATTTCATCTTTATGATAAACCTTAGATTTAGGATGAATATGTTCTATTGATTTGTTATTTTCATATATGGTAAAATCAAATTTTCGTCCTATGCCATTGAATAGTTTATTATCCTCTTCGACATTTAAACGAAGCAGTTGTTTAGCTGCAAGTTCATTAAAGAATCCATAAACATATTTTTGAGATAGTTGATTTAGTATATTGTCAGCTTTCCCTTCTTTCCGATTTTCATCATCTCTTAATTCATTTTCTCTCGTAATTTGTCGGTGTGTTGCACCTATTAATCTCCATTTAGCATAATCGTCATTTAAATCACTTTCATGCTTTTTATGCATAAAATAATTAATTATGTCAAACATATCTTCATTGTTTATAGAGCATATTAAAGACATTTTTAAATAATTATGAATTCTCGGAAAACTAAAAATATCTTCAAACGACTTTTGCAGATCACGCAATTCTTTAAAAACCTGTTTTGTTTTATGCTTTTCGTTTTTACCATTTTCTATGAGCAAAGTCCTAAAGTTTTCAAAATCAAAAGATTTTTTGGTGTTATCTTTATTCCAAAAGAATAAATCTAAAAGCAATCCCATCGGCTTTTCTGTCCCAAAGTAGTCTTTTACATCCTTTCTATTCCACCAAAAAAGCCACTTATCCCATTCACGGGCGTAACGACTTCTTAACGCATTTGTCTCCCAATCTTTTGCAATAATTTCTTTCAAATCGTTTAAATTCTCATCAACAGAACTCGAAACCTCCTTTTCAGAGGTTTCTGGCAATGATATTTTCCTAAGCATTTCGGCCTTTACCAATTCTTCTTGCAGCATAGTGGCTTTAGAGCCATTCATCATGGTAAAAGTTTTTGTTGCTTTAACTTGATCAATAACAATATAAAGGATTGTAACTTTAGTAAATAGGAAGATTTGAAATTTTTCTCTTTTTGATCCATCTAAAGCTTTTATCTTATCCTTTATTTGTTTGATTGCTTTTTTAAAGTAGAAAACGTCTTGATTGCTATTTTCTTTATCAAATGATTCGTATTTGAAGCCAGCAGTTTTTAAACTGTGAATAAACTCCTTAGACTTTTCTCTAATATCATATTCAAGTTTAAGATTCTTAATAAACACTTCAGACAAACTCCATAAAAGCAAATAAAGTGTAGTTGTTCGTTGTTGGCCATCTATTAGAATTATCTTATTGTCGTCTTCAACTACAGTAACTCCTTGCAAAAAATATGGTTGCTCTTGATTGGCAGCAATCAAATTATCCAATAATTTCTCTACGGCACTTGGTGTTTTTTCATCAACTTTCACAGCCCATTTGTATCCTCTTTGATAATCGGGTATTACAAAAGTTTTATCTTCCTGAAAAAGAAATTCTTCTATGGTTTTAAACGCTGTTTTACTTTTCATAATTTATAATAATATTCACCCACTCATCAATTTAGATAACAATTTTTCCACTAAATTCTCTTTAAAATCAAATATCTTCGAACCTTTACTATTATCATTTGTTGGATCTTTTATTCTTGCACTTTGAATAATTTCGCGACCTTTAAACATTGTGTCATCATATTTATTGATCCAAAATCCGTTAGGACGAAAATTTTTATCTAGAGAAAGTAGAAACAAAAATTGCCAACCTTTTTTTATTAGAGACAATGTGTTTGTTTTTGAAAAACCAGTTAAAGCAGTTTTAACCTGTATCAAAACGGCCCCCCTGTTTCGTCAGTATATTCTATATCCCAAGGTTCTCCATGGGCAGCATATTTCAAATTATCTTTACCTTCTAAATATTTATATATATAAAACTCACCTATTATTCCTGTCTTCTGATCACCATGTTTAGGAAGCAATGAATCAGTTTCTTTTTGCAATAGTTCAAATTTCTCATACACTTTTGAGTATTCTTCAATTACATTTAGTATATCTGTTAATTTAGATTTTTCCATATTCTTAAACTTCTATTTCACCACTCATTAACCTTGGCAGCAAAATATCTCGGGCTTCGCGAAGTTTTACGTTTTTTTGATGTAGATTTTTGATAAGTTGATAGATTGGCATCATATCTTGATTGAATATTTTTAAATCTTCTTCCTTTGGAATTGAAAGTAATAAATTTCTTATAACTTGTTGACTTATATTTTCTTGAGCAGCACCCATTCTAAAACTCAAAACGTATTCTCTGTTCTCTAGCAGCCAATTTAAAATATAATAATTGCTATTAATCTCATCTTTTTGAATGATTGCACAACAAGCCTGATTTGTGGTTGAAGGTTGAGAAAGCAAGCCAAGTTTTCCAATAGTCGCGCCATACATTGCCATAATTACTGAACCTATAGGAAACAATTTAGCAGATGATTTATCAACTGCCTGTTCAGTTATTTTCTCTTCACTTTCCAATAAAATACTATCTGCCAATTCCTTTGATTTGAACCAATTTATTTCTCCTGTGAAATATTCTGAATTTGCTCTCGAAGGTGTTCCGCCTGAACTTGTGTCATACAATTCCTCAAGTTTGAACTTTTCACTTTTCTTTAATACCTTATAACTAAAAAACGCCTTCTCCTCCAACAACTTTATTCGCTTCAAATTATTCTCTATCAAATCATCATAATTCGATAAAATGCTGGCGATGCGGCGTTGGGTGGGGAGTGGGGGTAAATAGAACTTTAATCCTCTTAAAACTTCAAGCCTTATTCCTTTAACAGTAGAGCCAATTCCTAGACCTTCAATTTCTTCCTTTTTATTTACAATTGTCCAAAGCAAAAATTTATTATCAATTCTTTCATTGGGTATCAAGGCTTTTAAATCTTGGTTAATTGCCATATCCACTTTGTTGATAAAAGCTCTTCCAAGTCCCATTCTTGTAGAAGTTATTACTGTCCCTGCCAGGATTAAGTTTGAAGAAGAATTTTCTAAACCTGAATTTGTAATTGTATCTTCTGTTGAGTAAAGTTGAAACTTATCGCCAACCATATCTTTTACGGAACACCATGGAATATCTCCATTCCAATAGTCAGCAATAGTCTTTGAAGGAGTTCCTCCTCCAACTATTTTTTCTAAAACTTCATTAAATTCTACTTTCTCCCATTTCATATTATCACAGTTTTAAAATTTTCTGAAATAGCATTCGCCAAAGCAATCGCCTCTTCATTCAATCCTTCCAACTCAATATGTATTTCGTTCAGGCGTTCTTCATAATCAAAGTCATCATCGGTAGCGGTATCTACGCCTACATACCTTCCTGGGCTTAAGCTCCAATCTTTGGCTTTTATTTCTTCTTGTGTTACTACTTTACAAAGTCCTTCTACATCCTTATAAATGCCTTCAGGGAAACGGCTCGTAAGCCATTGGGCTTGTTTGAAGAAATATTCTGTTTCGTGTAATAATCCCGGTTCTTCTTCATTGGGGTTGCCGCTTAGTTGTTGTTGTAGAGCTTTCAAAGGCGCAATGAATTGCGACTGTACATTCAGCTCTTTCCATTCTTTGTTTTTGTTGAGTTGGTATTCTTTGGTTGCTGTGCTGATTGCATCAAACAATTGCTTAATGAGTTTGTCTTGTGGTTTACGTAAAGCTTTACATAAATGAGCAAGGCTATCTAAAACTTCAATCTTGGGTTTTGCCTTTTTCGATTCTGCAATCAATCTATTTTGTTGCTCATAAATACTTGTTGTTTCTTCAATATTTAGTGCATCTATAAAAGACTTAGCTTCTTTGTTTTCTTTGGCATATTGGGTAGCAAAATTGCTAAGGGTTTCTAAAAATTTCTGTAATTGTTTTTGAAGTTCAGCAGTAGTTTTGGCTGTTTCTTGTGCTAATTCAGTTGCCGTTTTTAAATAGTCATTTACTGTGCTTTCAAATTTTTTGGTATTGCCTCTATAAAGGTTTACAATGCATATAAGGTTTTGCAATTGTTCTGTACTAAAGTCGTTTACTTTACTTGTTACTTTGCGGTATATTTTTCTCGCATCAAGCATCAATACTTTATCTTTTTTAACTTCATCTAGTTCTTTTGCTCTATCAAAAAACCAAAGGGTGCAGGGCAAAGAACGGGTATAGAAAAAATTGTTTCCTATAGCCATCATTACATCTACTGCACCTGTTTTAACCAGCTTTTCGCGAATCTCTTTCTCACTGTGTCCGGCATCACTTGCAGACGATGCCATTACAAAACCTGCTCTTCCGCCTGTCCCGTGACCAGCTGTCGGAGCTTTCAAATAATTATAGAAATACTGAATCCACAAATAATTGGCATTGTCGTTTTTAGGTAGGTTTACTTTTCCCTCCAACATCAAACGTGGATCTTTTTTTACAATATCTTTATCTTTAGCAACACCATCCACATTAAAAGGAGGATTGGCCATAACAAAATCGGCTTTACCAACTAAATCATGTTTGTCTTCGTAAAAAGTATTGCCTTCAAAAATTTTCCCTTCTAAACCATGAACCGTTAAGTTCATTTTTGCCAATTTGGTATTGAGTTCAGCTTTTTCTTGACCAAAAAACGTAACCTTTTCAGCTGGACTTAAACCCTCACTTTCGATAAAGTAACCTGTTTGCACAAACATACCTGCAGAACCACAAGCAGGGTCAAATACTATACCGCGGTCGGGCTCTATTACATTTACAATCGTTTGAACTAAACTCATGGGAGTAAAAAACTCTCCGCCTTCTTGAGCGCCTGTCATGGCAAATTTGTTTAGGAAGTATTCATAAATTTTCCCAAACAAATCACCTTCGGCTTTTTGTAAAACCTCTTTATTAAAAATGCGAAGTAATTCTCTTAATAAGTCTTTACTGAAAATGGAAAAGTTTTTAGGCAATACACCATTTAAGTTTTCATACTCCTCCTCAATCAGCTTCATTGCATTGTCAATTGCTTCGCCAATATCAACAGATTCAGGCAATGAAACTAAATAATCAAACTGAGCCTTTTCCGGTAAGTACATAGAATTATGTGCTTCAAAATCTTTTTTGGTTAAGGCTCTTTTACCCCTTTGTGGATGAGAAGGAAGCGTTTGTTCCACTTTCTCTTTAACTATCAAAAATCGGTTATAAGCATGTCTAAGAAAAATCAAACCCAAAACAGGCATGGAGTATTCCGAAGCTGTAAGTTTGCTATTGGCTCTTAATTGGTCTGCTGCTCTCCACAGTTCGGCTTCTAATTTTCTAAGTTGTTTTCCTTGCATGTATAGAATTTATCTTTATGGAAAATTTCGTATTCAAAGTTATTATTTTAATTTCTTACCACTCAGTATTATCAGTTTGGTTAATCTCAACTGATGATGCCATCTGCTTATATTTCTTGAAAACGTCTAAGCTGTCTTTAATTTCATGGTATTCTTCGTGATCTCTAAGCTCTTCATCAATTATATCAAAAACCTTATAATTAGAAATTACAAAACATTTTTTAATTGCTCTTGTAATAGCCACATTCAATCGGTTTGGGCTGTAGAAGAAGTCTAAACGTCTCATTGATTCCAATGGATGAGAATTGGCAAAACTGTAGATGATGTAATTTCTTTCTTGTCCTTGCATTCCGTCAACCGTGTCAACCAACAATGTATCAAATGGCTTGGTTAAAGATTTTGGCAGCACTTTTTTAACCTCCTTTTTAATTTCTCTTACTTGTGCTCTGAAAGGCGAAATAATACCAATGTCTTTGATGTTTACACCGTTTTGCAAAAGGTCGGAAACCAATTCTGCAACAAGTTTTGCTTCGTGAGGTGAACGTCCATTAGCGTCAAAAACATTGTGTAGAATAAGCTTGTGAGGTTCGCTGTTTAATATTTCAGAGTGATAATTACCTTGATACCTTGTATTATCTTCTTGTGTGGTAGTTGCCGATTGAAGTAAATTATTATAAAACAAAGTATTTGGAATTTTCATTAAAGATTTATTCAGTCTATAGGAAGTATTCAGAAGGTTAATTTCAATAGGATAAATTCGTGCTAATCTGCTAAAAATGGATTCAGCAAACATTTCATTGTTTGAACCTTTAGGAATGATGGGGTCAAGTTGCTTATGGTCACCAACAAAAATATATTTCCCAGTTCTACACATTGCGGCAATGGACAAAGGAATACTTAATTGTGCAGCTTCATCAATAATGCATACATCAAACTTCCAACCATCTAATTTTTTACTGCCAGGGTAACATAGTGAATATGCTGTTGAACCAATAGCAATCCCATTCTGACTAAAGTTGGCATTTCCAACATAACCGGCGTAAGTAACTCTTGATTTCTTCCCTACAAATGGGTTCGCTTGAACTTCTTTATTGCTTGCTTTCTCGCCAATCTTGATGACTTTTGTGTTGTCCTTAATTTTTGATGCAACAGCATTTAGACAATTATTGATTGCTGTGTGTGTGGGAGCAGTAACAAAAACTTTTAATCCAGCATCAACAAGATGTTTTACGATATTCCCAATGGTTTCAGTTTTTCCTGTGCCGGGAGGACCTTGTATAATGCAGAAGTCACTTGCATTGATGGCTTTGAGGTAAGCTGTATTTTGTGAATCGTTTAAGTATCCTACTTTTTGCGAATAGCCTTGGTAGGTATTTTGGGTTTTGCCATTTAAGAAGTTCTCAATTTTTTGAAGCGTTGCAGGATTGTTTTTTAATACTTCTGCTGCAGTTAATAGAAGTTTTGTGCTTATATCCGTATTAACTGCATTTATCTCCCAGTTGTTTCTTGGGAAATTTTCGCTATCAATATAGCAATGTTTCACATTGAAGTCGTTTGGTTTTAGAATAAAGTTTTCTGTGCTGTCCTCTTCAATGTCCATTTCAAATCGATAAGTGCCATTGCTCAAAACAACAGAGCTACCTTCTTTAAATTTCGAGATGTTATTGTCGCAAAATATTTTGACAGTAAAAATATATTTAATTGAACCTGGCAGAGGATTACACCAAGGATTCGGTAATTCATCAAAAAACTCCATTTCAACACGGAGATTAGTCATTGTTATCCCTTTTGCAACTCTTTCATCTAAGGGCAACTTTTGTTGCTCTTTAAAATCCTCAAGATTTTTGGCAAATTCGATTTCAATTGCCGCCTGAAATTCTTTTAGTACGTCCATTTTATACTTTTACTTTTAGTGAGTTAAAAATTATGTTGGTTTCTTTTTTCATAATAGGCACATCCACAACGTGGTAATTAGCGTAGTTTTCGTGTAACACAATTAACTTCATTGATGATATTTTCATTCCATACTCCGTTTCAGCTATATGCTTGTAAATGTTTTGTTGAAGGCAATATCTGTTGTAACTTGAATTATCCAAAGAATTTAATTCAGATAAGGCATAACCATATCCGTAAATTCTTGGTCGTCCATCAATTATGAGTTTTTTGCTCCTTTTCCAGTCAAGCATTACATATTCGTCTTTGTACTCTTTTTTGAAAAGACAATCAATGGTTCCTGCAACATTATACTTTTCTGATATTATCATTCTTTCCGCATCAAAAAATAAAAGGCTTCTTGACTTTATTTCTTTGTTGTAAAAGTTAAGAAACAAATCAAACTCTTTTGAATCTGAATCAAATTCAGTTTTCTTTAGGTAGTTTTCGATTTGATTATGAAGGAATGTCCCCTTCTCTGCCGCTTCATCCCTTATTAATAGGTATTCATCCAAAACGTCTTCCTCCATTCTGTTTTCCTCTTCTGCTTTTTTTTCAATGTATCTCTTTAAATCAAAAGGAAAAAAACGTTCAATTAGAGTTGTTACAGAAATATATTCGGAATTTCCTGTTTCATCTTTTGCATATGTATGCGATTTTTCGTCAAAACCAAGACTTGTGCTCCAATCGCTAAAGGTTAATTTTTTAGTTCTTTGAATTACACTTTCGATGCTCTCACTTTCGGTTGTGTCAATTTCAATTTCCTTGTAACTGTATTGTTTTTGAAATCTTTCAATTCCAAGATATTTTTCTCGATAATATATTTTTTGCCATTGAATACACTGATTATAATCCCACTGACTTTCCTTTTCACAATTCACATTATTAACATAGGCTCGATTGAATAAAGAATTAAGAACATTTTTTATGTAATCAATGCAAGCATAGGGTTCACAATGCACTTGTTTTTCAGTAAATCTTATTACAATCCATCCGCTTTCAGTGAAAAATAAATCCCTTATATTATCCTGCTTAATCTCATCCTCGGGATTAAGGCAATGTGTTGGGTATCGGTAATAACCATCATAAGGCTCATCAATTTCAATATCTATATAGAGGTTTAGTCTTTTATCAAATAAAACGATGTCTGGCTCATAAGGTTTATTGAAATTTGGAATTACCATATGAACATTGTCTGTCATTTCAATATCCGTAATACTTTGCTTAATTTTGTTGTAGAAGTCATTCTCCTTGTACCCCTTTTGATTTGAACGACCAGTTCTTGGTAGTTTTAGAATTGTGTTTTGTTTGGGCATTTTAACCACAGGGTAGAGGTATTGTTCTTCCTGTTTAAAATGACTATTAGGATTAAATAATATTCTTAAGTCGTCTGTTTGCTCTACATTAGGTTCTGACTTAATTATTTGTTTTGTGAACTCTCTCGCTCTTTCTTCTTCTTGTTGAGTTGTTTTATTATCAGTTGGTGGTTGCTGCGATTTAAGTTCTTTTTCTGTCCGCTTGCTTACTGGATTGATTGTTCTGGTTTCATTTTCACTTTTTTTATATCCATGTGCTGACTCCTGTACAAAATGGTCTTTATTTTGTAAATCAACTTCCTTTAGTTTTTTCTTTGATAGTTTATATTTTGCCCAATCTTGTTTTATTTCGATAAAAAACTCACTCTTATTGTCTTTGTTTAGCTGAGCAGGAGACTTAACACCATAAATACTCATCTTCTTTATAAAGAATGCCTTATACTCTTTCTGAAGTTCAGATAGTTTTTTATCATTCATTGGCTTTAATTTTTTAAACAAATTATAGATTTATAGTATTCGAAATAATTGTTTACAATCGTTTAAATTGAACAAAAAAATTCTTAATATAAAACTTAATTATGAAATGTAACATATAAACTAGAAATACCTCATTAGTATTAAACTTTATATATAATTTGGTTAATTAATCGTTTGTAATTATGAGTTTCCTTTCTTTTCCATAACCGTTTCTTAAACAAATCAGCCGCTTCTATGTCTTTAAATTTATAAATCTTCTTAAATGGAAGTCCCTTTCCTGCCCAATAATACTTCCTTTTCCGTATTACTATTGCCCCAAACTCAATAATTATCGAGGTGCCAATTCTTTTGGCGCTATAACCTTTAGATGTGAACTTGCTAATATTAGATTTATGAGGTCCTATACAAACAAAGAATGCCATTAGATATAACTAATTAAGATTGAATTGATTTGTCTATGGTAATTTTTAGTCATATAAGAAATTAATTTACCTGTTAAATCTGGAGCCGGGTCATTTTTTGAAACAATCCTCGAAACAAGACTATTTGTTTCAGATTCCCATTTTATAAGAAGTGAGCCTTTTGTTCCTTGAATATTAAGAGTTGACCATCCGTCAGACCGTAAATTATTTTTTATTTTCTTTACATGAAATAGATAATCTTCTAATTTCTTTTCGTTTGAAATGATCTCTTGTCTAACAGATTTCATTTTTTTATTAAATGTTATGTGTATAACTGCTTGCATAATTTATTAATAATTTGGACTAGATTAATTAAATAGTTTTCAACCCATTACTTTGGCTGGATTAGATTTTGTCTATTAAGACTTTAATTCTATGATTATAAAGCTTATTAAAGAAACACTTTGACTTTATGCTTAAATTGTATTTGAACATCTAATTGGGGTTTTAATAGAACAGCAGCAAAATATTCAAAATTAAGGTCAAAAACAAATATCTAAATCAATATAAAAACTGACCATTTTCAAATTTCAAGGCACTATTTTAATAAACTTTGAAACCAATTACTTCTCTTAAAAAAACTACTATCAACTTTAACCAAATGAACATATATAAATAATTAGATTCACCTTATTTTGCCTATATAAAAAATTAACATAAGACAAATTACAAACTATTAAAATCTACATTTTAGTTTAATAAAATAGAAAATGCATATAATGATGCTTTTATGTAAGCTTCTAAAATTAAACCATAATAATTTGAAATGTAGTTTTGAAATGAACATTATTACATTGGTTTATTAAATAAATAACCCCATCACCCACCCCGCCTCCACTCCCTCGGCCTCACGCCTTTCTTGCTCAAAAACACCCGATTAAAATAACTCAGCGTTTCAAAACCACATTCATAGGAAATTTGGTTAATCGTTTTTTCTGTTTGAAGGAGCAATCGGGCGGCTTCGTTAATGCGGATTTCGTTGAGGTAATCGGAATAGGTTTTGCCAGTGGCTTTTTTGAAAAACTTGCAGAAATTGCTTTCAGTTAAATGTATCAAATCTGCTACTTCTTTTAAGCTGACTTTGTTTGCAAAATGGTTCTGTATATATACACAGACTTTATTCATACGGTTTTCACTTTTCTTCGATACAATGGTATGAAAGGTATTGCTGGTGATAAGTGTCTTTTGCTTTTTTGAACATGCATCCAAGATGGCTATCAGTTTTAATATCCTATTTACACCTTTGGTTTCGGTGAGGTTCATGAGTTGATTTACTATCTTATCATTGGCTTTAAATACAATGCCTCGTGATGCGCTTTCTAACATCTTTCTGATTTGTTGAAATTCATTCAACTCCAAAAAGGAGGAGATAAATTCTTTTGAAAACTGTATCACAATGGCTTCGGAATATTCACCACTAACTGATTTACTTGTCCAGGTATGTGGCAAATTGCTTCCCAATAATACCAAATCGCCTTCGCTAAAATACTCATGCGAATTGCCTACAATCCTATATCCACTGCCTTTTAGAATATAGGTGAGTTCATACTCTGGATGGTAATGCCACTTAAAAGCAAAATGCGAAACTTGGTAACGATAGGCATAAAAACTCGATGCGCCTTTCTCCGATGCAATATCTTCTAATTTTGCTTTCATGGTTGTTTATAAACCAAATTTATCAAAATATTTCAATAAAAATTCAATATAGTGTTAGTTTTTAGCAAAATCAGATTAAATCAATAAATGGTATTTGAATAGTTTTGAATTTCAGTTATTGTATGTTTTTGAATTTTCATCAGTTAAACCAAATTAATTAAACCATATGCCAACAATTACAAAATCTATTAGCGATTTTTTAAATGAGCCTTATTCTTTAAACCAAGAGCAAATCAACTTTTATCAAAAAAATAGATTTATCAAGTTAAAAGATGTGCTAAATGCAGAAACATTGGCCTTTTTTAATGCTGTCATTAGCCAGCAAGTAAACGAAATGAACCAAGAGAAAACAGCTCTTGAAGAACGTTCAACTTATGGAAAAGCTTTTTTGCAATTGTTTAATTTGTGGTTAGAAAATCCAAAAGTAAAGGAGCTTATTTTTAGCAAACGTTTGGCAAAAATTGCTTCCGATTTAATGGAGCTAGATGGGGTAAGATTGTATCACGACCAAGCTTTGTTTAAAGAAGGCGGTGGTGGCATTACGCCTTGGCATGCCGATCAATATTACTGGCCTTTAAGTAGCGACAAAACTATTACTGCTTGGATTCCACTACAAGCTACTCCTTTAGAAATGGGTCCTTTGGAGTTTAGCGCGGGTAGTCATACCATTATAGAGGGACGTGAATTAGAAATTGGTGATGAAAGTGAAGAGGTGATGCAACAAAAATTACGTGTAACAGATTTTAAACATGTAATTGAAGCATTTGATTTGGGTGAAATCAGTTTCCATTCGGGTTGGGTTTTTCATCGTGCAGGCGCAAACCAAAGTAAGGAAATGAGAAAAGTAATGACCATTATTTATATGGACAAAGACATGCTTTTGAAAAATCCTGAAAACAAAAACCAAGAACACGATTGGAAAACTTGGTGTCCTGGCACAAAGGTTGGTACTGTTATCAATTCTCCTATCAACCCCGTTTTATATGCTAAATAAAATGGATATTAAATATACCTGCACCTATTGGGGCTGTGAACACTTATCTGCAAAGGAGTTTCTTTTTAATGTTTTAGCTCATGGTTATGATGGAGTTGAAATCAATTTTCCCGATGATACCCAATTTATCAATGAGTTTTTAAAGGAATTAGAAAGAATCAAAAAAACTGTTAATCCAAATTTTGTTTTCATCGCCCAACAAGTATTAAACAATCAGAATGAAACTGTTGAAGCTTATACAAATCGTTTAACAAAGAGATTGAATTTTCTAACAAGTCTTCAACCTGATGCTATCAATTCACATACTGGAAAAGATTTTTTTAGTTTTAGTGACAATTGCAAAATCATTGATGTTACAGACCAAATTGCTAAAAAGACTGGCATTCCTATCTGGCATGAAATTCACCGTGGACGATTTTCATTCCACCTAAAAACACTTCAACAATATTTAGAACTGTTTCCTCATTTAAAACTGATTGCTGATTTCTCCCATTTTTGTGTGGTTTCAGAAAGCCTACTTCAAGACCAGGAAGATTTACTTTTAAAGGTATATCCCTTTGTAAAACATATTCATGCACGTATCGGATTCGAACAAAGTCCACAGGTTAACAATCAATTTGCTCCTGAATGGCAAACACATTTAAACAGGTATACACATTGGTGGCAAGAGATCATCAATCTAAATAAAAAGAATGGTATCAATTCTATCACCATCACTCCTGAATGTGGTCCATTTCCCTATATGCCACAAGAACCCTTTAGCCTAAAAACCCTATCCAATCAATGGGAAACAAATGTTTCCATGAAAACATTTTTACAAAAAACACTTCAATTAAATGGATAAAAGTAAAAACAAATACATCCTTTTTATAACCTTAAGTGCGGCACTTGGAGGTTTGTTATTTGGTTATGATACGGCTGTCATTTCAGGAGCCATTGGTAACTTAACTAGTTATTTCAATCTAAGTCCTATTGAAACCGGTTGGGCCATCTCTAGCGCTTTGGTAGGTTGTTTAATTGGTGCATTGTTCTCCAATTATTTAAGCGACAAATTTGGACGTAAAATAACCATGTTGTTAACAGCTATTTTGTTTATCTTAAATTCAATTGGTACAGCTCTACCCGATTCGTTTACCATGTTTATCATTTTTAGAATAATTGGTGGAATTGGCGTAGGTATTGCCTCTATGGTTGTACCGATGTATATAGCAGAAATTGCGCCTCCTAAACGACGTGGTGCATTGGTTGGAAACTACCAATTAGCGATAGTTATTGGTATTGTAGTTGTATATTTTGTGAATTACTTCATTGCCTTACAAGGTGATGCCAACTGGAATTTAAATATGGGTTGGAGATGGATGTTTGGTTCAGAAATTATTCCCTCTTTGCTATTCTTGGTATTTATTTTCCTTATTCCTGAAAGTCCAAGATGGTTGATTCAAAAGGGCCAAATGGGAAAGGCAATTGATGTTTTAAAGAAATTAAACTCCGAAGAAGAATTGAAATTGGTGAAAGATGAAATATACAATTCTTCAAATCAAAGCGATAATTTATCATGGAGTGATTTAAAAATTCCATCGTATAAAAAAGCATTGTGGGTAGGAATTGGCTTATCAATCTTACAACAATTAACAGGTATCAATGCCATCTTGTATTATGCTCCAGAAATTTTTAAAAGCTTAGGTAGTTCAACAGATGTATCATTATTGGAAACAAGTACATTAGGTGTTGTTAATTTAATTTTCACTTTGTTATCCATTAATTGGGTAGATAAAATGGGAAGAAAACCCTTGTTGTATATAGGTTCAATTGGGATGTCGGTGGCATTGTTTGCAGTTGGAATGTTCATCTATTTTAATGCAATGGGCAATTGGGTATTACCATTTTTATTGTTGTTTATGGCATCCTTTAGTATTTCTTGGGGTCCTATTGTTTGGGTGCTTTTATCAGAAATATTTCCTACCAAAATACGTAGCTTAGCATTGGCAATTAGCGTGTTTATTCAATGGGTAGCCAATTTTGCAGTCACACAAGTTTTCCCTAGTTTGGTTGAAAATGATTGGTTAAAAACTAATTTTAATGGCGCATTTCCTTTTTATTCTTTTTCTATTATTTGTCTGATTTCATTTCTCTTTGTATGGAAATTGGTACCTGAAACCAAAAACAAAAGTCTTGAACAAATGGAAACATTATGGAACTAAAAAAAGTACTTTATACCTTCGTTTTACTGCTTTACATTATTGATGTACATGCACAAAACAATACCCGGTTTGTGAATACATTTATTGGAACAGATGGCACAGGACATACCTTTCCGGGTCCTTCAATGCCCTTTGGAATGGTGCAACCCGGGCCCGATAACAATGTAGAAGGATGGACACATACTAGCGGTTATCAATATAAAGACACTGTTCTTTTAGGCTTTTCTCAAATGCGTTTCAGCGGCACTGGCATTGGTGAAATGGGTAATATCATGTTGCTACCTTTTCATGTAAAAAAAGAAAAATTGAAGAATCGTTATTTCAAAGATTCTGAAAAAGCCAGTGTTGGATATTATACTTTAAAGAAAAAAGATGAGGTAAATGTAGAACTAACTTGTTCAGAAAGAGTGGCATTTCATCGCTATACTTATCCTGATAAAAACGGAAAATTACTACTAGATTTTCAACATGGAATTCAGTTTTTAAACGATAGTTTGGTTTTGGAAAGTGATATCAAAATCATCAACAAAACTACCATTTCGGGTTATTGTAAAACCAAAGCTTGGGTAACAAAAAAGTACTTCTTCACCATACATTTCGAAACGCCTTTTACTTTAATCAAAGAGCTTCCCAAAGAGAAAAGGCAAAATGCCCCTAAATATATTTTGGATTTTGTATTGCCTAAAAATCAAATATTACAAGTCAAGATTGCTTTGTCAACTGTAAGTATTGAAGGCTCAGCATTGAATTTACAATCTGAAATTCCACATTGGAACTTTGAACTTGTTAAACAAAATGCTGAAAATGTTTGGAACAAGTATTTAAGTCGTATAGATATTGATGCTGATACCAAACAAAAAGAAATATTTTATACATCCTTGTACCACTTGCTTTTACAACCTTCAAATATTGCAGATGTAGATGGCAAATACCGAGGTGCTGATGATAAAATAGCCTTCTCTCCTACTAACGAATACTATTCTACCTTATCGATTTGGGACGTGTATAGAGCGGCTTTTCCTTTGTTACAAATCATTGCTCCTGAAAAGATAAATGGTATTATCAATTCGATGTTGATACATCACAAAGCAGCTGGATTTTTACCTATCTGGACAGCTTGGGGACAAGATAATTATTGTATGATTGGTAACCATTCCATCCCCATGATACTCTCTGCGAGTAATAATGGATTCAATGGTTTCGATAAAAATGAAGCGCTAAAGGCCATGCTTCAAACATCAACAAAAAGTCATATCAATTCCGATTGGGAACTGTATAATCGGTATGGTTATTATCCTTTAGATAAACTCGACAATGAAGCGGTTTCAAGAACATTAGAATCGGGATATGATGATTGGTGTGTAGCTCAAATGGCGTTTAAAATGAATGATTCTTTGAATGCAAATATCTTCAACAAAAGAGCCAACTATTACAAGAATTTATTTGATGTAGAAACCAATTTGTTTCGTGGCAAAGACAGCAAAGGAAATTGGAGAAAACCTTTTGATGCTTTAACTGCTACATCACCTATGAATAACCCAGGTGATTATACGGAAGCCAATGCCTGGCAATACTTCTGGACACCTGCTCAATATGATATTGATGGCCTCAAATCTTTATTAGGTGGAAACAAATCTTATACCAAAAAACTGAATGATTTTTTCACGATTGAAAGTCCTAATCCGAACAAGTTTTTAGGTCAGGAAGCCATGATAGGACAATATGCACATGGCAACGAACCGAGTCACCATATTGTTTATTTATACGCTTATTCTGAAACACCGAAAATTGGACAGAAGACTATTCATAAAATCATTAATGAATTCCATAACAATACGCCAGATGGCATGATTGGCAATGATGATTGTGGTCAAATGTCGGCTTGGTATATCCTTTCTACCTTGGGATTTTACCCAGTAAATCCTGCTAATGGCGAGTTTGTACTTGGTGCACCTCAAGTTAAAAAAGCAGTGATACATTTATCAAACAAAAAATCCTTTAGCATAGAAGCAAAAGATTTTTCAACTGAAAATATCTATCAAGAAAACCCCAAATTAAATGGTGTTCATTTAACAAAACCAAATATTCAGTATAAAGAAATAATGGATGGTGGCACTCTTCAATTTCAAATGACCAATAAGTAAAAAACTAAATGAAAATTATACCAATCAGCTTATTCATTTTAGCCTCATTTTCTTTACAAGCACAAATGTCGAATCCAATAAAAAACGAAGAAAAATACGAAGTCCTAACATTTGGAAGTATCAAGCCAGCAGGTTGGATAAAAACACAAATGCAAAAGGATGTGGCAGGCTTTGTAGGTAACCTAGACAAACTAGTTCCTGAATTGATCAATGACCCTATTTATCATACAGGACGCTTACACAAAAATAGCGAGGTGAAGGATTTGGGTAATCTAAAAGAAGGCGATACCGAAGGCTCCGAACAATACAAATGGTGGAACAGCGAAACACAGTCGAATTGGTGGGATGGCTATATTAGAAATGTGATTTTACTAAACGATTCCGCTGGACTTCAAAAAGTAAAAATATACATACAAAAGGTATTAAGTACTCAGGATGAAGATGGTTATTTAGGCATTTACGACAAAGAATTACGTTACCAATTCAATTCAGAAAACGGCGAGTTATGGTCGAAAGCAACGATGTATAGAGGCTTATTGGCATATTACGAATATTCAAAAGACAAAAAAGTATGGCAAGCCATTGTAAAAGCGGTTGACAATGTAATGAACAATTATCCAATTGGGAAATCAAGTCCATTTTCTACTGGAAATGAATTCAATGGCGGGGTATCACATGGATTAACATTTACGGATGTATTGGATAGAATGTATCAATTAACTGGCGATAAAAAATACATCAATTATGCGCTTTTCTTGTACCAAGATTTTAGCAAAAGCTATCAATCAGAAAAAGATGTTCAGTTAAACAATATCTTAAGTCCAACATTTAAATTACAGTCGCATGGCGTGCATACTTACGAGCATTTACGTCCGTTGATAGTTGCAGCCTATACTTCTAAACAAGATGATATTCAAAAAGCACTAGGCATTTATATCAAACGAATCGAACAAAGTACCACTCTAACTGGCGGCGCTATTGGCGATGAATGGATAGCTGAAAGAACAGCAGATGCATCTCATACGGGTTATGAATATTGCTCATTACATGAATTATTAGATAGTTATTCAGTCTTGTTTCAAAAGCAAGGAAATCTAAAAACAGCAGAAACAATTGAAACCATTTTTTACAATGCAGCACAAGGTTCTAGAAGCCCGAATCACTCTTGTATAGCTTATTTAAAAACAGATAATTCATTTGAAATGTTGGGGACAAAAAATGGTGAAGTAGAACCCAATAGAAAACAAACCAGGTACAAATATTCACCTGCCCATCAAGATGTGGCAGTGTGTTGTAATCCCAATGCAGGAAGAATCACACCCTATTTTTTAGCAAAAGCCTGGTTAAAAGAAAACGATTTTACATTGGTGAATGCCTTGCTCATGCCTAGTATTTTAGAAACCACCATTCAGAATTCTCCAATAACAATTGAAACCATAACAGAGTATCCTTATCAAAACAAATTAACGTATAAGATTTTGAATCCGAATAAAACTAAATTCAAAATCAAGATGAGGAAACCATCTTGGGTTATTGAAATCATTACAAAAGAGAAGTATATGATTGAAAATGATTTGATTGTTTTTGATAGAATTTTTCAAAAAGAAGACAGTATCCAAATAGAATTCAAAGCGAAGATTATCATAAGTGAAGATTTGAATAAAGAAAAATATTTTAGTTATGGAGCCTTGTTCTATGCCAAGCCAATCGAGGCAATCGAACAAAAAGGAAAATCTTATGCCCCAAATTTTGATGATTTGATGTACCAAGCTAAGGAGCTCACTCGCTACCAGTTTGTGCAAGATAATCAAGCTATATTTGATAAGGGTAAAATCAATATAAAAGCATTGAATAAAAGCAATAATCAAATTGAAAACATTCAGCTTATACCTTTCGGAAAAACCATTTTAAGACAAGTCAGTTTTTAAAATTCACAACATGAATAAACATATTTTATTAGTCCTATTTTTAATTGTAAGCAATTTTATTTGGGCACAAAAGAAAGTAACTCCAAAAAATCAATCTGAAATTATTTACCATGTTTGTCAGCGTAGTTTTTACGACAGCAATGGTGATTTAAACGGAGATTTAAATGGACTTCGAGAAAAATTAAACTACTTACAAGATTTAGGCATCACCTCTATTTTGTTGATGCCATTGTATGAATCTGATTGTTACCACAACTATTTCGCCGATGATTTCGAGAAAATTGATTCTGAATTTGGAACCAAAGAAGATTACATTGAATTGGTGAAAGACGTTCATCAAAGAGGCATGAAAATTTATATGGATATGGAAACCCAATATGTTACATCCAAACATTTGTGGTGGAAAGATGCAGTTGGAAACTTGAACTCAAAGTATAGCGATTATATTTTGTTTGATGATAAAGAACATACAACACCATCAACCATGATTTTTGATTTGAGAGAGTTAAAAAGTTATGATGGTTCGATTATTAAAGTAACAACCGTGAATCTAAAAAGTAAAGCTGTTTTGGATTATAATATTGGTTTGTTTTCTTATTTCATCGACCCCAATAAAGATGGCAAATTTGATGATGGTGTTGATGGATTTAGATTGGATCATGCCATGGATCATTTGGATGCAAAACCCACATTAACTAATCTTTTTATTGAATTTTGGAAACCATTAATCGCTGAAATAAAAAAAGTAAATCCAGCAATTAAAATCGTTGCAGAGCAAGCCGATTGGAACGATTATGGCTTTGAATACTTTGAAAAAGCTACAGTTGACAGGATGTTTGGCTTTGGATTAAAACAAGCCATATTATCATTCGACAAACAACAATTGAAAAACAAAGCTGATACCATTCTGAATTTAATCCCCAAAGGAAAAGAGAATTTATTGTTCATAGAAAACCACGACTTAGATAGATTTGCATCCTTAGGAACAAACATCGAAAAGCAAAAAGTAGCAGCCGCTTTGATGTTATTAATGGGCGGAATACCATCAATTTATTACGGTCAAGAAATTGGAATGAAAGGTACCTCCTACTCATTTGGCAATACCGATGGAAATGATATTGGCAGAAGAGAAGCCTTTGAATGGTACCAATCTGGAGAAGGAAAAGGAATGCCGTTTTGGTACAAAAACACTGGTGCTTGGTGGACAAATGCCAATTCAAAACCAAATGATGGAATCTCATTAGAAGAACAATTAAAGGACCCGAATTCACTATTTAATTTCTACAAAAAAATCATTCAACTTAGAAAAACCAATTCAGCATTGTCAAATGGCTATTATCAATACTTTGAAAGCAATAACAAAGACGTATTTAGCTTTTATAGAATTGATAAAAACCAAAGAGTATTGGTTACAGTGAATTTATCAAATAAGACTCAAATTGTTAAGCACAACAACAATATGAAAGCTGTCAAAAACATGCTTAACAAAAACAAAAAATTCCAAAAAACGATGGAATTAAAACCATTTGAAATTGGCATTTGGATGTAACTATTGAAAAGAAATGTTGCTGATCCCTCAATTGCCCGGATGCTTCAATTGCCCCGATGCTTCAGCACGGGGAAATGAGGGATGAAAAGGATTGCTCTTTTTTATTCATTACAGATTCAATTCATATTTCTCAATTCCCTGGGATAAATCCACAGGGCTATTGAGAAATCATCATGATTATTTTAGGATTTATAATCCTACAATTCATTCTGATGAATAAAGAAATGTTGCTGATCCCTCAATTGCCCCGTTGCTTCAGCTCGGGGAAATGAGGGATGAAATAAATTATTCTATAACATAATATCTTAAACAAATTCGAATAGAAGAACATTCAATTCATATTTCTCAATTCCCTGGGATAAATCCACAGGGCAATTGAGAAATCAGCATGATTGTTTTAGGATTTATAATCCTACAATTCATTCTGATGAATAAAGAAATGTTGCTCCATCCCTCAATTGCCCCGTTGTATTCTAAGCTTTTTTAATTTCCAAATCATGCAGCTAATTTTATTTCATATGGCCTC
>JBIMKP010000034.1:0-50602 GCA_051861545.1 Bacteroidia bacterium | reverse complement strand
TTGCTGTTATTAAAAATCAGAGGCCATATGAAATAAAATTAGCTGCATGATTTGGAAATTAAAAAAGCTTAGAATACAACGGGGCAATTGAGGGATCAGCGATATTTCGTTATTCATCACAATGAATTTTAAATCCTATAACAATCTTGCTGATTTCTCAATTGCCCGGCGGATTTATCCCAGGGAAAATGAGAAATATGAATTGAATGTCCTTCTATTCGAATTGATTATGTTTATGGATTATAAATTATTTTCATCCCTCATTTCCCTGATCGCAAGCATCAGGGCAATTGAGGGATCAGAGACATTTCGTATTTCATCCCAATAAAATTTAAATCCCAAAATAATCTTGCTGATTTCTCAATTGCCCTGTGGATTTATCCCAGGGAAAATGAGAAATATGAATTGAATGTTTTTCTATTCGAATTGATTATGTTTATGGATTATAAATTATTTTCATCCCACATTACCCCGAGCTGAAGCAACGGGGCAATTGAGGGATCAGCGACATTTCGTTATTCATCACAATGAATTTTAAATCCTATAACAATTTTGCTGATTTCTCAATTGCCCTGTGGATTTATCCCAGGGAAAATGAGAAATATGAATTGAATGTTCTTCTATTCGAATTGATGATGTTTATGGATTATAAAATATTTTCATCCCTCATTACCCTGATCGCAAGCATCAGGGCAATTGAGGGATGGAGAAGCATTTCTTTATTCATCACAAATAAAAATAGAATTAAAATTTTAAAAACAATTTTGCTGATTCCTCAATTGCCCTGTGGATTTATCCTAGGGAAAATGAGAAATATGAATTGAATGTTCTTTTCTGCCGCATCTATCCCTATTTGTTCGTAACCATCTCTATCTATTGTAACAATTTTAATCAACTGTTCATCAGTTTTTTTTGCCATTATTTGTTTGATGTCGGTATTCATTTTGCTTGATTTTAGATGTTTTACTGAAGGTGTTTTATCTTTAAATTTAATGATTCTCAATCAACAATTTTAATAATAACATTACCCGTTTTTTGGCCTGATTCAACATACTTATAAGCCTCTGTAATTTGCTCTAAGCTATATTGTTTGTCAATGACAGGTTTGAAATCGCCATTCTCAACAAGTTCTTTTAGAAAAATTACGTCTTGTTTTGTGATGGATGGAATTGGAAATAGAAGTCTTTTGCCACCTCCAATTGGACTTGTAAGTGCTAATAGTATATTAATTCCATTCTTACCAAGTTCGGTTGAAATGTAAATTCCTTTATTAGTTAACAATGGCTTACACTGTTTATATGAGCTTTTTCCAACGGCATCAAAAATGAAATCATATTTGTTTTCTGTCTTTGTGAAATCCTGTGTTTGGTAATCTATAACCGTATCTGCACCTAAACTTTTTACGAGTTCAACGTTTTTTGTATTAGACACTGCTGTTACTTTAGCTCCAAAATGTTTTAATAGTTGCACAGCTGCAGAACCAATAGCTCCAGTTGCTCCGTAAATCAATACATGTTGACCTTTTTCAACCTTTGCTGCCCTAATATCCACTAAGGCATAATGAGCGCCTTCTGTAATGGCTGCTGCTTCTTCAAAGCTGATGTTTTCCGGCATTTGTATCAGTGCGTCAGTTTCAGGTATGCTTAAATACTCTGCATGACCACCACAGGTTTTATCATTAAATCCAAAAACTTTATCACCTTTTTTGAAGGATGTTACATGTTGACCAATTTCTTCAATTATTCCTGCAAACTCACAACCCAGTATTTGATATTTTGGTCGTAATAAACCTGTCCAAAATCTTGAAATAAAATAGTCTGCACTACGGAAACCACAATCGGTGCGGTTAACTGTTGATGCATACACCTTCACCAAAACTTCATTGTCTTTGGCTACTGGTTTAGTAACTTCCATTAATGAAGTTACTTCTGGTGGTCCATATTTTGTATATACAACAGCTTTCATTTTTTTGTGTTTGTTATTTTATGTTGATGTACTTTACTTAACACCAAGGCTTTGATTCAGCTATTATCACATTGTTAGCAAATGCTTTCACAGAACTTCAATTAAACAAATCTAATTATTCAAAAACTAATTCAATTGTACTAATATCAACCTTCAATCTTTTAATGGCATGATTGCATTTTTTTGAAAATGACTTGCAACATATACTTTAGCAGCTTTTTGTACAAGTATAATGCAGTTTCGTACTTCATGCCACTGTTTGAAACAGTTAAAATCACGAACGCTTTCGAGATTATTTTAGCAAGAAGCCGCTTTTTTAAAAAATATTATTAGTGGCTATTAATAAACTTATTAAATTCAGTCTTTGCTATTGGACTATCAAATAAAGAGCCGTGTTCACCACCAACAATTTCAACAAACTGGCTATTTTGACAATTTGTACAACTCATTACATCTTGTTTAAAAGTTGGCCAAGAATACATTTGAATAGGAGAGTCATTGAGTCCTTGAACAAATAAAATATCAGATTTGAATCCTTTTGTGAAATTTAGTAAAGAACGCTGAAAGTAGGCATTGGGGTTATTTGTTGTGGTTCCATACACATTTCTAAGTTGGGTACATACAGCACCCGATTGAACTTTTCCTTGTTCCTCTAATTCACATCTATAAACAAGGTTTAATGGTCCTGGCGCATTAGCAATAACACCATTTGTTTGATGCATTGTATTCAATCTTGTTACCACATAGCCACCTTGAGAGTGTCCGCCTAAGAATACTTTTTTTACTTTTATTCCTAATTCTTGACTTGCATTGTTTTTCAACCACAACAATGCCGCTTCTGCTTGCACAATATTGTCGCCTAATAAAACATTTTCTTGGGGATATGCCACACTTACAATCATCATATCATTTCTGTCTAAAATACCCTTGAATTTATCAAGCGTATTATTAGCAGCAGTCATAATGCTACTATCAAACATAACCGTACCGTGAAATACCAACAAAACATCCAACTCATTTAATGCTGGTTTGTCGATTATTATATTAACATCTATGTTATTATAAGTAATAGACTTTGTTATTCTATAAGCCACCGGACTAGGCTGTTCTGTTGTGCTATCTTTGCTGCACGACAAAAAGAACAAAAACAATACTATTAATAATCTCATAAGAAGTTTTATAGAAATTTATGGTCAGGTCTAATTTAAGGTCATAATCTATATTGAATTAAGCATTTATATCCGTTATTTTTTGATAGATTAATCATTTTAGAATAAGTCCCATCAATTATTGCAGTAGCAATCCTTCCATTCTTGCTTTTTAATTCAAATTCTTCTTTGCAACTATTGCAATAAAAATCTGCTACTGGTCTGTTATTCTCAAATTCATTTAATTGAATTTCACCACAACAAGGACAATATGAGTTTTCTTTAACCCAATTCTCAGTTAAAACTCTAGCGATTTGCGAATTACTTGAATATCCTTCTGCAAGTTTAGTATTAAAACACAAATTCATTTTATTCAGCGAGTTTAAAGTTAGGGATTGAAGTTGAAATACTATTGATGTTTTGGTATAATAGTCATATTAAAAAGATTGGAATTGAAGGCCATATTCTGATATATTGTTTGGTTTTGTTTAAGAGCTATCGGGGGGAAGGTAACATCCCACCTGTATTACATTAATAGTTTGCCGGAATAGAACTCAACTTATTTTCTAGCTTTTTCCACAAACTAATGTCCTCATTGCTATTTGCAAAAAGCTCTACCAAGCCATATATTTCAAAGCTTTGGTTTGCTTGCAATTCTGCTTGTTGGTCCTTTGATAATTGCGATACATGTGCAATATTATTTGCTCGCAAATATTTAGCTTCTGCTTTGGTAGTTCTTATAAATGCCAATGCTTTTAAGCCTCTAAGTATCAGCTGCGTGTAGTAACTGGCAGTTAAAGACAAAACATAACCAGCTTCAGTTTTTTTACTTGTTGTATCAGGAAACAGGCTGTTGTTGTAAGTTTGTGTATACACCATATCAAAAATGCCTTGTTTTGAATAATTGTCCATGTTTAGGGTTAGCATGAATATTTTGAAAATAGCATCGGCCAAATCATCTGAAATGTAATTAATAACATTTGCTTGATTAACCTGTTTAAAATAATTTTCCATGTTCGCATGTGCTTCTAAATTGTAAGACATTTTACATCTGATCCATGCATATTGGTTGCTAGAGTCATCCCAAATCCATTGCGCATTGGTTTCGTCCTCAATGCCAGATACTTCACCAAAAGGATGATGATAGCCTATCTTTTTATCCGTTTGATAAATGATGTTTATAATGCTGTAATCTCCATAACGAGGACCTAAGGATTGATTGCCTAAATTGAATCCACCAAGATTAACATCTCCATTAAATAAATCTATCTTATAGGAATAATTCATATTGTAGTCAATTAATAGTAAATAGTTACTCGAAGGGATATCATCGCGCTCTATATTCAAAAAAGTCTTATAATAAAAGTCATTAGCTTCCTCAAAAGCAAATGAATTGCCATCAATCCATCTCTTAGAAACCGAATCATAGGTAATTGTTGAATTATTATTGAGTATAATTTGAACGATATCTTTTTTTCCGAAATACTCATAAACAATTTCATTCATAGCAACAAAGGAAGGGGTGTTGTTTTCAAATATTGCCTTGTTGTACAGCGGGTCAGTTGGGTTTAGATTTGAATTAAAATTATAATATAAAATATTTTCTTCAAAATCTATTTTTATGATTTTACTATTCAGTATGTTGTCAGAAATTGAGACATTGTTTTTACAAGAGCTTAATAAGAGGGTATTTTTTTTGGAAATATTAAATAAATCATAATAAAAATAATCCACCTCATAATATTTATTCAATAGCGTGCCGTTAATTAGTGTTTCGCTCCACTCAAAGCTCATATTATTGAATGAAAGTAATCTTTGTTCACCTGATGTTAAATCAAGAAATTTTATAAACTTAATAGGTTTATCCCCGCTTTTCCTCATGGCAATGCTGTAGGGTTTCTTGTTTGTAGGTTTTTTCCAGTTACTAGAGGCAGCAGCAAGCTCAGCTGTTGGGAAATCGGTTTCGTTTATATAAGTTAATATTTCCCAATCACTTCTACTACTAATGGCTTCTAAACTCGGCCAGTTAGCACCTGTACAATAAGTGCTAATGGAAAAATCATCCTCTAATACAACCCCATTTTTATCAATTTTATTTGCAAAAGAATTTAAACTTGCAATAAATGCACCATTACTGTTTGTTGTTGTATTGATTTTGCATTGAACATAAAAGGTGTTATTACCATCGCCAAAGTTCAGATTTCTTCCATTGAATAAATCGTTAATAAAAGTTGGTTTCGCTCTTAACCCTTTTGCTCTTGTTTTGTCATTTAATTGATCAGCTGTAAAATAGGTGGCTAGATTGGTGGGTCCTAGTTCATAAGGGCAAGGATAAATTTGATTGTAGATAAAGTTAATATACAAATTAGGTGGTGTTTCCAAACCGATGTTTGTAATTTCACCATTTAAATTTATATAACCAGAAAGCAAAGACATAAAATTCTTCTTGTAGTTCTCAATCATCAATTCGGCATGAAAAATTCTGCTGCGTGCACTATCTAAAGACTCATGCTGAATCAAGGCAATTACCTCATCGCCTAATTTCTGTATATTTTGTTTAAGGGCATCCGCATTCTCATCTAATCTTGCATCAAGATTTTCAATAGCTTCTCCTATTCGATCCATGTCTCCGGGTTGGAAGAGATTCGTTATACCTAAAGCTCCCGATGCTGCACCTAACAGAATAGTGCCACCTGCCATACCCTTGGCGGCCATGCTATATTTGGCTTTATTGGTTTCAGTTACAAAGGAAAAACCGGGAGCTGTTGAACTGGTCCCAGTTGCTCCACCTGCAATTGCTCCACCTGCAGTTGCACCGCCTGTAGATGCACCCCCTCCAGTAGCACCGCCCGCTGCGGTTCCTGACGATGGTAAAGCTGGCGCACCTGGAATAGCGCCTGCCACAGAAGCATTTAAATTATCTACAGCATTCATAATGTGTGCAGACCATTTGCCACTAAAGGCTGCCAATGCTGCAAAAAGTTTCGAGGTAAACTCTATTTTTTGTTCCGTTCTATTGATACTCATTTTTATTTCTTATTATTTAACTTATAATGAATATAAAATACTCTTTATCATGATCTCTATACCTTTCAAGATTTTCTTTATAGAGCCTAAATTGCTCATTTGTTTCGAAACATGGATTTAATTTTGGCCAATAAGCAGACACCTGCAGTCCCACTTTAGGTTGACAATACCAAAAAAGGGCTGCCCCAGCATCATTGGGTACAATTTTACCCATATAATCTGATTTACTCCAAGAATTTGAATCGTTCTTAAAATCGGTTTTAATTTGAGATATCATCCCAGCACCAATTCTTTTCTTATCTACATCCCTAGCCACTACAAACAAGAATCTCTCTTTTATGCCAGTGAATACTTTACAACATAAAACCCCACTAGCACTTGAGCCAAATCCAAACCATGAGGAGAATTTTTTGTAATGATCTGCATATTTCCAGTCATCAAAAACAATAACAGCCCATGTTATTGAATCAGCACTATACTGATTATTTAGTTCACTTAGAATCAAATGTGCTAATGAAGTATTAATATCAATATCATCATTTAAGTCATAATTATCACTGTATGCCCCTCCTTCACTTTTTGTCTTTTTGTCAATTGTATTGTTAATAAGTATTTCATTCTCAATAATGTATTTTTCAATAAATCTAGTGGCTTCAGGTTCGAAATATTCCCTTTTATTACACTTAGTTAAAACATCACTAAGTCTGGCATCAAAAAGATCAGAAAGATTAAATTGGTTAATGCTGCTGTTAATAAGTTCAGTTACGCCAAACTGTGCATGGTTCATTTTTTTATCGAGCAATTTTTGATCTGATGCTGTTAAATCGTAAACCTTGTCAACATTTTTTTCTTTCAAGTAAAGGATTTGCTCCCTCATTACCCTTAAAAAGGTTAGGGCTTTAACACCTCTTTGTATAAGTTGCATGTACTGTACAGCCAATAGCTCAATTTTTTCTCTACTTGCAAAAGTTTGCTTAAATATCATATCTAACACCCCTTCTTTTCGGCTGTCATCTAAATTTAAAAAGTTCACATAAATTCCAATAATACTGTCAGCCAAATCATCAGTAATGAAATTTTCGATGTTAGATTTGCTGATTTGTCTGAAATATTTTTCTATTTTCTGATGTGCACTGGCACTGTACTCATATCGCCACATAAACCAAACATATTTGGCTTTTGGATTGCTTGTCCACACCCATTTTGCGTTAGATTCGGGTAATCGTTCTGTAGGTTTATTATCTGCAACAGCAGGTATGGATTTATTGGTTGCAGCTGTATATTCAGTTGCTCTTTTCCATGAAGTTGCTTTAAGTACATCTTCAAAATTCATTTCAGTGGTAGTTTCTAAAACAAATAATTGACCACCTGAATTATTCGTTTGTATTTTAAAACTATCTTTATCAATTGTTTGTGTTGATTTATACATTTCCCAGATGTTCGTTACATCGCTGGAAATAAAAGTTGAAAAAGATGCCAATAAGCTGGCATCTGTATTGGCGTCATCATTTTGGCATTGAATATATAAAGTATTCCTTCCATTGTTTGGCAATAAACTGGATGTAACTTGTTTTTTTATGTTTACCTGCAATTGCTGCTCCTCAGCGGATAGTTTGTTGTAAGCAACAGCATCGCTCTGGTCAATGTATGAGGTCATAAAAGTAGGCCTGAGTCTAAAACTTTGATACCTTAAATTGGTTGGCTGTAATTCTACACATGGAAATAAATTTCCGAAGTCCTCTGAATAAACATACATTTCTTTTATAGTTCCATTACACGTTATGCCTGATTGAATGTTATATGCATTTGGTGATTGCATAAAATAATTATATGCAAGCTGATTATAGTAAAAAGTACACTTTAACCAGACATTATTATATTTAGCATCTGCCCAAATCCAATTAGCATTTTCTATAGCAGGTTGGAAATCATTAGTAGGTGCAGTCCATTGAACATTATTCATAGAAACTGGCAAGGGTGTTTCCCATTTATCGGAATTAAAAGCCAGTTCAATACTCATTGGTTCGTTACTTCCCAATACTTGCCACGAAGCATCTCCGGTGGCATATTTGCTAATTAAATTATCTACTACATTCTTGTCCCAAGAATTCCTTGGCCCATCATTAAACGAATTGATTGCTCCAAAAAAACCTTTTGAACTATCACTGCTCGAGCATCTAATATAAAAAGTGTTGACACCATGTACAAAATATGTTGGTTGTAAACCTTTTAAAGCATTGTATTTAGACAAATCATTGCTTCCTTGAAAAAAAGAATTATTTAGTTCTATCGACCATTGACTTAAAAAAGCACGGTTGTTATATATTGATTTGATTACATTTTTACCTACATTGTTTTTGGCACTGATAAAACCATTAAATAAAGAAGCATAATTTGCCATGTAGTTATCTATAATATGTTCAGCATGGGCTATTCGAGTACGGGCGTCATCAAAACCAGAATATTGAACTGTATCCATGATTTCCCTATATTTATTTTCTAGGTCATTATTTAATCTGGTGAATACAGTGTCTAATTTATTCTGTAATATTTCTATTTGACCTATTACTTCATCGGCTTCACTTGGCATAAACATCATCACAATATCTAAAGCGGCTCCCGCGGCTCCTAAAAAAACTGAAGCTTTTGATAAAAACTTCATTGCTTTAACGGCTTTCATTGCACTGCCAACACTACTTCCAGCATCAAGCATTTGGAGCAATGTATCACTATTGTCAATTAATTCTGTGGTGGTATTGAGAACCAAACTACTTAGTTCAATTCTATCTTTTGTACTAAATTCTTGTATCGTTGGCATTTCGATTGTTTTTATGTTTGTTTAATATAGGTTTTGTCGTCTTTTAGGGCTAGGCTTATCATATTTATACCTACAACCATCTCAAAAAAAATCTTAAAATTGGGTAGATGAATTCAATCAATGTTATCCAAAATTTATCAAAAAGCAAAAAGAAATAAGATGAGTTAACAATTTTTTATTATTGATTTCTGGGTTGAAAAAAACCAAAACCAATTTAAATAACCAAATCTATTTTAAGTTTTTGAGCAAATGACCAAAAACTTAATTGTTTGATTTCGACAAGATTTTCAATCAGGTTTTAAAAATTGGTATTGGCAATTAGACTCTTTTTTTTGTATAATGATTAGCTAAGAAATTGCAAATAAATCATCAATAAATAAAACTAGGGTATACCTTAAATCTTCATTCGGGGCTAAAATTGTATGATGAAAGCTTCAAAGCACAGCACAGTTTCTCTCCTTTAAATATTAATTGTCAGAATGATTGAAAGAGGGTAGTTAAATGTTGTTCCGAATGATTTATTCGTTTTTAGAGGGTCATTTGCTTTGTTTGGATATGTACTGCTTACTGGTGAATAATAGCGATATGATGTACTTTTTGAGTATTGAAGTAATAAACTACTTTCGGTTATCAGGCTAATTCGTTTATTCATTTTAAACCTAATACCAAGAACAGGAGCGATGCCAATGCCTGAGGTTTTGCTTTCATATCCGTTTGAATAACCAGCATTCCAATACTGTGCGTCATTTCTCTCAAAACTATAATTTGTAATCAAGTCAGCACCATAATATACCTGCCAACGTTTTGTGAGGTCTTGGAAAAATTCATAGCCAACTCGAAGAACAAAAGAACTTTTTTTATTGGTGTATATAGTATTTAAACTGTCATAACTAAAAGGAGAGGGATTTTCTTCGTATAAATAATTCCCACCAATTGCTGAGCGAAAATTACTTTTTTTGAAATAACGCCTATAAGTTAAGAGGTAAGAAGGTTGATAATTAAAAGTATTGTTGTCAGAGAAATCTAGATAATACTTAAGGAATGGAGTCATATCAAGACCCAATTCATTTAAGTGATTTTTTTTCTGTTTTTGAGTTAAATTACCTTTTAAAGTATCTTGACCAAATACTTGTGATAGTAATAAAGTCATCACAAAAGTGAATAAAAATTTCTTCATAGTTTATTTTTTAATGTCTGTCGTTTTATTGTGGAATGTATGTTTATTAGGCATTGTGTTTAATTCCACCACCAGCTCAAAAAAATAAAATCTAATTAGGGTAGTAGAAGAAAATCAATATTATCAATAATTTATCAAAAAAGCAAAATGTATATAGAGTCATTAACGTTTTGCACATTTGCGATGGACGTGCGTTTGAACTCAAATTTAACTAGGGGAGACGAATTAATCAATTACTAAGATTCGTTAAATGGAGTGGGATTGCAGGCATGTTTTAATGTGTAGTTAGCGGTTCGTTGTTTTTTTGTCCATTCTAATTTCTCTGTTTTTCCAATTCTTTAATAATCCCATTCAACATTGTAGGAACAATAAATTTATGAAATGGTCTAACTGGTAAAAAATAAAGTCGGCCAAACCAATTATTAAATTCTACTGTTGTCGAAATTGTTATGTTTTTTTTTGATTTATCGGTTTTTGATTTGTCTAAAAATAATGAAACTCTAAAATTCAAATGTTTATCGTCTTCACCTATAATCACTTCGTTTTCTGTCTTGTTGAACACTTTAAACAGTCCAAGTTGTTCTCCTGGTTCACATTTAAAATTATTTAATTGTTGCTGTCTGTCAACTAAGTTTCCTGAAGTTTTAAGTCCAAATACAGAAACTATTTTATTTCTTAAATTAAATAGTTGTCCGACCCATTTCGGTCCGCTTGAAAAAAATGCTTTGCCTAGGTCAACTGAAGTGATTTTATTTTCAATGTCATTAAGAACACCATAAAAACTGTCCACGTAATCATATTCTTTGAGGGAAGTATTCAGTATCGAATTATTCGGAAGTGTCGTCTTAATTATTCTCATTATCTTATTGCTGGTGTCGTTCTTACAATGACCACTAACGTATTGCAAATGTGCTGTTAGCGGCTGGCATACTTTAGGTCAGAAGATTTGTCTTTTTTGTTTTCATTAATCGCCAAGTTTGGATTTAGAAATACCGTGTCTTTTTCTGTTACCTCTTTCCAGTTCTAAGTTAGCAAATGGAATTGGAAGTAGTGGGTCAAGAAGATTTTTCTTTGTCTTTTCTGAAACTTGTTTAGTGAAAGCATGAAGCAGTATTTCTTCAGTAGCAGTCGGTGTCTTGTCGTCAATGTAATGAACAAAAAGCTGGTTTAGGATTTTTAGTGTTTTAATCCAGTGTCCACCTGCATGTGGTTTTCGTTCGCCAAGTTCTGTTCTGTAATATTGATTTACTCTACTCCTTAAGCCTCCACCACTTTCTGTCTGTCCGATGTAAACAATGTTTTCGTCTGGAAGCCAAAAACCTGAAAGTCGTTTTTTTAACTCGTTCAATGTCGGGTTAGGAGTTTTGTCAATTTGAAATGTCGGCACTTTGGAAAGCCAAAACCGAAGTATGTTTTCGTCAATTGGTGCTTGGTCGTAAAGGTTGGAATTTTTGTTTGGTTGTCCACAAGTTGACACAATGTATATGCCGATTGAATTGCTATCAAGAGGTTGTCCCCATTTAGCAGTTTTAAGTCGTCCTGGGTCAAGTCCAGCAGTGTTTATTAAGTCGTTAATTGTTGTTGCCATTATTGTTAATGTTTGTCGTTAGTCGCGTCGTGAAATGCTTGCCGCTAACTTGTTTATTCTCGCCACCACATCAAAAATAAATATAAATATGGTAGGAGAAGTATATCAATGTTATCAATAATTTATCAAAAAAGCAAAAGAAAATAGGAGTAGTTAAGGTATTGCGGCTAAATTAAGTTGGCGGTTTCGGTGTACAAAATTGTCCGCCAACTTTGAACGTTATACAATTCACAATTCCGAAAGCTTTCGGGATTATTTAAGCAGTGAACCGACAATTTATTACAAGTGCTTTTATAAGCAGTAATTGTCATTCTGCACCTAATAATTCTAAGAACACTAATTTCCCATTGTGCCATTTATAGATTGCACAATCACTTCACTCTGATTGATTGGCATCATGAACACAAACAGATCTTTTCACTACCACTAGTTTTCCCTCCCTAAACTCATAGGTATCGTATTGTCGCGTGTTCTTATCAAGCAATATTTGAATATCTCCTGTGAAAATTTTACACTCATCATTGAAGTAGCTGTTTAAATCACTCATTAATATGTTTTTGGTATAAACCTTGGTGGCTATTACCTTACTTTCGACAAAGCCTATATTGTACGCTGGCTTTTAGTCAAATGATAGTACAGATGATTCACTTACAATTAACCATTTTTTGTTCGTCAATCTCCATTCAGAATAATACTCGCCACCTATCGACTCTCCTGATAATAAAGTCGCTCTCCATTTACCTTTTTCAAACGCAATTGAATCATTAACACTAATACTAGTTGCTGTAATCTCAGTAAATTTATACTTGGTAGATTCAGTCCCATAGTAATTTCCAATGAATTCCTTTCCGCAACCTCTTGAAACCAAACATGCATCGTCTCGGTATAATTGAACCAAAGAATTTATTTCGCCATTATTAAAGTATTCTAAAAAATCCGAATTTGTCTTTCTAATGATTTTCTCTACTTTAGAATCCGTTTGACCAAAAGTCAGGTTCCTTACTGACGAAATCCCCCAAATAATAGCAAATATTGCTACAGATAAAATTGATACTTTTCTCATTGTGTTTGTTTTTAAATTAAATAAATCAAGAAAGCTTATATAAAATTGCTCGAGCTTTGTTTCTGAACGCCCTATTTCATTCTCTTTCTTAGAACTCAAAGTGTCTTCAAAATCCAGTTCCAAAACTTCAAAAATCAACTTAATTGTGTAAATCCTAGGAGTTACCTCTCCAGCCTCAATTCGCTGAAGTGTTCGTACACTAAGCTTGCATTTCTCAACAAGCTCTTCTTGAGTAAATCCTTTTGATTTTCTGAAATCAGCAATTTTTTTTCCGAGTTCTGGTTGTTGAATCATATTGAAATTTTTCAGCAAAATTAAATCTTAACTTAAAAACTGTCCACGAATTATTGTTGTTTTATACCTGTCATTTACCCGACATTTTATATATATCAATGTTTTTTGTCTGTTCGGTTATTTCAGCTTCGTATTTATAAACCTTTCTTTTAGCAGTTGATTTGCACGCTTTTTCAATGGGTTACCGTGCCCAAAAACAGCTTGCTCAAAGGTAAAATCTGCTACTTTTAAAATAGATTCTTGTGCTAAGGCTCTATCCTCATTAATGGTAGAATAGCTTAATCCCATCACGTTTGCACAGATATCACCTGCTATTAATATTCCATCTTGGGGCATTAAAAATGATACATGACCTGCACAATGTCCTGGTGTATGAATAACTTTTATATCATTAGCAAATGGAAGAATATCTCCGTCTCCAATGGTTTTATCAACCTGAAAAGATTCATACTTCGTTCCTCCTGGTTTAATAACATAACGATAAACGAGGCTCGGAATAATTCCTGGGGTAACTGTAATTCAATCATATCCAGCTTCTCCTTTAGTTGTTAATTCAAGGTCGGCAGCATGAACGTACACCTTAGCTCCTGTGCGCCTGCTTATCTCCGCAGCACTACCTGCATGGTCAACATGACCATGGGTAAGTAATAAATGTTTGATATCTGAAGGGTCATGACCAGTTTGTTTCACACCCTCCAATATAGCGTCCGCTTTATTTGGCCATGCAGCATCTACCAATACCAGTCCATCATAGGTTTTAATAAGATAGACATTAACTATCCCGATTTCAATTCGCCAAAGATGAGTAGAGACTTGTATAATCTTAGACATAAGGTATAGATTTTAGAGGAGTTGTATTAAAGGTAAGCCCAGCTTAGATTGAATATGAAAAGACAGCATCAGCTAAAATAGTGTTATCAGAATCAAACTCCAAAGATGGGGCATCGTTTCTAAAGATAATTACATCATGTTGTCCAGTATTCACACTTTTACTGTTCCAAATTTCACCTGTTACTATTTTTAGTTTTGCTGGTAAAACAGTTTTTAAAAATAAATTACAAAAGTTTTGTCGGTTTTTTCCGTGGTTTGATTTAGAATTTTGTTCAGTACTTCTATCATAGTTTGCCACTAAAACAAATGTGGTCTTTTTAAAATAGTTGAATAATACTGGATTCATTGTTGTTTTTTTAATATTGGTGTTTTATTCCCACAACCAAAAAAAACAATCTTCATTCGGGTAGTAGAAGTATCTCAATAATTTATCAAAAAGGAAATGGAAATTGGCGTAGTTAGCGGTTGGCACTTTGCGCAATAAGGGAATAGTTACCACAAATTTTGTTTTAGCAGTTTACTTCAAAAATAAACTTTTTGCCGTTTCTTTTTCCTTTAAATACTAAAGCCCTCATTGAGTCCAAACTGCTATTAGCGGTTCGTGCTTTTATTTCTTCGAAGGTCTTTTTGTCAACTTAAGCTGGGACTTTTTTAGTAGTTGAAGTCTTTGTTTTTCTAGCTTTTTGTTTTGCTCTTATTATTTTTTGAGCTTTTATAAATTCACTAATTTGTTTTTCTTCATCTTTAGTCAATGAACCTTGTCCTCCAATAAAATCTACGTCTAATTCTTTTGATTTATTTTTCATGAGATAAATATACTAATTTGTTACCTTATAAAGTATGGTAAAATACACAGAACTTGTGTGGTTATGCTGAGGTCATAGCATAACCGCTAACTTGTTTAATCCCGCCACCAGCTCAAAAAAATAATATCTGAATCGAGTAGTAGACGTATCTCAATAATATCAATGATTATTCAAAAAAAATAAACAATTGTTGATGTTTAATTTTAAATCAGATACTAGTATTAGAAAGCACAAATTCGATTGTGTTTACTTGAGAAAAGGAGCTTCCTTTATTTTTTCCATAAAGATGCTCAAACTAATTGGATGAGCGATTAAAGTGAAGGCAATACCAAATATAGAGCCCCACATATGTGCTTCATGTCCGATGTTATCGTTGCTGTTTTTAATTTTATAATTAGAATATATAAGGTATCCAACAGCAAAAAGTATAAAATAAATTGGAATGAAAAAGTTGATATATACTACAGACCAGGGGCTATATAATACCAAAGCAAACATAACAGCACATACTGCTCCACTGGCTCCAACTGCCCTGTAATTTGGGTTATCCTTATTACTTTGATAAGATGGTAATGATGAAAATAAGATTGCTAGTAAATAAAAAATAATATACTCTGTACTCGAAAAAATATGCTCAAGCTCAGTTCCGAAAAAGTAAAGCGTGAGCATATTTATTATTAAATGTCCAGCATCATTATGTATAAATGCATGAGAAATAAACCTGAAATATTGAGATTTATCTTCTTTGATTTGATAAGGCGAAAACAATAGTTTATCTAATACTTCTTGTTTTGAAAAACAATAAAGTGATAATACCACATTGATTCCTATAATGAAATAAGTAATCAAATTTTATTGAATTTGTTTTGGTTCATCATTAGATTCAGGTTCTGATTCAGTTGGAGTTTCAGGTTCTGATTCAGTTGGAGTTTCAGTTACTTCATCCTCTTTTTTCCTTCTAAAAAAGCCAATTATCTTTTTACCAAAACCACCAAACAAAGCAATACCACCTAATACAATTAGTTTTATATTCTTAAGTAATAAAGCGATAATTCCAGCTTTGGCTAATAATTTTCCTGCTATTAATCCACCAACTGTATAAGCAGCTACTTTATCATAATCAGGGTTGAAATCTTTATATTTATTTCCATCTTTAAATTCTGCAATTGAAATGATGTTGGGTATATTGGCTTTTATATCTTCTAATTGAGAAATCACCCCAACAGCATTTAAACTTAGTATTCCTTTACGACCAAGAATTCTTACATCATAGTTTAAAGTGGTGTCTTCACCTCCATCAAAAGTTATCGATTTAGCCCAATGTAAAATATTGTGTTCTTTATCATAAAATGGGGTAGAAGCCCAACCAATAATATGCATACTTGGAAATCCAGCTTCTTTTCTTTGTTTGTTTGATTCTTCTTCTCCAGATTGAATTTCAGTCATCAATTCTTCATAATCAATATCATTTGCATCTTCATCTTTAACATATCCGGAGTTTTCATAAGAAACAACAAATGCCCAAGCATCATAATTAAGGGTAGAATAATCTTCTTTTACAATCATTCCAATTATATCTTCAGTTCTAGGATTACCCCAAAGTTCAAATACTACGTATTCAGCGTCTTTTTGCGACATGAATTTATAGCCTTTCGGAACATTCAATTTAATTTCACTGTTAACATGAATGATTCCGGTTTTATATTTTATGGCAGTATCAGCGTTAATTAATTTAGTTAAACTTTTCAAATCAGCTTCAGAGAACTCAAGTGAATCATCATTGCTAGCAATTGCATTAAAAAGTAGAAAGAAAGAACCAAAAAGGAGTAGTAATATTTTTTTCATAAATTGGGTTAAACTCAAAAATATAATAAAAACAATTGGTTCATTTAATTGTAAATTAATTTTAGGTTAACACTAATAAATATTACAATTAATGTTGTTAATGAAATGAATTTTGAAAATGAATTTCTCTAGTGAATTGCGCCAATTCAGGGCTATTATATTGAATAAGCGCAATACCGTTTTTAATGAAAGGTTTTTATTTTATCCAATACGATTCCAAAACTTTTCTTGTTATAATTACGATTTAAGTAAAAGGATAATTCGATGCTATAATCCTTACTTTTTAGGCAAAAAGTAAGCAAAAGCCTTTCATCATCGAAGGCGCCAATTCGGCCTCTGGCCATTGGCTTTTGGCATCTGGCTTGAGATCCTACTGGGATTTAAATCGGTTTTCAAAAGAAGGATTATATTGATTACAGTAATCTAAATGGATTCATTCCTATAGAAAGGTGTATTTTTTTATCTCTAATTCTAGGCCAGTAACCAGAAGCAAGAGGCCAGTGTGTTTTTCATCAGCACGCGCTGCCGATGATGAGGGCATTCGCTGTTATAAGTATAAGTTGTAGATAAAGGCAAATCATATTGCACCAGCACTCGTTGCCAATGATGAATTCGTTTTTAATAAAGGGTTTTTATTTTCTTATTTACGATTCAAAAAATTTCTTGATATAATTACGATTTAAGTACAAGGATATTTCGTTGTTATGTACAAGGTGTTTTACTACATTTTCCTTTTTGACAGATTAAGGTTTTACAAACATTCGGCTTCGTTAGCGGGCTGACTCGAAATATGATATTCTTCTTATCAAGAAATATTACAGTCGCTTTCTCCCCCATGAACAATCCTACTCGTTGACCGTAAAAAGCAATTTAATTTGCTTTCGGCGATTCTTCGAGTGTTGAGTTAGAGTACGACGCGAGATTTGCGAAGCAATGCCGGCAAATTGCATCCTTTTTACTGCTGTACGTTTCCCAAAACACCCAGTACATAACACACACTTGCCGACAATTGCTGGAATCCTTCTAGTTGTAACTTTGTATTCTCATAGTAATTTTTTATTTTGTTGACCGATTCGTTGCCACAAGTCCAGCAACTGCGGCAAGTGCGAAATCGTTATAATCCTTACTTTTTAGGCAAAAAGTAAGCAAAAGCCTTTCATCATCGAAGGCGCCAATTCGGCCTCTGGCCATTGGCTTTTGGCATCTGGCTTGAGATCCTACTGGGATTTAAATCGGTTTTCAAAAGAAGGATTATATTGATTACAGTAATCTAAATGGATTCATTCCTATAGAAAGGTGTATTTTTTTATCTCTAATTCAAAGCCAGATGCCAGAAGCAAGAGGCCAGCAGCCTGATTCGGCATCTGGCCTGCAATTCTGCCAGTATTAAAATTGGTTTTCAAAAGAAGGATTAAGTCGATTACAATTGTCATAATTGAAAAATTCTTATAGTAATATGAATGTTTTTCGTCTCTAATTCAAAGCCAGCTGCCAGAGGCAAGAAGCCAGTAGCCTAATTTCGGCCGCTGCTGCCTTTTCCGCCCTGGCGCACCATTGTCTCTTGCAGTGTTGGCCTAACCCGCGGAAAATTCAAAAGGCGGCTTGGCGCACAAGGCTTATCTGATTGCATCAGCACGCGCTGCCGATGATGACGGCATTCGTTGCTATGAATTTACTTTTTTTATAAAAAGCAACTGGCTTGCATTCGTAGAGTAATAAACGGTTATTTTCCAAATGAGAATTTGCTTGATGGTCTACATAATTCAATTCTAAAATTGAAAAATGATTCTAACAAGAAAAATTGAAAGTGTTTCTATTATTCAAGAATGTTAATACGATATCAAATTCAAAGCCAGGAGCTAGAGGCCAGTTGCCAGCAGCGGCCACCGGCCTACCACCACTTAAAATCCCATTTCCTACCTTCTCTTACCAATCGAGAATAATGTTCCGGACTTATCGTTACTTGAAAGGGTTCAACAAATAATAAGCTGTCGTCTAAAACAGTTTCAAATAAACTGTCATTTGAATATTTTGGCTGATAAGTAAAGTTGTTTGAATGTAGTGGTTTGATTGCAAAAAACTTTCTGCTTAATGAATCTTGGTAACCTAGAAAATTTAATCGTTGATATATACCAATTACAAAACTGTTAGTTGTATAAGCATCTCTATAAAAATAATTATACCTGATTCTTTTACGACCATTTTCAGTTTTAATGAAAGTATTTTCCGCTTCTCTATAACTTACATCTACATCAGAATTTCTTTTGTATAGTGTATCTCCAGGCAATAGTACTAAAGCCAAATCATTTTCACTGATGAATTTAACTTGTGTATGAGGTTTACTCATCCAAAACATTCCTCCAATAAATAAGAAGAAAAGTAGTACAATTTTAGCAATTGAAAACTGTATGCATATTGCCTTTTGTTCTTTTGAAAAGTAGTATTTTCTAGAAAAATCTTTAACTGTTTTATTGCCAAATTTAAGCTCAACTTCTTTAGTTAAATAACTCGACCAAGTAAAAAGCTCTTTTATACTTATAATAAGGCCTAAGATTAAAACCAGCCAAATTCCTTTTTTAATAAATAAAAAGACAAATAAGCTTATAAATAGAAAACTTATTATACCAAATTTAAGAAGTGAAATAAATCCATTTCTTTTACTTGGTATATAAGTTCTGTATTGTGGCGAAATTTCGTAGATGGTTTCCAGCCACCAATTTTTAAGCTTATCAATCATTCAATCAATAATACTAAGAATAGAGGAGAAAAACGTTTTATTCTAATTCAATTAATTCTTCTAAAACCGCTTCCATTTCTTTTTCAAGATGTAATAATGCTTTCTTTTCGGCATCATAGAAACGGTTTAATTCTTCAATTTTTTTAGAATCACCAGTGTTTTCAGGTTTGGCAAAAGAATTTTCTATTTCAGCTAATTTAAGTTTGGTTGCAGCAACTTTCTTTTCATAATCCTCAAATTGATTTTTCAATTTTTGGATATAGTTATTACTAACTGGAGCTTTTTCAACAGGTTTTTTTGGTTCATCAATTACAACTGCTTTTTTAACAGGTTTAGCAACTGGATTTTTCTTCAATTCTTCCTCTTGTTTTTCTCTCCAATACTCATATTCTTCAAAGGTTCCAGGGTATTCTTTAATTTCTTGGTCTTCAATCCACCAAATTTTATTGGCAATTTGTGAAACGAAGAAACGGTCATGACTCACTACCACAAAACTGCCTTCATATCCTTGCAATGCCTGAATCAAAATATTGATACTACGCATATCCAAGTGGTTGGTTGGCTCATCCAGTAAAAGGAAATTTGCTTCTGTTAAAAGGGTTTTAGCTAATGCAACACGCGCTTTTTCTCCTCCACTTAATACTTTAATGCGTTTAAAAACTTCATCACCTTCAAATAAGAAACAACCTAAAACTGTTCTTAATTCGGTTTCACTTCTGTCGGTACCAAATTCCATTAACTCCTGCAAAATTTCGTTTTGTAGGTTCAATGATTCTAATTGGTGCTGAGCGTAAAAAGCCTGACGAACATTGAATCCGGGTTTGATTTCTCCTTCAAAAGTATCAGTTCCAGCCATTAAACGGAGTAGGGTAGACTTACCTTTTCCATTTGCTCCGATTAAAGCAATTTTATCTCCTCTTTCAATTCTCGCATCTGCACGATTTACAATTTGAATATCTGGATAAGCTTTAGAAACACCATTAAATTCAGTAATGGTTCTTCCAGGTTGTTGTCCAACTCTAAATTGAATATTTATTTCCCTGTTATCATCTTCAGGAGCTTCAATTCTTTCAATTCTATCCAACATTTTCACCCTACTTTGAGCCATTGAAGCTTTAGAAGCTTTGGCTTTAAATCGGTTGATAAGCTTTTCTTGGTCTTTAATAAACTGTTGTTGGTTATCGTAAGAACGTTGTTGTAATTCCATTCTTTCCGATTTATTTTCGAGATAAAAAGTGTAATTACCTGGGTATTCGAAAATTTTCGACATACTCACTTCTACAATCTTACTTACCATTTTATCCAGGAAATACCTATCGTGACTCACCACAATAACAGTTCCTTTGTAATTACGTAAATATTCTTCAAGCCACTGAATAGAAGGCATATCCAAGTGATTGGTAGGCTCATCCAGCATCAATAAATTAGGTTCTTGAAGTAGCATTTTAGCTAATAAAACACGCATTCTCCAACCTCCGGAGAATTTATTAAAAGGTTGCAATAATTGGGCTGTTGTAAAGCCTAATCCTTCTAAAATCTTTTCTGTTTTATGGTGAATATTGTAACCATCATAATGTTCAAATGCCTCTTGTTTATCAGCAAGTCTTTGAATTGTTTCTTCACTATGGTCGGTTTCAAGTAATTGAATGATTTCCTCAATCTCTTTTTCTAGTTTCAATGCCTCGCTAAAAGCTGTCATTGCAACATTTACAATGCTATCATCAGAATCAAAACTTAATTGATCCTGATTTAAAAATCCAATTGTTAAGTCACGGGGTTTACTCATATTCCCCTCAGTAAGAGAGTATTCTCCGTTGATAATTCTCAACAAAGTAGATTTCCCTGTTCCATTTAACCCAATTAAACCAATTCTTTCATTTGGTTTGATATGCCAATTGGCATTCCTGTAGAGGAATCTTCCTCCAAATTCAAATCCGATGTCTGTAAGTGCTATCATTTTCCGGCGGCAAAGATAAGCGCTAAATGACATTCTTTTTTGTGTAAGATTTAGTTAATTTCGAAACATGCAGAAAGTATCTCAAAAAGCAGCTACTTTAATTGGTTCTGAAATCATTAAACTAGGCGGCGAAATCAATAAAAAAATCAAAGAGGGACACCAAATCTACAACCTTACAATTGGTGATTTTGATCCTTCACTTTTCCCTATTCCAGAGGTTTTTAGGGATGAAATTATTAAAGCTTATCAAAAAGGAGAAACAAATTATCCTCCTGCAGATGGCGTTTTGGAACTTAAAAAGGCCGTACAAAAGTTCATTAAAGATTACCAAGGATTAGAATTCGCCGATGATGAGGTGATGATTGCTGGAGGTGGACGTCCTTTGATTCATGCCATTTACCAAACAATTGTAGATCCTGAAGACAAGGTTTTTTATCCGGTTCCATCTTGGAATAATAACCATTACTGTCATTTAAGTGATGCTCAGAAAATTGAGGTTCACACACATCCTGAAAATGGATTTATGCCTTCGGCAGCTGATTTAGCTCCTTATATTTCTGAAATTGTTTTAGTTGCTTTATGCTCACCTTTAAATCCAACAGGAACAACTTTTAGAAAAGAACAATTGCAAGAAATTTGCGAATTGGTTTTAGCTGAAAATAAAAGAAGAGGTCCAAATCAAAAACCAGTTTATATTCTGTTTGATCAGATTTATTGGATGTTAAGGACAGATGGAATTGACCATTACGACCCAATCAGCCTTAATCCTGAAATGAAGCCCTATACAATTTTTGTTGATGGAATATCAAAATCTCTAGCTTCTACAGGAGTTAGAGTAGGATGGGGATTAGGTCCGGTACAGGTAATTTCTAAAATGAAATCAATTTTAGGTCATATTGGTGCATGGGCTCCAAGAGCCGAACAAGTTGCCGCAGCAGCATTTTTGAGCAATTCAGAAGCTTTGTTTACTTATTTAAATGAGTTAAAAGGCAAACTTGATAAAAGATTAATTCCATTAGCTGAAGGAATTTTAGAACTAGGCAAAAAAGGATATCCTGTTCATGCCATTTCTCCTGAAGGAGCTATATATCTTTCAGTACAATTTAGTTTAATTGGAAAAACAAAACCCGATGGAAATGTAATTCAAAATACACAAGATATCACAGATTACCTATTAAATAAAGCTCAATTGGCAATAGTTCCATTTACAGCATTTGGGTGTGAATCGGGAACAGATTGGTACAGGGTTTCTGTTGGAACTTTAAATGATTTACAAATAGGAGAGTTGTTTGAAAAGTTGGAAAAGGCGCTTTCGGAACTTAAATAAGGCTTCTAGCTTCTGGCCACTGGCCTCTGGCTTTTGATTTCGTTGAGTTGAAACATTCCATTTAAAATTAAATATTTTGAAGGAATAGTACTTTCAGAATAAAAAAAACGATTTCATTCCTTAAACAGATTTTTAAAAAAAATCTATAGAAAAGCAATGTTTGAAGTTGCTACAATTCAAAGCCAGGAGCCAGAGGCCAGTTGCCAGTAGCAATAAAAAAGCCTTCCCAATTTTGAGAAGGCTTTTTATTTTTATTTTTCGCTCATTACCTTTTTCGCATTTGCGTTTTCAGGATCTAGCTCAAGAACTTTTTTGTAGTTTTCTTTAGCTAATGTTTTATTATCACGTGATAAGTAATAATAAGCAAGGTATCCATAAGCATTTATCAAATCTCTTTTATACTTGTCTTTGTTTGCTTCAAACTTGGTAGTATCTGCAGTAATTAAACTGATATACTTTTCAAATAAAGGTTTAGGCGTTTCTAATTTTGAATCAGGGTCTGTTGCAGATATAGTTAATCCTCTCCATAAATAAGCATCTGCATAATCTGGTTTCATTTCATTTACTTTAGCTAAAGCAGAATCAGCCGCTCCATAAACTTTACCGAAGTAATAAGCTTTTCCCATTAGGTAGTAATCAGCAGCAGTTACTTTACTTGCTACTCCAATATATTTTCTATACATATCACCAGACTCAACAAATTTCTTTTGTTTGTTAAATACTTTAGCAATATCAGTATATACTTCATAGTTATCAGGATCCATTTCTAATGCTTTACTCATGTGAATTAAAGCAAGAGAATCTTTACCTGGCACTTTAGATTCTAATCTACCTAAGTATAAATAGTCTAATGTTACAATATTTTTAGGGTCAGCATGTTCAAAATAATAATTCAATGCATCTAATCCTGATTTTGCTTTTTCAGGATCATTTTTAGTTCCAATTATTTCATAAGTTGAAAATGCTTTTAAACGGTATAATAAAATGTTCTTTTTATCAGTTTTTTGGATCTCATCAATTTTCTCTAAAGCAGATTCATAATCTTTACTCAAGAATAAAATTCTTGCAAAACGAATTTGGTTAGCAGAACTAGGCTCTGAATTTTGTAAGTAAGTAGCATAGGCTTCTTTAGCTTTAGCAAAGTTTCTTTTTGCATAATACAATTCAGCTTGGTATTTCCATGCCGGTGCATAGTTAGGGTCTTTTTCAAAAGCACGGTTCAAATCTGTTTGACCAGCATCATAATTTTTTACTCTTAACCAAATTACAGCAACTCTAGAAAATGCTTTAGGATTATTTGGATCAATTGCAATTGCTCTTTCGTAAAAAGTAGCAGCATTTCCTCCATCATTTTTCTCTAAATAAACATCACCTGCTGCAACAAGTAAATCATAATCCTTTTTATTTTGCTCATAAGCCATTAAAACCAAAGCTTCAGCTTCATCCAACATTTTATCAGTTGCAGAATTTACCATACTAGTAGCAACAATGTGAATTGCATGAATATCAGTATAGATTCCTGAACGAGTTTTAGAAAATGATAATGCTTTATCAAAATGTGTTTTAGCTTCAGCTTTTTTACCTTCAATCAATCTCAATTCACCTAAACCAGCATAATTGCTAGGAGTTGCAGGTGCTATTTTAATTCCAGCATTGTAAGTAATTTCAGCCGAATCTGGATTAATTAAGTTCAAATAAGCTTGACCTAAATAATAGTAATTCTCACCATTAGTTGGCTCTTTTTGAACTAATTTTTGGAAGACTTCTCTTGCCTGTTCATACTTTTCAAAATCAATTGCTCTCAATCCTTCTTTCATCGATTGAGCCATCAAGATTCCACTTCCTGATATTAACAAAGAAATGGATAAGATGAATTTATTCATGTGCTTTCTCATAATTCTAATCTTTAATATAGTTCTATTGTCCTTATTGCCGCTCTTGAAGGCACAAGTCCAGCTTTTAAAATAATGCGTTGTCCTTGGTCTCCAGATAAAAAGCTAGCAAAGCCCGTGCCAAGTCCGGTGCGTGCTTCTCTACTAACTATAAATACCTCTCTCCAAAATGGATATTGTCTTAAATGTATATTACCTTGAATAGGTTTCCAGGTAATGCTTTCAATTGTAATTTTCTTAGGTTTAATTTCGGCTACTTGTATTTTCTTCATAAAATACCTCACCAATGAATCATCAGGGTCACTAATCCAACTAACTCCAATGATTCCAATACTGTTTTTATTTTTTTCTACATGACTGATAACCTCTGGATTAGATTTAACAGCGAAGCAATTTTCACCTAAATCTTTTCCTAAATGAAGACTATCTTTAAGCATGCGAATAGCACCAGAGGCAGGATTATCAAATACTACCTGAATTGCTCCTTGTTTATTTTTTGGATTGATTTGACTCCAATCATTGATTTTTCCTGATAATATATCAGCAATTTGTTCAACTGTAAAAATTGTGTCTTTATTTTCTGGATGAAGGATAAAGCCCACTGCGTCGTATGCAATTTTAATGGCTCTTGATCTAGCAATTTTTTGTTCTTTAAGAATTGCTTCCTCTTCAATCGACATTTTTCGAGTAACTATTGCAACTCTAGCGCTATCTTGAAGAACTAAGTTGATAGCGTTTTGTTCGTTGGTATAAATAACATTTAACTTAGCATTTGGATAAAGCTCTTCAAATACAGCTTCTTCTGCTTCGATAATTGGTTTTAGACTTTCATCACAACTAATATTTATTTCTCCACTAGTTGTAGTATCAGTAGGTTTATTGTTTGAATCATTATTACAAGAAATCAAAACAACTGACAAACAAAAGATACAAATAAAATTTTTCATCCTTTAATAATTCTGATTAATCTAATAACACCATATGTAAAAAGTCCAACACAAATAAGGATTTTACCTGTTTCACCAATATTTTGTAAAACGGGGTAGAAATAAAACAAAACTCCGATGGCCATATACATAATGGCCATAATAGTAGAAAAATACCTTAGTAATTGACTAACGGTTTTTTCTCTTCTTTCTCTGATATTGTTTACTTCTTCGTTCATATACAAATATAAAGAAGCCTGAACCGGAATTGGAGATAAAATCGAAGAATTCGATTCAACAACAAGACATGTTCAGGCTTATAATTAATTTAATTGGAAACGGATTGGTAATGTGAATTTCACATAAACCGGTTTTCCATTTTGTTTTCCTGGTGTCCAAGCTGGCATTGATTTAACAACGCGAATGGCTTCTTCATCTAAACCCCAACCAAGTTTTTTACCAACTTGTTCGATTTGAGATATTTTTCCATCAGCACCAACTACGAAACTTAGAATAACTTTACCTTCAATACTGTTTTCACGAGCTAAAGGAGGATATTGAATATTCTTACCTAGGTATTTGTACATTTCTTCAGTACCACCGGCAAATTCAGGCATTTGCTCAGCAAAAGTCATGATTTCTGGAGCTGCATCACCATCGCCAGTTCCTTCGATTAAGCTTTGGTCAACACCATCATCACTACCTTCAACAGTAGCTGCACCTGCATCTTTATCTTTCATATCATCTTGAGCAGGTGGTGGCTCATCATCCGGAACTTCTTGATCCGGTTTGATTTCTGGCGGTGTGAACTTCACCGTACTCTTTAATGGAGGAGGTGGTTCAGTAGCCGGAGGAGGTGGTTCATTCTTATCAATTGGTGGTGGTTCTTCTAAGGTATTTACCTCAGTAACTTTCACCACGTTTTCTTTTGGGATTTTTGATTTGATATAGTTAATAATAACCGGAGCAGAAATACTTGTTGTAAAAAGTACAATTGATAAAACAATACCTTTTAAGGTATTGGTATCACCATTTTTTCTTAATACATAAGCACCATAAGCTTGGTTACGGCCTTGAAATACCAGATCAACCCATTTATTATCGAAAATATTAACTTTTGCCATGTTTTGATCTATTTATTTACCAGCAGCTGTTTTAATCAAATCACGTTCCACATCTGAAATATCAACAATTGCGTATCTACCAATATTGCAAATTAACATCTCATCGAGGATATCAACCAAATTTTTGTATTTGGCTTTATCATCGGCCTTGATGACTACAATTAAACCTTCTTTTTCATTTTTAATTGCAGCAATATTTGCGCGCATGGTTTCTTCCGTAATTGTATTCATGCGGTACATTTCTTTATAAATAGGAATTGAATCGAAATTATTTTTTCCTGCTTTTTCGAACAATCCTCTATTTTTCTCCAACAAAGTGGCTCTGATGCCTCCTTTACTGAAATCAGTAATAACCGGAGTTTCAGGTTCACCTGTAGATTCATTAATAAAATAATAAACTATTTTATCATTTTCGGTAAGTAATACTGTAATAGCCTGTGAAGCTTTAACTTTGGTTTTATCCTTTTCTTCAATAGGATCCTTCACTGGCATATTAATTTCCATGGTTTTTGGCTTATTCATGGAAGTAGTCAACATAAAGAATGTAATCAAAAGGAATCCTAAGTCTACCATGGGAGTAAAATCCACACGGGTCGACATTTTCTTACCTTTTGGTTTGCCACCTTTTTTATGGCCACCGCCACCGCCACCTTCTATTTCTGCCATCTTCTTTTTGTTTATTCTATCGGTTCTGTCGACAGATTGGTGATGAAATTAAAACGGTTTACTTTTTTCTCCTGTAAAGTGGAAATCACCTGTTTCACAATTGGGTAATTAGTTTCTTGGTCACCTTTAATGGCAACTCTTACCTTATTATTTGCTAAACGTGATTGCCAGATCCAGTCGGCGAGTTCATTATTTAATGAATCCGCAGGAATTCCCGATTGAGTGAATCTACCTCTTTCATCAGCTTTTAAAGCCAGCAATTGTTTTAATTGTCCAAATGGTACACCAAAACTAGACATCAAAGAGAAACTTTTGATTTCATCTTTAGTGAAAGTAGTTTGGTATTTTTTACCCATTTCTTGAATTAATTTTTCCTTGTATTGCTGTCCTTCCATTGCGAAGAATACACGTCCATCATCTGAAATAGTAATGGTCATAATATCTACATCTGGAAGTAAAACTTCTGCTACTGATGAAGGTGCATTTACTGTCACCGGTTCATCCGGTTTGAACTGCGTTGCGAGCATGAAAAAGGTGAGAAGCAGGAAAGCTACGTCTGTCATAGCAGTCATGTCCACCGATGTACTCTTACGCGGTACTTTAACCTTTGGCATATTTATTAATCTTTTTAGGGTTTTACAACCCGGTTAATTCTAATTCCGATTATTTGTGCTTTTCAGCAAAAGTTTGAACAATGCTAAATCCAGCCTCATCGATAGTATAAGTAATTTTATCGATTTTGGTTGTAAATACATTGTACATGATAATAGCTACAGCTGAGTTACCAATACCCAAAGCTGTGTTAATTAACGCTTCAGAGATACCATTTGCTAAACCTACAGAGTCAGGAGCACCACCAGTACCTAAAGCCGAGAATGCTTTAATCATACCAATTACTGTTCCCAATAACGCGATTAATGTAGAAACTGAAGCCATAGTTGCAATAATTACCAAGTTCTTTTCTAACATAGGTAATTCTAATGTTGTAGCTTCTTCTAATTCTTTTTGAATAGCTAATACTTTCTGGTCTTTATCCATACCAGAAGTTGCTTCCATTTCTTTGTATTTGGTCAAACTTGATTTTACAACATTTGCAACTGAACCTCTTTGGTTGTCACATTCTGCGATTGCTGCATCAACATTACCAGCAGATAAATGTCCTTGAATTTTTCTAACAAATTGTTCGGCACGACCTTTTCCTTGTGCTTTACCAATAGTTAAGAAACGCTCGATAGAGAAAGTGATACTCATTAAAACCAATGATAATAAAATTGGTACGATAAAACCACCTTTGTAAATTAATCCTAAAACGTGACCAACACCTTCTTCAACTGGATGGTTGTTTGAATCTCCGCCTTGGAAATTTGATGAATTACCTAGTACAAATTTGTAGATAAGGATACCGGTGATAACCAGAATCGGAATAGCGAAAGAAGCGAATTGACTTTTCAATACGCTTTCTTTTTTTGGAGCTGCTACCTTGTTCATTTTTGTTTAAATTATATTGTTTAGTTGTTTACAAAAAAAGTCTTTTTTAAGGAAAATGCAAGCCAAATATATTGAATTAATCATTCAATAACATTTGCCATGCTTAACGGGGCTTTAATTAAATAAGTCTGTTAACATTCCGGGCAATATACCTAGAATCAAACTTAATCCAACACATAGCCACATAACTAATTGATAAGTCAATGGATTTTCGATTTGGGTTTCATTAGCCGGTTTGCCATACATTGCTAATATAACCTTGAAATAGTAGTAAATACCTATGATAGAGTTGATAATTGCTATTAAAACAGTGTAGAAATATCCGTTTTGTAAAGCTTCGGTAAAAATGTAGAATTTACCAAAAAAGCCTGCAAATGGAGGAATTCCAGCAAGTCCTAACATGGCAATCGACATACAAGCAGCTAAAATTGGATTCTTTTTACCAAGTCCATTAAATGCGTTAATTAATTCAGAACCAGTAGATTTAAAAACTGGTAATGCTATTGCAAATGCAGCAATGGTTGATAATGCATAAGCTGTGCTATAATACAATAATGCTGAAGCAGGGAAGGATTTGTTACTTAATATCAATAACATCATATAACCTGCATGTGAAATCCCTGAAAATGCCAATAGCCTTTTGAAATTATCTTGAGCTAATGCCGATAAATTTCCAGTAAATAATGTCAGAATTGTGACAATTAATAAGATGATTTCAGAAAAGCCTGTTCCATAAGTGAAGGTTGCTGTCATTAAGCGATAGAAAGCAGCAAAACCTGCTACTTTAACCAAAGTGCTCATAAATGCAGTTACCAAAGCTGGTGAACCTTCGTATACATCTGGTGCCCAAAAATGAAATGGTGCTGCTGAAACTTTAAATAACATAGCAAACAAAATCAGACTCATTCCAGTAATAAACATAGGAGATAGTGTATTACTTTGGGTGATATAAGCTGAAATCTGACTTATGTGAAAAGAGTGAACTGCTCCATAAACTAATGCTATTCCAAACAATAAAAATGCTGAAGCAAATGAACCCATCAAAAAGTATTTAAAACCAGCTTCATTAGATTTAACATCAAATCGTTTGCTTCCTGCCATTGCATATAAAGCAATACTTAAAGTTTCAATACCTAAAAATAACATGACTAAGTTGGCAAAGCTTACCATCATTAAAGCTCCACACAAAATGAAGGTCATGATAGAGATATAATCACTGATTTGGTTTTCTTGGTCGGCATAGAATTCAGAAGCCAACATAAAAACTAAGATGGTGATAAAAATAGCTAAACCACCAAAACCAACTGAAAATTTGCTTACTTCAAGCATATCTCCAAAATAAGTTTGAGGATGGTTCCAATCTTGTAAATTCAATCCAAAAACAATAGCTAATCCAATAACCATTGCAGGAATTATAATTTTTCGAAGGTTTAAAACCTCCAATAACATGGCTGCAAATCCTAATGCCGCAGTATATATAAGTGTATTCACAATGATTATTTTAGTAGGTTATCAATAGCGGGTTGAGTTAATTCTAGTATTGGTGCTGGGTACAATCCAAATATGAAAATCATAATTGCAATGCTAATTAATACTACTTTTTCATTCCAATATAAATCGGTAAAAACGGGAATTGATTCGTTAACTGGACCAGACATTACATTTTGGAACATTCTTAGCATATAAACAGCACCTAAAATGATTGTTAAACCAGCAAAAACACTTAGCCAAGTATTGTATTCGAAAATTCCATACAATAATAAAAATTCACCAATAAAACCATTTGTAAGTGGCAATGCAACAGATCCTAAGACAATGATTAAAAACCAAGTTGCAAATTGAGGTGCTTGGTTTCTAATTCCACCTAAGTTTTCAATTTGTAAAGTTCCTGTTCTGTTTAAAATGATATCAGCACAAAAGAATAAACCCACTACATTAATACCGTGAGCTAACATTTGAGCTAAACTTCCTTGTAAACCTTGTTGGGTAAAACTAAAAATACCAGCTGCAATTAATCCAACGTGTGCAATTGATGAATATGCAAACAACTTTTTCAAATCTCTTTGCATAATGGCAATAATAGATGCATAAACAATTCCTATTACTGAAATGGTAATAACTACTGATTGCCATTCTTTAAAACCATCAGGTACAATTGGAAGTAACCATCTTAATAAACTATAAGTTCCCATTTTAAGCATGATTCCAGAAAGTAACATCGTTCCTTGTGTTGGAGCAGATTTATACGTATCAGGTTGCCAAGTATGAAAAGGGAAAATTGGTATTTTAATAGCAAATGCAACAAAAAATAACCAGAACAACCAAGTTTGGTTACAAGAACAACTCTTGATGGTACTTAAATTTGTCCAATCTAAAGAATGATTTGGGCTTCCAATGTATAAAAACAAGAAACCAAACAACATTAGTAAACTACCAGCAAGTGTATATATGAAAAATTTCAAAGTTACTTTTGACCTATTTTCATCACCCCAATTAAATGCAATGAAATAAATTGGAATCAAAGCTAATTCCCAGAAAATATAGTAAACAAATCCATCTAAAGATAAGAATACACCGTTTAGTGCAAATTGCATAAACATCATCAATGCATAAAATATATGCGGACGATTTGTTTCCCTATTAAATCCACTTAATACGATTAATGGCATTAATAAGTTGGAGAGAATAATCATTAATAAACTTATTCCATCAACTCCAAAATGGACATTTATAGATGGTTTTTGAACCCATGGTGCACTGAATTCAAAAGCTTCAGCTCCATTAGATTTAAAAACAGAATAAGCATATACAGTTAACGCTAGTTGTGCAATGGAAAAGATTAAAGCCAAAACACGTGAGGCATTTCCTTTTGAAAACAACAAAAGGAAAGATGCAAACAAGGGTATAAATAATAGGTCTAGACTTAACATTACAGAATTATTTGAATGAATAAGAAAACAACCATGCTAATTACCATGGCAAAAACATAAAAACCAGTATTTCCTGTTTGTATTAAACGGTATGTTCTACCTGTTACATCAACAATTAATGCGCTTAAATTAACAAGCATATCGATGATTAATTTATCAAACAATACCAAAAACAAATCACTTAATACTTTAAATGGTCTTACAAATACAGCATCATAAAATTCATCAACATAAAACTTATTCGATACCCATTTGCTAAATCCACTTAATTCTGAATCATTTTCTGGAATTACTTTTTTGCTAATATATAAGCTCCAAGCATATCCAATACTTATTAAAGCAGCGATTGTTGCAATTCCCATTAACATCCATTCAGTTGAATGACTATGCTCATGGGCTGCTTCTACCAATGTTTTTGAATCAGCAAAAACTGGAGCTAAAAATGCTTTGAATGAATGAATCTTACTGAAAACTGCTGGAAGTCCAATAAATCCGCCTACAATTGATAGCACTGCTAAAACCATTAAAGGTATTGTAATGGTTGCAGGTGATTCATGCAAATGATGTTTTTGTTCTTCTGTTCCTCTGAAATCACCATAAAAAGTTAAGAAAACAAGACGGAACATATAAAAAGCAGTTATCATAGAACTGATGCTTAATAAAATCCATACAATTTTATTGTGTTCAAATGAAGCCGCTAAAATTTCATCTTTTGAAAAGAAACCTGCGAAAGGGAAAATTCCAGAGATAGCAAGAGAGCCAATTAAGAAAGTGATAAAAGTAATTTTAGTATATTTCATCAAACCACCCATATTTCTAATATCCTGCTCACCACTCATTGCATGAATTACACTACCAGCTCCTAAGAACAATAAGGCTTTAAAGAATGCATGTGTTAAAACATGAAACATTCCACTTTCGAAAGCGCCTAAGCCTAATGCAGCAAACATTAATCCTAATTGAGATACTGTAGAGTAAGCAAGTACTTTTTTGATATCGTTTTGTTTGATTCCAATGATTGCTGCAAACAATGAAGTTGCTACACCTATCACTAAAATTATTTCTAATGTAAATGGAGCAAGAACAAATAAGATATTTGAACGAGCAATCATATAAATACCAGCAGTCACCATTGTTGCTGCGTGAATTAAAGCAGAAACTGGAGTTGGACCAGCCATCGCATCTGGTAACCAAGTGTATAATGGTAATTGGGCACTTTTACCTGTAGCACCTACAAATAGTAGGAGAGTAGTTAAAACCAAAATGCCTGAACCTTTTTCCATGGTCATAGCCGATTGATTTACGATTCCGTAATCCAATCCACCAAAATAAAACACCAACATGAACATACCTAAAAGAAAACCTAAGTCTCCAATTCTATTCATGATGAATGCTTTTTTAGCAGCATCATTGTATGCTGGATTTTTAAACCAGAAGCCAATTAGCAGGTAAGAACAAAGTCCAACACCTTCCCAACCAATAAACATTACTAGGTAGCTATTACCCATAACAAGTAATAACATGAAGAAAATGAATAGATTTAAATAAGAGAAAAATCTACTAAAACCTTCATCATGGTGCATATAACCGATTGAATAAATATGAATTAAAAATCCAATACCGGTAATTACTAAAAGCATCACTAAACTCAATTGGTCGATTAAGAAACCAAAACTCAATGATACTTCACCAAATTTAATCCATTCATAAACATCGAAATTCAAGGATTTACCGCCTGAAAGTCCGTTAAATAAAAACAGAGAGCAGATAAACGAAGCTAAAATCATGAGACTAGCAATCCAACCAGAGGCATGACCTAATTTTTTTCCAAACTGTGCAACCACAAAAAATCCGATTAATGGCAATAAAGGCACCATTAAAGCAGTAGTGATTAGCTGTGTTAATTCTGTAATATTGTTCATGTATATTTATCTAAAATTAACTACCATTTTAATTTGTTCAAAACATGAATATCGATGCTACCGATATTTCTATAGATACTAACCATTAAAGCTAGACCTACAGCAACTTCAGCGGCTGCAACAACCATTATAAAGAATACAAAAACTTGACCTTCAATATTGCCATTATAAGCAGAAAAACTAACTAATAACAAGTTAACTGCATTTAGCATCAATTCGATGCACATTAAAATGATAAGGGCATTACGTCTGAATAAAACGCCCATTACACCAATTGAAAATAAAATAGTACTTAATAATAAATACCAATTTTGAGTTGTTTCAGGACTTTCCATTAGTTCCTTTCTTTTTTAGCTAAAACCACCGCAGCAATCATAGCAGATACAAACAATACAGATGAAATTTCGAATGGAAGAAGAAAATCTGTAAACAATTTCATTCCTACATTTTGTACATAGCCAATATCTGAAACCTCAGGTGCTTGGTAAGCTCCTAATTTTTCAGCTTTTATAGATGCTAATAAAGTAAGCATTAATAATCCACCACTAATTATCGCCATAATTTTGGTGATATTAGTTTTATGTGGCTCAGTGCTTTTATTTAGATTCAATAACATTACAGTAAAGAGCATCAAAACCATGATAGCACCAGCATAAACTATAATGTGAACTATTGCCAAAAACTGGGCATTTAACATTACGTAATGACCAGCAATACTAAAAAAGCAAACAATTAAAGATAGTACGCTATAAATAGGACTTCTTGAAAATACTACAAACAATGCCGAAACAATCGACAATGCAGATAGTATATAAAATATCAATTGGGAGTTCATGAGTTGAAGGTTAATGATTAATCGTTGTGAACAATGGTATAATCTTTTTTACGTTTGGTGATATCAATACGTTGATCTACAGGTTCTACCAATACATCTTTTCCAAAAACAAAACCACCTCTTGAATAATCAGAAGGTACAATTCTGTCTGTTAAGTAAATTGCATCTTTAGGACAAGCTTCTTCACATAAACCGCAGAATATACAACGCAACATATTGATTTCATACTTAGCTGCATATTTCTCTTCACGGTATAAATTTTCTTCACCTTTTTTTCTTTCAGCAGCATCCATTGTAATAGCCTCTGCAGGACAAGAGACGGCACATAAACCACAAGCAGTGCAGTTTTCTCTACCTTCTTCATCACGTTTTAAAACGTGCATTCCTCTATAAACTGGAGCAAATTCTCTTGTAACTTCTGGGTATCTTAAAGTTGCTTTCTTTTTAAATAAATGTTTGATTGTAATCAACATTCCTGAAAAAATTGCAGGGAGATAAAGTTTCTCAACCCAGTTCATTTCCTTATGAACAACAACTTTTGATCTGTTGGTTAATTGCATATTGGTTTATTTCCTGTTTTGATTAATTGAAAATTGTTAAAATTCCACCTGTAACAAGCATATTTATGATTGATAAAGGTAATAGTACTTGCCATCCAAGTCTCATTAATTGGTCGTAACGGAATCTTGGAATTGTCCAACGAACCCACATAAAGACGAAAATGAAGAAGAATATTTTGGTGAACAAAGCACCAACTGAGATAAAACTCACTACGTTATTTGGTAGAACTGTACTCAAGTATTCTAAACCTGGGAAATTGTATCCACCAAAGTATAAACTGGCAATCATTGCTGATGAAATGAACATATTGATGTATTCAGCAAACAAGAATAAACCTAATTTCATTGAAGAATACTCTGTATGATAACCACCAATTAATTCTGATTCTGATTCAGGTAAGTCGAATGGAGTTCTATTAGCTTCAGCAAATGCACAAATGATAAAAATGATAAATCCAACTGGTTGGTAAAGGATATTCCAATGCCATTCTTTTTGACTATCAACAATTGCATTAAGACTTAATGAACCATTTGAAATCAATAAAATAGAAATGATACTCATTCCCATTGCTAATTCATAAGAAATCATTTGGCTTGAAGCTCGAATTGCACCTAATAAAGCGTATTTGTTGTTAGAAGCCCAGCCACCAATCATAATGCCATAAACGCCTAATGATAAAACGCCCATGATATAAAGTACACCGATATTAATATCAGCAACTTGTAAGTTAAATTTGGTTCCACCGATTTCAAGTGGCATTCCCCAAGGAATTATTGCACTTGTCATTAAGGCTGTTACCATAAACATACTTGGACCTAATATAAACAACCATTTATCGGAAACATTAGGAATGATTTCTTCTTTTAAGAACATTTTCACTCCATCTGCAATTGGTTGTAATAAGCCAAACGGACCAGCTCTATCAGGACCAATTCTATCTTGTAAAAAGGCGGCTACTTTTCTTTCAGCATAGGTTGAATAAGCTGCAATTCCTAGGCTTACAAGGAACATGACAAGTACCAATATTATTTTGAATATTAATGGATCCATTAGTTATTTCCTCCTTCAATTGCCAAAGGTTTAACTGTATTTATAGTTAATTCTTTTGGTTTCTTTAAAAATTCATAGTGATTAGCCGAAATTACTGAATGGTTGTCCAATTTACGAGGACCTTCTATTGTCCAATCAGATGTTTTCTTTGTTTCGAATCTACAGGTATTACAAATAAATTCTTCTACTTCACCCCAATGGTCTTTGCGACCAGTTACTCTTAGGACGTCTTCACCTTTGTACCAAAGAACTACTTTTCCGCTACATTTATCGCAATTTCTATGGGCATCAACTGGTTTAGTGAACCAAACACGACTTTTGAAACGGAATGTTTTATCGGTTAAAGCACCTACAGGACAAACATCAATTACATTACCCGAGAAATCATTATCAATTGCTTCTTCAACATAAGTTGAAATTTCAGAATGATCACCACGGTTGATAACACCATGAACACGACCATCAGTTATTTGATTAGCCACTTTAACGCAACGATAACAAAGAATACAACGATTCATATGTAATTGCACATAAGGACCAATATCTATTTTTTCAAAAGTTCTTCTTTCGAAATCAGTTCTAGTTTTAGCAGAACCATGTTCATATGAAAGATCTTGTAAATGACATTCTCCAGCTTGGTCACAAACAGGGCAATCAAGAGGATGGTTTAATAAAAGAAACTCAACCACACCTTTTCTTGCTTCTGTAACTTTCTCGGAATCATTATTTTTAACTTCCATTCCATCCATTACAGTTGTTCTGCAGCTGGCAACCAATTTTGGCATTGGACGAGGGTCTTTTTCAGAACCCTTACTTACCTCAACCAAACAAGTTCTGCAATAACCACCACTTGTTTTAAGTTTGCTGTAATAACACATGGTTGGCGGAGCTACATCAGGACCAATCATTCTGGCAGCCTGAAGGATGGTTGTACCATCTGCAACTTCTATTGTTTTTCCGTCTATCGTTACTTTAGCCATAGTATTTTCAATCAATCATTAAGGGGTTTAGCCCAATTCTTATTTCAATTTGCTTTTAGGCAGTTACCAAATTTTGAGTGGACTCGTAATGTTTTACTTTTTTGATTCCTTTTGGATTTTTCACAAACTCTTCAAACTCATGTCTGAAATGTCTGATAGCACTCGCAACAGGCCATGCAGCTGCATCACCTAAAGGACAAATGGTATTTCCTTCAATTTTTCTTTGAATTTCCCAAAGCAAATCAACATCCTCCAAAGTTCCATGTCCATCAAGAATCTTGTGTAATATTTTTTCCATCCAGCCTGTACCTTCTCTGCAAGGACTGCATTGACCACAACTTTCATGGTGGTAAAAGCGAGCGAAAGTATGTAGATTTTCAACGATATTGGTTGTTTCATCCATTACAATGAATCCACCCGAACCCAACATTGTACCAGTTGCAAAACCGCCATCAGCAAGACTTTCATAACTCATAAGTCTTTTTTCGCCATTGGCTGTTGTTAGAATTAAATCAGCAGGCAAAACAGGAACAGATGAACCACCTGCAACAACTGCTTTTAATTTTTTACCATTTAAAATTCCACCACAATATTCATCGCTGTAAATAAAATCTTCAACAGTAATACCCATTTCGATTTCATATACACCAGGTTTATTGATATGACCTGATGCTGAAATTAATTTTGTACCACTTGATTTACCAATTCCGATAGCAGCATAAGCATCACCACCATCATTGATGATTGGAACAACAGCAGCAATTGTTTCAACATTATTAACTACAGTTGGGCAACCATATAAACCAGCGATTGCTGGAAATGGAGGTTTAATGCGAGGATTACCTCTTTTACCCTCAAGTGATTCTAATAAAGCAGTTTCTTCACCACAGATATAAGCACCACCGCCAACTTGCACGTATAAATCTAAAGAATAATCTGAGCCTAAAATATTTTTACCTAACCAGCCATTTGCATAAGCCTCAGCAATGGCTTTTTCTAAGATTTGAGCAACATAATAGTACTCACCTCTAATGTAGATATAAGAAGTATTGGCACCTAAAGCATAACTTGAAGAAATCATACCCTCAATTAAAATATGAGGAATGCGAGACATCAAATAACGGTCTTTAAAAGTACCTGGTTCAGACTCATCGGCATTACAAACTAAATAACGAGCAACACCTTCTGGTTTAGCTAGAAAACTCCATTTCATACCAGTTGGAAATCCAGCACCTCCACGACCTCTTAATCCTGATTTTTTTACTTCTTCAACAAGTTCTTCAGGCTTCATCGTTTTGATAGCCTTTTCAACAGAAGCGTAACCGCCATGTTTTCTATAAACTTCGTACGATTGAATTCCTGGTACGTGATCGTTGGCTAATAATAATTTCTTTCCCATTTTATTAGTAATGATTAACTACAACCTCGTCTAAATAAGTTTTGCGTTTTCCTTCTGCTTTTAATTGATCTAAAATTAAATCAACTTTTTGGAAGTTTAGGTTTTCATGGAATTGCGCTCCACACATCATCATTGGCGCTGTGCCACATGAACCAAGACATTCTACTGTTTTTAATGTAAACATTCCATCAGCAGTTGTCTCACCTTCTTTAATACCTAATTTCTTTTCAATGTGCTCAACAATTTCATTGGCACCTCTTAACCAGCAAGAACTTGTTCTACAAACTTCTAACAAGCAATTTCCAACGGGTTTCAAATTATACATTGAATAGAAAGATGCAACTTCATATACTTCAATCTTTTGAATTGATAAAATAGAAGCTACATAATCCATTACTTCTGGACTTAACCATCCATCGAATTCTGCTTGAGCCAAATGAAGAATTGGTAATAAGGCAGATTTTTGTTTGCCTTCTGGATAGCGGCTGATCATTTTTTGGACCAAGGCCATCGCATCTTCACTGAATTTAATTTCTTTATTCTCCATAAAACCGAGATTTTAAGCGTCTAATTCTCCTGCTATTACATTCATACTACTCATTGCAACAATTGCATCACTTAATGTTGAACCTTTTACCATTTCAGGAAATGCTTGGTAATAAATAAAACAAGGTCTTCTAAAATGCAATCTATATGCTGCTCTTCCACCATCACTAACTAAATAATATCCTAATTCACCATTAGCACCTTCAATTGAATGGTATACTTCACCAACTGGAACATCAGCTTCACCCATTACAATTTTGAAATGGTAAATTAATGCTTCCATATTGTTATAAACTTCAACTTTTGGAGGTAAAAAGAACTCAGGAACATCAGCGAAGAATTTTCCTTCAGGTAAATTATCTAATGCTTGTTCAATGATTTTTAAACTTTCTCTGATTTCTTGTTGACGAACCATGAATCTATCATAAGTATCGCCATTGATACCAACAGGAATAGTAAAATCGAAATCTTGGTATGAAGAATAAGGATTCATCACCCTTACATCATAATCAACACCAGCTGCTCTTAAATTCGGACCAGTGAATCCATAATTCAAAGCTCTTTCAGCACTAATTGGACCGGTACCGATAATTCTATCCATGAAAATTCTGTTTCTTTCAAGAAGATTACAGAATTCAGCAAAAACTTTAGGGAAATTGGCTAAGAAATCTCTGATACTTTGAATAACTTCTTTGCTGAAATCTCTTTCCATACCGCCAATTCTACCAATATTAGTAGTTAAACGAGCGCCACAAATCGATTCAAAAATATCATAAATCTTTTCACGCCATTGGAATACGTAGGTAAATCCGGTTAAAGCACCTGTATCAACAGCAATAACAGAATTACAAACCAAATGGTCTGAAATTCTGGCAAGTTCCATGATAATAACACGCATATAGTCGACACGTTTAGGCATTTCAACACCTAAAAGTTTTTCTACTGTCATGTGCCATCCCATATTATTAATAGGAGAGGAGCAATAGTTTAATCTATCAGTAAGAGGAGTTACTTGGTAAAATGGTCTATGTTCTGCAATTTTTTCAAATGCACGATGAATATAACCCACAGTTTGTTCGGAATCAACAATGATTTCTCCATCCATTGTTAGAACATTTTGGAAGATACCATGAGTTGCAGGGTGAGTAGGCCCTAAATTCAAGGTGGTATATTCTCTTTTCTCTTGGTCGAGTGAAAGTAATGTATCTTTTTCCATGATATTATCTGCCAAAATAGGTATCGTCTTTATCGGTTCTGGTTCCATCTTCAAGTGGATATTCCTTTCTTAGAGGGAAATAATCCATTTCATCCACATTTAAAATTCTTTTTAGATTTGGATGTCCGTTGAAAATGATTCCGTAAAAATCAAATGTTTCTCTTTCTTGCCAATTTGCAGCACTATACAAAGAAGTAATACTAGAAATAAAAGCTTGATCAGTTGGCATAAAACATTTAATTCTAATTCTTAAATTATGAATTAAACTATGCACATGGTATACTACACCCAATTCTTTTCCAATATGTTGCGGATAATGAATTCCGCACAAATCGGTAAGAAATTGCATTTGAAGAGAAGGGTGATTGTATAAGTATTTAAGTAAATCCAGAATTTTACCTGATTCTAATTCAATAGTTAATAAACCATAAGGTTCATCTGCAGAAATTAGCGAATGGCCAAATTCTTCCTGAATTTCTTTAAGTAAATATGCGTTATTGATTTCAGTCATTATTCTATACCGTAAGAAGCCATTAATGCTTGATATTCTGGCGAATTTCTGCGACGCAAAGATTCATTTTTAACTAATTCCTGAATTTTGGTAATACCATCAATGATTTGTTCTGGACGCGGTGGGCAACCTGGAACATAAACATCAACAGGAACAACCTTATCGATACCTTGTAAAACTGAGTAGGTATCAAAAATTCCACCACTTGAAGCGCAAGCACCAATTGCAATTACCCAACGAGGTTCTGCCATTTGTAGGTAAACCTGACGAACAACTGGACCCATTTTTTTTGCAATGGTACCCATAACCATCAAAAGATCTGCTTGGCGTGGAGAAAAACTTAGTCTTTCAGCACCAAAACGAGCCATATCGTAATTCGAAGCCATGGTAGCCATGAATTCGATTCCACAACATGAAGTTGCAAAAGGAAGAGGCCAGATTGAATTTGCTCTTGCTAATCCAACTGCCTTATCTAATGATGTGGCGAAAAATCCTGCTCCCTGTAAGCCGGGAGGTGCATCTGCTAATTGAATAGACATGGTTTAAATTATTTTTCCCATTGAAGGGCGCCTTTTTTCATGATATAGACAAAACCCAACAACAGTGTTCCTACAAAAAGTAACATTTCTACGAAGCCAATTGTTCCTAAAGCTTTAAAATTTACAGCCCAAGGATACATGAATACAACCTCCACATCGAACAATACGAATAGGATAGCTGTAAGAAAATATCGGATAGAGAAAGGCATTCGCGCATTTCCTTCCGATTCAATTCCACATTCGAAAACCGCTAACTTGTCGGCAGTTTTACGTTTAGGACCAGCCCAGTGACTGACAACCATGGTAGTTACCACGAAGCCCATCGCCACTAAAAACTGTATAAAAATTGCTAAATAATCTGTTGGTGTAGACATATGCTTTATAAAAACCTCGCAAAAATAGATTTTTAGGGCTTTTATGCATCGTTTTTCTCAATAATTTATTGCCAAAACCGAGGAGTTTATCAACATTTGACAAAAGTAAAATATTAATAAACTTAAAGCTCTTGAAAATGAATAAGTTATTTATGAAATACTATTTCGGACTCTTTGAGAAAATTCTCGGATGCACTGACGTAAATCAGTTTTATTTGCTTCCATCGACACTAAAATCTCGATTGTGGCTAAAACATGGGTTAGTTTTTCACATTCGTCGTTACCGTTAATTTCTATTTCAGGCTGATTTTCGTTCAAAAGTGCTTCTTCAGCATTTCTGAGTTCAATTAAACTGTAATTTTCTGCTAAAAACTTTATGATAGATACCTGCATGATTTAATCTTTGTTCTTGATGAAAGTAATAATATACTTAGTGTAATAATTACACAATATATAATTAATTGTTAAACAATAGATTTTACAATTAATTCTTTCAGCATATTTTCTACTGATTCTTCTTTAGCTGTAGTATCTCCTTTAACCAATTCGCCATTGTTAATGATAGCAAAATAAGGAAGATTACTAACTCCGGCAAATCTTCTTGCTATTGGATTTTCTTCAGCATTTACTTCTATAAAATGAATGTCTCTATAATCTTCTTTATTAGATAATTTTGTGAATTTCGGTGCAAATAATCGGCATGAACCACACCAGTTTGCGAAATACTTCACTACAATCTTCTCCTGACTTTTTAATAAGTCGTTGAATTCTAAATCCGTAACTTTATGAACCATATGCTTTATTTATAACAAATTTTGAAACACGATATAAGTTCAATTGTTTTTAACAACACTTTTTTGTTTCTTAACTTGTTGATATATAGCATTTAATTGAGTAAATTTTTCTTAGCCTGATTCCAGATTTCATCCATTTCTTCTAAACTCATTTCTGTTAGGTTTTTTCCTGCTTCTTTGGCTTTTTCTTCTATATACATGAATCTTTTTTGGAATTTCTGATTGGTATACTCCAAAGCATCATCTGGATTTAGGTTGTTTTTTCTAGCTAAATTAACCATGGCAAATAATAAATCACCAAATTCTTCTTGGGCTTTTTGTTGATTTTGTTCCTTTAATTCATGTTTAAATTCCAGCATTTCTTCATCAACCTTAGCCCAAACTTGTTCTGCTGTTTCCCAATCAAAACCAACCTTAGCAGCTTTTTCCTGCATTCTAAGTGCTTTTACAATAGAAGGTGTACCTTTTGATACGCCACTTAAAACCGATTTGTTTCCTTCTTTTAGTTTAATTTGTTCCCAGTTTTCTTTCACCTGTTCCTCGGTTTCAGCTTTCACATCACCATAAATATGCGGATGTCGCACTATAAGTTTATCGCACAATGAGTGAATTACATGGCCAATATCAAAATGTTTTTCTTCACTGGCAATTCTTGCATAAAAAACGATATGTAACAAAACATCACCCAATTCTTTTTTTAATTCAGTCAAATTTCCTTGAATAATGGCATCACTCATTTCATAGGTTTCTTCAATAGTGAGGTGACGCAACGATTCAAAAGTTTGTTTTTTATCCCAAGGACATTTTTCTCTTAATTCGTCCATGATATCCAATAACCTTGAGAAAGCTTCTAATTTTTGTGCTTTTGAATGCATTGTGAAATTTATTAAGGGTACAAATTTAAGGCATTCTTGTAATGTTCTATGATTTCTTGTTGAAGTGAAAGCGGTTCAAGAACTTTAACTTGTTTTCCAAATCCCAAAATGCTGTTTATCAATTCAAATCCAATCCACACTTCTAATTCAATGATAAACTCCTTTTCTGACTCAAGCACAATTTTCTGACTTTGGTGTAAAGGCTGACTTTTAATAAACGGCGCCTCATTTGGATGGAAACTGAGTTTAATTTTTTCGGGTTTTTGATTTTGTTGAACACTAATGCCAAATGAATACCTGAAATAGTTTTCAGAACTAAAATTTTTATCTATAATGAAGTTCTCTTTTAAAGGTTCCAGACTTTGAATTCTATCCAAAGCAAAAGTTCCGCTGGCTTTTCTGTTTTCAAAATAACCAATCACATACCAACGATTTCGGTATTGTTTTAAAACATATGGATGAAAAATATAAGATTTTTCCTCTTCACTATTAAATCTTTGGTATTTAATGAAACACTTATTTTTAGAGCGAATGGCATCTAAAATCGGGCCCATAAAATCCATTCCTCCTTCGCCTAGGCTTTTTTCTGCCTGAATGTATAATTGCCATGAATTTGATTCGAGTGAGTGTGATGCTCGCATAAAAGTCTCCATTTTGTCAATTGATTCTAATAATTGCTGAGCTGGATCGATGTTTCCAAATTGCCTTAAAATTGAACAAGCAAATTCCAATGCTGATAAATCTGATTCTTGAATTGGAAACTGGTTGATAGAATAATTGGGGTCATCATAATAATAACCTTTTTCAGCTCTTGAATAAACAATGGGTGCATTATATCCCAATTCCTCATCATACATCATATCATAGATGTCTTTCTCTACAGTTCTGAGTGAAATAGCACCTAAGTTTTCGCAAGCCCGCATAAAATCGAACTTATTTGGATAACGTTTGAACTTGTTTCTAAGACAGGCATCAATGATTCTATAACGCATTAATGCATTTTTATTCTTTGGCATTCCGCAAAATTAGCAACATATTCTAAATAACCTAATGAAATCAATTCATTCAGCCCGCAAATAGAATGCGGGCAAGACTTGCAATTTTGAATCATCAAATCACTAAAAAGAAAAGAATATGTCACACACACAAACGATTTCGCAAGTAACACAAAGTCTGGTTGAACCACGTCATTTATTAGCCAAAGCACATTCCGCTATGAAATGGAATTTCTTTGAAACGGCATTACATTTAAGTAATTCTTATTTGTTATTCAATTCAAACCATTTGGAAGCGCAATTAATTAGGGCATATTGTTTTCTTCATACAGGAGAACATGAAAAAGCCGGAGATTTATTTAGCAATTTGTTATTTAAAAATCCAAATTCTGTTTCATGTATGATTGCCATGTCCGATTATTATTTATCGGGATTGGATTATGATTTGGCAGAAGGATTGTTATTTCAATCATTGGAAATGGCATCTGATGCTTATACCAAATCTGATATTATTGTTCATTTATCTGAATTATACTTATTAAAAGGCGAACAGGAACTAGCATTAAGAACTGTCGCTGAGGCTTTAGAAATGTTGCCATTTGAGTCGGCTTCTCATTTTCAAGAAGCATTGGTTTTAATAAAAATGGGAAGATTTGCCGATGCCAAAAAAAGTTTAGATATCACCATTCAATTAAACAAAGAGCATGCAGAAGCTTATAGAGAAAGAGCTCGTTGTTGGATGATGTTAAACAAAGTAGAATATGGTTTGCAAGACATCAAAAAAGCTCAAAGTTTTGAATTAGAAAGATTCAAAATTCTTGAAGCATTAGCTTAGAAATTTACCTGTTGTAAATTTGATTGATACCTTAATTCCTGCTTCCGAAAGGGGGCAGGTTTTTTGTTTTTATTCATACATTAATATCCATGGGCTAAAGCCAACATGGCTATTGATGTCAGCAAGATTTGTTGGGATGATTGTTTTGAATTGTCATTTGGAATTTTGTCGCCATCGGAATTTCGTAACCCCGCCGATTTATCTCGGGGATTTGATGTCAGCAACATTTTATTGGGATGATAATTTTTCATTGTAATTTGGAATAATGTCGCCAATAGAATTTCGTAGCCTCATGGATTCAATAACCATAATTTTAATTAATATTGATTTCTAAAATTATTAAACCATGCCTACCCATTCAACCATTCGAATATTTTCACTTTTAGTTGAAAAACTTAAGGCCAACAATTCGGCATCATTAAAAGAAATATCTGAGTATTTAAGTACTCATGATTTTGTAAAATCAGAACGTTCTATAACACGGTATATTGAACAATTACGAAATGAATTTGGATTGGAAATTAATTATAATCCAAGTTTGAAGGGTTATGAGTTGAAAGAAGCTGATGGATATGAAATAGAGCGTTTTTTAAATTTACTTCATCTTTCAGAAACAGCGGGATTACCGATTCAGAATTATAAAAAAATAGCTGAATTATCTGAGTTTATATTGTTTGAAAGTAGGGTTTCAACTTTAGGGATTCAATTTCTAAAAGACATATTATTAGCCATTCAGCAAAAAAAATTCTTGCAGTTTTCTCATTTTAATTATCATACGCAAAAAACAACTTCTTACAGAATTCAGCCAATTTTATTAAAGCAATATTTGCAGCGATGGTATGTAGTTGGTGAAATTGGCAACGGCGAATATAGAACCTTTGGATTAGATAGGTTATCTGATTTAATCATAGAAAATAAAACCTTTCCCAAACAAAATCATTCAACAATTAAAAAGAAATTTGAACAAATTATTGGATTAAATTACTCTGATTCAGAGCCAATGAAAGTGCGACTTGAATTAAGTTCTCTACAAGCAAAATACCTCAAAGCCGCGCCATTACATGAGTCGCAATACATAGAATTGGAAACAAAAGATAAAGTTGTATTTGTATTACATCTCATTCCCAATTATGAATTGATTCAAAGAATATTGATGATGGCTGATCAGGTGAAGGTATTAGAGCCGGAATCACTAAAAAGTGAAATTCACCAATTGCTAAAATCGACTATAGCTTTATACAAATAAATAAATTAAATGGGTACGACATAGTTTGGCAGAGTCATGTTCTTTCTTGCATTAAAAAAAGAAATGAAACGAAGAACACTCTTAAAAACATTAGGTTTGATTGGCCTAGGTTCCAGTTTGCCAAATTCACTTTTTTCAAAAGAATCACCAAGCACAAATCGCCATTTTATTGGACTTGGTGGTGCGGGAACCAATTTTCTTGCACATGCTAATTTAAAGGGATTAAAAGGAAAATATACTTCAATTAATGTTCAAATAAGGTCGGAATATGAGTCAAAAATTAATTGGATTCCATTTAAGCTTTTACAAACAAATAAAGGAAAGATTCAATCTGGATTTGATAGAAATCTGAGCTGGGAGAACTTTACAAATTGTGAAATAGTAAAAGAGAATTTCTTGAATCAAGATAATTATGTATTAGTAGCAGGAATTGGTGGACTAACAGGTACATTTTTAATCAGAACCTTATTGAAAGAATTATTAGATGCGGATATTCCATTCAAGGCTATCGTGTTTTTGCCATTTCACTTTGAACGAGCCAATGAACAGCAAAATATCCGTGATTTCGTTGAAAAATACAGTGATGTTTCAGCTGTTAATTTCATTGATTTAGAGCAATACAAAAAGAACTATGGACAATTAAGTATGACAGAATTTTTCGACAAAATACATGAGGAGATTTGTTATGAATTATAAACTATTAAAACTGAATTTGTATTCATTGGCCAAAAGTAAGAAGCAACTAAGTGAAACTGGCGGACCAGAAAACAATGGCCTGTTGTTTGAAGATACTATAGCATTAGAAGAATTAATTTTGAACCAGTTTGGATTACCAATATGTTCAAGGTATTTACACATGTTTGAATTCTCTTCTAAGCCTGATGATATTGAAATCAATTTTATGATTTCGCAATTTGAGTTAGAAGCAAAAATGTATTTAAGTAGCTCGGTAAGTACCAATAAGGAACTTTTAAAGGCTGCCAGTGAAGACCAAATACCTGCAAGTGAAATATTACCTGAGTTAAAAATTCCGATGCATATTTATACAGTATTTGTGTATGATAATATTCTATTAAAATCGCGTGATACCTTTGATAATATTTTGGAAGAGTTGAACAAAGTCAAACAAGGTGAAATACTCGATTCCATTGGTCGACTTGTTGAGCCTGATGCCGAACTAAGCAAGTTGGCGTTTAACTACCTTGAAGATCAAAACCTCAAATATCTACAAGCATTTGTGCTAGACCGCTTCGGTCTTATGAGTCATGATGAATATTGGAGTTTGGTAGGAATGGGAGTGGAGCTGAGTTTCAATTGAGATATTTATTCGCAATAATTCGTTTTGAAGCCATTTTGAATCATTTACAAAATAGTTGTCACCAACAATACCCACATTCTTTTTTGCCTGATTGAATGGCTTCTGAGAGTCTGATTTGTTTAACACCTTTAGCACATTTTGATAGTCCCATGCACATTTTATTGTGATAGGTTTTTGCGCTTTTACTTTGGCAAATGTATACTTGTCCGGGACCTAATGGACTTAACAATTCCAATTCTCCGCGGTGGCGAAAAATCCAAGGGGCCATTGGATTTGTTAAACTCCAGATATTGATTCGTTTACTACGAGCATTGTTTTCAAGCACTGCTAATCTTTCTTCCGAATTGTATTTTTTATAATGCCAAGCAAGTCCGTTTGTTAGTAAAGCTTCATTCAGACTTTTTCCATTTACTGTTATATTGGCTATATGTCTGCCATATTTATCAATATCAAGTAATTCAGCTACAATGGTTTTACCTGCACAAAACTGATAGGTGAAATCTTTGGCTTTTTTGGAAAATTCTTGTCCTTTTTCGGGACAATCAATAGCATTTAACCTGATTTTGTATTGAACTTTATTTTGGTCTAAAATCGTAAATGAATCGCCATCATCAATGTTAATGAGTTTCCCTTCTATGGTGTTAGCAAGAACACAAATGGTACTTATAAAAAATAGCAGAGAAAGCAGGTATTTGGGCATTGTTTGATTTGAAATGGAAGATAGGAATATATGAGACTAAATTTATTATGATTTCTAAAGTTTGGATTTACGATAAGTCAATTATTACAATAAAATCCATTCAATTCTATCTAAATTCTTCCTGATTCTGATAGTTTAAAACATCTGAGTTTGTTCAAATAAAGTGTTTTGTATTTCTCTTTGCATTCAATATTTAGGAATGAATTATTTATCATAGTTACTACCATTTCTTGGTTTGTTGAAAAAGAGTAAAGTATTTTTTGAATTCGACTTTCTATAAGTCCAATTTTTAATCCAAAGTCATACAAATCATCATAGGCATAAAATCCTAGTTTGGCATAACTTGGGTGCTTAAAATCATTTTCATACAGACCTTCATTTAATGCTACATCTCCATCATCTATATGAATTCGGGTGCAAACCAAATCGTATGCAGGTGCCAATAAAAAATCTCCAGATGTAGTTTCAAGCAAAGAAAAATTCTTTAAATGTGCATCGCCATTACTAAAAAGATAATTAAACAAAACCAAAGAATAAAATCGTTCCAATTCTGGCATATAAGCAGGGACGTATTTCTTTATCAATTCAGCAATTTCTAAATAACTAAAATTGTACTTGAAATCTTTACCTTCATTTTCTTCTGTTTTTTGTGCCAAAGAAGCAAAGTCTTCTATTCGATTTCTAGAGCCATCATCTCTGATATCAAAGCGTTTGGTAATGTAGGCTGGAATATTGTCCTGGAAAAAAATTAAAGCATTGGGAGCTGTTTTTATTTCAAAAACCTGTTCTGCAATTTGCATGGTTAAATGCTCGTTGGCTGGCACCTGACTCACATTCAATAAATCTCTTGGGATAGGTTTTAATATATATTGGCCACTTTCATTTTCAGTTGGAAATCGAAATTTATTCTTTTCAAGAAATATGGTTATTTTTTCTTGTACGCCCGAAATTGAAATTTGCTTTCGGTTTTCAAGAAATTTAAGCTGGTCATCGCCTTCATAACCTGGTGACAAAAAAGGTAATACATGACTAACAGAACGACCCATGAATAATTTTCTCCTACAAGCCGGACTGTAAGAGTTAAAGCCTTCTTTTAATGTTCCTGGGCAAATGTTTAATTCCATTAGATTCATTCTTTTATCTCCTCTATTGTTATAGCACCAATTGTATCATGTTGTGCAGTGGCAAGCAATAATCCAAAATAGTCAGTTTCTGATAATTTGAATCTTTTGCTTTGTAATTGTCTGTTTACTCCTTCAGATAATAGATTAAAGAAAAAGGGGAAAAGAAAAGTTGATGTATATTCCTGATTTGATTTTGGTAAACTCAGACTTATTGCAGGTTTGTTCGAATTGTTAAAGTATGAATCTAAGTAACGAAATGAGTACTCGGTATCATGTGATAAAATACCCGCAAGTTCTTTGTTGATATAAACCTTCGCCATACGTTTCATACTACTTTATTTCTTTCACTTTGATATTCAATTCTAGACCCAATATTTCTGCAATTTGATTTAGCAATTCTAATGTTGGATTTGATTCTCCACTTTCTAATTTGCTTATACTACGCAAATGTATTTCACTCATTTCTGCTAAATCCTTTTGAGAAATACCAAGTTCCTCTCGTCGTTTCTTTATAATTCCAGCTAATTCCTGACTATTCATGTATTATAATACGTTTTTGCGAATAATTTTGATGCAAATATACACATATTCTTACTAAAGTGTATTTAAATGCATATTTAATGAATAAAATTATCTTAAATGATGAACATTTTTAATAATGTGTATTAAAATACATTAAACATGGAACTATAAATGGTAAATCCTTCATTCCCCCGAGCTGAAGCCTTTGGATAAATTATTCCATTTAAACACAAAAGTTATTGTTGTTGTAATGGGGGGTCCAGGGGGGTGTTAATATCTAAGTTTTTTGTGGATAATTGTGGATGAGCAGGGTGAACTTTGGCTGAAGCTAGACTAGTGATCTATCCGTGGTATTAGTCCCTGCTCAAACCACAAGTTGCAAAGGTCCAGTTAGAATTTTAGGGAAAGCCCTTTCAAAGGTTTTAGACAATGCAACTATTTTAAACTATCTATTATCAAAAGTATGGAAAATTATTTATTCTTAGGAATTGATGTTTCGAAATTAACACTTGATGCATGTTGCATCCAAAGCGGTTTAGTAATGACACTGAGCAATGATCAAAAGGGCTTTAACTCTTTATTTAAAGCACTTTCAAAGCAGAATAAAGCTCAACAACCATTATGGGTAGTATTTGAGAATACAGGTATTTA
>JBIMKP010000033.1:0-51333 GCA_051861545.1 Bacteroidia bacterium | reverse complement strand
TCTTTTTCATTTTAGTCCTTGTGAAAGTTATTGTTTTTTATACTTTCATTTTGAACTAATTTTAGGGGTGAGGACAGGTCTCTTGGAGATTCTTTATTATAGCTAATCTTATACTTGTCATTGCGCGGTTTATATTTTTTAGTTTCATTACAGTTTGGACAACTTACTGTCATTTCTGTAAGTTTTTCTTTTCTATTTGGAATGTTTACTTCAAAAGTCTTACCACAATTCAAACAGTTTCTTTTTACGATAACATTGTATCTGATTAGGTCTTCTTCTTTTTCTATAAGCTTGCAATTGCTACATTGAAGTTTTGCATTATTTAAGATATATGGATTTTCAACAGTAACTTTTGCTTCTTGATTACACTTCGGACATACAACGCAAAATTCCTTCATGTAAGCTTGCCTCGGAAGTGCTTGTCCTTTATATCTTCGGAGTTCTGTCATTGATTTTCTTTTTAAAGCGGCTACTAGTTAGAATAGTCTAACTAGCTTCAATATTTAAGCCTAATCCATTTGGTCGATTGTAAGATTTGTTTTTAAAATTCAGCAAGCTTTATTAAACTTATAGGGGATATTTTATTGGTTAAATTTTCTTAATATTCAATGATTGAATAAAGTTTTGAAATTCTATTAAATCAGTTTCTGAAAACATTTTTTTATCAATCAATGTTGCAATTTCTTTTCCTTGATAAAATAAAAAGAATTTTTTCGATTCTTTAATCTGATAGAAATGTGTCCATTTCTGCGTTGAATCTAATGAATCACCCTTAATTTGAATTGATTCATTAGTCAATATATAGTTTAGTTTTTCGTGAAAAAGACTATTTGTATTATAAAGATTTTTAATTTTTTTCAGGGTGAAAATCCAAGTAATTAAAATAATCCAATAAATATAAACGTGAGATACTTGAAATTAAACTGGTCATTCATATTTTCTCCATATGCAATATAATTCATAGAGAACAAAAGCGTAATCCCAAACGAAATTAAATAAAAAGGATTTTTGAAACTTAATCCTAAAATTAAATTCCTGTAATCATTGAAATCAATTTTTCCACTCAAATTAATATTAAGTTCTTTATCGTAGTTGATAGGTTCAATTACTTTGTCTTTTTTAACTTTATTTAACCCATTTTTTAAACCGAATATAAATACCAATGACATCATTAAGTATCCAATAGAAGAAGTTATAATTTCTTTAGTTGAAATTTTTTCCATAAAGCTATAATCCATAACTCCGGGAATAATAGCAATTACAGAGATTGCTAACATCAATAACATGAATGAGCAGAAAATAATCAATATCCAACCGATAAATTTTTTCATATAATTTTATTTCTTTCCTTTAATTTTCTTGTTTGAAATAGTTTCACAATATTTCTCCCTATCACATGTATTTCTTTAATCATATCAAAAAAATACAATGAATCCTAGGGGTAAAAAGTGGTAAACAATTATATCAATAAATCGCAACATTTAAAATGGATGTGCTGCAAAAATTATTTGACATTCATGTTTTCAAGCTAAGATAAATTATCAATTTTTTTGATTTATGTTTTGTTTACACTTATCAATGATTTTATGGTTTGTAGGAAATTCATTTTCTACAAAGAAGTTTTCAAATACGTCCTTTTAAGACTTATTTAGGTTTATTTTTTGTAAGAAAATCTATTTTTGTGTATACCATTAGCCATGAAAAACTTCATCATTTTATTACTAACTATTTTCATAATATCAGCTTGCAAAAAAGACAAGGAAATAGCATTACAATCAGGTTTAGATGGCAATTGGAAGTTTGATTCTACTGGCTTTTCTTGGATGACAAATGCAGGACATAATTATTGGCAAATAAATGCTAACAAAGTGAAGGAGCTTCATGGAATTTTTCCAATTGAATTAAATGGTAAAATACAAATTGTGCCTTTTCAAACGGGTATTATAACTTTAAATCCTGATACAAGTTTTATCAATCCTGTAACTAAAGTCAAACATAGCGGAAAAAATATCAGGATTGATTTTTACAATGAAGAATCTAGATTCACGGGTTATACAAAAGGAGTTTATGAGCTAAGCAAAGATTCATTGCTTATTCATACCTCATGTTGTTATAAAACTTATAGGTATTCGAGGGTAAAAATACTTCCGTAGTAGAATTTTATCAAACCCCTAAAAACATAAAAGGCTGCCTAGGCAACCTTTTAAAATCTTTCGCTTAGCTACGTTACTTTTCAGCAAGAGGCTTGGCTAAGCATCACGACACAAAAGTAATCTTATTTCTGTAAATTACAATAAATATTTTTTATGAATTATCAGAAATTAAGTGAATACCTCTCCATTCCTCGCATGGACAGATACTTTTTAGCAAGTAATTGTCAAAAAAAGAAAGCCATTTCATTATATAAGGCAAACCTTAAAATTGCCCAATCTCTCTATCCTTTAATAAGTGTATTTGAAGTTATTTTAAGAAATAAAATAAATTCAGAATTAAGCAATTACTTTCAAGACCCAAATTGGATTTTAAATCAAAGAAATCAATTCATGAGCGATTCTTCTTTAATTCAAATTAAAAAAAATGGAAGATTTTACACAAATGATTTTCTAAAATCCTCTATTGAGAAATCAGAGAAAAGATTAAAAAGATTAAATTTAACAATCACGAGCAGCCGCATAATTGCAGACCAGTCATTTGGTTTCTGGACAGAGTTTTTTGAAGTACATCATTATAAATTATTAAAGGGTCGTCCTATTAAAGTTTTTGATAATTTACCCACAGGAATGGGTAGAAAAGAAGTTAGTGACCGTTTGAATAAAATTAGAATGATTCGAAATAGAATCAGTCATAATGAACCCATTTGTTTCAAAGGAACTTTATTGGATTTTACCGAGATTGAAGGTGCTTATTTGATTCTTTTGGAACTGATTTCGTGGATAAACCCAGATCTAAACAATTGGATGAAGGATTTGAATCAGGTTACGCTAGCTATAACTCAAGCTAAAAGTTTATAAAAGCAAAATCACTTTTCCAAAAACCATTCTACACTTTCCCTTACCTTCGCAGAATGATTAATCCTTATCCATTACCAGAACAATTTATAATTACAGCTTTAACTCAAAAAGGTGTTGAACCTCTTTTGGCCAATGAATTAGAAAATTTAGGTGCAAAAGATATTGAGATAAGAAAAAGTGCAGTGTATTTTACAGGTAATTTGGAATTGCTCTATAAATGTAACCTGCATCTCAGAACCTGTATGCGTTTACTGGTTCCAATATTCGAATTTTCTGCTTTTAATGAAAAGAATTTATACGATGGTATTAAGTCCTTTCCTTGGACAAAATTATTAGATGTAAACGGAACTTTAGCGGTTGATGCTACTGTTCATTCCGATTTTTTTAACCACAGTAAATATGTGGCTTTAAAAACCAAAGATGCGGTGGTTGATTTGTTCAGAGAAGAATTTGGCGTTCGTCCGAATGTGGATGTTTACGACCCCGATTTGAGAATTCATGTGCATATTTACCACAATGAAGTAATTGTTTCATTAGATAGTTCAAATGAATCCTTACATAAACGTGGTTATAGAGCCGATGCAAATATGGCTCCATTAAACGAAGTTACTGCTGCGGCTTTAATTCTGCATAGCGGTTGGGACGGAAAAGGAACTTTTATGGATGGTATGTGTGGTAGTGGAACTTTATTAATTGAAGCTGCTATGTTTGCTAAAAACATTGCTCCTAATATCTACCGACCTTATTTTGGTTTCATGGGCTGGAAGTCATACGATGCCAAATTATGGGAAAGAATTAAAAGTGAAGCTGAAGCTGCTGAGCGTCCATTAGATGGCAAAATCATTGGAAATGATGCCGTATTTAAAGTAGCTGATATGGCTAAAAACAATGCAGCCAAAATGGGTTTACACCACGATATTTCTATAACAAATATGCGTTTCGAAGAACAAAGACCTCCTGAAGGTGGTGGCATTTTAATCATGAATCCACCTTATGGAGAAAGGATTGAAATCGAAGAAATCAATCAGTTTTACAGAATGATAGGGGATACCCTCAAACAAAGATTTGAAGGTTTTGATGCTTGGATTTTATCGAGCAACAAAGAGGCTTTGAAACACATGAAACTTGCTGCTTCTAAAAGAATGATTGTTTGGAATGGTCCTTTAGAATGTAAATACCACAAGTTCGAAATGTACAAAGGTAGCCGAAAAGAAAAGACAGAAATTAGTCCAACAGAAAATTAGGTTCAAATTTGGGTTAATAAAAGTAAATACACAATTTATATACAAGAAGTAATCTAGAAACCCAAAGCAGGATTTAGTAATTCATGATTTAGTGAAGGAAACTAGAATCTAAGAACAATTATTCAAATTGTTAATTTTTCATTTAACTGTTTAAAAGATTTTAGTTTATTCAAAATGGAGATTCTATTTATCTTTTTGTTTTTTTCTAAAATTAAGAAATGCATTGGCTGCCAAAATAATAGTACCACCTGCGAATATTGAACCAACTATTGTAAGGCCTTTTTCAATTAGAAAGTAAGAGAATAACATTCCCAAAATAATAATTGAGAATGCTATAATAATTGTAAGTATGTCGATATTAAAAGTTCTAGAAGCATTTTTCTCTAAAATAGCCATCTTTCTATGGTTAAAATCAAGTCTAGCATCTTGTTCTTTAGCAGTTCTTTCTTTTATCCATTCGATAATAGATGGATCTAATTCTTTAAGTTTAGATAACTCTGAAGCATCAGGCAATAAACTATCATCAATACTTTCTTGATGTTCAAATGAAGTTCCACGTCCGGGAGAGCTAGGTAGATTTACTCCTCTTATTTGTCTTGTTTGCTTAGCCATTTACAACCACTTCTTTATACTTTTTGATTGCTTTTTTGAAGTCTTTTTTTAATTTGATTTGGTCATTATGAAGATTAATTTTGTCTTCAAAAGCTTGACTCATGTTTAAATCACCATAAACTTTTATATAAAGGTCTTTTAGTTCTTCATCTATTTCATGCAAAGAATCTTTATCAGTAGACAAAGAGCCTTGGAAATTTATAAAGATATCTTTGATATTTTTAACTAAACGAGTCATGTGTTTATAACGAATGAATGTACTAATTAGTTTCTCTAATTAATGGGGCCTATTGAGCTTTTCAAATTTTAAACACAATTATAGCAAAAAAAGCTTTAAATACAATAGTTTGTAAAAATGCTATCTAAGATTTAAGGTAACTAAGTCTTTATATTTCAAACGATTCACGCATATTGGGAATATAAATATGCTTAAATCCTTCATTGGTTAGTCTTTCTTTAAATGCCAATTGATTTTCATATTCCCCATGAACCAAAAACATTTTTTCTACTTTGTTCGGGTCGATGCATTTTAAAAATCGAATCATTTCTTCGTAATCGGCATGTGCAGAATAATAATCCAATGATTTAACTTCTGCTTTTACTTGGTATTCTTCTCCAAAAATATTTACCAAATTATCTCCAGCTTTTAATTTGCCACCTAAGCTTTCAGGTGTAGCATATCCAACCAATAAAATTGTTGTTGATGCATCCTGAATATGATTGGCAATATGGTGTTTCACTCTGCCAGCTTCGGCCATGCCACTTGCAGAAATGATGATACATGGGCCCTTATATTCATTCAGTGTTTTTGATTCTTCTAACTCACTAATAAAATGTAGATTTTTGAATCCAAATGGGTCTGGGTCTTTGGCTATATAATCCAAAAATTCTTCGCGGTAACATTCATCATGTTCACGCATAATATTGGTGGCTTTTACAGAAAGCGGACTATCTACAAATACTTTTATATTGGGCAAAGTCCCATCATTGTAGGCTTTGTCTAATAAATAAACAATCTCTTGGGTGCGATCGACGCTAAATGCTGGGATAATTAATTTCCCTTTTTTTTCAACGCAGGTATGGTTGATAATAGAGAGTAACTCAGCTTCTGCATCAATTGCTATCGGATGTTTTTTATTGCCATAAGTACTTTCACAAATCAGAATATCACATTGGTCAAACTCTTGCGGATCGCGAAGAATAGAGTCGCCATATTTACCGATATCTCCTGTAAAAGTAATCTTTTTCGATTTACCAGTTCCTGTTTTAATATCCAAATGAACACAAGCAGAACCCATCAAATGACCGGCATCTGTAAAATGAAATTTAAACTCAGAATCAACTTTCATTACTTGGTCATAGCCCAATTCCTGCATTAGACTTATTGCCTTTTCAACATCTTCAACACCATAGATGGCTTCAATTTTTTCAAGTCCTTTTCTTTTTCTGCGTTTATTTACAAAAGCCAAATCTTGCTCTTGAATATGTGCAGAATCCATCAGCATAATTTTACACAAATCGAGACTGGCTGGTGTACAAAAAATTATTCCATTAAAACCTTGTTTCACCAATCTTGGAATTAAACCGGCATGGTCGATATGTGCATGAGATAATATCAAATAATCAATCGATGCTGGATCAAAACCAAAATTTCGGTTTAAGTCGTCTTTGTTGTCAAACCTACCTTGTACCAAACCACAATCAAGTAAAATTTTAGTTCCTTTTGGAGTTGTAATTAAATGTTTGCTGCCAGTTACCATTTTGGCTGCACCGAAAAATTGAATCTGCATGATGCAAAATAGAAGAAAACAAACTTCTTGCCAAGCAAATCGGAATTTCTTGGGTCAGATTTCTATAAAATAATCCTACTATGCTGTGTGCTTGGATTTTGCAGGTGTTCTAGAGAGATATGAGCCAAAAAATGTTTAAAGAAATGTAAAAGTGTTTTCCACAAAATTCTTTCAAACACAATTCTCTTTTTACATTTGTTTAATTAGACGTATTATTGTTTTCAGAATATATAGAGATTAGGATTATGCATTTAGCAATCGCAGGAAATATCGGGTCGGGAAAGACAACACTAACAACCTTGTTATCTAAACATTACAAGTTTGAACCACATTATGAAAACGTAGAAGACAATCCCTATATCAGTGATTTCTATGAAGATATGCAACGTTGGAGTTTCAATATGCAGATTTATTTTTTGAATACACGTTACAATTCATTGTTACAAATTCAAAAAGGAAAGAAAAATGTGATTCAAGACAGAACCATTTATGAAGACGCAAACATTTTTGCACCCAATCTGCATAGCATGGGTTTAATGAGTACCCGCGATTTTGATACCTATCAAAGATTGTTCGAATCGATGGTACAAACTGTAAAAGCTCCTGATTTGTTAATTTACCTTAGAGCCAGCATTCCTAGTTTGGTTAACAATATCCAAAAACGTGGTCGTGAGTATGAAGACAGTATCCGTTTAGATTATTTAAGAAGATTAAATGAACGTTACGAAGCTTGGATGAGTTCATACCGCGGAAAACATATTATTGTTGAAGTAGATGATTTGAATTTTGCTGAAAATAATGAGCATTTAGGAAGCATCATTTCTAGAATTGAAGCAGAAACAAACGGATTGTTTTAATTCGTTTGTGTAAAGTTTTTGATTTTTCATCAAAATTAACTTTTCTATTAGGCCTTGCTTAACTATTTTTCCGAGGTATGAATCAAAGGAAAAATAGATTATCTACAATATTATTTGCACTAAGTTTTATTTTAGTACAATCTGTTTTTGCAAGCAGATTTACTCAAATTCAAACAGCTACACCCAATGTTTGTGGATCATCAAATACTTATTTAATCAATATAAATCCAGATACTGTTCCTTCGCCTTGGCTTTGGCAATACGCAGATACTGTTACTATTGTAAATTCTGTAACAACACAAAAAATTGCGGTTCAAACCCAAACAGTAAGTTTTAGAAAATGGAGAAGAATTTCTCGTGCTGGAACTGCTTTAGCTGATACATCAAATTGGTTATTGATTAAAATGAATCCTGTTCCTGCTTATTCAGGTCCGGGTTCTCGTTCACTTTGTTCCGAAAATACACTTGAATTATTATTGACTTCAGTTCCCTCTGCTGCTGGATTAAGTTTTAATTATACATCCTCATCCGTTTCAACAATTTCAGGAAATAGAAATAGTACTACACAAAATTTTATTTGGGATACTTTGGTAAACAATACATCAAATCCTCAAGATATTTTTTATTCAATTGTTCCTATAATTACCCAAAATGGATTTTCTTGTCAAGGCGCTGCTTCATCAGTTCAAGTAACTGTTAATCCCAAGCCCAATTCTGGTTTTATAATCAGTACAGGTGCTGGCAATCTTATAGGAATGTCGAATAAAAACGTTTTTACTTTTACCGATACAACACAAGGTTCCGTACTTCGTTCGTGGATGTTTAGCGATTTGTTTTCTTCAACCCAAGCAAACATCAATAGGGTATTTTCAAAAGGTGGATGGTATGATGCAAGAGTTGTAAATACAAATACGTATGGTTGCCCTGATACAAGTGCCACTAAACAAATATACATAGTTCAAAGTCAAGGTAAAGTACAAGAATACCGTTTGGGTGGAACCAATATCGACAGAAATTTTTCAACCATAAATTTTCAAGATAGCTCTTATATGCTTGCAGGATACACCCAAAGTTTACCAGGTGGAACCATCACTTCTGCAAGTAAAGGTTCTGCAGATTATTGGATTAATTATATGTCAGCAGATGGTTTTAAACTTTGGGAAAGGCGTTTCGGTGGTTCTAATTATGATGAATTAAGAAGCATTATCAAAACATCTGATAATGGTTATTTATTGGGTGGAATTTCTTACAGCGGAATCAGTGGCGATAAAACTCAAAACAATAGGGGAGGCGCCGATTATTGGATTGTTAAACTAAATTCATTGGGCAATATACAATGGGATGCAAGGTTTGGTGGAACTTTAGATGATAACCTTGTTTCGGTTTATCAAACTTCAGATGGTGGTTATATTTTAGCAGGATATTCTGAAAGTGGTATCGGTGGAGATAAGTCTGCAACCCAAATTGGAGATATAGATTTCTGGGTTATTAAAACTAATTCATCTGGAGTAAAACAATGGGATTATTCTTATGGTGGAAGTGGAACTGAGCAATTCTTTACCTTAGAACCTACACCAGATAATGGTTTTATTTTAGGTGGAATGTCGAATAGTCCAATTGGAGTTTCTAAATCGGAAGCAGCAAAAAGTTCTTTAGGAGATTATTGGATAATCAAAATCAATGCATCAGGAATAAAAGTTTGGGATAAAACAATTGGCGGACAAGGTGAAGATGTTTTGGGCACCGTAAAACTATTGGCAGATGGTTCAATCTTGTTAGCAGGTCAATCTGATTCTAATTTAGGTGGTGATAAATCAATCTCAAATTTTGGTTTTAGTACCCCCGATTTATGGCTTGTAAAATTAGATGCCAATAGGAAAAAAGTTTGGGATAATGCTTATGGTGGTACAAGTACAGATTTTTTCTCATCCTTAAATATTTCTGCTGATGGAGGTTTCTTAATCAGCGGTTTTTCGAACAGTGGAAATAATGCTGTTAAAAGTCAGACTGCTATTGGTGTTTTTGATTATTGGACCATAAAATTAGACCAAAGAGGAAAGAAGATTTGGGATTATACATGGGGTGGAACATCAAGTGATTATTTGCTTAATGTAAATCAATTGGAGCCTCATGCTTATTTGTTTTCTGGTTTTACCGATAGTCAACAAGGAAACGATTTGGCAACTGCTTTAATAGGTTTTCAAGATGCATGGATGTTAAAAGCCTACGACCAAAGAACCTGGGTTTATTCAAATGAACCTGATGTTTGCGCCGGCGATTCTTTAAGAATTGGATTTGGTAGTCGCGATTCTTTGGGCCCAGGTAATACCTTCACCATACAATTGAGTAATGCTGCTGGTAATTTTACCAATATGCCTTTTACAGCTGCAAGAACCATTGCTAAAAATACAACAGATAGTATCAAATGGGCATTACCTGCAAATATCTCTTCATCTAAAAAATACAGATTTAGAATTTTTGGAACCAATCCTCGTGATACCATGTTGATGCCTGAATTTACTATTTATGGCATTCCTAAAGTAGGATTTACAATGAATACCAATCCGCAGTTATTTACCAATCATATTTTCTCTTTTAATGACACTACATTCAGCAATCCAAAAGCTAAAAGAGAATGGATATTTTCTGATGGTACAAAAGATTCAGTTCAAACCAAAGCCAAAACATTTGCTACCTGGGGGAATTATACAGTGAAACTAAAATCCTCTTATGCTAATTGTTCAGATTCAGTTCAAAGAAGTGTAACTGTTAGAGCCATTCCTCCAACGGCATCTGCATCAGGTTTAACATTTACAAACATTACTGGCAATAGTATCAGGGTTAATTTTACCAAAGGTGATGGTGAAAGAAGATTGGTTATAGCAAGGCTAAGTTCTGCTGTAAATTCAAGTCCGGTGAACTTTACCCAATATACAGCTCGTTCGGTTTTTGGACAAGGCACTTTAATGGGGACAAACAATTTTGTTGTATATAAAGATACAGGCACTTTTGTTGTGATAACAGGCTTACCTAGTAATACAGTATTACATGTTTCTGTTTTTGAAATGAATGGAGATACCAATTTCTGTGCTTTCAAAACCTCCGCTCCTTTAGTTGGAAATACAGCAACATTACCTGTAAAATGGCTTTACTTCAAAGCTAACAGAGTAACAGAAAACGAGGTAACCTTAAACTGGGCAACTGCTTCTGAAATCAATAACGATTATTTCCTAATTCAACGCAAATCTGGTGAATGGAAAGACATAGGCAAAGTAGGTGGATTTGGGAATTCAAACATCAACAGGTTTTATGAATTCAAAGACCTTGATGCAAGAGAAGCTGAATTATATTACCGACTTAAACAAGTTGATAAAGATGGGAAGTTTGAATATTCTGATGAGATTTTTGTAGGCTTAGAAATTCCAGAAATTGATGTGAAAGTTTATCCAAATCCATCAAAAGGAAATTTAACGCTTGAATACAATTCTTCCTATAATGGAGCTACCGTAAAAGTAGTTGATATTTTAGGAAGTGTGATATTCGAAGACAAACTAGATGATTCAGGAAAATTTCATTCATCAACCCAAATTAAAAAAGGCATTTACCTTATTCAGATAAATGCCCCTGGAGATAAAGTTTATTCAACAAAATGGATTGTTGAATAAACGTTTAAAGACTTTCGCAATACTTTTTGAAATTGTCAAGAATGGCTTGCCAACCTCCAATTTGCATTTCATGAGGATTTTCTGATTCTGGATCAAAATCCTCTGAAACCATTACACCACCTTCAGCTTCTTCAAATTTGGTAATGACTTTTCTTCCATCAGATAATTCTGTTTCTAACATTTCATACTCATCTACATTTTTGTAAACGGCTTCTAAATCAAAAGAAAAACTGCCATCTTTAGCAGCCATGGTCCAGCTCATTCTGCCACCAACTTTTACTTCGTTAATAGCAGCCGGACAATGCCAATCATCGCTGGCAAAGTTCCATTTAGTAATGTGTTCGGGTTGGGTAAAACAATTCCAAACTGTTTCAATATCAGAGTTAATAATTGTAGATACGTGTAACATAGTGATGGGTTTAAATAGGTTATAATGATTTAAAACTAATTACAAATTCCCTGTTCTTCCTCCATCAACTGGAACATTAATTCCGTTGATATAAGCTGCATATTCTGAGGCCAAGAAGGCTGCTGCATAAGCAATTTCTTCTGGTTTGGCAAAACGATTCAATGGAATTTCAGCCAACATTTCTTTGCTTACTTCATCCACACTTTCGTTCATTTTCATGGCTTTGCCTTCTATGATTTGGCTAAGTCTGTCGGTTGATGTTGCGCCAGGTAAAATATTGTTTACGGTAATTCCCATTGGACCTAATTCATTTGCCAATGTTTTGCTCCAATTGCCAACTGCTCCTCTAATGGTATTCGATACACCTAATCCTTTCAATGGCATTTTAACAGATGTTGAAATGATATTAATGATTCTACCATAACCACTTTGTTTCATGCCATCAACCACATTTTGAACCAAATAATGACTGCTTAATAAATGTGCATTAAAGGCATTTAAGAATTCTTCTTCACGTGCATTTACAAGTGGTCCCGGACTTGGTCCACCGCTATTGTTAACCAAAATTTGGTATAAATAATGTGCATTTGTTTTCGATTGAATCGCCTCTTTTACTTCAGATGGTTTTGAGAAATCTGCAACTAAAAAATGATGTTTTTGTCCTTTTTCAGTATCTAAATCTCTAACTACTCTTTCTAATAATCCACCATTTCTGGCCATTAAAGTTACATTGGCTCCCAATAGGGCAAACTGTTTGGCAATAGCAAAACCAATTCCTTTGGTACTTCCGCAAACCAATGCGTTTTTCCCGCTTAAATCTATATTCATTTTATTTTTTTTGTTGAATAATATCAACCCATTTCTCTAATAATTCTTCTAAGTCGGCTGGTATAATTGGTTTCGATAAAAAATCATTCATACCTGCTATCAAGCATTTTTCCTGATCACCTTTCATGGCATTTGCTGTCATAGCAATAATAGGAATTTTTGGAGAACAAATGCCGGATTGTCCATTTCTAATTCTTCCTGTAGTTTCATATCCATCTAATTCAGGCATTTGAAAATCCATGAAGATTAAATCAAACTTTTGCTCTTTCATTTTCTCCAATGCAATCAATCCATTATCTGCTGTTTGTGCTTTGTATCCAAATTTATTAAGCAAGGCAAGTGCCACTTTTTGGTTGATTAGGTTATCCTCCACAATCAAAATTTGAATGTTTTGATGTGATTTGGATTCTATAATATCTTGTTTTTTTTCTGTATGATTTTTCTCGTTAATTGAATTCAAAGAAGCACTTAACTCAAGCTGAATTTGTCTAAATTTTAGTGGCTTAAATATGATAGAATCAAAATGATTCATCTTTGCCAGTTCAATAATTTTAGTGGTTCTTACTTTCGATAAAAAGATTTTTAAAATGAAATCATGTTGAAAATTGAATGATGTCATTTTTTGAAGAAAATCTTCTTCCTGTTCATCTCCAACAATTAAAATTGTTTTTTTAGTGATTTTAGCTTTTTGCAAAGCACCTATCGAAGAAACTTTTCGGGCTTTTATATTCCAAGCATTTAAATGTTTGATGAGTTCATCAGCAACATCTTTATTGGAATCAATGCATATTGCTTCATAATCAACAAATAAAACAGGAGGACCATCAATTGTTGATTGTTGTTTATTTTTGGTTTTAAACTTTGTAGTAAACCAAAATGTTGAACCTTGTTTTGCTTTACTTGTAACCCCAATTTCACCTTCCATCATTTCAACCAAATTTTTCGAAATAGAAAGTCCTAAACCAGTTCCCCCAAATTTTCTATTTGTACTTGCATCGGCTTGAGTAAAAGGGTTAAATAATAATTTGATTTTATCTTCCGGAATGCCAATTCCTGTATCACTTATTTCAAACTTTAATACACTTTGGTTTTTAGTAGATTTAATTTGTTTAACCTCAATTATAACTTTTCCCTTTTCAGTAAACTTAATGGCATTACTACCCAAATTAAGTAAAATTTGTTTCAACCTATTTGGGTCGCCTTTGAGTGAATTGGGTAAACCAGGCTCATATTTTAGTAGTAAATCAATTTGTTTTTCGTTGGCTTTTGATGTTAAAATATCTAAAACTTCATAAAGTGTTTGCGATAAATCAAAATCAGTTTCTTCTAATTCAAGTTTACCTGCTTCAATTTTCGAAAAGTCTAAAATATCATTAATCAGATTCAATAAAATCTCACTACTAATTAAAATAGTTTGGGTATAATCTTTTTGAATATGATTTAAATTCGTATCCAATAGCATATGTGCCATCCCAAGAATTCCATTTAATGGTGTTCTTAATTCGTGACTCACATTGGCAAAAAATTCTCTTTTTGTAAGATTGGCTTCTTTAGCTTCATCTAAAGCTTTGAGTAGGGCAGATGTTCTATGATTAATTAGAATCTCTTGATTTTCTGTTATATCTTTTAAATGAGTATTTCTAACGTACAGTTCAAGACTTTTTTCTTCAAGCAACTTTTCAGCTTGTTTACGGGCATTCCTTTCCCGTTCAAGTCTTTTTCTCCATATTTCTTCTTCTTGGCTCAACTGCTTATATTAACTCAATTGTGAATTTAATTGTTTCATCTAATTGTCTTTCTCTTTTTAATGAGGCTTCTTGTTTAAAATATTCAATGGCTCCCATTAATAATCCTTCTGCTAAATCTCCTAAATGTCTTTCACTTAAATAAATCATTTCTATTTTTTTTTCATGAATTAATTTGGTATTAAATTTAGGTAATTCTGCATCAGGATATAGTTTTTTTACCTGTATATGAATATGGTTTTCTATGCTTTCAAGAAACGATAAAAGTCCGTTTTCAAACACCACAAAATTAGGATACATGGTAGCTAATCTGTTGAATAAATAGTTTCCAAACGCTATTAGTAAATCTTTTACTGGAATTCCTGTAACTCGCCCTAAATTTACTACTAATTCGGTCATTTCTGTATGAGGATAAGTCCCAACAGATGTATAACTGCCTCCACTTTCTAAATTCGATGCTTCAATAATTTGGTCAACAGTGTCAATTGAAAATTTCATTTCAACCATATCCAAAAATTCAGTAAAAATTATTCCTTTCATGGCTACTTAATGTTTTAAAATTTAAATATATTCTGGGTGGTAAGATATTTTGATTTATTTAAAAGTAAAACAAAAATTAGTCTTTTATTGGTTTAAACCATGTCTTTTGTTGTTATTAGAATGCAATATTCTTATGTTTCACTTGTAAAAATTAACTGAAAGCCCCTATTTTGCGCTGTGCAGTTTATAAACCCAACATTTTTATATGCTTTAGGATTTTTGACAATTCCAATTGTCATTCACTTGTTTAATTTCAGAAGACCTAAAAAAATAGTCTTTTCTGATATTAGGTTTCTTAAACAAATTTTACAACAAAATAGAAAGCAACGCCAAGTTAAACATTACCTCATTTTATTGCTTAGATTACTTGCTTTAGCTTCACTTATTTTGGCATTTGCAAATCCTTTTATTCCTAAAGGAACTTCTGCTGAAAAATCAAATGCTCCTGTTTTTATTTATATCGACAATAGCTTTTCAATGAATGCTAAAGGCAATGATGCTGAACTTCTGGAACAAGCAAAAAATAAAGCTAGAACTATTATTAATGCTTATGGCGATTCTCGTTCTTATCAAATACTTACAAATAATTTCGAATCAAAACACAGAATAAATTACAATAAAAAAGATGTTTTGAATTTGCTCGATGAAATCAAAATTTCAACCAATTCAAAATCGTTTAATCAAATTTTAGCACGACAAAAATCGCAAACAGAAAATGGTTCAATTGCTTATTGGATTGGTGATGCGCAAGAATCTCAAGCCAAAATAAATGAGTTTCAATTAGATTCAAATTTAAACATTAAGTATTTACCTTTAATTCCAGAAAATTCAGCAAATGTTTGGGTTGATTCTGTTTGGTTTACCGACCCAATTGTGAAAAAGAATCAACTCTTTACAATAAAAGTTAAACTCAAAAATGGCTCTAAAAATGATATTGAAAATCAATCTGTTTCTTTAATTTTAGATGGCAATCAGAAAGCTATTCAAACCTATTCATGCAAAAATTCTTCAAGTGAAATTATTGAATTTCCTCTTCAAGTAAATGATGGTAATTGGCATCAAGCATCCATTAAAATTACAGATTATCCTGTTGCTTTTGATGATGAATATTTTTTCACTTTTAAAGTAAGTGATGAGGTGAATATCCTTCAAATTTACGAGGATAAACCAAACCCTGCTTTTTCGCAATTGTACCAATTAGATGCAACTTATAAATTGCAAAAGAATCAGGTTCAAAGCCTAAAGTTTTCTGATTTTAATACTTATCAATTAATAATTGTTGATAGGTTAAAAACAATCAATTCTGGATTATATAATGAATTAGAAAGATTTGCTAAAGATGGCGGTATTGTTGTTGTTTTACCCAATTTAGAGCAAACTAATTACAACGAATTCTCAGCAAAACAGGGAATTAATTATGGTAGTTTAAAAACAGGTAGTTTTTTAGTTAATAAAATTGAAACCAATGACCCAATTTTTAGAGGAGTGTTTAATAGTTTAAATGAACAAAACTCATTTCCAGAAATTAGCAAAAGCTTTGATTTAACAACTTTTTCAAATTCTGGAACTAAAAGTATACTTCAAACCAATAATGCCATCCAATTTTTGTTACGAAAATCATTTGGAAAAGGTCAGTTTTATTGGGCTGCTAGCGACTTAAGTTCTACAAGTGGAAATTTTACTCAACACGCACTTTTTGTTCCAATTTTCTTACAAATGCCTTTTCAAATAAAATCTAAACTGGCACTGTCTTATAATTTAGGTTTTAACAATCAAATTCCTGTTTCGGTTAAAAATTCAAGTCAACTTTTTAAATTATCTAAAGGAAAAGAAGAATGGATTTGTGAAGCAGATAACAAAGAAGGAAATAGCTTTGCAAATATTCCAACTGATTTAAATGTTGCAGGTTTTTATGATTTAAAGGATGCTAACAAACAAATTCTTTCAAGATTAGCGCTCAATTTTCAAAGAACCGAATCAAAACTATCTTATTTATCTGAGGAAAAACTGCAAGAAAAAGGATTTAAAATTGCTGAAACAGAAGATGCTCAGCTGAGTTTAGGAATTTCATCAAATGAAAATGGAATACCTTTATGGCGTTATTTTTTAATTGCAGCTTTTGTTTTCTTTTTGATTGAAATGCTGCTTTTAAAGCGAAAGAAAATTCAATAAATTGGAATTTTAGGGCTAATTGAGCTTTGCTTTCATTTTTTTAGACTTATTTTCAAAGCTTTTCAATAGATTTGCGCTGAAGCACCACTTGTTATATGAAGCTTTTAATTCTCAATGCACAGGTTTGCGATAGCAAATCAGATTTTAATGGTAAAATTTGTGATATTTTAATAAAAGATGGTTTCATTGAAGATATGCAATCATCTTCGAAAAAAGCTTTTGTTTCTGTTTCAAAATCTTACCAAATTTTTGATGCCGAAAAAGCTTTGATTTCAAATGCTTGGGTTGATATGCGTGCCGATTTTTGTGACCCTGGTCATGAAGAAAGAGAAACCTTAACAACAGGTTCAAAAGCTGCAATTGCAGGTGGATTTGCTCATATTGCTCTCCTTCCATCTACAGACCCAACTTGTGATAAAAAAACCGGCGTAGAATATATCTGTGCTCAAAATAAAAATCTTCCTGTAAATATCTATCCTTATGGTTGTATTTCTCAAAACAGAGAAGGTAAAGAACTTGCTGAGCTTTATGATATGTTTCAAGCAGGAGCGCTTGCTTTTACTGATGCAAACAGACCCGTTCACCATGCAGGACTCCAACTAAGAGCCTTATTATACAGTAAAATATTTGGTGGCTTAATCTTGAGCTCTCCAGATGAATCTACTATAAGTGCTGGTGGTAAAATGCATGAGGGTGAAACAAGCACTTATTTGGGAATGAAGGGAATACCTTCAATTGCCGAAGAAATTAGAATCATGAGAGATTTAGAATTAACTAAATATGCTGGTTCTAAAATTCATTTTTCTCATATTTCTACAAAAGGTTCAGTTGAATTAATTAGAAAAGCTAAAAAATCAGGCATTCAAGTTACTTGTGATGTTGCCATTGCAAATCTTTGTTTTACTGATGAAGTATTATCTGATTACAATAGCAATTTTAAAGTATATCCGCCTTTAAGAGGAAAATCAGACCAAAAAGCACTTTGGGAAGCAATTGTTGATGGCACCATTGATGCAATTTGTAGCAATCACCATCCTCAAAATTTAGAAAATAAGGCAGTTGAATTTGAATATGCTTTGCCTGGCATGAATACACTAGAAACGGTTTTGGCTATGATTGTAAAATCAAAGCCTAAAAATGTTGAATGGGAACATATCCTTCCTGCTTTAACTTTTAAACCAGCATCAATTTTAAATATTCAAACAAATTACATTCAAGTTGGTGCGAAAGTAGATTTAACTATTTTTAACCCCAATAAAAACTGGATTTATAGCAAAAGTCGTTCTAAATCAACAAATTCACCATTGTTTAACCAAACATTAACCGGAAAAGTATTAGCGGTTTATGTAAAAGATCAAATTCATTATAATTAATATGTCAGTATCATTAACAAGGGAAGAAGCTCCGATTTATGCGGCCCTAAAGGCTTTAGTTCAAAATTATGCAACTTCAAGATCATTGGTTGATATTACGAATGATTGCTGGGATATTATTGGTGATGCTAGAGAAGAATTTCTATTTAGAGTAAATTTAATTGATAGCTTAATCGATAAAAATACTGATTATGAGGATATCAGAGAAGTACTTTTCGATTTATTATTGGTGAAATTTTTATCAGCAGAAAATAAACCTGAAGAGTTCTTTGATTCTGAAGAATGGGATCAAATTGAAGCTAAAACGCTTGATAGAGGAACTGAATTATTAAACTTATTCTTGTACTTAAGTGAAGCCAAAGAAGAAGAAGTTGAAATTACTTTGGATGATTTCTTAAACGAGTTTCTTTTGGTTGATGAAGATGAATTTCAAGACGAAATGAGAATTTATGAAAGTTTTATTAAGAACGAAAATATCTTAGAGGCTGATTTAATTTCAATAAGAACGGTTCAAAGTAAAATAGCTGCTGATAATCCAATTAAAGAACTTTTTGTTGGTTTAGTTCTGTTTTTCCAAGAGGCTGAGGGCTTCACTCCTGAGCCAAATATGGAATTAAGTGCTTTCGAACTTTCCATTTATAATTCTATGCTCGCTTTTTTTGAACAATAATAGTATAATTGTTAAAAAATCATCAAAACATGGAAATCGAACACGTTACTACTAAAAATCAAGTTATTATTAAATTCAGTATCATCTATGCCTTAGCAAATATTGGTATGGCTTTAATTCTTTACATCCTAGAGGTAATGGATAAAAGTTGGATGGTAAGTATTTTATCCCTTGCTGTTAATTCAGCAATTTTGTTTTTTGCCATGAAATCAAGGAAAAACGATACCCTTGGTGGTTTCATGAGCTATGGTCAAGGTTTTGGTACCGGGATGTTAATTATGGTTTTTGGTGGCTTGATTACAGCTGTTTATACATTTGTTTTTTATTCTTACATTGATCCTGAATTCATTAATAAAACCTTGGAAATTAGCAGAACCGAAATGTTGAAAAAAGACATGTCGGATGAACAAATTGATCAAGCTCTTGAAATGAGTAAGAAGTTCATGTCTCCTGTTATGATGACAGTTTTTGCCTACTTGGCCTCTTTATTTATTGGGTTGATTATCTCCCTTATTTTAGCTGCTGTAATTAAAAAAGATAATCCAAATGCAGCTTATAATAAATTAGAATCTTAAGTTAAATGACCACAGAAAGTAGTATTGATATTTCAGTTGTAATTCCATTTTTAAATGAAGATGAATCGCTTCCAGAATTAATTGATTGGATTGAAAGGGTGATGAATGAAAATAAATTCACCTACGAAATTCTTTTGATTGATGATGGTAGTACCGATAAATCTTGGTCACTTGTTGAACAAAATTCAAAAAGGAATCCTGCAATTAAAGGAATTAAATTTAGAAGGAATTACGGTAAATCAGCTGCTTTAAATGTAGGTTTTCATGCCATATCTGGTGATGTAGTTATTACTATGGATGCCGATATGCAAGATAGTCCAGATGAAATTCCGGATTTATATAAAATGATTACGATAGATGGTTATGATTTGGTAAGCGGTTGGAAGAAAAAACGTTATGATCCAATTACCAAAACTATTCCAACTAAGTTTTTTAATGCTGCAACACGTACCATCTCTGGAATTCAATTAAACGATTTTAATTGTGGCTTAAAGGCATATAGGTCTGAGGTAGTAAAATCTATTGAAGTCTATAATGAAATGCACAGGTATATTCCTGTGATTGCAAAATGGGCGGGTTTCAAAAAAATTGGTGAAAAGGTTGTTCAACATAGAGCTCGAAAATATGGTTCAACCAAATTTGGCGGAATCTCTCGTTTCATCAATGGTTTTCTTGATTTATTAACCATTTTCTTTGTTTCTAAGTTTGGTAAAAGACCTATGCACTTTTTTGGTGTATTAGGTACTTTAATGTTCATATTCGGTTTTATAGTTTCAGTTTATATCATTAGTGATAAACTTGTGAGTGTGTATAATGGCGATGTGGTTCAAAGAAATATTACCGACCAACCATTATTCTTTATATCACTAGTTGCAGTAATCATTGGAGTTCAATTGTTTCTTGCAGGTTTCATTGGTGAAATGATTTCGCGTAATGCAACCGAAAGAAATATTTATGGCATAACAAAACGCATTGGCTTAGATGGCTAAAAAAAAGGTGCTAATTGTTGGTCCAGCATGGCCATTAAGAGGTGGTTTAGCTACTTATAATGAAAGGTTATGCAGAGAATTTATTGAGTTAGGATACGATTGCGAAATTCTAAGTTTTAGTTTGCAATATCCTAAAATCCTTTTCCCAGGTAAAACTCAATATTCAGATGATCCCAAACCTAATGATATTACAATTCATTCAACTGTAAACTCTATTAACCCATTAAATTGGTTGTTAACAGGTTTTAAGTTTTCTAAACAAAACTATGATGTTGTTGTATTCCGATATTGGATGAGTTTTATGGGGCCAGCTTTTGGAACCATTGCTCGTTTATTAAAAAGGAATATAAAATCTAAAATTCTAGCTATTACTGATAATATTGTTCCTCACGAAAAAAAGTTCTTCGATAAACCATTTACTAATTATTTTCTTAATTCGATAGATGGATTTTTAAGTATGTCAAAAGAAGTTTTTCAGCAGGTAGAAGAACTTCAACCCAATAAACCTAGGGTATATGTTCCTCATCCAATGTATGATATGTTTGGCGAACCAATCTCAAAAGAAATTGCTGTCCTTAAATTAGGTCTCGATCCTAATTATAATTATTGTCTCTTTTTTGGATTTATTAGAAAGTATAAAGGCTTAAGCATACTATTAGATAGTTTTTCAAAAGTAAATCGTGCTAAACACAAGTTAAAATTGATAATAGCAGGGGAGTTCTACGAAGATTCTGCTCCTTATCTGCAACAAATAAAGGATTTGGGAATAGAGAACGATATCATTTTAAGAACCGATTTTATACCAAATGAAATGGTTGGAACTTATTTTTGTGCATCAAGTTTGGTTGCACAAACCTATATTTCGGCAACACAAAGTGGAGTTACTCAAATAGCTTATTACTACAATAAACCTATGTTGGTTACCAATGTGGGTGGTTTGGCTGAATTGGTTCCTGATGGCAAAGCAGGCATGGTATGTGAAGTCGATTCAGATGAAATTGCTTTTAGATGGAATAACTACTTCGAAAAAGACTTGGAATCTCAAATGTCTGAGGCAATTCTTGAAGAAAAGAAGCGATTTACCTGGTCGTATCTTGCAAATCAGTTAGTTTCTTTATAAAGATTTAGATAAAGCTTTGGTTTTTTCGAATAAAATCATACTTTCGCGGTCCCTTAAATAAAACAAAGGAGACTCAAGGAAAGGAGGTGCACAAAAATGATCCAGATTAACGTAAAAGAAAACGAATCTTTAGACAAAGCTCTAAAGAAATTCAAAAAGAAGTATGAGAAAACAGGTGTTGTTAAAGAACTACGTTCACGTCAGCAATTTATTAAACCTTGTATCACTAAACGTCAACAAAAGATCCGTGCAGCTTACAAACTATTCCTTCAACAACAAGCGAGCAGTTAATTCAGCATTGAATCCATAAAAGCGCATCATTTTGATGCGCTTTTTTTATGCCTAAACATTTCTTGCAGGAAACTGACAATTTCTTTTTTTTGAAAATCTGTGTTTTAGTTGGTTTATATGCAAATCGAGCTTTTTATCAGTTGTATTTACAAAAATTTAATCTATCTTAGTTTTTGAAGTTTAAGGTATGGAGCTAAAGCAATTGATTGAACATTTTCTGGATACCATTAGGTTTGAAAAGAAATTCTCGAATCATACTACTATCGCTTATTCAAATGATTTGGATCAATTTTTACTCTTTTTAAAATTGAATTACCAAGTTGATGAGCTTTCAAAAATTTCACATTTACAAATCCGCTCATGGATGGCAGATCTTCTCGAAAAAGGAGTTAATTCTAGAAGCGTTGCAAGAAAAATTTCAGCTTTAAAATCGTTTTATAAACATGCGCTAAGAGAATCTTGGATTACTGTTAGTCCTATGGCTAAAATTCAAAGTCCAAGAATTAGCAAAAGATTACCAGTTTTTGTTGAAGACAAACCCATCACTAAATTGATGGAGGATGTTGATTTTGGAAGCGATTTTGAAGGTAAGCAAGAGAAATTAATTATCGCAGTATTTTATGCTACTGGAATTCGTCTGTCTGAATTAATTCAACTAAAAGAAACAGATTTAAATCTGCATAAATCTCAAATTAAGGTTTTAGGTAAAAGAAAAAAGGAAAGAATTATTCCAATTACTCCTGAAGTGAAAAGTATGATTGAAGATTTTATATTAGTTAAATCTCAAGAAAACATTCATACAGAAACCTTATTTTGTTCATTAAAATCAAAAACTTTAAACCCCAGAAAAGTTTATGAAATTGTTAAAAGAAATTTATCGCTGGTTAGTACACAAGATAAAAGAAGTCCCCATGTATTGAGGCATACTTATGCTACACATTTATTAAATGAAGGAGCAGATTTAAATGCCATCAAAGAATTATTGGGACATGCAAACTTATCGGCAACCCAAGTTTATACCCATAATAGTATAGAACGATTAAAAGAGGTGTATAAAAAACACCCAAGAGCTTAAAATCCTGTCATAAATAGCCAAAATCGGGGGAGGGGAACCTGGCAGGTGTTTTCCAATCTCAATCTAAAATTCAGAATTATGCAAGTCGACATTCAATCTATTCATTTCAAAGCAGATCAAAAATTGCTTGATTTTATTGAACAAAAGGTTCAAAAAACCCAAACCTTTCTTGACAATGTAAGAAGTGCTGACGTTTATCTTAAACTTGAAAAAGACCAAGAGAAAGAAAATAAGGTCATAGAAATCAAGTTGAATTTAAATGGTAACCCACTTTTTGCTAAAGAACAATCTACAACCTTCGAAGCTGCAACCGATTTAGTATTAGATAAATTAGTTGCACAGGTAAAAAAGCACAAAGAAAAATTACAAGCGAAATCAATTTAAACTTCATTTATAGTAGAAAAGCCAGATTTATTTCTGGCTTTTTTTATGCTTTAGAAAAAAAAACTAAAATAATTTTGTCGAAAAAATCAAAGAATTGGCTCGATATTTTCATGAAATTTTGATGTAAATTTCAATTGGTTTTAAATATTTTTTGCTGGATTTGAGTAATTTGCAAGGAAATTCTAAACTTGGGTTTGAAATAAAAAAAATAAATCTACATTTGCACCGCTGTTACGCTTCCAACGTCTTTAACAGAATTATTTTAGCTTCCTGTTTGCAAATGTCCTGTAAAACGCTACATTTGCAGTCCTTTTAAAAAGAAAGGGCTGAAAATATAGATGTTCTTTGCAGGTATGATAGGCACTTCCACCCGATAAAAAGGTGAGATTGCAAAGCAAAAAATTACAAACGACTGTTTGTATCAAGCCACTTTAGCTCAGCTGGTAGAGCAACTGATTTGTAATCAGTAGGTCGCTGGTTCGATTCCGGCAAGTGGCTCAATTTGCAATGCACCTTGGGTGGAGTTTTATACCTTAAAAGGCGTTGTTCTTTAATATTCGGGGAGATACCAAAGCGGCCAACTGGGACGGACTGTAAATCCGTTGTCTTACGACTTCGAAGGTTCGAATCCTTCTCTCCCCACCAGTACCAAGAATTAAAGAATATTTTGCGGGAGTAGCTCAGTTGGTAGAGCGACAGCCTTCCAAGCTGTAGGTCGCGGGTTCGAGCCTCGTCTCCCGCTCGTTGAAAGAGCGTAAGGAAGTTAAGAAATCTCAGGTTTACCTGAAAAATCATTACAACTTTATTCTCAGAAAGAGCAAAAGCTCTGATTGCTAGGTTTTCAATAAAGATTCAATCTTTGTTGAAAACCTAAGCCGTTGTAGCTCAGTGGTAGAGCACTTCCTTGGTAAGGAAGAGGTCGGCAGTTCAATCCTGCTCAACGGCTCTAGATGTGAAGTGGGAAGTGGGAATTGTTCAAGATGGACAAACTAAAATTTAAACTATAAATAACTAAAACAATGGCTAAAGAAAAATTTGACCGCAGTAAACCGCACGTAAATATCGGAACTATCGGTCACGTTGACCACGGTAAAACAACTTTAACTGCTGCTATTACTAAAGTATTAGCTGATGCAGGTTTATCAGAAGCTCGTTCTTTCGATTCTATCGACTCTGCTCCAGAAGAAAAAGAAAGAGGTATCACTATTAACACTGCTCACGTTGAGTACCAAACTGCTAACCGTCACTACGCTCACGTTGACTGTCCAGGTCACGCGGATTACGTAAAAAACATGGTTACTGGTGCTGCTCAAATGGACGGTGCTATCCTTGTAGTTGCATCTACAGATGGTCCTATGCCTCAAACTCGTGAGCATATCCTTTTAGCTCGTCAGGTTGGTGTTCCTCGTATCGTTGTTTTCATGAACAAAGTTGATATGGTTGACGATCCTGAATTGTTAGAAATCGTTGAAATGGAAATCCGTGATTTGTTAAACAAATACGAATTCCCTGGTGACGAAATTCCAATCATCCAAGGTTCTGCTTTAGGTGGATTGAACGGTGATGCGGGTTGGGTTGCTAAAATCATGGAATTAATGGATGCAGTTGATAGCTATATCCCAGTTCCTCCTCGTGCAGTTGAACTTCCTTTCTTGATGCCAATTGAAGACGTATTCTCGATCACTGGTCGTGGTACTGTTGCAACTGGTCGTATCGAGCGCGGTATCATCAACTCTTCTGAAGAGGTTGATATCATCGGTTTAGGTGCTGAAAAATTAAAATCAGTTGTTACTGGTGTTGAAATGTTCCGTAAAATCCTTGATAGAGGTGAAGCTGGTGATAACGTAGGTTTATTGTTACGTGGTGTTGATAAAAACCAAATCCGTCGTGGTATGGTTATTTGCAAACCAGGTTCAGTATTACCTCACACTAAATTCAAAGCTGAAATCTACGTTTTATCAAAAGACGAAGGTGGACGTCATACTCCTTTCTTCAACAAATACCGTCCTCAGTTCTATTTCAGAACAACTGACGTAACTGGAGAAACTGTATTACCTGAAGGTGTTGAAATGGTTATGCCTGGTGATAATATCACTATCACAGTTCAATTGATCGCTCCTATCGCTATGGAGAAAAACTTACGTTTCGCTATCCGTGAAGGTGGTAGAACTGTAGGTGCTGGTCAGGTAACTGAAATTTTAGAGTAATCTAATTTAGATATTCAAGTGTTGGTTAGACATCTAACCAACACTTGGTGTCTTATAGAATTAACAAAATCAACTACTTAGTAGTTAAAAAAAGGTTGTTTTAGTCTATTTTAGACAAGATTGAATTTCCAAAATCAATCACCTTATTAAACGGAATAATTTACGGGCATAGTTCAATGGTAGAATAGAAGTCTCCAAAACTTTTGATCTGGGTTCGAATCCTAGTGCCCGTGCTAGATAAAAAAGCAAATGAGCAAGTTATCTGAATACTTAAAATCATCTTACGATGAACTGATGAACAAGGTTTCTTGGCCTAGCTGGGAAGACCTTCAAGAAAGTACCATTATTGTAATGATCGCTTCTCTGATTATTGCATTTATTATTGGTATTATCGATTTGGCAAGTGGTAGTGCCTTAGGATTCTTTTACCAAATTTTTCAAAACCAATAAGAGGGACTAATTCGGTAGATTAAAATGTCTGAACAACAAACAGAACAATTCAAATGGTACGTGGTGAGAGCCATTACCGGTCAGGAAAAGAAAGTGAAAGCTCAACTTGAGGTAGAACTCGAAAGAGCTGGGCTTCTTGCGAACGTTCCGCAAATCCTGATTCCTACCGAGAAAATCTATCAGGTTAAAAACGGTAAGAAAACATCTAAAGAAAAAGCTTATTTGCCAGGTTATATTCTAATTCAAGCAAATGTAGAAGGTGAAGTTGGTCATATCATTGAATCTGTGAATGGTGTTGTAGGTTTCCTTGGTGGAAAAGCAACTCCAACTCCACTTAGAATCTCTGAAGTGAATAGAATCCTTGGTAATGTTGATGATATATCTGAACAAGGTGAAACATTAATAGAACCATACATTGTTGGTGAAAATGTAAAGGTAATAGACGGTCCTTTCAGCGGATTCAGTGGTGTTATTGAAGAGGTGATGGAAGACAAAAAGAAATTGAAGGTAATGGTTAAAATCTTTGGAAGAAGAACACCACTAGAACTCAATTTTGTTCAAGTAGAAAAAGAAAGTTAAATGTAGTATAGTCCTGTGAAGGACAAAAAAAGAATGATGTTATGGCTAAAGAACTAACAGGTTTTATTAAACTTCAGGTAAAAGGTGGCGCTGCAAATCCGGCACCTCCAATTGGTCCAGCTTTGGGATCGAAAGGTGTAAATATCATGGAGTTCTGCAAACAATTCAATGCAAGAACCCAAGATAAAGCAGGAAAAATTTTACCTGTTGTGATTTCAGTGTACAGTGATAAGTCTTTTGATTTTGTTATCAAAACTCCTCCTGTAGCAAACCAATTATTAGAAGCAGCTAAAATCCAAAAAGGTTCTGCTGAACCTAACAGAAAGAAAAATGGTTCTGTTACTTGGGATCAAATCAGAACTATCGCTGAAGATAAAATCGTAGACATGAACTGTTTCAAAGTTGAATCAGCTATGAAAATGGTTGCAGGTAGTGCGCGTAGCATGGGCTTGAATGTAACAGGCGAAAATCCTTTTAACAATTAATTAATAGCGAAATGGCAAGGATAAGTAAGAAAAGAAAAGAAGCCCTGAAAAAGGTAGATGCTGCTAAAGCATATACTTTATCTGATGCTTCAAAATTGGTAAAGGAAATTTCCTACACCAAATTCGATTCATCAGTTGATATTGATATTCGTTTAGGTGTTGATCCTAAGAAAGCAAACCAAATGGTTCGTGGTGTGGTTGCTTTACCTCATGGTACTGGAAAAACAATTAAAGTTTTAGCTTTAGTTCCACCAGATAAAGAAGCAGAAGCTAAAGAAGCTGGTGCAGATTATGTTGGTTTGGATGAATATATTCAAAAAATTGAACAAGGTTGGGTAGATATTGATATCATTATCACTGTTCCAGCTGTAATGGCTAAATTAGGTAAATTAGGTAAAATCCTAGGTCCACGTAATTTAATGCCTAACCCTAAAAGTGGTACAGTAACCCAAGAAGTTGGTAAAACTGTAAAAGAAGTTAAAGCAGGTAAAATTGATTTCAAAGTAGATAAAGAAGGTATTATACATACTTCAATCGGTAAATCAACTTTTGCTCCTGAAAAATTAGTTGAGAATGCAGTTGAATTAATTCAAAGCATTTCTAAATTAAAACCTTCATCAGCTAAAGGAACCTATTTTAAAAGTATCCACATCAGCAGTACTATGAGTCCAGGTATTACTGTTGACACAAAGTCAGTACCTGGAATTTAATTGATTAAGCGATGAAAAGGGAAGAAAAAGCAGAAGTTATATCAGGCTTAGTAGAGAAATTTGGTCAATATAAGAACATTTATTTGACAGATATCGCTAGCCTTAATGCTCAACAAACGAGCAGTTTAAGAAGAGAATTGTTCAAAAATGGTATTATCATGCAAGTTGCAAAAAATACCATGATTGAAAAAGCAATGGAACAATCTGGAAGAGATTTTGGTGCGATTGTTGATACCTTAAAAGGTAACACCGCTTTGATGTTCTGCGAAGACATGAAAGCTCCAGCGAAAGTTATCAAAAGCTTTAGAAAAAAAGGTGAAATTCCTAGATTAAAAGCGGCTTGTATCGATGCTGACGTGTTTATCGGAGATAATCAGTTAGAATCATTGATTAACCTTAAAACTAAAAATGAACTCATCGGTGAAATCATCGGTATGTTACAATCACCGGCTCAAAATGTTATCAGCGCATTACAATCAGGTGGTTCTACCATCGCAGGCGTTGTTAAAACATTATCAGAACGTCCGGAATAATTAAATATCACAATTACAGAAATAATAACAATTAAAATTTAGAAAAATGGCAGATTTAAAAGCGTTCGCAGAACAATTAGTTAACTTAACAGTAAAAGAAGTTAACGAGTTAGCTAAAATTTTGAAAGATGAGTACGGAATCGAACCAGCTGCTGCTGCAGTTGCTGTTGCGGCTCCAGCTGCAGCACCAGAAGCTGCTGCTGAAAAAACATCTTTTGATGTTATCTTGAAAAGCGCAGGTGCTAACAAATTAAACGTTGTTAAAATCGTTAAAGATTTAACAGGTTTAGGTTTGAAAGAAGCTAAAGAATTAGTAGACGGAGCTCCAAAGCCTATTAAAGAAGGCGTTGATAAAGCAACAGCTGAAGATTTGAAAGCTAAGCTTACTGAAGCAGGAGCTGAAGTTGAGCTTAAGTAATTTAAACTCAGCATACTAAGAGTTTGTGACCCCGGCTCGGAGCCGTGGGTCACTTTCCTGTTTTATGGAAATCGAAGTGTCAGAATACCTTTAAATTAAAATTCAAATTGGCCAATATTAATAACCCGACAGGAGAAAGAATCAATTTTGCTTCTGTCAAACCCGTAATTGATTATCCTGATTTTCTCGATGTTCAATTGCAGTCGTTCAGGGAGTTCTTTCAGTTAGATACTACCTCTGAAAGTCGTGAGAACGAGGGTTTGTATAAAGTATTTCTGGAAAATTTCCCGATTACTGATACAAGAAACATTTTCGTTCTTGAATTCCTTGATTATTTCGTAGATCCTCCTCGTTATTCTATCGATGAGTGTATCGAACGTGGTTTAACTTATTCAGTTCCTCTGAAAGCTAAATTACGTCTTTCTTGTAATGATCCTGAACACGAAGATTTTAAAACTATCGTACAGGATGTGTATTTGGGTACAATCCCTTACATGACTCCTAGAGGTACTTTTGTTATCAATGGTGCTGAAAGGATTATCGTTTCTCAATTACATAGATCTCCAGGAGTTTTCTTCGGACAAAGCTATCATACCAACGGTACCAAACTTTACTCTGCCAGAGTTATTCCGTTTAAAGGTAGCTGGATTGAATTCGCTACAGACGTTAACAACGTAATGTACGCGTATATCGATCGTAAGAAAAAATTCCCAGTTACTACTTTATTACGTGCTATTGGTTATGAAACCGATAAAGAAATTCTGAATTTGTTTGATTTAGCTGAAGAAGTTAAAGTAAGCAAAGCAGGATTAAAACGCGTTTTAGGTCGCAAACTTGCTGCTAGGGTTCTTAGAACTTGGGTAGAAGATTTCGTAGATGAAGATACTGGTGAGGTTGTTTCTATCGAAAGAAATGAAGTTATCATTGAACGTGATACTATTTTAGAAGATGATCATATTGATTTAATTGTTGAAGCTGAAGTTAAAACTGTTTTGCTTCATAAAAATGAATCAAGTCATAATGATTTTGCTATCATCTTAAATACTTTACAAAAAGATACTGCTAATAGCGGAAAAGAAGCTCATGAGCATATTTACCGTCAGTTAAGGAATGCAGATCCACCTGATGAAGAAACTGCACGTGGTGTAATTGAAAAATTATTCTTCTCTGATAAACGTTACGATTTAGGTGATGTAGGTCGTTATAGAATTAACCGTAAATTAGGTAAAAATGAACCTTTATCTAACCGTGTTCTTTCTAAAGATGATATCGTTTCAATCATTAAGTACTTAATCGAATTATCTAATTCTCGTGCAGATGTGGACGATATTGACCACTTAAGTAATAGACGTGTTAGAACAGTAGGTGAGCAATTATATGCTCAGTTTGGTGTTGGTTTGGCTCGTATGGCGCGTACCATTCGTGAAAGAATGAATATTCGTGATAACGAGGTATTCACTCCTACAGACTTAATTAATGCTAAAACATTATCATCTGTTATTAACTCATTCTTTGGTACCAATCAGTTATCACAGTTCATGGACCAAACAAATCCATTAGCTGAGATTACACACAAACGCCGTATGTCGGCTCTTGGTCCTGGTGGTTTGAGTCGTGACCGTGCTGGTTTCGAGGTTCGTGACGTTCACTATACTCACTATGGTCGTTTATGTACTATTGAAACTCCTGAAGGTCCAAATATCGGATTGATTTCATCTCTTTGCGTACATGCTAAAATTAATAGCATGGGATTTATTGAAACTCCTTACTTGAAAGTTACTGATGGTATTGTTGGAGTAAATCAACCAGTAACTTATTTAAGTGCTGAAGATGAAGATGGAAAAGTAATTGCACAGTCGAATGCGCGCTACGATACGGCTGGTAATTTCATAGAACAAAAAATTAAAGCTCGTTACGAAGGTGACTTCCCAATGGTGGATCCTGAGAAACTTGAGTTCATGGATATTGCTCCAAATCAAATTGTATCTATCGCAGCTTCTTTGATTCCTTTCTTGGAACATAATGATGCGAACCGTGCTTTGATGGGATCGAACATGCAACGTCAAGCAGTTCCATTATTACGTCCACAAGCTCCTGTTGTTGGTACTGGATTAGAAGGCAGAATTGCTAAAGATTCACGTACTTTATTGGTTGCTGAAGGAAATGGTGTTGTTGAATACGTAGATGCTAACGAAATCAGAATTCGTTATGAGCAAACTGAAAATGATCGTTTAGTAAGTTTTGGCACTGATACTAAATCTTATAAATTAATCAAGTTCCGTAGAACTAACCAAAATACTTGTATCAACTTAAAACCTATCGTAAGAAAAGGTCAGAAAGTTGAAAAAGGTTCAGTTTTATGTGAAGGTTATGCAACAGAAGGTGGCGAATTAGCTTTAGGTAGAAACTTACAAGTAGCATTTATGCCTTGGCAAGGATTCAACTTTGAGGATGCGATTGTAATCTCTGAAAAAGTAGTTAAAGAAGATATCTTTACTTCTATTCACATTACAGAGTATGAACTTGAAGTGAGAGATACCAAAAGAGGAGAAGAAGAATTAACAAACGATATTCCGAATGTTAGTGAAGAAGCTACAAAAAATCTCGACGAAAACGGATTAATCAGAATTGGTTGTGAAGTTGGAGAAGGTGATATTTTGATTGGTAAAATCACTCCTAAAGGTGAAACTGAACCATCTCCTGAAGAAAAATTATTACGTGCAATTTTCGGTGACAAAGCTGGTGATGTGAAAGATGCTTCTTTGAAAGCTATTCCATCTACAAGTGGTGTTGTTATTGATAAGAAATTATTTGCTCGTGCTAAGAAAGAGAAAACTGCTAAAGCCGACGATAAAGCTAAATTAGCTAAATTGAAGGATGAGAACGAAAAGAACTTAAAGGATATCAAAGACATTTTAGTTGATAAACTTTTCACGATTCTTTCTGGTAAAACTTCTGCAGGTGTTATTAATGTTTACAACGAAGAATTAATCGCTAAAGGAAGTAAATTCAGTACTAAGAATTTAACTGATATCGATTATTCAAATGTAAATGCTACAAACTGGACAAGTGATTCAGAGAAGAATGATTTAGTTCGTTCTATTTTAACTAACTATAAAAACCGTTACAACCAAGAAGTAGCTGATTTCCGTAGAAAAGAATACGCTATTTCAGTGGGTGATGAGCTACCAACAGGAATTTTAAAACTTGCTAAAATTTACCTTGCAAACAAGCGTAAATTAAAAGTAGGGGATAAGATGGCAGGTCGTCATGGTAATAAAGGTATTGTTGCTCGTATCGTGCGTGAAGAGGATCTTCCTTTCATGGATAATGGTAAACCAGTTGATATCGTATTGAATCCACTAGGTGTGCCAAGTCGTATGAACTTAGGACAGATTTACGAAACTGTATTAGGTTGGGCTGCAAAAGAAATGGACGTGAAATTTGCTACACCAATTTTTGATGGAGCAAGTGATGACCAAGTTTTAGAATATACTCGTAAAGCTGGAATTCCAGATTGGGGTAAAACATACTTAAACGATGGATTATCAGGACAGCGTTTTGATCAACCAGTAACTGTAGGTGTAATCTATATGATTAAACTAGGTCACATGGTTGATGATAAGATGCATGCTCGTTCAATCGGACCATATTCATTAATTACCCAACAACCATTGGGTGGTAAAGCACAATTTGGAGGTCAGCGTTTTGGTGAGATGGAGGTTTGGGCATTGGAAGCATTTGGTGCTGCTAATATCCTTCAAGAAATCTTAACCATTAAATCCGATGATATCATTGGTCGTGCTAAAACTTATGAAGCAATTGTTAAAGGTGATAACTTGCCACAAGCAGGTTTACCAGAATCTTTCAACGTATTGGTTCATGAATTACGCGGTTTAGGTTTAGATATTACATTAGAGTAAAAATAAATTATCGCTGTTTGGTTGATTGAAAAATTAATCAAACAGCGATTAACAAAATTAATAACGCCAATTATGTCTTTGAAAAAAGAACAAAAAATCAAAGCCAATTTCACCAGAATCCGCATTGGATTGGCTTCACCAGAAAGCATCTTACAAAGATCTTTTGGAGAAGTTACCAAGCCTGAAACCATCAATTACCGTTCTTTTAAGCCGGAAATGGGTGGTTTATTCTGCGAAAGAATTTTCGGCCCAATTAAGGATTATGAATGTCATTGTGGTAAATACAAACGTATTCGCTATAAAGGCATTGTTTGTGATCGTTGCGGTGTTGAAGTAACAGAAAAGAAAGTACGTCGTGAGCGTATGGGACATATCAATTTGGTAGTTCCTGTTGCTCATATCTGGTATTTCAGATCATTGCCAAATAAAATCGGTTATTTGTTAGGTATACCTTCTAAGAAATTAGATATGGTTGTTTACTACGAGAGATACGTAGTTTGTCAGCCTGGTATCAAAGCAAATGATGGAGTTGGTAATTTAGACTTAATCACAGAAGAAGAATACTTAGATATTTTAGATACTTTACCAAAAGATAATCAACATTTAGATGACAATGATCCTAATAAGTTCATTGCTAAAATGGGTGGTGATGCTTTATGGTTCTTGTTATCGAGAATTAACCTTGACAACTTGAGTTACGATTTACGTAACAAAGCAAATACTGAAACTTCTCAACAACGTAAAAACGAAGCTTTAAAACGTTTGAAAGTTGTAGAAGGATTCCGTAATGCTCAAGTGCATGGTGAAAATCGTCCTGAATGGATGGTTGTTAAAATTCTTCCTGTAATTCCACCAGAATTACGTCCACTCGTTCCATTGGAAGGTGGTAGATTTGCAACTTCAGATTTGAACGATTTATACCGTCGTGTTATCATTCGTAACAATCGTTTGAAGCGTTTAATTGAAATCAAAGCTCCAGAAGTAATCTTACGTAATGAAAAACGTATGTTGCAGGAAGCTGTAGATTCATTATTCGATAATACTCGTCGTGTAAGTGCAGTTAAAACTGAAGGAAATCGTCCTTTGAAATCTTTAAGTGATATGCTTAAAGGTAAACAAGGTCGTTTCCGTCAAAACTTATTAGGTAAACGTGTTGACTATTCTGGTCGTTCGGTTATCGTAGTAGGTCCAAACTTGAAGTTACATGAGTGTGGTATTCCTAAAAACATGGCTGCTGAGTTATTCAAGCCATTTATCATTCGTAAACTTCTTGAAAGAGGAATTGTAAAAACTGTTAAATCTGCTAAGAAATTAGTTGATAGAAAAGAAGCTGTTGTTTGGGATATTTTAGAAAACATCCTTAAAGGACATCCAATTCTTCTAAACAGGGCCCCAACTCTACATAGATTAGGTATTCAAGCTTTCCAACCTAAATTGGTTGAAGGTAAAGCAATACAATTACATCCTTTGGTATGTACTGGTTTTAACGCGGATTTTGACGGTGACCAAATGGCGGTGCACGTTCCACTAGGAAATGCTGCTGTTCTGGAAGCCCAAATGTTGATGTTAGCTCCTCACAATATCTTGAACCCTGCAAATGGAGCGCCTATTACGGTTCCTTCTCAGGACATGGTACTTGGATTGTATTATATCACTAAAGGACGTAAATCAATTCCTGAGCATACTATTCAAGGTGAAGGTTTGAATTTTTATTCTTCTGAAGAAGCAATTATTGCTTACAACGAAGGTAGAGTTCACTTACATGCTTGGGTTAAATGCCGTGTGAATGTAAATGAAGGTGGTGAGTTGAAATCAAAAACCATTGAAACTACAATGGGAAGAATCTTGTTTAATCAAGTTGTTCCTAATGAGCATGGTTATATCAACGAATTACTTACTAAGAAATCTTTAAGAGATATCATTGGTAACATGTACAAAGAGGTTGGTCAAGACCGTTGTGCTCAGTTCTTGGATGATATTAAATACTTAGGATTCCAATATGCATTCAGAGGAGGTTTATCATTTAACTTATCTTATGTAAATATTCCTGCTGAAAAAGAAGTTTTCATTAAACAAGCTCAAAAAGAAGTTGATGAAATCTGGGATAATTATAACAATGGATTTATCACCAATAACGAACGTTATAACCAGGTAATTGATATCTGGACTCGTATTAACTCTCGTTTGGCTGATACATTATTGAAAAACTTAAAAGAAGACCAACAAGGATTCAACCCAATTTATATGATGTTGGATTCTGGAGCGAGGGGTTCTAAAGAACAGATTCGTCAGTTAGGTGGTATGAGGGGATTGATGGCAAAACCACAAAAGAACTTAAGTGGTGGTACCGGAGAGATTATCGAGAACCCAATTTTATCTAACTTTAAAGAAGGTCTTTCGGTTATTGAATACTTCATCTCAACCCACGGTGCTCGTAAAGGTCTTGCCGATACAGCGTTAAAAACTGCGGATGCGGGTTACTTAACCAGAAGGTTACATGACGTTGCTCAAGATGTTGTAGTAAGTGAAGAAGATTGTGGTACACTTCGTGGTATTCCAATCAGTGCTTTAAAAGATAATGAAGAGGTTGTTGAAACTTTATATGAGCGTATCTTAGGTAGAACTAGTTTGCATGATATTTATGATCCATTAAGTGGTGATTTAATTTGTCATTCAGGTGAGTCAATTACTGAAGAAATTGCAAGTATAATTGAAGAATCTCCGATTGAAACAGTTGAAATTCGTTCTGCATTAACATGTGAAACCCGTTATGGTGTTTGTACAAATTGTTATGGTAGAAGTATGGCAACTGGTCGTGGTTCTCAAAAAGGAGATGCAGTAGGAGTTATTGCAGCACAATCAATTGGTGAACCAGGTACACAGTTAACGCTTCGTACGTTCCACGTGGGTGGTACTGCATCTAACATTGCATCTGAATCTCAATTGGTAGCTAAATTTGGAGGTATTCTTGATTTCGAAGAAATTCGTACAACAGATTTACCAACAGAAGAAGGAATTAGTTCAGTTGTATTAGGACGTCAGGGTGAAATTAGAATATTGGATGAGAAAACTCGTAATCCAATTATCACAGTGAACATTCCTTACGGAGCAAACTTATTGGTTAAACAAGGCCAGAAAGTTGAAAAAGGTGAGCCAATTTGTAAGTGGGATCCATATAACGCTGTAATTATTTCTGAATTTACAGGAAAAATCAGCTTTATGAATATCATTGAGAACGTAACTTTCAAAGAAGAAAGTGACGAACAAACTGGTCATAAAGAAAAAGTAATTGTTGAGAGTCGTGATAAAACTAAGATTGCATCAATTATTGTAACCGATAGCAAAACAAAAACAGAGAAAGAGTATAACTTACCTGTAGGAGCCCATATCATTATTGAAGAAGGCCATACAATTAAGTCGGGAGAGATTTTGGTGAAGATTCCTCGTGTGGTTGGTAAAACCCGAGATATCACTGGAGGTCTTCCACGTGTAACGGAATTATTCGAAGCACGTAATCCTTCTAACCCTGCAATTGTAACTGAAATTGATGGTGTAGTAAGTTTTGGTGGCATCAAACGTGGTAACAGAGAAATCATGATTACCTCAAAAGATGGTGAAGCTAAAAAATACCTTGTTCCACTTTCGAAACATATCTTGGTACAAGAGAATGACTTCGTAAAAGCAGGATCACCATTATCTGATGGTTCAATCAGTCCTCAAGATATCTTGAGAATTGAAGGTCCTTTAGCGGTGCAACGTTATATCTTGAATGGTATCATGGAGGTTTATCGTTTACAAGGTGTAAAAATCAATGACAAGCACGTAGAAACTATCATTCGTCAGATGATGAAACACGTAGAAGTTGTTGATCCAGGTGATACTACTTTCTTAGAAGGTGAAACAGTTGATCGTTGGGATTTCAAAGAAATGAACGACTGGATTTTCGACAAGAAAGTTGTTGTTGAACCGGGTGATTCACCAAACGTAAAAGCAGGACAAATTATCAGCGTAAGAAAATTACGTGATGAGAATTCACAATTGAAACGTAAAGACCAAAAATTGGTTGAGGTACGTGATGCAGAGCCAGCAACAGCTACTCAAATCATCATGGGTATTACCAAAGCAAGTTTGGGTACACATAGTTTCATGAGTGCTGCATCGTTCCAGGAAACAACTAAAGTGTTAAATGAAGCTGCTATTTCAGGAAAAGTAGATAATATGCTTGGATTGAAAGAAAACGTTATCGTAGGACATTTAATTCCAGCTGGAACAGGAAGTAGAGATTTCGAAAAACTAATTGTTGGATCGAAAGAAGAGTTTGCAGCTTTAATGGCTTCGAAAGAAGACTAAAAGTAGCATCCTACTAAATATTAGAACGCGCGGAGCATTGCTCCGCGCGTTTTTTGTTTTTAATGCGTTCTAAACGATTTTTATTGTTGAATCGACTTCCAATCAGTTAAGTGACTAAGTTTACTTTTAATAAAAGGAAAAGGTCTTAAAAAGAACAGAAAAAAAGGAATTAGTTGAAGATTAATTATATTCAAAAAATGCATTAATTTTAATGCCTTGATATCAAATTATTTTACCCCTAAAAATAAACAAACATGAGCAAAGACACTGCCATCAAACTATTTGAAGAAAAGCAAGTACGTTCCATTTGGGATGCTGAGCAAGAAAAATGGTATATTTCAATTGTTGATGTGATTGTAATTCTTACTGGAACTGATAGAGGAAGAAAGTATTGGAGCGACCTTAAGACCAAGCTTAAAAAGGAAGGCAGCGAGTTGTCCGCAAAAATCGGACAACTGAAAATGCAATCTGCAGATGGTAAATTTTATTTAACAGATGTTGCAGATACGGAGCAATTGTTTCGTTTAATTCAATCAATTCCATCGCCTAAGGCTGAGCCATTTAAACTTTGGTTAGCCCAAGTGGCTTCAGAAAGATTAGATGAAATGCAAGACCCCGAATTGAGTATTGAAAGAGCATTGGAGCAATATTTAAAATTGGGCTATTCTGAAAGTTGGATTAACCAAAGGATAAAAAGTATTGAAATACGCAAAGAACTTACCAATGAATGGAAAAATAGAGGATTGAAAGAAGGTCAACAATTTGCTACACTTACAGACATTATTACAAAAGCTTGGAGTGACAAAACCACTAAAGAATACAAAATCTTAAAAGGTTTGAAGAAGGAGAATCTCAGAGATAATATGACGAATACTGAGTTGATTCTAAATATGCTAGCAGAAGCATCTACAAAAGATATTTCTGCGGCCACCAATCCAAAAGATTTTGAAGAAAGTAAAATAGTAGCTAATCAAGGTGGTAATGTTGCCAAAGTTGCACGGCTGGAGCTAGAGGCTAAAACAGGCAAAAAAGTAGTGAGCTCAATAAATGCTAAAGAAACTCTTAAACAATTAAAGGAAAAGAGCAAAGAATCGAATCGTAAATAAAAAAGGTAAGTAGCTGTTTTTTTTTAATTTTATATAAATGTATCGGCATTTTTATCTGTAGTAATTTGTTTAAATCCGTTGCTTGTTGTGAGAAATATTTTCAATAAAGTATTTGTTTAAAATTAGACAATTAACTGAAATTCAAGACCGCGATAGGTGGTCACATGTTTATAGGAAAATTGTTAATGTATTTTCCTTCAAATCAAACCAACGCGGACCTTTGGTCCGCATTGGTTTGATTTGAAGGTGGTTTTCATCATATTTTGTTTTCTATAATCATGTCATCCCTTCAGGATTTTATACGCTTACGAAAAAAAACGGTTTCTCTCATTTTCAGCTGGAACTAATTAGATTTAACATTTAAAAATCAGAAACATAACAAAAAATGATACTCGCATTCGATACCTATTACTATGATAACAAAGCCAAAACTGTAGCTTTATCAATTAAGAATTGGGAAGATGCTCATGAACAAAACGTCTATTCTGAGATTCTTGAAAATGTGGAAGAATATACCTCCGGTGAGTTTTATAAACGTGAATTGCCTTGCATTTTAAGTCTGATAAATAAGATAAATCTAAGTGAAATTGATTTCATCATTATAGATGGTTTTGTTTATTTGAATGATGATTTTAAAAAGGGTTTAGGTGCTTATTTGTATGAAAGTCTTCAGCGAAAAATACCCATAATTGGAGTTGCCAAAACCGATTTTATTTCATTGCAAAAAAATAAGAGATTGTTGTATAGAGGTGAGAGTAAAAATCCACATTATATTACCGCAATTGGCATTGATTTAGATAAAGCCACATCCAATATTCAGATGATGCATGGTGAATATAGAATACCAACATTGTTGAAACGATTAGATATGCTTACGAAAGAGAAATAAATCTGATGGTTTTTTGATTGGATTGGGGGAGAGAGATTATTTATCTGAAAGTTTAAATCAGAATCATTAATGAATGATAGGTTTTTATAGAATTTAGTAGTTTCTAAAAGCGCTGATAATCAGACAAAAGAGGTCCTGAATCATTAAAACTTGTAAAAATTGCAAGTTTTAATGATTTGAAGTTTATTTTTTAAAAGTATATAAAGGGTTTCAAAAAGAATTTTATTAAAATCTTGGCATAAATTAAAAATCGTTTCAGTCTTTTTTAGCGAGCCATCAATATTTTTGTGCTGAAATTAGATTAACTGTATATTTCAAAATTCTAATAGGATAGTGAAAATTAGAATAAGTGTATCTTGATTTTTTAAATTTAATTCAATTACTCGTTTTAATTTTATTGACAAAACAATGGGTGTTTTTTCCTATCATCTTGTAAAATTATCATTGATATCTTCTCTTAGAATGATGATTTTTCCGATTCATTCGAAACAGGTAAATGGATTGATTCATGCAGAAACAATGTCTGCAATGATTCTTGGTTCTTCAATTTTTTCAAAATCTAGAATCTTCAGTAGAGAAATCGTAGTTTTTGCTCAGTGGGAAAATGAAGATTATTTAAACCATTTTTTGCAAACAAATACATATGGTAAAGAACTAGGCAAAGCTTGGCATATCAGGTTAGAATTTATAAGGCAATGGGGCAATATTTCAGGATTTCAAATTCCAAATATGGAAATAGAAATAGACAATGAAAAAGCCGTTGTAGCGGTAACAATTGCTAAAATGAAATACAGTCAAATACCAAGGTTTCTAAAGTGGGGAAGACCTGTAGAAGAGCAAGTTCGCGACCATACAGGAACAAGTCTTTCTTTAGCTTCAATTCGTTACCCGAATATTATTTCTACTTTTTCTATTTGGAAAACACAAATTGAAATGACAGATATGGTTCATGGGCATAGCAAAATGCCACAACCAAAAAGACATATCAATGCAATGAAGGAACGTAATAGAAAAGACTTTCACTTTGAATTTACAACCTTGAGATTTAAACCCATTGCAGAATATGGAGAATGGAAAAATAAGGGTAATTATATCCCATACTAAATTTGAATTTCTATGAATACAGCATATAGAATGCAAAAGTTTCAAGATTGGTTTACCCAGCAATGGGTAATTCTTTGGGGCCGAAAAATTAATCCTTTAGAGTATAAATGGTTAATGGGGCCGTTTGGAGAATTAAATGGAATTGGGGAAGATTTTATTTATCAATTGGCAAGGAAAGAAAATTTAACTGTAGTTAGAAATTGCTCTTCAAAAGGTTTGTTACATTCAATTTCTAATCTTCATTTAGCAGAAAAGGATATCAAAAGCTTATCTAAAAAAGTGATTCATTTTTATGAAAAAACGGCTGATTATGATTTAAAACTAAATGTAAAATGGAATCCAATTTTTAAGCCATTTGCTTACTTAGTTAATAGAATGTTTAGTCAACGAATAAATCAATTAAACATTCCAACTGAAAACATTCAAGAATCTGAAAATTTAATTAGTGAAATAATTGAATTGATATCTAAAGATAACAAAGAAGTAAAGTACACTATTTGGTTAAGGAAATTCGAATCGACAGGAAAAGTTATTTATTCTGGAATTTATACTACTTGCACACTAACCTCAGGCACTACCTGTATAAAAGCAATTTTTCCATTACCCAAAGGAAACGCAACTGTAATACTGAAACCAAGTGTTGGTGATAAGAATGAACTGATATTAGAATCATCAGGCAACAAGTTTGGTGAAGCTGGATTTTACTTTCTTCTAAACGATGCTAAGGGAAATTATTGGAGCCAATACATTAAATCATTTACCGACAATCTTATTGTAATGGAAGAAAAAGAAAACATCATAGCAAGACAAACTTTAAAATTATGGAATTTAAGTGTTGCAAATTTCGAGTACTCCATCTCAAAGTAGGGAATAGTTCTGAGCTAATATAAATTGGAAACAAATTTTAATTCATAAATGGCTTTTGATTGAAATGGTATAAAACTCAACATCTTAATTATTTCAAATTAATAATATGTGTTTTTAAAGATGCTCATTTAGCACTATTTTAGTCAAACCGCAACAATGCATCCAAATGCTAACAACATACAAACCCACCAATTTAACTGGAATGCCTGGGTGGCATGGATGTGTAAAATGAAATGTTATGAGAATTTTAATGGTGAGGTTTTTGGTATTTGGGAAAACCATTGGAATGGAAGAATGCAACCATTTTACAATGGTACGATAACCTGTGCTTATACAGAATGTCAGGAGAGTTCATATACATATTTAATTGCAAATTGGACCAATAATCTAAACAATGAAGTAATTCCATAAATGGAATCGAATAATTTTAGTTCATATAGTGTTCAAAACAATGTTTATGTAAAAGGAAATGAAAAAGTTTTTGTTGATTTAACTTTTATTTATTGCAAGCTATTGGTGGGTGATGTTTTAAAAGTAAGTAATGCCCCAAGAATGAGTGAAGCGCATATGAAAATGTTGTTTAATTAATTAAAAACTCAGTTTAGTGTATTAGTAAAAAATACTACAAATGAAAAACGGTAACAAAATAATTTTGCTTTCAGGAATTGCATGTATTTTTTATTCTATTTTAATGATTAGGGAAAAGACCTGGAAGGAAAAACTAAATAGAAATTTTGTTTATCTTCTTGGAAAAGTAAGTAAGATTGAAAGTAGTGGTGATGGTATTAATTTTTGCTTCAATTATTACTATGGAGGAAAACAGTATAATAATTGTTTGGCTACTTTAAACATTAAACATCAGGATTCTCTTATACTACTGAAAGTATCAAAAGAAGACCCAAGTCTAGTCTTAAAAACAGAAATTGAATTACCTGATTGTATAATTTTGAGCCCAAATTTTTTGAAATTGTGGGATTCTATTCCAAGTTGTAGAAAAAATCAAGAAAAGTAAAATGAATAATCAAGTGGCCATACAAATTGTAAACAATTTAGATAGTTGTAGTAAAAAATTTGGATACAATTTTCAAGTAAATGACTTTAGTAATATTGATGAAATATTAATAGAAATATCTGAAGAGCCATTGTTAGAAAAATGGAATTTTAATATTTTTTCTATGGTTCCATTTATTTTAATAGAAGTGAATTTAATAGATAATAGTTTTAGATTAATACTGAAGTTTAAATTATTTTCTATTTTCTTTTTAAGTTCAGTTTTATTGATCGGATTATATGGAATTTACTGTAGTTTGAAAACGCCAAATTATATAGGAGTGTTTCCGATATCATATATATTAATTTATACTTTTTATCGGTATTTAATTTCAATAAGAGATATTAAATTGTTCAAAAATATTTTAACTGAGGATTTAATTAATAAATTGAAAATGGTTTCAAAGTTTAAATAATTTTGGATAAATTTTATCAATTGTAATGATTTGTACTAAACCATAATAAATAAAAACTATCCGGATTGGCGAATAAAAAAACTAACTTACTTTAAATTTTATATCTACCTATGAAACTCCAAATCGAACACCTATTTAATCTTACATTTTTCAGCTTGATTATGTTGAATAATGACAGTGCCATGCTTACCATCATATCTTTAATTTAAGTAGTTTTAAAAATCATATTTTAGCCATTGAAAAAGCAATAACTAATGGAATGGTTTTTAATAAAATATATCACAAACCAGAAAGTGGAATTTTAGATATTGTAGTACCAGAAAATATGTTAAAAGAGTTTACCGAAAAAGGTGGAAAATACTATAAACAATATCAGGATCTTTTACGATTTGCATCAGATCAAAAGGTTAAGATTGATGTAAAAATAAGTAGTGACGTAGATTAAAAAATTAATTATGGAAAAGAGAATAGCAATTAAATTTTATTATAAATTTTCAGAAGAACTATTTCATAAAGTAATGAATTTTCTTTTAGAAAATAATAAGGTTTTTAAATTTAAAGAAATAGTTTGGAATTCAGGAACGGTTGTTTTTGAGGAGGATATAAAAAACTTCAAATCCAAATTAGATTCAGATGTTGATGAATCAGCTATTATTAGGTCAGATATTGGAAATAGTTTTCATTTTGGCTCAATTCGTTCTAAAAATAATTTATTTTATTTTAGTCTGTATTTAAATGATTTTGATATAAATCAAGCAGAATCACTTGTGGAATTTAATTTAAAAATTGAAGGAATTGTGTATGGATCTTTGTACAACGATTGGGATGTAAAATGGCAATCAGAAGAGGAAGTTGTAATGTTTGAAGGAGCTGGAATTAGCAGGTCAAGTTTAAAATTGACCAGAAAATATAATACTTTTACAGTTGTAGATATTTCAGAAAATTATGGTCGTTCTTTTAAAATAACTGGAATTTTATTTGTCGCATCATGGAAACATTGGTTTGCAGAACCCTTTTTTAAAATTATTCCAAAGCAAAAGTTAATTGATTTCAAATCATCTTTTTCCAAAACGGAAATAGATCATGGAATTCTTGAACTCCAATTATTCGAAGAACTTTTTCCTGAGGACTCTTATGATAAATATAGAATTGTTCAAAAGGAATTTATTGAGTATTTAGACATTATAAATTTGGATAAATCTTTAAAAGAAAAGTATGGTTATGACGGATTTCCATTTTAAATTTTTATTGGAGGAAGTTTTTGCGTGTTAAGTTCTGTATGAATTATTTTAGAAAAACTGTTAATAAAAGGAAAACTTTGTTTGGTGCAATTTTTTGACATATGAAAAATTGGGCTCTAATTTTTAACTTATCTCCAATTAAAACTACATATGAAACTCAATTTTAAACACCTCTTCACTCTTCTCTTTTTCAGCTTGTTTCTGCTAAAAAATGCAAGTGCCATCCATACCATCACCTCTTTTTCTCCTGTATCTGCTTACCCGCGGGCAGTGGTTACAATTACTGGTACAAATTTGGCTCCAACTTCGGGGGCTGTGCATGTGTTTTTCGGTAATGCCAAAGCACAGGTATTGGCTGTTTACAATGATTCATTAAAAGTAAGGGTTCCATTTGGTGCAACAGTAGCACCTATTACTATTTCAGTAAATGGGTTTACAGTAGCAACCTTAAATCACTTTGTACCATCTTACCCAGCAAGTACCGCCACACCCACCAATCTCAATTTTTGGCCAACAGAAGGCAATTTGAATTTAAGTTATACAGGGCAAAGTTTAAAACAATACGCCTCAGCTGATATGGATAATGATGGGAAATTGGATTTAATTAGTACAGTTTATTTTAGTCCTAATTCTTCAAATGGATCATTAAATAATCCCTATTATCTAAGACTAAGGGTTTTTAGGAATGTTTCTGGTAATGGAGGAGGTTTAAACAATAGTATAATTGACCCTGATTACCTCGATTTGGTTGGAGATTCAAATGTTTATTCGCATAAATATGGTGCAGTATTAGGCTTCAAAACAGGTGATATCAATAGTGATGGTTTTTTGGATATTATAGCCAGAATGGACTCGGGAATTACAGTATTTATAAATAAAGGATTGGGGTTTTCCCATACTATGTTCCACAGAATTCACATACAAAATCCCTTATTAGATTCAAAGCCACTTGCTAGTTCTTCAGAGCAAATACTTTTAATAGATTTTGATGGGAATGGGAAATTGGATATAATGGTCATGTCACCTCTCAACATTATTATACTTTCCAATAACTCAATAGGAACATCATTTTCAAGCTCTAATTTAAGTTTAGCAAACATTAGAACCATTCCGAACCCAGCTCCATATATTAATGATATATATGTTGGTAGATTAAATGATGATAACAAACCAGATATTTTCTATCATCGTTGGAATCCAAATAGCGATACTATTTTTGTTCTAAGCAACGAATTTGGAATTAATTCCAACGTTTTAGACTCTGCCGCATTTTCAGGACCAAGTTTTATTAAAACAATTCTTCAACCTAAAGTAAGTCAAGTTTGTGATTTGAACAATGATGGACTTATGGATATTGCAACAGTGTATCAAACATCCAATGGATTTTTACAAAATGCAAGTGGTACATTTATCAATTTCTTAGGTGTTACTTCAATTGCTCAAGGTTCTCCTTTAAGTCAAATGCTTTTGGGTGATTTTACTGGAGATGGTTTTGTAGATATTGTTACTGCTTGGGGAGGGGGAATTGTAGTTCGTAAAAATAAACATCAAGCCAATTCCATAATTACAGCAGATTCATTTACGAATACAGCTTATTTCAGACCCACTTATGGTTTACAGGAAATGGCAAATACTTTATTTGATTTAGACAATGATGGAAGACCGGATTTGGTTACCACAAGACAAGTTATTACAGGAGTTACTGCCACCAATCCCACAGCCAATTTGTTGATTTCAAGAAATACCTATGCCCTCAGAACTCCAACTGTAAATGTGTCTTCAGCATCATATAATAATTTAAGTCCATCATCTATTAGAATCACCATCAATACTCCGGGAAATGGCACAGGAAGAGCAGTATTGGTAAAAGCAGGAACAGCGGCTATTACTAGCTTCCCTGTTAATTATACTTACTATGCGGCAACCCAAGTTTTTGGAACTTCACCCACTTTAGCTGATGGTTTAAGAATAGTTTATGTAGGAGATACCAATGTTGTTAACATAACAGGATTAAGTCCTTTTACTACCTACAGAATTGCCATTGTAGAAATGAATGGCTGGGCCAATGCAACTACCTTTTTAACCACAAATGTTTATGCCACAACAGGAACCACCTTACCTGTAAGCTGGCTCAGTTTTGAAGGAAATAAAACACAAGAAGGCATAGAACTATTTTGGAAAACAGCTTCAGAAAAAAACAATGATTATTTTGAAGTAGAAAGAAGCTTCAATATGGAACAATGGGAAACAATTGGAAGAGTAAAAGGTAAAGGAACTATTAATACTACTTCACAATATTCCTATACAGACAATGAAGCCATCTTAACAGCAAACAACGAAAACTATCCTGTTGTATATTACCGTCTAAAACAAGTAGACTATGATGGAAGTACAGACTATTCAACAGCCATCTCATTTAACCTTTACCAAAATGAAGAAGTAAAAGAAGAATTCGTAGTTGAAATTTACCCAGTTCCATTTAACGAAACACTAACACTTCAAACCAACTCAGAAAGTGGTTTTGATTATTCCATTTTAGACAACCAAGGCCTAGAAGTATTAAAAGGAAGTTCTAAAAAGAAAACACATGAACTCAATACCTCAGAACTTAGTAATGGAATGTATGTGGTTTTGGTGAAGAATAGAGCAACTGATGAATTGAGAGTGATTAAGGTTGTTAAGAACGAACTTTAGCTATTGGCTTTTTGCTTTTGGCTTTGGATTCGTTTGGGTAGGACAATTGATTTTCTAAACTAAATTAATGGAGGTTTTTGTTGCGAAATAATTTAGGTCAATAAAAAAAACGCTTAGTAAAACCATTTTTTTCATACTAAAATGCAAGCCAGATGCTAGTAGCTAGTTGTCAGCAGCCCATTCTTGCTACTGGCTTTGGATTCGTTTGGGTAGTACAATTGATTTTCTAAACTAAACTAGGGGAGGTTTTTGTTGCGAAATAATTTAGGTTAATAAAAAAAACGCTTAGTAAAACCATTTTTTTTCATACTAAAATGCAAGCCAGATGCTAGTAGCTAGTTGCCAGCAGCCCATTCTTGCTACTGGCTTTGGATTCGTTTGGGTAGTACAATTGATTTTCTAATCTAAATTTGGGGAGGTTTTTGTTGCGAAATATTTTAGGTAAAAACCCAAAAATAATCGCAAAAAAATATATATTTAAACAATATTGAAAATATACAATACCAAATGCTACCTAAAAAATCATTTCTTATATATCTCATTCTTTTTACATTTTTTAACTGCTTTTTTGGTTTGAAATTAGATGCGCAATACCTAAAAGGAGTGAACAAAGACTGGGTTTTAGATTTAGGTTCTAGAGGTGACACTTGTGAAATTTTATTTCACTTCGGAAATGCAGAATTTACCAAGTATTATTCAGTAAACATTTCTTTAACAGATAGCAGCAATATTCCAAATATTGGAGCATATGAAAATAAGATTATTAACGATTCAACCTTGAGCTTAAAGTTTCCAACTACTAACTTAAATCCTCAGATAAATTACTTATTTGGATATATAAATGTTCTTGATGAAAAAATGAAAGGCAGGAATATTGGTAATTATAAAATTCAAATTCTAAGAAAAAATAATAATGTAGACGCCTATATTAAAAATTCCTTTCCTAATATTATTACTGATACTTTAATTGAATATGTTAAACTTGAAATTCTTGGGGAGAAAACACATTTTCTTGAACCAAATACAAGCTTTCATTACAAAATTGAAAATCAGTTTGGGTCTAATGTTTTTGATTCAGTAGAAGTAATATCAAACGAATTGGCTTATGTTTATTTACCGATAAAATCAACCCATTTACTTGGAGCATATCAACTTTATTTTACCAACAAACGAGATTTAACTGTAAATCCCAAATGGATTAATTTAGAAACAAAGGCATATGGAACAGGTAAAATGAATATCAATTTAATACCTAGGGTATCAAAATATTATACTCAAGGAATAGCACCTACATCAATTTGTATTGAACTTCCAAAAACTGAGGCGTTCAATCCCGATACTTTTCTACTAAATATAAAAGGACAGATTCAACTTGCAAATACAGGAGGAGTAGCTTTACCAATTTATTTTGAAACTGATTCAATTATATTAGATACAGGATATTTGCCTTGGGATAAAACCAAAGTAAAACTCTATTTTAATTTTTCACTTCCATATTATTTGCCTTCTGGGAATTACGACCTAATTTTAACACATCCTCAATTAGTTGAAGCACGTTTAATTCAACCAATAAACATTCATAGACCAAATCTTAATTATAAAAAAGCAGTTTTTCCTGGTTGGCCATTTGAGTTAGACCTGAAATTAAAACCTAACCCTATGGAATTAGCGGAACTCCAGTTTGATTTTGAACCTAATTCAGGATTATATTTTGATTCAGTAAAGTTTTCATTGTTAGGGAAAGACACCGTCGGAATTAAAGTCTATGCTTATTCAGATTCAACTACTAAGGATGGAAATTATGACCTTCAAATTTTACAACCAAACAAATATCCTATTTTTATAACTGATGCCATTAGGGTGATGTCTGAGTTGCCGCAAAATCTAAGGTTTATACCAAATTACCTAATTAATATTGGAAGGGCAGATTCAAGTAAAAGAATTTTATCATTCAATTTATTTAATCTGATAACAAACAAATATTTAGCTCCGATACGATTTTCAAGGAATGGTATTATTGATTCTAAAATTACTATAAAGCAACATTCCGATTATAAAAGTTACAAACAAATAATATTTATAGTAGACAGCAATGCCATCCCAGGATTTTACAATGCGGAAATTTATGATACATTAAGTCAAAAATGGTATTTGCAAAAAGATGCTGTATATTTAATGAATGCGGTTTCACGTGCTGTTGAAATATCACCTAAAACAGTTGCTTACACAGGTGGCGGAGAAACCCGTTTATATACTTGTTGGTTTAAAAATACGCACTTTTCACAAGCCAATGGAATTCATCTTGGTAGCAATTATCACAGTGTTGTTGTGATTAATGATACATGTATTCAATTTAGAGGAGGTAATGGTCAACCAGCTTTTTATAATAATATTGATGGCTATATTGGTAATGACTTTTTAATGAATTTAGTCTATGAACCATCTATAACTTTAAATAATCCAAATTGGATAGCAAAAAAATCAAGATCGAAAATTACATTACATTCAGATGCCACTAATTGGACTTATTTTAGAGAAATTCAATTTAATTTTAGAAAAGACTTTGTTTATGAAAAAAGCTTAAAAACTATTTCTTATCATGTTATCAATGATACTATATTAGAGTTTGAAGTTGAAGCTGGAGATAGTTTAGCAGGTACTTACGATTTAAGAATTGACCAATATCCTCCAAGTTCACTTAGCGCAGAAACTATTGTTTTAAAGGATGCACTTAAAATTGTTCCCGTTGGGATAATTGAAAATACCAAAGAAATAAGTCAATTTCCGATACTGCTCCCTAATCCCAATAATGGCAACTTTGAAATTTTAACAAATGGTAATTCTTTTCAAACCTTTGAGATAACTGATATTCAAGGGAAACAGATTCTTACAAGTAGTTTTGATCAAGCAACAATAAACGTTTCAACAGTCTTAAAACAAGCCGGACTTTATTATATTAAATTGAACGGAGCTAAAACAATAGTATTAAAATTCATTGTCACTCAATAATTTAAACACAATTTTTGTAGTCAATTTTTACATATAATATTCTATTATAATAAGAGCCAACTTTAGCTATTGGCCGTTCGCATTTGGCTTTTAATTTTGTTTAATTGAGTACATTATTTTATTAATTAAAACTTCAAAGTGCCTTGAGTAATAGCAATTTTATCATACTAAAATGCAAGCCAGAATACCAGCAGCTTTTGGCCAGTAGCCTTTAATAAACAAAGTGTTTGCTAATTTCACTACATTTGTGTTTGCTAAGATTAGCACGAACGAAAAGAATAAGATTAACACGAGTTAATTTAATTAAAATAATTGGCAAATGGCAACACCTAAAGAACGATTTGTGGAAGCACTAAATTATCTAAAAACAATTCAGGATAAAGGATTAGTAGGCATTCACACCACTGATATATCCAATACAAAGTACCGCCAGTTGCTTGTTAAAAACGGCTTTCTTCGTGAAGTAACTAAAGGCTGGTATATTGCAACTAATCCAACAGAAAGAGAAGGTGAAACTACAGCCTGGTTTAGTTCTTATTGGGAATTTGTTGCACAATTTCTAGAGCATAAATATGCTGATAATTGGTGCCTATCTGCCGATCAATCTTTGTCTCTTCATGCAGGTAATTGGTCAGTAGCACCTCAATTATTGCTAAGAACTCCTCAAGGTAATAATAAGTCTACACCTTTACCACATGAAACCTCTATGTTTAATCTAAAAACCCATTTGCCTCCCAAAGAATTAATAGAGATTAATAAAGGCATACGAGTTTATAACTTACAATCAGCGCTTATATATTGTACAGTGTCGGTTTATTCCAAAAATGTAATTGATGCACGTACAGCTCTTTCAATGATAAGAGATGCGTCAGAGGTTCTTCCAATTCTTTTAGAAAATGGTCATACAGTTTATGCCGGTAGATTAGCAGGAGCTTTCAGAAATAATCTTCAAGAAAGAATTGCAGATCAAATTATAGAAACCTTTAAGCAAGCAGATTATGACATACGTGAGGAAGATCCATTTAGTCAAAAAATGGAAATTCGCTTATCATCACGTGAACGCTCTCCGTATGCCAATCGGATTCGCTTAATGTGGATGCAGATGCGTGAATTTGTGATTGGACTTTTTCCTCCAGCACCTGGAATTCCAAAAGATACAAATGCTTTCTTGAAAGAAATAGATGATATATATGTAATGGATGCATATCATTCATTATCAATAGAGAGGTACAAAGTAACACCTGAATTAATTGAAAAAGTTAGCTCTGGAAAATGGAATGCAATTGGAAATGAGGATGATCGTCAGCAAAGAGATGCAATGGCGGCTAGAGGGTATTATCAAGCTTTTCAATCGGTTAAAGAAACTATTAAAAATATCATTGAAGGTAAGGATGCTAGTTTAGAAGTGAACAAAGGGCATACAAAGTGGTATAGGGAGTTATTTGATCCTTCTGTAGTTGCAGGAATACTAAAACCTGCCGATTTAGCTGGATATCGGAGTCATCAAGTTTATATTAGTAATTCAAAACATGTGCCTTTAAATGTTGATGCAATGCGAGATGCCATGCCAGTGCTATTTGAATTGTTAGAAGAAGAAAAAGAAGCATCGGTAAGAGCAGTATTAGGACATTTTGTATTTGTTTTCATTCATCCTTATATGGATGGTAATGGAAGAATAGGTCGATTTTTATTAAATGCAATGCTAGCTTCGGGAGGTTATCCTTGGACAATTATACCTGTTGAGAGTCGAGATGATTACATGCGTGCACTTGAAATTGCTAGTGTGGACCTTAATATTGAACCATTTACAAGATTCATAGCTTCATTAGTTAAAGAAAGACTTACATAGGGCCTGCTGAAAATCTTTATTAGAATTTATTATCAATCAATTAGATTGTATTTAAATAATTTAAATGCAAGGTTTTAAGAACAATGGCTAAAAAATCCTTGCA
>JBIMKP010000032.1:0-52994 GCA_051861545.1 Bacteroidia bacterium | reverse complement strand
TATTCGAATTTATATAGAGGTCAGAATATCAACTTGTCAGTAGTTCGTCCAACAACAAGTAATGTAAGTCCAATGGATAGAAAAGTGTGGATTGACTTTAATATGGATGGATTATTTGGAAGTGATGAAATAGTGATGAATGAATCAGGTTCTTACTCATTAACAAAAACAAATTCTATAGCAATTTCAAGTACACAAAGAACAGGTTCAACAAGAATGAGAATAGGGGTAACTTATTCACCTACAACCTTAAATCCAAGTGTAACGTTCTTAGGAGTTTTCAAGGATTTTGTTGTGAATTTCCCTTCAGATACGTCAAGACCATTAATTTCAATAAATGGAAGCCAAACAATGCAAACTGAAATCAACAAACCATTTGTTGATCCAGGGGTTACAGCATCCGATAATATTGAAGGAAACATAAGTGCTAGATACCAAAGAATTGGAGATGTTAATACGTCAGTAGTTGGTCCAAATTATCTTAAATACATTGTTAAAGATTTTTATGGTAATGTAAGTGATACAATTTATAGAACAGTATTTGTTATTTTAAATCAAACTGGACCATCAATTACTTTAAATGGACCTAGTCAACAGTACGTTGAAGTATATAATAAATACAATGAATTTGGGGCAGTAGCTAAAGACAACCAAAACAATGTGATTCCGAACAATAACATTATTATAGCTGGTTCAGTTGATACCACTAAATTAGGAGGTTATAATTTAAATTATACTGTTATTGATGCATTTGGAATGATGGCTACAGTAAATAGGTTAGTAACAGTAGGTGATACAACAAGACCTGTAATAAATCCTAATTATACTGGAGGTAGAAATTTCTATATTCACCAAGTTAGAACAGCAATTGATATGGAAAAAGTTGTTTCTGTTACTGATAATTATTGGAAAAATCTAGTTCCAAACTGGTTAGGTGCAGTAGATGTAAACAATGTTGGAAGTTATTTTATTCCGTATAATGTTACAGATCTTTCAGGAAATATTGCTAACCAAGTAATGGTTGAAATTAGAGTAACTGATAATATTGCTCCAGTAATTCAATTAAATGGAAACAATCCTTTGAAGTGGGAAGTATATAATGCTTACATTGATCCTGGATATACTGTTTCCGATAATGTATGGCCTAAAAATACAATTTCAATTACAATGAGACCTGCTGTTATTCCAGCCAATGTGCTTGGTTCAATTACAAGATGGTACATTGCAACAGATCCATCAGGTAATAAGGATTCAGTTAGTCGTATAATTAATATTGTTGATGAAACTAAACCAGTTGTAAAAATTCTTGGTGGTGAAACAGTAAACATGAACAGATGGTGTGAATTTTTTGACCCGGGAGTTGAACTACAAGATAATTACAACAGTGATGCTGAAATGAGACAACCTGGAAGATTTATTGTTACTAGTACTTTGCCTTTAATTAAAGGACAAACTAGTAGATGGTTTGGAGATATGCCTGGATTATTTAGCATGACATATAGAGTAACAGATTTATCAGGCAACCAAAGCGATTTCGCCATTAGATACATTAGAGTTTCTTCTGATGCATGTGTAACCGGAATAAATGATGTTCTAAATATTGAAAAATTGATGAATGTTTATCCTAATCCAAGTACCGGATTGTTTAATTTTAGATTGGTTCAGGCATTAGATAATGATGTGAAAATCACTATTACTGATATTCTGGGAAAAGAAGTTGCTGCCAAAATTCTTGGTGGTAAAAATTTAACTGAAGAAAGTTTAGATTTAAGTTCAGCTAATCGTGGTATCTATATCATGAAAGTAGAAAGTGGTTCTAATGTTTATACAATGAAATTGCAGTTGAACTAATGTTTAATTAAACTTATAAATAAAAAGGTTCCTCGAATTTTCGAGGAACCTTTTTATTTATAAGTTATCTTAATAATTTTTTTTGTGGAGCTATTTATAGCATAATGCTTATCAATAGTAAAGGGGATTAGTGCAATAATTTCGTTGTTACTTTTTAATAGGTAACATAATTTTTTATCTAATTTATTTACCTTTTTGTTGATTAGATAATCACTCACTTTTTGATTTCCGTTTAATCCAATTGGAGAGATTCTGTCACCTTTATTTATCTTTGATATTTGAATAGGGTATTTAAGTTTATCAGCACTAAAAAAGAGTTCATTTTTTTTAATAACTTTTGAAAGTTTTTTTGCTTCTTTTATCTCAATTTTCAATCCGTTTATTTGGTATGAAAATGGATTTTTGTTGAATTCTAATTCATCCAATTCAATGTAAAATTCATCAATAATTAAATAATTAGTATCTATTACTAATTGATGACTATTTGATTCATAATATTGGCCTTTCTTAGCTTCTTTAATTTTCGATAAAATATCTTTTGCTTGTGATTTTGTAAAACCAAATTCTTCTATTTCATTTAAGATAAAATTGAAGGGATAAGAACTTTTTAAAACTTCTTGAATTGGAATAAATAATTGTGTTTTAATTTGCCCATTTTTAAGTCGATTTTTTCTGATTGACTTTATTGACTCTTCATAAAAACCTGCCCAAGTACTAAGTTCATATGCATGTTCTAAAAGTTGATTGTTTAATCTTTTCAATTCAGGAATAATCTCATTTCTTAGGAAATTTCTTTTGTATTTGTTTTTCTTGTTTGATGAATCAATTCTATAATGTGTATTTGTGTTTTTTAAGTAGTTTAAGATTTCTTCTTTATTGGTAAATAAAAAAGGACGAACGATTTTTCCTTGAATTAAATGAATTCCTTTGAGTCCATTTATTCCACTTCCTCTTGAAATATTTAAAAGGATACTTTCAAGATGGTCTTCTAAATGATGCGCAGTTACAATTTTACTGAAAGATTCTTTTGTTGAAATTTCTTCAAACCAATTGTATCTTAATTTTCTGGCAATATTTTGGATTCCTAATTTTTGTTCTTTTGAAAGCTTTTCTGTTTCAAAACGAATTATTTTTAACGGAATATTATTTGATTTACAGAAGTTAACTACAAACTTTTCGTCTTCTAAACTTTCTTCATCTCTTAATTGATAATTTACATGTGCAGCCTCGATATTGTACTGAAGAGACTTTAGCACTTTTAATAAAGCAATTGAATCTGGCCCGCCACTTAGAGCTACAAGAATTTTATCCTCCTTACTAAGAAGCTTATGTCCTGAGTTAAATTGTTCAAATTTTTTCAGAAAGTCTTCCTCGTTTGTCATAATGGATTGCTTATTTTGATTCAATTGGTGGGTGGTTTTGCTCAAAAATAATTAGTTTTGGCACTTACATTGCAATTGGCAGGAATTTTGTTCTTGTTAGTTTTAGTATTAAATCATGTTAAAGTTGAAATTAAGTGTCTTTTTTACAATTATATTAATTGGATTTTCCAATGTTGTTTTGGCGCAAAACAGTAGGTTAGAAATCTTGTTTGCCAAAAGTGCTGAGATAATCAAATTAAAAAATATTGAAGTAACCAAATTAATTGGTGAGGTTGCCATGAAACAAGATGGCACATTTTTGAATTGTGATAGTGCCTTGTTTTATGGCTTGGAAAATAGAGTTGAGGCATTCTCAAATGTTAGAATTAATCATAATGATAGTGTTACCATTTTAGGTAAGTATTTAAATTATGATGGCAATAATAAAAAAGCATTCATAAAAGGTGATGTGGTTCTGTCTGATAAATCTATGACCTTAAATTCAGAGCAATTAGATTATGATTTAAACAATCAATATGGGTTTTATAACAATAATGGTAAAATTACAAGTAGTACCAATATTTTAACTAGTAAAAATGGATACTATTATGCAAGAACAAGAGACTTCTTTTTTAAAGGAAATGTTTTGCTTGTTAATCCGGATTATACAATGAAGAGTGACACTTTGTTATACAATACTGGGAATAGAACTGCTTTCTTTTATGGTGCTACACAAATTGATGGTAAAACCGAAAGAATTGTTTGTGAAAATGGTTGGTATAATACTGTAAATGATCAAAGCCAATTTAGTAAAAATGCCATACTTTTTAGTGATAAGAAAATGCTTAAAGCTGATAGTTTATTTTATGATAAGAAGAATCAAATAGGAAGAGCTTTCAGAAATATTTATATGTATGATTCGGTTCAGAAAGTTTCGCTTTTTGGTGCTTATGGAAATTTAAATGGGAAATCAAAACAGACTTTTGTTACAAAAAATTGTTATGCAATTAAACTTGTTGATGGAAAGGATAGTTTGTTTTTGTTTGCCGATACATTAGCAGTTTTTCAGAAATTGAAAGCTCAAAGAGAGGTTTTGAAAGCCTATCGGAATGTGAAAGTTATTAAAACTAGTTTACAAGCTGTTTGTGATTCTTTGATATATTCAAAAGATGATTCTACAATTTGGATGTATCATAAACCTATACTTTGGTCTGATAAGAATCAAATAACTTCAGATACTATTAAGTTTTATGTAAATAACAATAAACTGGATTCATTTAGGTTACTAAGCGATGCTTTTTTAATCAGCAAAGAAAAAGGAGCACATTTTAATCAAATTAAAGGTAGAAATATGCTTGGACAATTAGATAGTTCTAGAATTAAAGCGCTTTTTGTATCGGGTAATGGGCAAAGTATATATTATGCTAAAGAAGATAGTCTACATTATATTGGAGTTAATGTGATTGATTGCAGTGAAATGAACTTCGTATTTAATTCAGGTGAATTGCAAAATGCTATTTTTATAACCAACCCTGATGCAACTATGTACCCATTGGATGAACTAAAACCTGATGAATTAAGACTAAAGGGATTTAAATGGTTAGATAATAAACGCCCACAACGAACTTATTATCAGTATTAAAAAATCCTTTATGAATATTTTTAGAAGCTAATTTTATCTAAACTTTGTATTTAAGGTATATTTAATTATTTTTGGGTTTATTGATTATTCATTAACCCATATGAAATATTTCTACAACAAAACGATTGTCCGAGCAATTTTTCTCTCAATAAGTATTGGCTTATTGGGTTTAATTAGTGCAAATGGACAGACCCTTAGAGGGAACACAACTTATGTTGTTAATGGTGCGAGCGACTTTGTTGCTCCTGTTGACACTTTCTTCAATTTAATGGGCTCGGCAACGGGTCCGCAGTACGGTGCTATCAGTTATCTGAATGCAAATGGTATTGACTTTACTTCACCAACTGGGCAGATAACATTTTTGTTATCATCAGGTTATTCAGGAACTGAACCATCAGTAATTAATATTGGTTTAGCAACAGGTGTTGGTGGTTGGCCAAATATGTTTGCAAATGCTTCAAGACCTATTGTTATGAAGCCTGCGTCAGGAACCAATTTTGTTATTACCACAGCAACTGTTCCAGCAAATGGTGCATTAGTAAGAATGAATGCTGCTTGGTATTTCACTATCGATGGTGAGGGGAATTTTGGAGAAAGAAACATTAGCTTCAGATTACCAGCTACAGCAGGTGCGAATTCAAGGGTTATTGATTTTATGCCAAATACAGGTCAAAAATGCCAATTTATTGGGATTAGAAATTGTCAATTGGTTGGAAATAATACCTTAACAACATTTCCTGCTTTTGCCGGTGTATATCTTGGTAGTGTAACGGCTCCAGGCTTTGTTGCTTTATCAAGAAGTGAAAATCTTACTGTTGTAAATAACGAGATTTTGGGTACTTCAAATGGTGTTTATATCCGTGGTAGAGGTGTTTCAGTAAATAATTACGAAAGAAATATCAATATTTCAAATAATATAATTGGAGGATATTCAAATCCATTAGGTGCAAGTTTTTCTGGTTTAACTGGTGGCGGTTCAAACTCAGCAGGTATTTACCTGAATACAGTTGCCAATGCTACTGTAGATAATAATACAATTAGAAATATTGCACCAGCTTCTGTTGACTACCGTGCTATTTTCTTAACAAATGAAGGTGGAACTGCAGGTTTTTCAGTTGACTCAAATATTAGTATTACCAGAAACTATATCTATAATTTAAATAGTAATAGTGCAAATACTGGTGGTGTTTATGGCATTAGAATTAGTTTGAATACTTATACAGTTCCAAGAAGAATTTTAATAGCTAATAATTCAATTGCGAATTTATCGGCCACTGCTGCAGTTGCAGGTTTAACTACATATAGATATCCTATCGGTATTTTAGTTGATCAAACTACTTCTTCAAATATGGGATTGGAGATGTATTATAATAGTATCAACTTATATGGTTCAAGTTTACCAGCAAATGCCAATTCTGCTTGTGTGGCATTAGCTTCAACGGTTACTGGTGGAATTATAATGATGAATAATTCATTCTCAAATAGAATGGGTCGTTTACCTGCAAATAATGTAGGGTACACAATCTATAATGTAGCTTACGGTTCTACTAATACACCTTTTACTTATTCTAATTTCAATAATTATTTTACTGATACAAGAGATGGTGGAATGGAGTTTGTAGCTAGAGGTGGTAATAATAATTTTTCATCTATTGGTTCATTTAGAAACTATTCAAGGTCGGATTCATCGAGTTTAACAGCTATTCCTCCTTTCTCAAACGATACCATTCTTTCGGTTGCAAATGGTGTAAACCATCTTACTTATAATAGAGGTGTAGCATTAGATCAATTCTTCCAATTTTATTTATCTATTTTTAACCAAATGTCAAACCGTGTTACAAATGATATTTTTGGTAATTTTAGAACTGGCTTGGGAAGATTCTCTTCTATCGGTTGTCATTTTTGGAATGGAGATTCTGCAAATGCTAACATTGGTTTAGTAGGACCTAGAACATTTGGAATTAATGGAGTAAATAATTATCCAACTAGACTTAATTTAAATGGAACTTTTGCAACTTTAGCTGATGCAATTACTTATTTAAATTCATATGGTGTTGCTGGTTCTGGTAATATCGTTTTGGAATTGCAACCCGGTTATTCAGGTGAAACATCAAATTTGCCTCCTATTATTGATTATCCTAATGCAAATCTTGGAACTCCTGTAATTATTAGACCTGCGAATAATTTCACAACTACAATCACAAGTCCAAATGTTGTCAATTTTCCTAATTCGGCCTTATTAAGTATTGAAGGAGCTCGCTGGTTGATAATTGATGGTGGAACAAATAGAAGATTGACTTTTAGATTACCATCTTTGGCTAATACTGCAAATGCAAGAGTAATTTCAGTTTCAGCCCATGATGTAGCAGGTAATGATGTTTCTATTAGAAATTGTAGAATTAGAGGAAATTCAACTAGCACTTTAGTTAATACATCAGTAGGTATTTATTTGGGTAATCCAATTACTCCGAGTGCTCCTTTAGTAACAACTTTGTCAGGTTATGATAAAATGAGTTTCATTGGTAATGAAATTGGAGCTGTAAGAACTGGTATTTTTGCTGCCGGTTTAAACAATGCAACAAATTTTGTTATTCAAGGAAATATAATCGGTGGTAATATCGCACCTGGAGGCCCGGATAGCACTACATATATTGGTGGCGCTGCTTTACAAGCTGGTATTTTTGTTAAAGGCTTAAAAGATGCTTTAATTGATAGTAATATTGTTAGAAACTGCTTATCGGCTACTAATATTTCTAATGGTTTCCGTGGTATTGATATTGACGAATCTTCTGCAACTATTTTTAGTAATATTACTGTATCTAGAAATCAGATTTATAATTTGGTAACTACAACAGGAACTTTTTGTACAGGTATTAGAATATTTCTAACCGCTACTGATATAATTAATTCAAGAGGTTTTGTTATTCAAAACAATTTCATTGGTAAAATTATTGGTGCCGGTGTTGCTTCTGCATTTTCAAATGTTCAGAATCCTTCAGGTATAGTAATTGAAGCCGCAGGTGCACATCCAAGACCAGGTATCAATATTTTACATAATACTGTTCATTTATCAGGTACAGGTATGACAAATGCGAATTCTGGTTGTGCTACAATTTTTATGAATGCTAATATCAGAGGTGGTGTTTCATTGGTAAACAATATTTTAATCAACAGATTAAATATGACAGCTACCAGTGGAAGAAGATATGTTGTTTTAGCTGCGCATTCTGAAAGTCCTTTTAATAACCAGAACAATGGATTACCATTTGCAATTAATAACAATAACTATTTTGCAGGTGGAAATAATACAAACTTTATTGGTGGTATTTCTGCAACTACAAGATCTAATATTAATGATTGGAGATTATCTACTCAACCTGTAGTTGCCGGTTCAGATGGAAATTCATTTAACTGGCCAACAAGATTTGTTTCAGATACGACTCCAAATTTTGAAATGATAAATGCAAGTTTAATTCCAAGTGGTGCAGCATTTATTACATTAATTTGTGATGATATTTATGGAAACAAACGTTTCCAATGCGGTTCTACAACTTCATTAGGCAGATGGATTGGTGCATTGGAATTTGGAAGTCCTAATCCTCCTCTTCAAGGTGGTGCTACTTATTTAATTAATGGACAAGATAATCCTCCTGTAAATAGTGATCCAACTTCAGGTTCTTTCAGAACTGTTCGTGCGGCTATTAATTATTTAAACTCACAGGGAATTGATGGCTCGTTTGGTGGATTTAAAACTATCAGATTAGCTATTGCTACTGGATATGCTGGTGAAACAGATACATTTACTGGCCCAATCCAAGTTTTGGATTATCCAAGAATGAACTCAAGCAGAAATGTTATTTTAACTGTTGCTTCAGGTTACCAGGATGTTGTAAGAATCACAAATACAATTGCAACTTCAGTTTTACCTAATGCTTCAATTTTAAGGATTAGTGGTGCTAAATTTTTCACAATCGATGGTTCTAATAGTGGAACTAACTCAAGAGATTTAACATTTGAAGCTCCAGCTCAATTTACTGCAACAAATAACAAGGTAATTGATATTATAAGTGGCGCAGATCCAATAACAAATGCTCGTCCAACTACAACCAATATCACAATCAAAAATTGTAATATTTTAGGAAATTCTACAACTTCTGCTATTAACACTTTTGCTGGTATTTACTCAGGAGGTTTAGTTACTCCTTCAAATGCTGCATTAGGAAGAAATGATAATATTACTATTGATAATAATTTTATTGGTGGTGTTAATTATGGAATTTACTTAAGAGGAGCTACTCGTAGAGATTCTATGGATACTTACTTATCTATAAACAATAATACAATTGGTGGTAATACTGCTCCAGGTGGTTCTGTTAAAACTGATTTCTTTGGAGGTTCAAATGATGCAGCAGGTATCTTCTTAATGGGACAAGCTTGGTCAAATGTTACTTACAATATCATTAGAAACAGTATGAGAACTGCTACTAATCCTAGAGGTATTGAATTAGGTACAATTGCTGGAGTTTATACTGGATTAGATAGTAATTGTAATATTACTGGAAATAGAATTTTTAATATAGGTTCTAACCTTGCTGGTGGTGCTTATGGTGTTTTTGTAAATTTTGGTACGGATTCATCAAACATGGGCAGAGCTATCACGCTTGCTAATAATATGATTTATGGTATTTCTTCTTTAGGTACTAGTTCAAGTACAGCAGCTAACTTTGCATTAAATCCTTTTGGTGTTTATGTTGCTGCTCCTGGTGCTATCATTAGAAATAGCGGAAATACTGATATTGGAGTTAATTTATACTATAACTCAATCAATTTAGCTCAATCTTCGCCAATGACAACTTCTGGTGCAATTAGTGCTGCTTTAGGTGTATCTCCTTCAATTATAGGAGGTATCAGTTCATTGAATAATATTTTCCAAAATAGAATGGGTGGTACAGCTACAAGTAACGCTTTCGCAGTTGCAACTGGTGGTACTATTAATCCTTTTAAAGTTAGTAATTATAATAATTACTTCGCTGCCGCTCCTTCTCCTACAATTAGTGATAGAATGGCATCTGGTGTTTCTACTGTTACAAGAACTTTCTATAATGAGTGGAATGAAATTATGAGTTATACAAGACAAGATACCTCATCAATTAATTTCTTATCACCATTTATTTCTGATAATAACTTGTTTATCTCTAATGGAACTACATCTGTAATCCATGGTTCTGCAGTTCCTATTTTAACAGTAACTGGTGACGTTCAAGGAAATCCTAGAAACTTTGCTAATCCTACAATTGGTGCACATGAATACGAAAATGGTGTATATATTGATAGTGTTGCTCCAAGAATTTTCAACGTAACTGATGCAACTTCATGTTTTGCTTTTGGTGTTGCTCTTTCTTTCAGAATTTATGATAGATTAACTGCTGGTGATACTTTGTACTACAAATTAAATGGTGGACCAGTTACTACATTGCAAGCTTCTGTTAATGATGGAACACTAAGAACTTATGCATTCCCATCTATACCTGGTAGTTCATTATTAGAATACAGAGTTGTTGGTCGTGACTTTAAATTCCCACCAAATATTGGTTATTTACCAATGTTTAAATTATGGGATACTTTAAATATCAGTATCACAAATTTCCCTTATACTAATAATTTTGAAGGTTTAAATAATCCTATTTGGACTGTTCAAACAACAAACGGAAATGCAAATTGGGATCTTGGAGCATTTGGTTCAATTTCTAATCCTCCTTTAGGCGCGTTTTCAGGAATTAAGGCTGCAATGTTTAGAGCGTCTAATTTTAGCGCTGGTTCATCTGCAAGAATGGTTTCTCCTTGTCTAGATTTCACTAACTTGAAAAGCCCAACTCTAAGATTTAGAGTTTCACAAAACAGTGATATTCCAAATAGAAATGATTCAATTCAAGTAAGTGTTACATTTGGTGGAGGTTTCTTTACTGCTCCTTTAAAATCGGTAAGAAGATTACCTGATGTTCCTGGTACTTTCAACTTCCCAGGTTGGGATGTTCGTGAAGTATGTTTAGCTGAATTTGCTGGTTTACCAGGTTTAAGAGTTGGTATTGAAGGTTTTGCTTCTGGTGGTGGTCAAAATATCTTAATTGATGATATTGAAATTTTTGATGATTTCCAAAATCAAAACTTTACTCCAAAAATGTATGCTCAATGTTTCAGAGATTCAATTTTTGTAACAGTTCCAAATTCAGATACAAGATTTAATTATACTGCATTTAATGCAGAAACTGGAAATCCAATAACATTAAGAAATGGAAATGGCAATAATCTTAATATAGGAATTTTTGCTCCTGCTGTAGATACCTTCAGAACTTTTGTTTATGCTAGAAATACATTCTCAACTGTTAATGGTACGGGTTTCAATGCGGGTCAAGTTTCATGTGGTAATTATATGGCAGATACTGTTACTGTTGTTGTAAACAGATTCTATAATGGTCCGTTTATTGTTGCAGGTACTCCTTTCTCTGGTTCATATAACGCTGGTGATAACAATAATCCTGATGGATTTAAAATTGGGGATACTATCACTTACAAATTTGTACCACCTGCTTATTATACAAATGCTGATTATGGCACAAGATGGGAAGTTAGTTCTGTAACTGCTGCTAATGTTACTTCTATTCCTAGCAGACCATTCTCTAATTTCACTGTTGTAAATCCTAGTGGATCAAACGATGGATACATTAGAGCATTTGCAAATGCTGCTCAAATGGATACTACTGTTCAATTTACAATCACTTATAGATTATTAGATTCATATTGTGATTCAGTAATGTTCCGTTCTTTCCGCGTTGCAACTCCTCCTATAGCTGATTTTAATATTTCTCCAACTGGTAACAAATGTGCTTTGAGCAAGATTCAGTTTACTGCTGAGCCTTCAATCAGACCACAAATAAATTTCCCTTTCAATTTCTCTTGGCAGTTTGGTGATAATACAGCTTCAGTTGGTTTGAATCCGGAAAAGGTTTACTCAACACCTGGTACATACACAGTTAGATTGTTCTTAACAGATAGATATGGTTTGGTTTCTATAAAAGAACAACAAGTAACCATTTTACCTGCTCCTTCTGCTGAATTCACATCAGCAACTCCATGTGCGAATGACTCAACTTTATTCACATCTGGAACTCAACCTGCAGGTACTGTATTTGCTTGGACATTCCCTGGTAATATATCTGATAACAGAGAAATAGCTAGATTCAACTTCCCTAAATTTGATACAACTTATGCAGTTAATTTAACTGTTACCAATTCAAGTGGTTGTTCGAATACTATTTCTAAACAATACTATGTATTTGCTAAACCAACTGCTAACTTTAATACAACTCCTCATTGCTTTAGTAATTCAGTTCCTATCACTAACTCTAGTACTATTCAGTCTGGTACAATTGGATTTACATGGGATTGGGGTAATGGACAAACTGGTTTAGGTGCTACTCCTAATTACAGGTTCCCTGCTACTGGTACTTTCTCTGTTACTATGAAAGCAATATCTAATTTTGGTTGTGTTGACTCAGTAGTTAAAGCAGTTACTGTTAATGACAGACCATTTGCTGGATTTAATTTCACAAATGCTTGTAAAGATCAGGTTATCAATTTAACAAATACTACAACTTTCAGTGGTGGTACTCAGAATGTAGATTACTCATGGGATTTTGGTGACAATAGCTTCTCTACAGATTTAACTCCAAACAAGGTTTTCACTGCTACAGGTACAAGAACTGTTAGCTTAAGAACTATTGATAAATTAAACGGTTGTCGTGATTCTGTAAGAAGAGATATTACTATTAATTATCCTCCTGTTGCTGTATTTACTGCTACTCCAGCTCCTGAAGTTTGTGTTAACAATGAAGTGAAGTTGTTTAATAACTCTTATACTTTTGATAATGATCAGTTCACTTGTGCATGGGATTTTGGTGATGGTAATACTGCTGTTGCTTGCGCTCCGGGTGGATTTATCTACACAACTGCGGGTAATTATAATTTGAAATTAACAGTTACAACTGTAAATGGGGGATGTAAAGACTCAAAAACACAAGGTATGGTTGTTAGTGCTGCTCCAGTTTTAACAGTAGATACTCAATATGTAGACAAGCAATTATTCCCTTATTGTGATTACAGTTCTAAATTGAAGTTCAAAACAAATATACCAGGTGCTATTAGTTATGCTTGGAAGTTTGGTGATAAGGATAGTTCTAGATCTAGTCAGCCTGAACCAACATTTACTTATAACGATAGAGGTGTATTTAATGCATCTGTTACTATTGAAGATATCAGTGGATGTATTGTTACTAGAACCTTTGCAGTACGTGTAGAATGTAAAGTTGGTGTTCAAGAAGAATTAGCAGCTAAATTCAATTTATCTGCTTATCCAAATCCGTTTAACACTTCAACTAATGTTCATTTCGAAACTATGCAGTCTGAAAATGTTAAAGTTTCTGTTATTGATATGTTAGGTCGTGTTGTTAAATCTACTGATTTAGGAAAATTAGTTGGTGGTGCTCACGATTTGAATCTTGATGAAAGTTTCTTTGGTTCAGCAGGTTCATACCTAGTAAAAGTTGAAATTGGTGATGTAAGCATTTACAAACCTTTAATTAAACAATAATTTTTTAATTCCTAAAAAAGGGGAGGCTTATTTCAAGTCTCCCCTTTTTTTTGCCCTTTTCTACCTAAGCTTATAAATATGTTACTATATTCGAAACCCTTTTAAAGGTTTTTTGCATCTATAGTTCAATGGATAGAATTTCAGATTCCGGTTCTGAAGATGGGGGTTCGAATCCCTTTAGGTGCACCATAGTTTATGCAAGTACTGCTTACAACACTCAATGCCAAATACATACATATGAATTTGGCTATACGTTTATTATATGGTTTAAATAAACACCATCAGGGTTTATCATGGAGAGAATTTGCAATAAAAGAGGAGGCTTCTGAAATTGCTTCTGCTTGCACCAAATTTGATGTTATTGCTTTTAGTTGCTATATATGGAATATTACTCAAACCCTTCAAGTAGCAAGATTAATTAAGTCTTTAAATCCAGATGCGAAAATTCTTCTGGGTGGTCCTGAAGTTAGTTATGATTGGAGTGATGTTATTAAACTTAATGAAGTAGATTATATTATTGTTGGTGAAGGTGAAATTCCCTTTGCTTCGTTTTTAAATCAAAATTTATCACCAGTTGGTATTCCAAATTTGGTTTATAAAGATTCTAACTCAAAGTATACTTATATCCCTAGCGGTGAATCGTTTGATTTAAAACAGCTTTCTGCATTTAATCCTTATGAATTTGAGCCTGAATCTGATATCAAGAATAAAGTAGCCTATATTGAAACATCTCGTGGTTGTCCTTATAAATGTGAGTTTTGTTTGGCCAGTTTAGACAACAAAGTTCGATACCTTCCTCACGATACCATAGAAACGAATTTGCTTTACTTAATGCAACATGGTAAAGTCATTAAGTTTTTAGATAGAACATTTAATATCAAAAAGGATTTCACCATTAAAATTTTTGAATTTATTCTAGCGAATTATAAACCGGGAAATGTCTTTCAGTTTGAAATTACAGCTGATATTGTTCATCCTGATATTATTGCTTTTATAAAGGAAAAGGTTCCAAAAGGTTTGTTTAGATTTGAAATTGGCATACAAACTGTTAATCAAAAGGCTAATTTAGAGGTTAGTAGAAAACAGAATTTTGATAAAACGAAGGATATTATTTTGCAATTAAGGGATGATGTTGAAATGCATCTTGATTTAATAGTAGGTCTTCCTTTAGATTATTTTGATGATATTATTTACAGTTTTGAACAAGTTTTTGCTTTACATGCACCTGAATTACAATTAGGTTTTCTTAAGTTTTTAAAAGGTACTCCGGTAAGAGAACGATATGATCAGTATGGATTTAAATTCGATCCTAATCCTCCATATCAAATTATTGAAAGTAATTATTTATCAAAAGAGGAATTATATAGTGTTACATTACTTGAGGAGGCCTTAGAGTTATATTGGAATAAAGGTAGAGCTAAGAACACTTTATTATATGCTGAAAGTAAGGCAGGAATATTTAGCTTTTTATTGAATTTGGGTCGTTGGTTTCATGAGAAATCTAATTTCCACAAACATAGTTTGGATGATAGTTTTCAATTATTAAATTCCTTTGTTGTATCCGAATTTCAAGATGATAAAGTTTTTACAGAATTAATTGCTTTAGATTATTATCTACATTTTAAAGTTAAACCCAAACTTCAATTTCTAGAAGAGCCTGAATTAAAAATTAAAGCTCATGTTTTAAAAGCACTTTCTGCAAATCAGCATAAATATAGATTCATCGTTGTTCAAACTAATTTTAGTTTTAGTCATTTTCTAAAAGATTCGACTATCCTAAATTCACCATATTTTGTTTGTTTTGCTTATTCTGGTACTGAAAAGGCCTTTTTTTATGGCGAGATAGAATCTGAATTAATTTTGAATAAAGAATTGATTAGCAATATTTAGGGTTCTCATCATGTTTCTTTTCTTCCAATGATGTGTGCCATTTTTGTTTAGAATAGCTTTTAAAGTTTGTAGAGCTTCTATGACGTGTGGCCCTTTATTAATCATTACGCATTCTGCCATACTTGCATGCGCTGCATCTGTAGCCTCGGAACGTGTGGGAAATCCAGTTTTATTAAGATTTTCAAGGACTTGTGTTGCCCAAATTACTGGCACATGAGCGGCTTCACATAACCACAATATTTCATCCTGAATTTCACTTAATCGCTCAAAACCAATTTCAATAGCTAAATCACCTCTGGCAATCATAATCGCAGGAGAACCGTATTCCATTGCTGTTATAATTAAATCAGGTAAGTTTAAAACAGCATTTTTAGTTTCGATTTTTAGAATTACAGGAAAATTAGGTTTGCCAAGATTACTTAGTGTTTCATAAAGCTTGTGAACATCCTCACTATTTTGAACAAATGAATATCCCAACATGTCAGCATTTTCTAAAATAAATGGCAGACAAGCTTCATCATAGGATGTTAATGATTTTAACTTTAAAGCTGTATCAGGGAAATTTATTCCTTTTTCTTCTTTTAAGAATCCTTTTTTACTCGATGATCTTACAATTTCTAATTCTACCTTATCGTCAAAAGTTTCTATAATTATTGCTTTAAATAAACCGTCGTCAAATAATACAGTTTCTCCTTTTTTTAGTTGTTTTATAATACCTGTGCTGCTAATTCCAATTACTATTTCCTTTGATTTGAATTTTGCATTTACTTCGACAAGCCAGCATCTTGAGCCAATATCAAGTTTTACTTTTTTGTCTTTTCGTCCTTTTCCAAAAATAATTGTTCGAATTTTAGGTCCAGGTAAATCCATATAAATCTTACAATTTTTGTCACTTAGCTTGGAGCTTGAATTTGTTTTTTGAATCATTTCAAGCCAGATGGTTTCATTATCATGAGCACAGTTTATCCTTGCGATTCCCATTCCCTCCAAAAGTAGTTCGGTAATAATATTTGAATCGTTGGCAAAGCTAGTTTCATAAGTAACCATTATTTGAGGAATGAATTTGTTTGGTGGTATTCCAAATAATTTATTGCTATTTTTACTTAGTTCGTTTGAAGTTTTTATAGCTTTTATATCTTGTTTTTTTAACCATTTAATTACTTGCTCAAGTTGGTCTAAGAACTGTCCTTCTGAACTAGCTAAGGATGATAATCCCAAGGAATGTAATTCATCTTGAATTGCCCTAAGGTCGTTTTTGCGAGCAGATAGGTATTGAATAAAATTTTTGGCTGATTTTTTATTGGATGGCTTTAACCTTTTTATTCTAGGTTCATATTTCTTGGTTTCTTCAATGATGGTTTTTCTTAAATCTTCTAGTTTATTTAATAAAGTTTTATCTTTTGTGAGCGCATTCATTTTTCAAAACAATACAATCAATGTTAGGTTAGTATGAATAGTGGGTTTATTTTTGCCCCTCAAAATTTGACCATGATTCAGAATAACTTAATTGAAAAAAAACCATCAGCATCTAGAACTGTAATGAATGAAATGGTTTTGCCAAATGATACAAATACATTAAACAATTTAATGGGAGGTCGTTTGTTGCATTGGATGGATATTGCTGCGGCGATTGCTGCTCAAAAGCATGCACAAAAAATTGTAGTTACAGCTTCAGTTGATAGTGTAAGTTTTGGTAAATCTATCAAATTAGGGGATGTGGTTACTTTAGAAGCTGAGGTTTCTCGTGCTTTTAGCACTTCCATGGAAGTTTATATTAAAGTTTGGGCTGAAAATATTCCAAGCGGAGAAAAGTTTCTGAGTAATGAAGCTTATTATACTTTTGTAGCTTTGGATAGGAATGGTTCACCTGTAACCGTAAATACTTTAGTTCCTGAAACAGAGGAAGAGACTAAAAGATTTGATGGTGCCTTAAGAAGAAGACAATTGCGATTGATACTTGCAGGCAAAATGAAGCCTGATGATGCTACCGAACTGAAGGCTTTATTTACAAAAGATTAGTTCATCTTAAGTTCCATTATTTTGCTGGACTACAAAAGGGATTGTCTTTTATTCTGAATCGATAAGGGAGTAAAGCATCCTCTTTTGCATAAGCCACACCTACTCTAGGACTGGCTATTATCTTATTATTTGTGATTTTTAATCCTTCTTCTAACCAGATTTGATTTGAATCTAATTGTAATTCATTGTTAATAGTGCTAATTCCCAGTGCTTTACTCAAACTTCCTGGTCCATTAGCTAAATTTCGTTCACTTTTAGATTCAGGTCTTCTTTCAAACATGGTATCAATTCCCTTGATTGGTTGAATTGCTCGGATTAAGACTGCATGTGGAATTCCGGAAACATTTGTAACAATATTAAAGAGAGAGTGTATTCCATAGCAAAGGTAAACATAACAGGTTCCTCCTTCTAAGTACATAGTCTGAGTTCTTTTAGTAAATTTTCCACCATAAGCATGACTTGCTTTATCAGTAATGCCTGCATAAGCTTCTGTTTCAACAATATAACCTGAACATATTTTCCCATCAAAATTTGTTACCAATTCCTTTCCAAGTAAATCTTTAGAAATTTGTATAACATCATCTTTTAGGTAAAACTCTTTTTGAATCATTTTCAAATAAATTTTCTTTTTTGGGTTTTCAATATTTTATTAATTAAGCTATTTTTAAATTAAATTCTTTAAAGAATTGGTTTATAGACTAATATATAGTGAATTCAGTTTTTATTTTTAGCCAAAATCAGAATTATCTTAAAATAGCTGAATAAAAGATTTGAATTTAGCTGGGAAAGCCTAATTTTGCGGCACTATTTTTTCCATAAACAATAACATAACTATGTCTAAATCAGGAGTTGTAGCTCAGGTAATTGGCCCAGTAGTTGACGTAAGTTTCGCCACAGAAGGTGGTAAACTTCCCAAAATTTATGATGCCCTTTACATCGATAGAGCCGACGGAACTAAAATTATTCTCGAATGCCAAAAGCATTTAGGAGAAAACATGGTGCGCACAGTAGCGATGGACAGTACCGACGGATTGGTTCGTGGTATGCATGTTCACCAAACTGATGCCCCAATTTCAATGCCGGTTGGTGAAGAAATTCGTGGTCGTCTATTCAATGTTGTAGGTCAGGCTATCGACGGTATGAAAACCGTAACTAGTGATGGACCAGGTCGCGCCATTCACCGTGATTCTCCTCGTTTTGAAGATTTATCAACTCAAGCTGAGCCTTTATATACAGGTATTAAAGTAATCGATTTAATTGAGCCATACGCAAAAGGTGGTAAAATTGGATTGTTTGGTGGTGCGGGTGTAGGAAAAACCGTATTAATCATGGAGTTAATCAACAATATCGCAAAAGCATACGATGGTATGTCAGTATTTGCTGGTGTTGGAGAGCGTACTCGTGAGGGTAACGACTTACTTCGTGAGATGATTGAATCAGGGGTAATTAAATATGGTAAAGAATTCGTTCACAGCATGGAAGAAGGTGGATGGGATTTATCAAAAGTTGATTACAATGAATTAGCTAAATCTCAAGCAACCTTGGTTTTTGGTCAAATGAATGAACCTCCTGGGGCTCGTGCTCGTGTGGCTTTATCAGGTTTAACAGTTGCTGAATATTTCCGTGATGGAGATGAAAAATCAGGTGGACGTGATATTCTTTTCTTCGTAGATAATATCTTCCGTTTTACTCAAGCAGGTTCTGAGGTATCGGCTTTATTAGGTCGTATGCCATCTGCGGTAGGTTACCAACCTACGCTTGCTACAGAAATGGGTGCAATGCAAGAGCGTATTACTTCAACTAAACGTGGTTCAATTACTTCAGTTCAAGCGGTATACGTACCTGCGGATGACTTAACTGACCCTGCTCCAGCAACAACATTTGCTCACTTAGATGCTACTACAGTATTAAATCGTAAAATTTCTGAGTTAGGAATTTATCCTGCGGTAGATCCATTGGATTCTACTTCAAGAATTCTTACAGCTGATATTTTAGGTGATGCTCATTACAATTGTGCTCAAAGAGTAAAATCTATTTTACAGCGTTACAAAGAATTACAAGATATTATTGCAATTCTTGGTATGGATGAGTTAAGTGAAGAAGATAGAATGGTGGTATCTCGCGCTCGTCGTGTTCAACGTTTCTTATCTCAACCTTTCCACGTTGCTGAACAATTCACTGGTTTAAAAGGTGAGTTAGTAAAAATTGAAGATACTATTAAAGGATTCAATATGATTATGGATGGTGAGTTAGATCATTTACCAGAATCTGCGTTTAACTTAGTAGGAACAATTGAACAAGCAATTGCTAAAGGCGAAAAATTATTAGCAGAAGCTAAGTAATCAACAATTAAGAAATCATACGATGCAATTAGATATCATAACAGCAGACAAAAATTTATTCAGCGGAGATGTTGATTCTGTTACTTTACCTGGAAGTAAAGGAAAGTTTCAGATTTTAAATGGTCACGCTGCTTTGATTTCAAGTTTGGAGAAAGGCCAAATCACTGTTCAATCAAAAGAAGGTAAACAAGAATTTTCTATTACTGGAGGAGTGGTTGAAGTATTAAATAACAAAGTGATTGTACTAGCTTAATTGCAAAGACTTTCTATACAAAGGCGGCCATTGGCCGCCTTTTTTTTGCCATCAGCTTAAATTTCCAAAAATAAATTTACTTTCCCTCTTATGTAAGTTTTAATCATTCTTACTCTTCTTTTTCTCTATTTTTATGCTGATTTTACAAACATGAAGAAAAGTAATTTATATTGGTTATGTCAAATTGGAGGCTGGTTCTTCTTTGTTCTTGTTGAATTTATTGGATACGGAAATACTTTCGGTTATAACCAATTACTTGTTTTAAATGTTGTCGTGAATTTTGTGTTTGGACTAGGGCTAACACATTTATATAGAAAGTTCCTGATAAAAACTGAATGGCTTTATTTGCCTTTGTCGAAATTAATACCTCGAGCGATTTTTGGTGTTGGTATGGTTTCGTTTCTTCTTACTTTATTGAATATTTACCTCGATAGATTAACCGTTCCTTTAATGGGTCAATTACCGGTTGATTGGGTTCTCATCCTAAATTATTTATTCAATTGGAGTAAATACATTCTCATGTGGGCTCTGGTTTATCATTTGTTTCAGTATTGGGAAAAATCGCTTGAAGCCGAAAGAAGCCGTTACCAAATGCAAGCCATTCTTCGTGAAAATCAATACAATAATTTAAAAACTCAACTTAACCCTCATTTTCTTTTTAATAGCTTAAATGGTATAAGAACTTTGGTTGATTTAGACCCTGAAATGTCTAAAGAAGCTATTATGAGACTTTCTAATTTATTGAGAAGTTCACTTCAAATGAGTAAAAATAAAACAGTAAGTCTTGAGCAGGAAATGGCTACTGTTGAAAGCTATTTGTTAATCGAGAAAATCCGTTTTGATGAAAGATTACAGTATGTTTTTAATATGGATATGGAAACTTTAGCTACTCAGATTCCTCCTATGATGTTACAAACTTTAGTTGAGAATGCTGTAAAACATGGTATATCAAAATTAAAATTGGGTGGACAAATAATAGTAAATTCAATTAAAAAAGGTAATCGTGTAAACATTGAAATTATAAATTCTGGGAAATACGAATCAAATGCACAAGATTCTGCAAATGGATTGGGTTTAGAGAATACAAAGGAAAGATTGAAATTGTTGTTTGAAGAAAAGGCAAGTTTCGATATAAGAAATCTGGATGAAAATTTTGTTATAGCAACTATAGAACTACCAATATGATAAATACAATTATTGTTGATGATGAGAGACTTGCTCGTGAAGGTCTCAAAAACATGTTAAAAGAATTTCCAGAAATTCAAATTGTTGCTGAAGCCTCAAATGTTGATGAAGCTTTAGAAATGATTGATAAGCTAAAGCCTCAATTGCTTTTTCTTGATATCAATATGCCTGAGAAAACTGGCTTTGATTTATTAGAGGAACTTATTGAAACTCCAGTAGTAATTTTTACGACTGCTTATAATGAATTTGCTATCAAGGCATTTGAAATTAATGCTTTAGATTATCTCTTAAAACCTATTGGAAACGATAGATTAAGAGAAGCGGTTCAGAAAGCTAAAAAGCAAATTGAAGAAATTAAGGTTCAAGGTTCAAGGGCCGAATTACAACCTGATGAAAGAGTTTTTATACGTGATGGCGATAGGTGTTGGTTTATCAAACTAGAAGAGATTCGTATGATAGAAAGTGCTGGAAATTATGCTAAAATACATTTCGATAGATACCAACCCTTAATTCATAGAACCCTTAATTCTTTGGATGAAAGATTGAGTCACCAAATGTTTTTTAGAGCAAACCGCCAACAAATTATTAACCTAAACTATATCGAAAAAATAGAACCTTTCTTTAATAGTGGTTTCTTGATGTTTTTAAAAGATGGTACAAAGGTTGAAGTGAGTAGGAGACAAGCAGTAAAATTCAAAGAAATGATGAGTTTGTAAATTGATGCTTTTATCAACTTAAAACTTATTCATATTTACTTTAATTTTTCCTTCAGCTAAAATATTAACCTTCACAGAAACTGGTGTAACATAAACCTCGGCAGGTGTAATAGAATTAATGCTTCCCTTTAATTCTATTACATCTCCATATCTTTTGTTTAAAGCTAAATTTGCTTCCTTTTTACTGTTTTCTAATTGTTCTGATAAATCAAAAACCAAATTACTTTCAATGCTTTTTCTAAAAGATTTTGATTGCAATAACCAGGACGTTGTTTTGACTAAAATGTCTTTCGACTGAACATTGAAATCGAATTCCTTTATTTCTAATGTTTTCTTTTCTTTATTGAAAGTAGGAATTCCTTCCAGGTAGAAAATTCCTCTGATATTCTTGCCAATCCCAGCTTTTTTTACTTTACCATCAAGTTTTACTCCTATTAATAATTTACTTCCATAAGCAAATGCTTTACCTTCAAGAATGGTAATTTTGTAGTCGGGACCTTCAATTAATTTGCCTTTTTCACCAATTTGATTTTTCATTTCAGCATTAATTTGCTCAATGCTTACTTCTGCATGCAAAGCCAGATTTACTTTGTCGTTAAGTGTGCTAACTTGCCTAAGATTTGGTAATTTATTTGTGCTGTCTTGAATTGGTTTATAGCCTGAAACCATTTCAACTATACTTGAAATTCCTGTATTAAAATCTAATGTAGTTTCTGTTGTTGTAATAGGTGTAATAAAAATCTCTTTAGGTCGAAGTATTAACCAAGAGTTTAATTTTTCATCTATCAAAAATGGATTTCGTAAATCATTCCAACTTTTACTAACTTCTTTTTTTAGTTGAACTTGTTTGGGCACTTCCTTGTCTATGTAAGCGCTAATTTTGTCGCTCTGACTTTGAATTATATTACCAAATAAATCTGGAAAATCTAATTTATAACCTGCAATTTCAATAACTGGTAAATCTTCCCACCTAACTTGGGTTTTACTTTTTAATGTCAAGTTCCAATCTCTATCAACAGCAGGAATTGATTTGATAATGGCAGTAACATTAAAAGAAAATCCTTGTTCTTTATTGATTTCTAAACCCAATAAGTTTTTCTTAAACCGGTAAATTCCTTCAATATGCATAGGAATTTGAATTTGAATCGCATTTTCTTTCCCATTCACCAAAATATTTGATCTTTTATCAATACTGATTTTTAAATCATCACCACCGTCGTTTTCAAAGGAATTATCATTATAAATATTTTTCTCAAATTTCTTATTTACAGCATTTGCAACATCCATTAAATTAACACTTATAGGAATTCCAACTGTGGTAAGAGGTTTAGGTGGTTCTATAAAATTATTATTGATGGGCTTAGGAGCTACTATGTTTTTTGTTTGACATGCATTTAATATAAAAACAGAAATACATCCCCAAAATAAGATTTGATTAAATTTCATGGCCGAAATTTAATTCAAAGCAATGGCAATAAAAATTGAAATTAGGGGTTTAGATTCATTTAGAAATGAAAGGAACTCGAAAATTAAATTTAAATTTGCCAGCATGAGTTCACCTATTATCGCTCCTTCTGTTTTATCGGCCGATTTTGCAAATCTTGGTAGAGATATTGAAATGATTAATTCTAGCAATGCCGATTGGTTCCATGTAGATATTATGGATGGTGTTTTTGTTCCGAATATTTCTTTTGGTTTCCCAGTTACTAAAGCTATTAGCAAACAAGCAAAAAAACCTTTGGATGTTCATTTAATGATTGTTCAACCAGAACGTTATATCCAAGATTTTAAAGATGCTGGTGCCGATATTTTATCAGTACATTTAGAAGCTTCAACGCATTTACATAGAACAATTTACGCAATTAAAGAAGCCGGAATGAAAGCAGGAGTTGCTATCAATCCTCATACGCCTGTTTCTTTATTAAAAGACATTATTAAAGATGCAGATTTAATTTGTATGATGAGTGTAAATCCAGGTTTTGGAGGCCAAAAATTTATTGAACAAACTTATGTAAAGTGTGCTGAATTAAAGGAAATGATTGATGCAGCAAATTCATCTTGTTTGATTGAAATTGATGGTGGTGTAAATGCGGAAACTGCTCCAAAACTTTTAAAAGCTGGTGCCGATGTTTTAGTAGCAGGAAATTATGTTTTTGGTTCATCTAATCCAATTGAAACTATTGCTTCTTTAAAAAACTTAAGTAGATAATTTTGACTGTCGTTCTTTCTGATATTCAAGTTTATCCAGTTAAGTCACTTGGTGGGTTTTCTGTTAACGAATGGCCAGTTTTACATGAAGGATTGGCCTTTGATAGGCAATGGATGTTGGTAGACGAACAGGGTAAATTTATCACCCAAAGAAACAATCCAAAACTAGCTCTTTTAAAAATACTCCCTTTTCATTGGAATGATGATTTTTTTGAAATAGAATCACTTTTAAGTAAAAGTAGGATTCAAATCCCAATTCATTTCAAAACAAAATCAAGTAAAACCCTTGTTTGGGATGATATTGTTGAAGCCTATTATTATCCCAATGAAATTAATAAGTGGTTTTCCTTGGAACTTGGTTTGGCTTGCTTTCTAGTGAAAAAAGATGCTGATTATATTCGTCAAGTTGATTTAAAATTCGCCAATAAAAATGTTTCTACAGGATTTTCAGATGGCTTTCCTGTTTTGGTGATTTCTGAATCTTCATTAGAATTTTTAAATGCAAAATTAGAAGTGCCAGTTCCAATGAATAGGTTCAGGCCAAATATTGTTTTAACAGGAACCAGTGCTTTTCAAGAAGATGAAACCAAAGAGTTAATTTTTAGCGAAACTAAATTTAGTTTAGTAAAACCATGCGGTAGATGTATTATGACAACCATCAACCAACAAACTGCCGAGAAATCTGCGGAACCACTAAAAACACTGAGTTCATTCAGAACTTTTGAGAATAAAGTTTTGTTTGGGATGAACGCATTGGTAAAAACTACCGGAAAAATACATTTGAATGAATTAGTTCATTTGGTTCAATCCTCATAATCCCTTATAGTTGTAAGCTAGATAAGAAAAAGCCCAATTGGCCGTTTTGATGCATGTTCATGAAAAAAACCGTTTTATTATTTTTTATACTGATACTTTCAATCTTTAAACTGGCTGCTCAAGATGCAATCATTTATGGAACAGTCCAAGATTCTTCTGGAAAACCTGTTCCTGATGTAAATATCCAAATATTAGAAACTAAAATTAGTGGCTTAAGTGAAAATGATGGCTCTTTTTCATTTAAAGTAAAAACAGGAATTGCTTATGAAATGGTATTTTCATTTGTAGGTTCAGCTTCCAAAAAAGTGAAAGTTCCGGCCCTAAATGCAAACCAGAAATATAAATTGAATGTATTTTTAGATTTTGGCGTAGAATTAGATCCTTTTATTTTTTATGAGGAAATTGGAAGAGGAAAGGCTTCTAGTTATACTATCGATCCTAGAAAAGCGAGCTCATTACCTAATGTTAGTGGTAGTTTCGAGAAAATTCTTACAACTTTACCAGGTGTAAGTTCAAACAATGAACTAAGCTCCCAATACAATGTACGTGGTGGAAATTTTGATGAAAATCTGGTTTATGTGAACGACATTGAAATTTATCGTCCTTTTTTACCAAGAAGCGGGCAACAAGAAGGTTTAAGTTTTATTCATTCTGAATTGGTTCAAAATGTAAAATTCTCTGCTGGTGGTTTTGAGGCTCGATATGGTGATAAATTAAGTAGTGTTTTAGATATCAAATACAAAGACCCAAAGAAATTTGCTTCATCTGTAAATGCTGGTTTATTAGGAGTAATGGCTCATGCAGAAGGTGCTTCTAAAGATTACAGATTTACCTATTTATTGGGAACCCGTTATTGGAGCAATGCTTATGTTTTGGGAACTCTCGATGTTAAAGGAGACTACAAACCGAGTTTTTATGATGTTCAAACTTTACTGACTTATCATTTTACAGATAATTTAAGTTTATCTTATTTGGGAAGTTTTGCTCAGAACAATTATTTCTTTGTTCCACAAAACCGAGAAACAGTTTTTGGAACAGTAAGAGCTGCTTACCAATTACAAATTTATTTTGATGGTGCCGATTTAATGTCGTACCAAACCTCAACACATGCAGCTAGTTTAGTTTATAAACCCAATTTAAGAACTCAGTTAAAATTTATTGCATCTAGTTTTTCATCAAACGAAAATGAAATGTTTACTGTTGAAGGTGCTTATCGTTTAAGTGATATTGAAACTGATATGGGTTCTGATGATTTTGCTAGAGCTAGAAGTTTAAGAGGTGTAGGTTATTTCATTAACAATGCGAGGAATAAAATTACTGCAACGGTTAATAATATTGGTCATCGCGGATATTTAACTAAAGGTAAAAACCAAATACAATGGGGTGCTTTTTTTCAAACTGAAAAAATACAAGATAAACTTCATGAGTGGTATTATGATGATTCATCAGGTTTTTCTAGACCACCTTTAGTTGGTGATTCTTTGTTTGAATTGAATTCATTTTTAAGCACCAAATTGGGTCTTAGTTCTTATAGAATCAATGGGTATATTCAAAATACTCAAATGTTAAACAAAGATTATAATATAGAATTTACATATGGCATTAGAGCTAATTATTGGAGCTTTAACAATGAAGCAGTAATTAGTCCAAGATTTCAATTTTCTTTTGAGCCCAATAGAAAATATAATAGACAATTATTAGGTACAGATAAAAATGCCAAACCTAAAAAAGATTGGCTCATTAAAGCCGCTTTTGGTTGGTATTATCAGCCACCTTTTTATAGAGAGCTAAGGAATTTCAAAGGTGAACTAAACGCTAATATCAAAGCACAAAAGGCCATACATTATGTTTTGGGTGGTGATATGAATTTCAAAGCTTGGGGACGTCCATTTAAATTTGTTGCAGAAGCTTATTATAAACAACTCGAAAACCTTATTCCTTATGAAATAGATAATGTACGGATTAGGTATATGGCTAATAATAACAGCAATGGTTATGCAGGTGGTTTAGATTTTAGAGTGAATGGAGAGTTTGTAAAAGGAGCAGAAAGTTGGGCGAGTTTAAGTGTAATGAAAACTCAAGAGAAAATTACAGGTCAAAAAGATATTCAGGGCAATGATGTTCCAGCAGTGTATATTCCAAGATTAACAGACCAAAGAGTAACCTTTGCTATTTTCTTTCAAGATTATTTAAGAGGAAACAAGCATTACAGAATGAATTTGAATCTGGTTTACGGAACAGGATTTCCATTTGGTGTCCCAGATCAAAATAGAAACAATGATTTAAACAGAATTCCAAGTTATAGAAGAGTAGATATTGGATTTAATAAGGTATTAATTCCAGAAGGATTGAAAAAAAGAAATACTTTTTGGAAAAGAAATATTCAATCGGCTTGGATTGGCTTAGAAATATTTAACCTTCTTGGTGTAAACAATACTATAAGTTATATCTGGATTGAAGACGTGGAAGCAAATCGTTTTGCTGTTCCAAATTACCTAACAAATAGAAGAGTGAATTTAAGAATGATGCTAAAATTCTAGCAATGAGATGATTGTGTTTTTTGAAAAAAGGCACAAAAAATGGGCAAGCTTACTGCATCGCACCGCTACAACCTCACGCCCTTGCTTCGATCAAGACCTGGGGGATTAGAGGGAGCTGGTCGTACAGGGCTCACCCAAGCGCAAAAGTAATCATTTCTAAATAAGTAGCAAACTCTCTTTGAAATTCGAGGCTTAAGTTTAGTTTTGTGAACTGAATTTTTGGACAGAAAATTCGAAAATTTAGAACCAAACATAAGGCATTCAAACCATTACCAAACCAAAAGAAATTCGTTTCTAAACCGAAAAAAATTACTATGAAAGAACTTTTAGACCAACTTCAGACCCGTTTAGACAAAATTTACAAAGGCGGAGGAGATAAAGCCGCGGCTAAACAAAAGGAAAAAGGCAAAATGCTTGCCCGTGAAAGAGTTGATTATTTATTAGATAAAGACACTCCAAGAATTGAAGTAGGTGCATTGGCTGGTTATGAAATGTATCCTGAGCATGGCGGTTGTCCTGGTGGAGGAGTAGTTGTTATGATTGGATATGTAAGTGGCAGACAATGTGTAGTTGTTGCCAACGATGCTACAGTTAAAGCTGGTGCATGGTTTCCAATTTCAGGTAAAAAGAATTTAAGAGCGCAAGAAATTGCCATCGAAAATAAATTACCAATTATTTATTTGGTTGATAGTGCTGGTGTTTATTTGCCAATGCAAGATGAAATTTTTCCAGATAAAGAACATTTTGGTAGAATATTCCGCAATAATGCTGTAATGAGTAGTATGGGAATTACCCAAATAGCTGCTGTAATGGGTTCATGCGTAGCAGGTGGAGCTTATCTGCCTATTATGAGTGATGAAGCCATGATAGTTGATAAAACAGGCTCTATTTTTTTAGCAGGTTCTTATTTGGTAAAAGCTGCAATTGGTGAAGATGTTGACAATGAAACTTTAGGTGGAGCAAGCACGCATTGTGAAATCAGTGGTGTAACAGATTATAAATTTCCGGATGATGCATCGTGTTTAGACAGAATTCGCAGAATCATGGATAAAATTGGTGATTTTGAAAAAGCTGGATTTAATCGCGCTGAGGCCAAACTACCAGCAAAATCAATGGATGATGTATATGATGCTGTCGCCAATTTCACAAAACCTTTTGATGTAATGGAAATTATCAATCGTTTGGTTGATGATGGAAGCTTTGATGCCTATAAAGAATTATATGGTAAAACCATTACTTGTGGTTATGCAAGAATTAATGGCTGGGCAGTTGGTATTGTAGCTAATAACCGTCAAGTTGTAAAAGCCAAAAAACCTAAACAGAATGCGGCTGATAATCCTACAGAGATGCAGATTGGTGGAGTAATATACAGTGATAGTGCCGATAAAGCAGCTCATTTTATTATGAACTGTAACCAAAAGAAAATTCCTTTGGTTTTCCTTCAAGATGTTACTGGTTTTATGGTTGGTTCAAGAAGTGAACATGGCGGAATTATTAAAGATGGTGCTAAATTGGTGAATGCCCAAGCAAACTCTGTTGTTCCTAAATTTACTATCATTACAGGAAATTCTTATGGAGCTGGAAATTATGCTATGTGCGGAAAAGCTTACGACCCAAGATTAATTGCAGCATGGCCTAATGCCAATATCGCTGTAATGGGTGGTGCACAAGCTGCAAAAGTTTTATTACAGATTGAAGAAGCTTCGTTAAAAGCAAAAGGTGAAACCATCACACCAGAGAAAAAAGACGAAATGCTTAAAACCATTACTGATAGATATACTAAACAAACATCACCATACTATGCTGCGGCAAGATTATGGGTTGATGCAATTATAAAACCTGAAGAAACCAGAACTTGGATAAGTATGGGAATTGAAGCTGCTAATCATGCACCGATTGAAAAAGAATTCAGACCAGGTGTAATTAGAGCTTAATATCATACAAACATCAATAGAAAAAAGACTCCATTTTGGGGTCTTTTTTTTTGATTTTAAATTAATACGAAGGCTTATTATATTTGGTTTTTTTAGAATAATGAAACAATTTCTACCAAAACTTCTTGTTTTTCTATTTTCAATTTCGTTTGTGAAGGCCCAAGTTTCAAAAACTGAAACTCCTTATTGGGTAAATAAAATAGCAGCACCTTATCAAACCAAGGTTGAAGAAGGTAGTATCAGTAATGGTTACTATTATGTTTTATTTGATAACCAATTTCATTTAGAGAAAAAGGTAGATTTTGTTCATATAGCCATTAAAGTTTTAAGTGATGCTGGCGTTCAAGAGGCTTCTGAGATTTCTGTTAATTTTGACCCGAGTTACCAAAAAGTAGAATTTCATCGTATTGAAATTATTAGAGGTTTACAAAAACTCAATCAATTGCCTAAATCCCAAATCAAACAAATACAAAGAGAAACGGATTTAGAATCAAAAATTTATGATGGTTCAAAAACTGCCTATATCGCATTAAATGATATTCGTAAAGGAGATATCATAGAATATGAATATAGTATCATTGGTTTTAATCCTGTATTTGGAGATAAATTTTTTCAAAGAGTTTCAGTTGGTTTCTCTCAACCTCTTACTTTATTAAACTTTAGGATTCTTGCTGCAAAGGATAGAATCTTTAAAAGTAAAACAATAGGTAAAAAAAGTATTTCTCTTAAAACTCGTTTCGTTGGTGAATTAAAAGAATTGTATTTTCAAACTTCATGTTTAGAAGCTATTCAAGGAGAAATTAATACCCCGGGTGATTATTATACCTATCCTGAATTTACTATTACTGAATATAAAAATTGGAAAGAAGTTGTTGATTGGGCTTTGCCATTGTATCCATTAAATCAAAGGAGTCCGGAGCTATTGAAAAAAGTGAATGAGTTATCAATCAAAGCTAAAGCCGATTATGAAGAAGTAACAAATATTATTCGATTTGTACAGGATGAGATTCGTTATTTAGGATTTGAAGTTGGCGAAAATTCTCACAAACCGTCAAAGCCTGAAGATGTATTAAAAAGGCGTTTTGGAGATTGCAAGGACAAATCTTATTTGCTTTGTGCCATGCTCAATATGAAGAATTACGAAGCAATTCCGGTCTTAGTTCATACAGAACGAAAGGGAAGTTTGAGTAATGAATTACCTTCACCACTTCAATTTAATCATGTAGTTGTTAGATTTGTTTTTGATGGGAAATATTATTTTGTAGATCCAACTATATCATATCAAAGAGGAAGATTGAGCGCATTGCAGTTTCCTGATTATCATGATGGCTTATTTATTTATTCGGGTAATATTTATTTAAATGGGATTCCTGGGAATTTTATTATTTCAAAGACAGAATTTGAAGAACATTTTGAAGTTATCGATTCTATTCAGCCTATTAAACTCAAAGTTCTAAGCAAGTATACAGGCCGCGATGCTGATAGAATGCGTTATTATTTTGCATCTGAAAGTAGGGATTATATTGAAAAGGAATATTTGAAATTCTACAATAATTTATATGGAAATGTAAAGGTTGTTAAATCATTGGTTTTGACTGATAATGAATTCCAAAATGAAATATTGGTTGAGGAGAATTATGAACTAACTAAGCAATGGAAATTTGAAACCAAAAAAGAACTCATGAGTTTTGAGGTTTATCCTCAACTTATTTTAACCCAGCTTGCTTTTCCTGAATCACGAACCAGAAGTACACCATATTCTATTAATTATCCATTGAACGCTAAGCTTACCATGTTTATTAAATTACCTGAAGAATGGCCAATTTCAGAACAAATGGAAAGTATTCAAGACAATAACTTTAATTTTTATTTTAATAGTGCCAATAGTGCCAAAAATACTGTGAAATTAATATACGGTTTTGAAACAAGGTTTCACACTGTTAATCCTCAAGATATGGAAGGTTTTTATACAAATCTTGAAAAAATGAATAATTATTCCGCTTATATGTTTACCTGGAGTAGCGGAAAAGCTGATTCACAATTGCTTGATTCGAGTAATGGTGAATCTCCACAAGCTGGGGGCTTTAAATGGAATTTGTTGATGTTGGTTTTAAGTTATATTGTTCTTGGTGCTTTGTTTTTTGCATTTAAGAATTGGTATAAATGGGATAAAATTCCTGAATGTGAAGTGGAATTTTCCCAGCCAATTGGAGGTTGGTTGGTTTTGTTAGGATTTAGTTTAATTAGTTCTCCTATTATAAATATATATTATATAATTGATGGACAATATTTTAATCAGAATATTTGGAATTTAATCAATGATTCAGGCTCTCCGGTTTATAATGAAAACCTTCCCGCTTATTTTTTACTTGAATTGTTGTTTCGATTAGTAATGATTTCATTAAATATTTTTACCATTTTGCTTTTTTTAGAAAGACGTTCATCATTCCCAAGATTTCAAATCATAAGTTTATTATTTGTTGTGATTTTTTATCTCTTAGAATTAAATGTGATTTTCCTGCTCAATTCAGAAGATTCAGCTTCAAATGAAGAAGTATATAAAGGCTTAATTCGAAGTATAATTGGTGCAACTATATGGATATTGTATCTCCTCAGATCTGAAAGAGTAAGAAGTACTTTTGTTTTTACTTTCGATAAATCAAAGGAGAAACATTATGTAGAGGGAAAAATGCCGGAATAGGGGAGTCTAAACCAGTTTTTCTGTCAGTTTTTCTATTTGTTTTTTTGCTGATTTACCTTCGTAAATAATGCTGTAAACACAATCTAAAATAGGCATTTTTACCTGGGTTTTTTTGTTGAGCTCATACATGTTTTTGATGGCATAATATCCTTCTGCAATCATCTTCATTTCTAATTGTGCAGATTGTACTGTATAACCTTTGCCAATCATATTTCCGAAGGTTCTGTTTCTACTATGAACCGAATAACCTGTTACAAGTAAATCACCTAAATAAGCACTGTGGTTGATTTTTCTATCAGCATCTGTAATGTTTCTTAGAAATCGTTTCATTTCTCTGATACTATTACTGATTAATACTGCCTGAAAATTATCTCCGTAACCAAGTCCATGACAAATACCAGCAGTTACTGCATAAATGTTTTTCAAAACTGCACCATATTCAGTACCTCTTACATCACTCGAAACCACAGTTCTAATAAACCTGCAACTTAATAGTGTTGCAAAATATCGGGCAAGTTCTTTACCTGTGCCGGCAATCGTTAAATAAGAAAGTTTTTCAGCAGAAACTTCTTCTGCATGACAAGGTCCCGATATCACCAGTACTTTCTTTTCATCAACGCCTTTGTGTTCAATAAAATAATCTCCAACAATTTGTTTGGTACTTGGAACCAAACCTTTGATGGCTGAAACAATGATTTTATTTTTAAAAACATCTGCGGGTAAATCCTGTAATGATGCTTCCAAAAATGCAGCCGGAACTGCTATAACCAAAAGCTCGCAGCTATTCACAATTTTTTCTAAATCATGACTTACTTCCACCACATCCGGATGAATTTCAACCGAACTTAAATAATCAGGATTGTGTTTATTTTTTCTGATGAACTCTGCTTTTTCTTCTGTACGAACCCACCATTTTAAACTTTTAATATGGCTGTTTTCCAAAACTTTGTGTTCGCTTAAAATTTTCACCAAAGCAGTAGCCCAGCTTCCACCACCAATCACCGCAATATTTTCTGGATAAGTCATCATCATGAGTGCAATTTATGAAATCTCCTGAAAATACAAGATGATGCTTTGGGGATTCGGTTAAGTGTTTCTTCTTTATGTGGTCTCTCTACTTGTCTGGTCAGAATCACTTTTAATACAAAAAGTTTAATCAGTTTTAACTTTGGTTCTTCATTTTTAAGGTGATATTACCAATATTGTAACAATAAAGCGAAGATGGAACAAAAGAAAGTATCACTTCATTCATTTGTTTTACTCCTAATTGTTCTATGGATGTTACCAATGCTTGTTGGAACTGATTGTTTTTGCAGAAGTTAATCAAACTTTTTAATTCATTTGGTTTATCAAAATAGCGGTTGCTCCATTTTATTTCTACTCCCCAAACAGGTTTATATTTTTTATCATCTAATAATACTAGATCAACTTCACCTTCACTTCTACCTTCTTTCCATCTAGCATAAGTTAAATCTAATTTTTCACGGTGCATCCATTGCGAAAGAACTGCAGTTTCAACCATATTACCCATTTCAATATCCGTTTCACTTATGGGTGAAAATAGAGCAGTTCTTAATGATGGATTAGTTAAATATACTTTGAAATTAATTATTCGTTTGAGTCGTTTAGCATTGATATCTACTTTGTTTAAAACCTTTATTAAAAATGCTGCTTCTAAGTATTCAAGGTATTTTTTTAAAGTATCTTTTTGAATACCACTTTCATTACTCATTGTTTCATAAGAAAATTCATTTCCTGTATTGTAAGCTAAATAAGTGAAAAATCGGTTCAACTCCTGAACATCCTTTATTCCATAAAGGCTTGGTAAATCTCTCAAAAGTACTTTATCAACTATGTCGTTTTTTACATACCTACCCATATCACTTTGAATTTTTTTGCTCAAAACAACTTCCGGATAACCGCCAAAATTTAGGTAATCTATAAACTCCTTATTTAAGGCTTTTATATCGTGAGTAAGACAGTATTGAATTTGTTTGTTTCCATATTGTATACTTCCATTATAAATCAGGTGATTCATATTCTTAAGGTGGATGAATTCCTGAAATGTTAATGGTGGTAACATGAAATCTGTAAATCTTCCTGCTCCACTTTCTGTGCTATGCCATTTTAGTGCAGCAGCTGCCGAACCCGATACTATAAATTTGGTTTCAGGGTATGAATCTACAAGAACTTTTAAGTGTCTTTCCCAGTCTTTGAGGTATTGAATTTCATCAAAAAAAACATAACACCCATTTAAATTCTCAAGTGCCAAAGATTGCTTACATAGAATTAAAATATCCTCCAAACTCAAATTCATGTAAATAGGGTTGTCAATTCCTATAAAGAAAATTTTCTGGGGATTTTCATTTTCATTTATCAATTGCTGAATGCTATGAAATAACATTACAGTTTTACCCACTCGCCTTGGTCCCATAAGCACCAATGCTCTGCGAATATTGTTTTCAAAAACAAATGGATAGAACAGGTTAAAATATAAACGTCTTCCCATGGTATTATAAACTTCCGGAATTTGTTTATTTACCCACCAGGGATTTTCATATCGCAAACGTTCTATAATTTTTTCAGAAGGAATAAGATATTTTTTGCTCATTTTGCTCTTAAAAGTACAAAAATAGTGTAAATAAGCAGATTTAAATCTATCTATTTTAACATTTATGTATCAAATAAGAATATTTTTATTCGATTTTTGTCTTAAAATTACATTTAATTGGCCCTAAGATTGATTTTTTAGAAGCTTGAAATTTAGCCAAAATTCTAAGATCGCCATTTCATTTCGATTTAAATGGCTTCATTTTTATTTTCGAAATCTGTTTGGGTGTAAATTTGATTATTACAATTAATTTAAAAACTCAATCAAACAAAAAGGGTGATAACTTTTCAGTCATCACCCTTTATAATTATAGTGAGATTTAGTTTTGAGAAGGATTGTTATTATCCCTGTTTTCTCTTGGTTCTCTATTATCTCTTGGTGGTCTTCTATCGTCTCTTCTTTCACCTCTGTTATCATCTCTGCGTGGCGGACGACTTTCTCTAGGTGGTTGTTCTACCCAACCTTCAGGTTTAGGCAATAAAACCTTTCTTGAAAGTTTAAGTTTGCCTGTTTTCTTGTCAACTTCAATTAATTTCACATCAATTTTATCACCAACATTTAAAACGCCTTCCATGTTTGGTAAACGTTTGTAGTCGATTTCACTAATGTGTAACAAACCGTCTTTTCCAGGAAGAATTTCAACGAAAGCTCCAAAATCAACAATAGATTTTACAGTACCATTGTAAACCATATCCAATTCAGGAACAGTAACAATTCCTCTGATCATTTTTAAGGCTTTTGCCATGGCTTCTCCATCGTTTGAAGCAATTTCAACAATACCTTTTTCGCCTTCTTCAGTGATAGAAATCACAGTTCCGGTTTCTTTCTGTATACCTTGAATTACTTTTCCACCCGGGCCAATTACAGCTCCAATAAATTCTTTGTCGATATAAAGTGTTTCAATTCTAGGTGCATGTGGTTTTAAATCAGAAGCAGCTTCAGAAATGGTTTTATTCATTTCGTTCATGATGTGCAATCTGCCTGCTTTAGCTTGATTTAAAGCTTCTTCAACCATTTCCCATCTCAAACCGTTGATTTTGATATCCATTTGACAAGCAACGATACCGTTTTTAGTACCAACTACTTTAAAATCCATATCTCCTAAATGATCCTCGTCTCCAAGAATATCAGATAGAATTGAATATTTACCGGTTTCTTCATCACTAATTAAACCCATTGCAATACCCGAAACTGCACTTTTAATTTTAATACCAGCATCCATTAAAGCTAATGAACCGGCACAAACAGTTGCCATAGAAGACGATCCGTTTGATTCTAAAATATCACTTACAATTCTAATGGTATAAGGATTTTCTTCTCTTGATGGTAATACTCTTTTTAATCCTCTTAAAGCCAAATTACCATGACCAATTTCTCTTCTACCCGGACCACGGTTTGGTCTTACTTCACCTGTTGAGAAACTTGGGAAATTGTAATGTAAAAGGAATTTAGCATAACCTTCATTCATTGGACTATCCAACATTTGCTCATCCAGTTTAGAGCCCAAAGTAACTGTGGTTAATGATTGGGTTTCACCTCTAGTAAATACAGCAGAACCGTGAGCAGCAGGAAGGTATCCAACTTCAGACCAGATTGATCTAACTTCGTCTAAGTTTCTGCCATCTAATCTTTGCTTTTCATCCAAAATCATCTTACGAACCGCATCATATTCCACATCATGGAAATATTTTCCAGTAAGGAATGAATCCAGTTCGGTTCCTTCAGGTAAAGAAGCTTTGTATTCTGCTCTGATTGCTTTAAAACCGGCAGAACGATCTGCTTTAGCTAATTTAGCTTTGGCAACAGCGTATACCTTATCAAAAGCAAATTCTCTAATAGATTTCTCTAATTCTTCATTGCTACGTTCGTGGTTGTATTCTCTAGTTGGTTTTTTACCTCCTAGCATTTCACACAATTCCCACTGAGCTTTGATTTGAAGTTTAATAGCCTCGTGCGCATACTTTAAAGCAGCTAACATATCAACCTCACTTACCTCAGCACATTCACCTTCAACCATGTTAAGGTCCTTTTCAGTACCGGCAACAATCAGGTCCATATCTGCTCTTTCTAATTCGTCTTTATAAGGATTGATAACAAATTTGCCGTCAATTCTTGCTACACGAACTTCAGAAATAGGTCCATTAAAAGGAACATCACTTACCATAATAGCAGCAGAAGCAGCTAAGCCAACTAAAGCATCAGGAAGGATGTTTTTATCAGAAGAAATTAAAGTTAATGCTACTTGTGTGTCGGCATGGTAATTATCAGGGAAAAGCGGACGTAAAGCACGGTCTACTATACGGCTTACCAAAACCTCATAATCAGATAATTTTGCTTCACGTTTGTGAAAGCTACCCGGGATTCTTCCAACTGCTGCAAATTTCTCTTGATAATCTACAGTTAATGGCATGAAATCCATATCGGGTTTTGCATCATTGTTTGATACAATTGTGGCGAGAATCATGGTATCGCCTTGTTTTACTACTACAGCTCCGTCGGCTTGTCTGGCCAATCGTCCGGTTTCGATGCTGATGGTCTTGCCATCTATTTCGAAAGTTTTAATTGTTGCTTGTGACATATTTTTTTGTCGTCTTTGAAAAATAAAAGGGCAGCACCTGTTGGCCTGCCCCTTTTTTAATAAATTGAATAAAGTACAATATCGAAATTGCTTTCGATACGAGATAGATTACTTACGGATTTCAAGTTCTTTGATGATTGCTCTGTAACGAAATACATCCTTACGTTGCAAATAATTCAATAAAGAACGTCTTTTACCTACTAATTTTACTAGACTTAACTCAGCAGAAAAATCTTTTTTGTTTTTCTTTAAGTGGCTAGTAATGTGGTTAATCCTCTCTGTAAACAGAGCGATCTGACTTTCAGCTGAACCAGTGTCTGTTGTAGACTTGGCTCTACCGAATTTTTCGAAGATTTCTTGCTTCGCTACGGTTGTCAAATGCATGATAATGTATATTTAATTTTAAAAAAGTGCTGCAAATATATACTAAAAAATCAAATTTCTAAGCCATTGATTCATTTTTTGTGCTAAAATCCTGCAATTTTCTACAATGTGTTGTGAAAAAACTGAAAGCTTTGGCCAAATTAGAAATTTCTGCAAATATTTTAAAACCTAGTTTTAGGTCCCCGTGGTCTAGTAAATTTGATATTTCAAGATGTACTTTTTTATTGCTATCCTTAATTAATGAATACAGCAAAGTCGATTGTGATGTCGGTATTACTTGGTCGCCATTGCCATGAATAATAGCAACAGGACAACTTATTTTATGGGCATGAATTGATACATCAAGACGGTGTTTCCAATTTTCAAAATCAGGAATTTTTGTCCAAGCCTTCATTATAACTTCTTTTCTAAATTCAGTATTACTTACCAATTTCTCATAAAACTCTACGGTTTGTGGGTTTGAATTTGCTTTTACCTCGGGTAATAAATGTGTTATACGTCTTAAACCATTGTCTTCTAAAGCGGTATACACTAATTTTTCCATTTCAGCATTTTCACCAATTTCATATTTCAGAAAATTTTTCATCAGAATATGCATACCATAATTATCTTGATTTTCTTCATTGGTTAATGCAAATTGAATGGTTGATTCAAAATCACTAAAACTTCCTAATAAACAAAGTGAAGAAACGGTATTACTTGGCATTTCTGCAATAGCTAAAGCGGCAATACCAGCAGTAAAGGAAGGAGCGAATATGGCAGGGCGAAATTTGTTTGGATTTAAAATTGGGTCTTTCGAAATTCCTTCAATGACTTCTTTTACTTCATCAATACACTGAGGATGAATAATTAATGCGTCTATCGGATTTATCTTAGGAGTAATAACTCGGTAACCCATTTTTTTGAAAGCATTATTTACTATAGCAATTCGTGGGTCTTTATAACCACTCATAGAAAAGCCAGTGAATGTTATGATTAAGCCTTTTTCTTTACCATTGGGTGTATATAGAACAATAGGTGTTTTTCGATTATGTAAAGATAAATCGGTTTCCAGACCCATTGTTGTATTTTTAAACAAGGAGGTATTAATAATAAATTGAAAGCCTTCTGAAAATAGTTTCATACTTTATTTAAAGGTATAATTCAGGTAATAAAAATTCCGGCAAAATTAATCTCAATTTTGTTGATTGAAATTAAATAATCGTGTACAATTATATGTTTTGAGTACTTAGTTTAAGCCAGAAAACTATGAAAATCAAAAAAATAGGCAAAAAAAAAGAGAAAAAGCGTTTAACTTTTTCTCTTTTATAATGTAGCCCGTAGGGGAATCGAACCCCTCTTACCAGGATGAAAACCTGACGTCCTAACCGATAGACGAACGGGCCTCGTTTTGGGGAGTGCAAAAATACGCAAAGTTTTTATTTTGCAAAACTTTTTTCAAAAATCAATTTCAAGTTTCTTTTAAATATTGATTTTCAGGCAAATATCTTAATCAAATTTTCTTATTTTTTAATTTATGTTGATTTAAATTACAAAGTAATTGCGATTTAATTACTTTGATACTTTGAAATCATTTGTTGGTTTTATTTTTAGATGAATTTTATTTCTTTATTCATTATTTGAAGTTTTTCGATACATACTAATTCTAAAACTGGCTCATTTTGATTTAATTACATTCTCAATTCTGGTTTTTTTTAAGTTTTTATTCAAGAGTACTTTTATTTTTTTCCTTGAATCTATCTCATTTTAAATTGAATTTGATTGTCAATTCATCAGAATAATCTAGCTTTGCCAATGGAAGGTCGGTGTAATATTTGAAAAAATTAATACCAATTTTTATTCGGCTCAACCACACATCAAAACCAGGCTTTTTTACCCTCGTGGGATTTTTGGTAATTTATTACTGAAGACATTAGAAGGTTGCGATACCCGTGGAGGCTAAATCCTGTTTACACGGATTTTTATCAAAAGCCGATCTTCCATTTTTTCATTCAATATTTTCAATCAAACTTTAATATATTACAGTAATAACTTTAATCGAGTTTATCCTAATTAGCTGCAGGTTTTAAGGCGATTTATGTGAAATTGATAGTTTGTTAAACCCTTAGAATTGGCCTTTGATAATTGATTAATTAAGTGTTTGATAATTAGGATTATTAGTTAAATTTTTCAGTTGATGGTAAATTATTGTTTAAAGACCTAATGGTAGATGAATAGCCTGATTTTTATCATGGTAAAAAAGGTGAATTGTAAAGAAATAATTTATCTTTGCTGAATTAATTAATTATCTCACTATGAAAATAGGTATCAATGGATTTGGCCGTATTGGCCGTTTGGTTTTCAGAGCTGCAATCAACAACCCACAAGTTGAAATCGTTGGAATTAACGACTTAATTGATGTTGATTACATGGCTTACATGTTGAAATACGATTCTACACATGGTATTTTTAAAGGTGATATCGCTGTTGAAGGTGGTCACTTGGTTGTTAATGGAAAAAAAATCAGAGTAACTGCTGAAAAAGATCCTGCAAACCTAAAATGGGATGAAATTGGTGCTGAGTATATTGTTGAATCAACTGGTTTGTTTTTAACTCTCGATACTGGTGCTAAACATATTGCTGCTGGTGCAAAAAGAGTTATCATGAGTGCACCTGCTAAAGATGATACTCCTACTTTTGTTATGGGTGTTAACCACCAAAAATATACTGCCGATATGACTATCGTTTCTAATGCTTCTTGCACTACAAACTGTTTAGCTCCTATTGCAAAAGTTTTAAATGATAATTTCGGAATTTTAGAAGGTTTAATGACTACAGTTCATGCGGTAACTGCTACTCAAAAAACTGTTGATGGTCCTTCTGCTAAAGATTGGAGAGGTGGCCGTGGTGCTTACCAAAACATCATTCCTTCTTCTACTGGTGCTGCTAAAGCTGTCGGTTTAGTTATTCCTGAATTAAAAGGAAAATTAACTGGAATGAGTTTCCGTGTTCCTACTCCAGACGTTTCAGTTGTTGATTTAACTTGTCGTTTAGAAAAAGGTGCTTCTTATGATACCATCAAAGCTGCAATGAAAAAAGCTTCTGAAAACGAAATGAAAGGTATTCTTGGTTACACTGAAGATGAAGTGGTTTCAAACGACTTCTTAGGTGATGCAAGAACTTCTATTTTTGATGCAAAAGCTGGTATTTCTTTGAACGATAATTTCGTGAAAGTTGTTAGCTGGTATGATAACGAGTGGGGTTATTCAAACAAAGTGGTTGATTTGATTTGCCACATGGATACTGTTAAATAGTTTCATCAAACAAAATATAAAAAGCCCGTTTTCAGAAATGAATCCGGGCTTTTTTCATTCCCAATTATTACACCTATTTTCGCAAGGCATGTTTTTAAAAAGATACCTTCGCCTACGACATTTTAAAAAATTAATCCGATTTTTTATTTCGGATGCATTTCTATTTGTCGGAAAGCCTATCATCAATCCCAAAACTTTATTGCTTGTTAAAACAGAAGCAATTGGAGATTATATTTTGTTCAGAAACTTTATTCAAATAATTAAAGAATCAGAAAAGTATAAAGATTATAAAATTACTCTTTTGGGGAATGAATTGTGGAAGGATTTAGCCATTGATTTAGATGGTGATTTTTGTGATGATTTTATTTGGATTAATCGTAAGAAAATAACAGAAGATGCTTCTTATAGAGCAAGTATTTTAGAGCAAGTTTTTTCTAAAGGTTTTGAAGTTTCTATACAAGCAAATTTTTCAAGAGAATTTTTAATTGGTGATAGTATTATCAGGGCTTCACAAGCCAAGTACAGAATTGGTTCTAACGGAGATGCTGCCAACGATTTGAGCGTTTTTAAATCTATCTCAGATAATTGGTTTACCCAACTTTTAAATCAAAATGATAAGCCCGTTTTTGAGTTCGATAAAAACAAAGCTTTCTTTGAAGAATTACTTCAAAAAGAGATTGATTTTTCAATACCTTTTATTCAGAAAAAGCATTCAGATATTCAGAGAAACGGCCTTGTAATTTTTCCAGGAGCAGGTGAGAAAATTAAACAATGGTCGACGAGAAATTTTGCCGATTTGATTCTTGAAATCCGCAAATCATATGATGGAAAAATCAGCATTTGTGGAGCCCCGAGCGATTCAATTTTGGCAGAAGAAATTATTAAGTATTCCAGCGATTTTACTTTATTGAATTTATGTGGTAAAACCAGTTTAATTGAATTGAGTGAAACCCTAGCAAATTCGGAAATGCTTATTACAAATGATTCCGGTGCTTTTCATATTGCAGCTGCATATCAAACACCTTCTATTTGTTTAATGATGGGAAGACATTTTGGAAGATTTGCACCATATCCTCGAGAAGCTAAATGGATTGAATTGGTGTTTCCTTATTCATTTGAAAAGTACCTCCAAGAACCCGAATTTGCTGTTGAACTTACAAAATATACATCACCATCTACTATCGATGAAATAAGTGTTGAACAAGTTTTTGAGGCTTATATAAAATTAATCACCAACTTTGCTTAATGCATTTTCTGCTTATTGATAATTACGATTCCTTTACTTTTATGCTTGCTGATTATATTCAACAAACAGGAGTAAAATGCAGCATAATTAGAAATGATGTTGAAGAATTATTGCATTTAAATCCTAATGATTTTGATGCATTGATTATTTCTCCAGGTCCATCTGCACCAAAAGATGCTGGATTTATGATGTTAATTCTAGAGCGGTTTTTGCATCATTTACCTGTTTTAGGAATATGTTTAGGTCACCAAGCAATTGGCGAATTATTTGGTGCAAAGCTTTTGCATGCTAAATTACCTCGTCATGGCAAAGTTGATTTTATCTCCCACGAGGGTGATTTAATGTTTGAAGGAGTCTCAAATCAATTTCAAGCCACTAGGTATCATTCTTTGATTTTGAAAAATTTACCCGATGATTTATTGGCAACTGCTACTTGTAATGATGAGATTATGGCTCTCAAACACAGAGAATTGCCTATTTGGGGATTGCAATTTCATCCAGAGAGTTGCGAAACCTTAGAAGGCATAAAGATTCTGAACAATTTTACTTCTATGGTAAAAACGCTTGCTGCTAATAAAATTTAAGTATATTTGGCTTAGATTTTCTGATAATGGAATACCGGATACAAAAGGAAGATAAGTTCAATTATATTGATCAGGGTGAGGGTGAAGTATTATTATTGCTTCATGGATTGTTTGGTGCGTTAAGTAATTGGCAAGATGTACTCAATCATTTTAGCAAAAATTACCGCGTTGTAATTCCACTGATGCCTATTTTCGAAATGAATATTTTGAAATTAAGTGTTGAAGGTTTAGCTAATTTTATTGATGATTTTATTGAATTCAAAGGATTCAAAAAGGTTAATATTTTAGGGAATTCTCTTGGTGGCCATGTAGCTTTAGTTTACATCAAAAAACATCCTGAAAAGGTAAATTCTTTGCTTTTAACTGGTAGCTCAGGTTTGTATGAAAATGCTTTTGGAGCATCTTATCCAAGAAAAGGAGACAAGGAATATTTACGTCAAAGAGTGAGTCTTACTTTTTACGACCCAAAATCTACTACTGATGAACTGGTTGATGAAGTCTATGAAACCATTCAAGATAAAGGTAAATTGCTGCGAATTTTAACCATGGCTAAATCAGCAATTCGTCATAATATGCGTAAAGATTTACCAGGCTTTAAAATGCCGGTTTGTTTAATTTGGGGAAAACAGGATACCATTACTCCGCCTGAAGTTTGTGATGAATTTCACGAATTATTGCCTGATTCAGAAAAACACTTTATTGATAAATGTGGCCATGCACCTATGATGGAGCAGCCTTTAGAATTCAATAGAATTGCAGATCAATTTTATAATAAAATATTAAAAGCCTAGTGTTTGCTTCTCAACTTATATCGCAAGAAATTTTTCCATTAAAAAGAGCAGATTCTCCGGAAACTGCTTTGATGTTTTTTGATGATTGGCAAATCAAATATTTGCCTGTGGTTGAAAACGCAAGAGTAGTAGGTTGGTTATCTCAAGAAGAAGCTTCAAAAACTCAATTAGATAAGATAGATTCTATCTTGTTTCCACAAAATCCTTTGTTTGAAATGAGTGAAAATACACATGTATTCGACTTACTTCAAAAGTTTAATGGTTTGGTTTCTGATACATTAGCAATTAATGATAATGATGGAAAATTTATAGGCTTAATTTCATCAAAAGAAATTGGAGCATCATGGCACCAATCATCTGCTTTAATGCAACCAGGCTCGGTATTGGTATTAGAAGTTCCTGCAATACAATATTCATTGGCAGAACTTTCTAGGATTTCAGAAAGTAATCAGGTAAAGATTTTGCATGTAATGATTGAACCTGCAATTGAAGATCCTAATAGGTTATTTGTTAGTTTAAAATTCAATCGCGATGATATTTCATTTGTGATATCAAGTTATGAGCGTTTTGGATATCCTGTTTTGTATACCAATGCACAATTTGGCGATAGTCAGTCTATGCAAGATAGATACAAATGGTTAATGAAGTTTATTCAAAGTTAAATCATGAAATTAGCCATTTACGGAAAATATTTTAAAGAAGACCGATTTAATGAGGTTCAAGCTTTTTTTGATTACTTAGAGAAGTCGAAAGTATATTACATTATATATCGAAAGTTCTATGAAGATTGCATAAGAAAAGGTTTAAATCTATCATCGAACCTGCTAAAATTCGACAATTTTGAAGACTATTCGAGCTTCGATATTGACATCGTAATTAGCATTGGTGGTGATGGTACAATTTTAAATACTTTAGAATTTATTCGAGATAAAGAAACACCTGTTATCGGTATCAATACAGGTAGATTAGGGTTTTTAGCAGGAGTATCAGTTGACCACGCTGTTCAAATGGTTAATGATTTAGAAAAAGGGCATTACTATATCGACTCAAGAACTGTAATGCAACTTGAAAGCGATAAACTGATGTTTGGTGGTGTGAATTTTGCTTTGAATGATTTTGTAATTCATAAAAAAGATTCATCAAGTATGATTACCATACATACATATATCAATGGTGAATTTTTGAATTCCTATTGGAGTGATGGATTAATTATTTCATCACCTACGGGTTCAACTGGATATAATTTAAGTTGTGGTGGTCCCATTTTATATCCTTCATCTGCAAGTTTTGTTATTACACCAATTGCACCTCATAATTTAAATGTTCGTCCAATCATTATCTCCGACCAAAATGTAATTTCATTCGAAATAGAGGGGAGAAGTACAAGCTTTTTAGCAACCCTAGATTCAAGGTCAGAATCTATTGATAATAGAACTCAATTGGCAATTAGAAAAGCGAATTTTGAGTTTAAACTACTTCGTTTAAATCAGGAAAATTATTTACAAACCTTACGTGAAAAATTGATGTGGGGATTTGATAACAGAAATTTTAAAGTTTAGGATGTATCTAGCTGGATTCAAAAAACGATTATTTTCCTTCAAATATGCTGGAAGAGGAATTCTAGAAATGTTTAGGAATCATCCAAATTTCAAAATCCAATTATTTTTTGCCTGTTTAGCCACTATTTTAGGATTGGTTTTTGGAATAAATCCTTTTGAATGGATTATTTTATTGTTATGTATAGGAATCGTACTTTCATTAGAAACAATAAACTCAGCAATAGAATATTTGGTTGATTTGGTAAGTCCAGAATTTCATCCTATTGCAGGTAAAATCAAAGATTTGGCAGCAGCAGCAGTTTTAATTTTTAGTTTGATTTCCTTAATAATAGGACTGATTATTTTCATTCCACATTTTTTTTGAATACGCTTTTTAAAAATATAGCGTTTCTTTTAGCATTATCTGCTTAAAAATCAGTTAATAATATAGTTTGTTTCAATGAATAATTTTATTGAAACTTTGTGGTTCAAGCTTTTTATATATTTTTGCTAATATGCGATTGAATATGCGTTCCATTTTTCTGTTATTTTCAAGCCTTTTCACAGGTTTGGCTTTTGGTCAGCAAGTAGAAGTTGGACTAATGTTAGGTGCTTCAAATTACAATGGTGATTTGTCGAATGAATCTTTTCTAATGAAAGAAACACATTTTAGTGGCTCTTTTTTTGGGAGATATAATGTGAATAACCGCTGGGCAATTAAGGGAATGATTGGTTATGGTAGGGTATCTGGTGATGATAAAAATTTCACTGAAGATTTCAATAAAAAGAGAAATCTAAATTTCTACAGTGATATTTATGAGTTTTCTGTTCATGCTGAATACAACTTGATTAAGAATAATTTAAACTCTATTTCGGCACGTCCATTTTTACCATATATTTTTGGTGGAATTGGAGTTTTTAATTTTAATCCAAAAACATCTTTTGGTGGTAAAACATACGAATTGCAGCCATTAGGTACAGAAGGACAAGGTACTACTTCGTATAACGAATTGAAAAAATATGATTTAACATCAGTTTGTATTCCTTTAGGATTAGGCTTTAGACAAAAAATTGGGGATGATTTCTTCTTAGGAGTTGAAGGTGGTATCCGTTTTACTAGAACAAATTATTTGGATGATGTAGGTGGTTATTATGCAAGTCCTGAAATTGTTAGAGCTGCTTATGGTGACGTTGCAGGTTATTTGTCAGATAGGTCTTGGGAAATAGTTCCTTTAAGTTCTACTGGCACTCCGGTTTATCAGAATTCAGATGGAGACCCAAGAAGTTTCAAGGGGAAATTTAAAAACGACGCATACTTTTTGTTTGGAGTAACTTTTTCTTATGTTATCCGTTCAAAAGGGCAAGGATGTCCTCAGTTTTAATTAGAGGAATACAATAATAATGTTATTTAATTCACAAAAATTAAAGTTGATAAACAGCCCTTTGGGGCTGCTTGTTTTTTTGTGTGCTTTAGTTTTTAGTGAGAATTTATTTGCTCAGGCTGAAAGATATGAGTTTGGAATTCAAGGTGGGGTTTGTAATTATTGGGGAGATTTATCTCCTAAAGTGGTTTTGAAGGAAACCCAAGCTACAGGAGGAATTTTTGCTAGAATTAATTTTAACTCTAGTTTAGCTTGGAAGAATGAATTGAATGTTTACAAAGTTTCGGGTTCTGATAAAAATTTCGACTACAATGCCGGAAGAAATTTGAGTTTTTCAAGCCAGATAAATGAAATTTCATCTGTTTTGGAATTTAATTTTTTTAAGTACGGTCCTTATGTGCTCGATAAAAAATTCACTACTTATTTTTATGGAGGTTTGGCAGGATTTATGTTTAATCCTCAGGCAAGATTAAATGGTCAAACCTATGATTTAATCGACTATAAGACTGAAAATGTGGCTTATAGCACAATTTCAGTAGCAATTCCTTTTGGAATGGGAATTAAGTGGATGGTAAATAAGAATTTGGCTTTAGAATGGCAATTTGGTTTTAGAAGAACTTATACAGATTACTTAGATGATGTTAGCACTGTTTATCCCGATATGGATGCTAGATTTAACGATGGAGGTTTGATTAGTGCAACTTTAACTGATAGAACAATAGAAACATTTGGAACACCTCAAAACAAACTTGGTTACAGGCGTGGCAATCCTGATTACAAAGATTGGTATATGTCTAGCACAATTTCATTGGCATTTAGGCTGAATAGTAAGGTAAAGTGTGGAAGATTTTATTAAATTCGCCAGATTCATTATATTTTTAAGGACGTGAAGAGTTTGAAAGAACAAATAGACCCCAAAAAGCTACCAGCACATGTTGCCATCATTATGGATGGTAATGGGCGTTGGGCTAAGGGGAAGGGGAAGTTCAGAATATTTGGACACCAAAATGGTGTTAATACTGTAAGGAAAATTACTGAAGCTGGTGCGGAATTGGGTATTAAATACTTTACGCTTTATGCATTTTCAACAGAAAATTGGAGCAGACCTCAATTTGAAGTAAAAGCTTTAATGGAACTGTTAGTTGATACAATTGGAAAAGAAACACCAACTTTGATGAAGAATAATATTCGACTTCAAACCATTGGTAATAGGGAAGATTTACCAGTAAAATGTAATCGTCAACTTGATGAAACCATGGAAGCTACTAAAAACAATACAGGTTTAACTTTAATTTTAGCCTTGAGTTATAGTGCAAAATGGGACATGATAAATGCCGTTAAAGCGATTTCTGAAAAGGTTAAATCTGGAGTTTTAAATTCAGATTCGATTGGTGATTCAACTATAAATGAACATTTATCAACTGCTGCATATCCTCATCCGGAATTGCTAATTAGAACAAGTGGAGAACAAAGAATTAGTAATTTTCTATTATGGGAAATTGCTTATAGTGAATTGTATTTTAGCCCCAAATTGTGGCCTGATTTTACCCCTGAGGATTTATATGCTGCCATCTATGATTACCAAAACAGAGAGCGCAGATTCGGAAAAATCAGTGAACAAATTGCAGAGAAAGCATGAGTAGAATAAGAATTATTTTTTTTAGCATTTTAAGTTTTTGCGCCTTAGCCTCATCTGCTCAAGACAGCACTAAAACCTATTTTAATTACAATTACAACAACCCTAAACAGTATGTTTTGGCTGGTATCGACTTAGTCGGAACCGATTATTATGATAAATCAGCCTTAATTATTATTTCAGGTTTACAGGTAAATCAAAAAATTAGAATTCCTTCAGAGGATATTGCTGCTGCCATTACCAAACTTTGGAAGCAAAAATTATTTGATGATGTAAGTTTAAAAGTTACCAAAGTAGATGAAGAGAATATCTGGTTACAATTTGTTGTTAAAGAAAAACCTAGACTTTCGAATTTCACAGTCAAAGGTTTAAAGAAATCAAAAGCAGAAGATTTAAGGGAGGCAATGTCTATCCGTTCTGGACAGATTATTACTGAAAACATGTTAAATGCAACTCATAGAGAAATTGTAAAATTCTTTACAGAAAAAGGCTATGTTGATGCTAAAATCGATTTTCAACAAATTCCTGATGATGTAAAGAAGAATACTGCTAAGTTGAAAATTACTATAAATAGAGGCGAAAAAGTAAAAATAGGTAAAATTGAATTTACAGGAAATAAAGCCTTACCAGAAAAGAAGTTAAGAAAATTGATGAAGGATACCAAAGTGAAAAGATGGTTTGTAAAATCAAAGTACATGGAGGATACCTATCAAGATGATAAACAAAAAATTCTAGATAAATATTTATCGCTAGGTTACAGAGATGCACAAATAGTTTCAGATTCTATTTGGCGTGATGAAAACAAAAATTTTGCTATTAAAATCAACCTTTTTGAAGGCGAAAAATATTTTTTCAGAAAAATTGATTTTATTGGTAATACCAAATATTCAACTACTGATTTAAACAAAATTCTAAGAATAAAAAGAGGTGATGTTTACGATCAATCTATCTTAGATCAAAGAATGAATGGTAGTCAAGATGGAAATGACATCACTACTATTTATATGGATGATGGTTATTTGTTTTTTAGAGCAGAACCAATTGAAGTTTTAGTAGAAAATGATTCAATTGATTTGGAGATTAGAATTTCAGAAGGACAGCAAGCTAGAATTAACAAAGTTACTGTTAAAGGAAATTCAAAAACCAGTGATCATGTGGTTTTGAGAGAGTTAAGAACAAAGCCGGGTCAACTATTTAGTAAATCCGATATCACTCGTTCATTGCGTGAATTATCTCAGATTGGTTATTTTAATCCAGAAGCTTTAAATGTGAACCCAGTTCCAAATCCAGTAACAGGTACTGTAGATATTGAATTTAAAGTAGAAGAAAGAGCAAATGACCAGATAGAATTATCTGGAGGTTGGGGAGCTGGATTTGTTGTTGGTACTTTAGGATTGTCATTGAATAATTTTTCTGCCAGAAAAGTAGCAAAGGCTAAATATTGGAATCCAATTCCTAGTGGAGACGGACAAAGAATGTCGTTAAGGGCGCAAACCAATGGTAGTTTCTTCCAATCTTATTCGGCATCTTTTACAGAGCCTTGGTTGGGAGGTAAAAAGCCTAATGCATTAACTTTATCTGTTTATCACTCTATTCAAACAAATGGTAGAACAGGGCAATTTCGTTCGGGATTATATACAACTGGAGCAAGCGCAGGTATAGGTAAAAGATTACGTTGGCCAGATGACTTTTTTACCATTCAGTATGCATTATCTTATCAGTATTACAACAATGAAACTGATGCAGCTGGAAATTCATTTTTTGCTTCAATTCCAGTTGGAGGCTCAAACAATTTAAGTTTTAAAGTTGTATTAGGTAGAAATTCAACCGACCAACCAATTTACCCGAGACAGGGTTCTAATATTTCTTTGTCTTTACAATTTACACCGCCATATTCATTATTAGATGGAAGAGATTATTCAAAATTGGATGCATTGTCTAAAACTAAATGGCTTGAGTTTTACAAATGGAAATTTGATGCAACTTGGTTTAATAGAATTGTTGGAGATTTAGTTTTAATGACTCGTGCGAATTTCGGATTTATTGGTTCATATAATTCTGCCAAAGGAGTAACTCCATTTGAGAGATTTTGGGTTGGCGGTTCTGGTTTAACTGGTTTTAACTTGGATGGTAGAGAATTGATCGCATTAAGAGGTTATCAAGATAACTCATTGACTCCTTATACAGTTAGTGAAACAACTGGTACCTATACTCAAACAGGAGCAACTATTTATAATAGATACACCATGGAATTAAGATTTCCTGTATCATTAAACCCGCAGGCAACAGTATTTCCTTTGATATTTGCTGAAGCTGGTGGTGCTTGGATGAACGGTAGGAATTTTAATCCATTTGATGTAAATCGTTCATATGGAGCAGGTGTGAGAATTTTCCTTCCAATGTTTGGTATGATAGGATTAGATTATGGATGGGGAATTGATTCTGCACCTTATCATCCATTTCCAGATAGAATTAACGGTGGTAACTTCCACTTTTTGTTAGGACAACAGTTTTAAATAAATTTAATATTGAAGCAAACATGTTAAAGAAATTATTGACTATTATTTTGTTGGTTGTTGCAGCAGCAACTGAATCAAAAGCACAGAGATTTGCTTATGTTGATACAGAATATATTCTTGATATGCTTCCTGAGTACAAATCTGCACAGAAGCAATTAGATGTAATAGCTGAAACTTGGCAAAAGGAAATTGAAGCGAAAAGACAAGAAATCGAAAAACTTCAAAAAGATTACCAAGCTGAACAAATTTTATTGACAGAAGAGTTAAAAAAGAAAAAAGAAGCTGAAATTAAGCAGAAAGAGTTGGAGTTGAGGGAGTTTACAAATAAGAAATTTGGTTATGAAGGCGATTTATTCAAAAAAAGACAGGAATTAATTAAACCAATTCAGGATAAGGTTTTTAATGCATGTCAAAAAATTGCAAAACAATCTGCGCTTGACTTTATATTTGCCAAAAGTGCAGAGATGATAATGATGTATAGCAATGCTAAATATGATAAGAGTGATGAGGTTTTAACAGAATTGGGAGTAAACGTAACAAAGAATAAAAATACAAAAGGGGGAAATGCCAACCCTGAACAAAAGTAATTGGCACGATTTTAGATTATACGCAAAACAAGAAATAAAAGATAAAAATGAAAACCCTAATTAAATCAATCGTAGCGCTTTTTGCAGTAATGATGCTTGCAAGTTCTAGCGCAAGTGCACAGAAAATTGGATATGTAGATTTGCAAGAGCTAATGCAGCTTATGCCTGAATACAAAAAGGCCAATACAGACATGGAAAGTTTTGGTAAATCTTTAGAAGATGAATTGAAAAAAATGTCTGATGAGTTTCAAAAGAAATTATTGGATTACCAAAAAAATGAAAAGACGATGCCAGAAGCAATCAAAGAAGTAAAACAAAAAGAACTTCAAGATATGCAAAACCGTATCCAAGAATTTCAACAATCAGCTCAAGAAAATATGCGTAAAAAAGAAGCAGATTTATTGAAACCTATCATCGAAAAAGCAAAAACTGCGATTGGACAAGTTGCAAAAGAAAGTGGTTATAGCTATATTTTTGATAGTAGCATTGCTGCTTTCTTATACAAACCAGAAACGGATAATGTAATTTCATCAGTTAAAAAGAAATTGGGAATTATAACTCCAGCAGCTGGTCAATAATTAAATTATTAATTGCGATAAAAAAGAGAGGCCCGAAACAAAGTTTCGGGCCTCTCTTTTTTTGTATTTAATACTAGTTTTTAGTTACCTGCAAATTTAGCCGGACGTTTTTCTAAGAATGCTTTTGTTCCTTCAATAAAATCTTCAGAACCAAAGAAATTACCAAATTCATTAATTTCTACATTATTACCATCTGCACGTTTTTCATAATAAGCATTTACACATCTTATTACACTTGCGATAGCCATTGGAGCTTTATTCTTAATTTTGTTAAGGATTTCCTCAGATTTTATCATCAACTGATCTGCTGGAACTACATGGTTAACTAAACCATAGTTTAAGGCTGTTGGAGCATCCATCATATCGCCAGTCATTAAAAATTCTAATGCTCTGCCTTTGCCTATTAGCTGCGCCAATCTTTGAGTTCCTGCATAACCTGGTGTAATTCCTAGGTTTACCTCAGGTTGACCAAATTTTGCTTTTTCAACTGCTACTCTAACATGACAAGCCATAGCTAATTCGTTTCCTCCACCTAATGCAAAACCATTAATGGCTGCAACAACTGGTTTAGGGCAATGGTCGATAGCACGAAGCACCGCATGGCCCTCTTCACTCATTTTTGTGCCTTCTTCTACACTGAAATTTGCGAATTCGGCGATGTCAGCTCCTGCTGCAAATGCTTTTGAGCCTTTACCTGTAAGAATAACTCCTCTTACAGAATTGTTTTCATAAATGCTTAATACTGCATTTTTGATATCAGAAAGGGTTTGAATGTTCAGGGCATTTAATTTGTCTTCCCTGTTAATCGTAATGTAAAAAATCTGATCCCTGATTTCGGTTAATATGTTTTGGGACATGGTTGCTGCACTCATTGGTTAATTGTACAATAAAGGTTTAAAATTCGGGTGCAACTTTAAGTCTAATTTAAATAAAACAAAAAGGTTTTGTTTTAATAGCTTGAAAAATAGAAGATTAAGTTGAAGGATGGATGATTTGTTTTAATAGAAGATCTCTAATTTCATTAATACAATCAGTTTGCAAAATTTATTAGAATTGATTGGTATTTATTATACAGCAGTTATTTGGGGTCAGATTTAATTTTTGGGGACTAAACTGTTTTAGGCGAATAGTTTTTCAAGTCTAAAGATGAAAAAATTGATGT
>JBIMKP010000031.1:0-55428 GCA_051861545.1 Bacteroidia bacterium | reverse complement strand
GGCCTAAAAGCTTCTGATATTCAAGTTGAATCTCAAATCAAAATTGCCAATACAATTGACATTCAAATTAAGAAAATAGCTCTTGAACTTAAAGAGTTATTGAATGAAGATGAAGAACTAAAAAGAACAATGTCATTGCTTCTAAGTATTAAAGGTGTAGGCGAAATAATCGCTTATTATACAATCGTTTATACAAAGAATTTTACAGCTTTTGAGAACAGTAGAAAGTTTAGTTGCTATTGTGGAACAGCCCCTTTTCCTTACACTTCAGGTACTAGTGTAAGAGGAAAAACAAAGGTTAACCACTTAGCAAATAAAAAGCTTAAAAGCCTCTTAGAGTTAGGAGCTCGATCAGCAATAACCTGCGATCCTGAAATTAAGGAATTCTATAAGAGAAGATTAGAATTAGGTAAAAACAAAACCAGTACACTCAACATAGTGAGAAATAAACTAATTGGAAGAATGTTTGCTGTTATTAAAAATCAGAGGCCATATGAAATAAAATTAGCTGCATGATTTGGAAATTAAAAAAGCTTAGAATACCCCGGGCCAAAGAGGAATCATTGTTTGTGTCAAATTAATCAAACAAAATATATTTAAGATAAATTCAAATTTTAATCTCCCGATATTTGGTTGAAATTCATGCCAACTATGAAACACAATTTACTTTCAATTATTTTTCTTCTGTTTTTATCACAAAATATAGATGCCCAAATACAACTTCTTGGCGCTGCTAATGGTTATAGGCCTGGAAAAATTGAAATTTTGGAATGGCAAATTTTTGATTCTGCAACAGTTCAAGTTTTTCCTAGTGATTTAGATGCATACCTTGTTGCTACATCTGGATATGATGCCTATAATGGTAAATACTATTTATCTGGTGTATCGAATCAAAATGGTGGAAACGGCTTATTAGAATTTGATGCCAATAATAATACACAAAGTTTTAATCCAGGAACTTTGGTATCAAACATATCTGAATTTGATATGGCCACAGGCACCATGTATAAACTTACGATGGATGCGCAAAAGAACATTCAAATTTTTGCAAGTAATTTAAGTACAAATCAAGATAGTTTAATTGGTTCATTTCTTGAACCAAATGCAGCTGGACTGGTGCTTGATGCAATTAGCATTGATGCCAATTTAGGAATAATTTATTATGTTGGAATGGATACAGATAATTCGATGTATTTATATAAGTTTTCAGTTAGAAATCCACCTTTTTTGTTTAGCAGAGTTAAACTTAATACCAGTTTTTATATAAGCACCATTACAAGTGTAAACTATGATAATATAAAAGATAAAGTATTTGCACGAATGGCAAATTTCGATTCAACCAATAAATATTTAGGTACAGATATTGTGGAAATAGATAAAAACAACGGCGATATTATTCCAAAAGTTTCATTAAATAAATATCCTTATTTTCAAGCAAGTTCTTCTAGTTTCGACCAAATTACAGGAACATTTGTAATTATTGGTTTAGACAGCAATGGCCTAAAAGAAATGATTGCAGTTAATACAAATACAGATACTTATATAAGTGGATTTGTACCCAATAGTGTTTCAGAGATTGCTTGTAACAATACCACATTTGCCAATATAAAATATGGCGCACCTGTGGGATTAAAAAAGCAGAATTTAGTAGATGATTTTAAACTATATCCCAATCCGGTGAATGATAGGTTGTATTTAGAGAATTCAGTAAAAGAAGATGTTGAAGTTGAGGTATATTCTGTAAAAGGAGAATTGCTCATAAGTAAAAAATTCTTGAAAGATTCTGAAATTGAAATCAATTTATCAGACCTCACTGAAGGCATTTATTTGGTTCATTTATCAACTAAAGATAAATTGATAAGCAAGAAAATTGTGTTGAATTAGGCTAGCTTAAACAAGTTTAAAATTTGTTGGTGTTTCATCCTTAAGCAATAACTTATTTTAACTTCTCAAGAATAATCTTTTTCATTTGGGTCACTTCATCTTTGGTAAAACCATGCGCTTGAATTTGCCCTTCACCAGTTGTTTCTATATTGATTGTTGAAAATCCAATGATGGGGCAAATAATATCAACTGAAGAAATTCGGTTAAAAGGAATTGAAACTTTAGCTCATGGAATTAATCAATTTTTATCTAAAAAATCCTATGAAATTTTTATATAAAATGTCTATTTTATTGTTTTTACTGATTAGCTGTAATTCTTCTAAGAAGTCACTTATAAATGATATGCAAACACTTGAAAAAGCTAGTATTACAATTATTAAGGGACTTAAAGTAAAATGTACTTACAATATCGACTTTATAAAACGTCAAATCTATACTGATTGCGTAAGATTTAATAGTATAAATTGCAATAGTCTTGATTCAATTAAAGACAGCTTATTAAAGAAAAATATAGCAGGTTGTTTCTTAAAGGCGAAAGGAAAGGAAATTGATTTTGGATCAAATGACGCTTGTCTTATGGAAATTATAATTTACAGGTCAGAAGGTACTTTTGATACCTTAACTTATACTAACTTTCTTGCAGATGAGGACGTAAATCAATTAAGAAAATCTAATATTTACGCATACCGCATATTTAATACTTTGCAATCATGTAAGTAGGTGTGGCAGTTTTGTAGAATACAATTCATCACTTTTCTGAAAAAAGATTTTCAAAAGTCTGCAAATCATAAAAAGTTCAATCAATAAATCTTCAACTATATACATCAACCTAAACTAAAAAATCATGATGCTAGTAAGATTGAACATTTTATTTTTTCTAATTTTTATTTTCGGATGTACTTCATTTTATGTTGAAGATAAAACAGATATTCAATCCTATTTGGCTTATTTAAATCACAAGAATATTAATTTAAGTATATGAAATTTTTCAGATTAAAAAGAACTTATGAACCGAATGTAATCGGTTTAAATGATGCCGAATCTCAAGTTGAATTGTTAAGAGATAAGTTCAAGAATAAAAATAATTTTGACTTATTTGAAGAAACCTATTTTGTTACAAAAGATAAAAAACTACCAAAACCAGGTTTTAGTGAACTTGAATTTGTTATTGAACAAGGGCATTTGGTTAAAGGTGCCAAGCTAACAGAAATAATGTACTACCATCCTTATATAATGGATGGTGGGAGAGTTTTAGTTTCAACCCAATTTTTGGACATATTAAAACCATTTAATCTTGCTCCTTTCAGATTATATAAGCTTCCAATTTTTAATAATCGTGATCAATTAATTTCAAACGATTATCAAATATTTCATATGACGGAATTTCAGTTTGATTACATAGATTATGTAAAATCTACATATTATTTTGGTAGTAAAGCTCTAAAACAATGGGAACCTAAAAATTTTGAATCGGAAGATAGCGCAAAAGAATTTTTAAAATCTTATACTACAGTTAAAGCAGGATTTCATATTTTGTGTTTGAATGAGAAGTTTGATTTAAAATTAGATATGTTTACCTTAAGAGCAGGGAATTTTGATTTTATTATTTCTGAACGATTAAAGATTGCCCTTGAAAATTCTGATTTAACAGGATTAGATATTTCTGAATGCAAGAATCCGGAAATTATTACCATAAATAGTTTGTAGGGATGTTCAATAGTTAAACCATGCAAATAAAACAAACCCCAAAAAATGATGCAACAAAGATTGAACATTTTATTCTTTCTAATTTTTAATTTCGGATGTACTTCATTTTATGATGAAGAAAGAAAAGATATTCAATCCTATTTGGCTTATTTAAATCACAAGAATATTGGTTTTTCTGATTTCGAAAATTACAAAGATTGTTATAATGATTTTATAAAAATTCTTGATACTACAGGTTTTGTTAAAATTAAAAATGATGGTAAAAGATTACCAAGCCTGTCTATAGTTAATTTTCGATTTCCAATAGATTTAGAGTTGTGTTATATTGATAAAAGAGGAATTGCGTTTAGGTATCTTGAAAATACTGGAATATATTTTGATAGGTCAAAAAAAGAATTTTATGCTTTTATGAAAGGCCATCGTTTAGATTCATTTTCTATGGTTTCGATAAGAGCAATTTTAGTTTTAAATAAAAATTTATTACCAAAATTCTCTATAAAAAAGGACAATAATGAAAGAGGAAATATTTTTAGTTATTATGAGTATTATAACTACCGAAATGATTCCTTGGATTACTTTCTAAAGCAAACAAATAAATTTAGTGTTTCTGAAAAAAATGGGATTGACTCCATTTTTATGAAATTAAAGAACCTAGAATTATCTAAAGCAAAATTTGACCATCATGGACATTTACCATTTTTTGGTGCAGTTCCATATTGGATTGATAATTATTATTGTCAGCCATTTTTGTTTGAATCTATTGAAGGCAAGTAATTTATATTTATAAAACTCTATATATTTTAAAATTGATTTATGAATTGAATGAAGGCAATATGAATTAAAAATAGAATCCTGATTATTACGAAATTTCCTAAAATCCCAAAGGGATGAAATTATAGTAGTAAACAAAAAAGAATGAATTATCCTCCCCCCAAAAGGGACGCGAACCGAAGGTTCGCGTCCCTTTTGAGGGGAGGGTGATGTTATTAAAGTTACGAGTAATGAAACGGATATTCGTATTATTTAATTTTATAAAATGAAATTGGAAACTAAAATTTTAATTTATCAGTATTTTATTGCAATTGTAGCAATAATTTTAATTGTTATTAATATAGTAGGTGTGATTGATGGCAAAGAGCTCATAAACAACTATGAGGTGAAATTTACTGGCAAATCTGTTGGTGTTATTACCGGAAAAAGTACTGGTGGAAGATGGTTACATTATGGCATTGAATGGAGAGATGCAAGTGATCAAATTCATCGAGGTTCTAATAAATTGCCCATTTCAAATTATAGTATTGGAGATAGTGTTAAAATTAGATACGATACTTTAAACCCCAAAAATTTTATGTTAGATATTCATTCTGAAATCTATCATCCTTTACAAAATGCAATTATACTTTTGGTAATTTCTATAAGCTTATTAATTTTTAATATATCCATGATTTATTTGTACTATAAAAGCCGACAAACATTTATGATGATAGCGAAAAGGTTTTTTAAAAATGTAAATAATGAGAGGAATTCAGATAAATAAGTTCAATTTGGTTGTAATTTTTTTTGGTTTTTTTGATGAAATTTAGAGCCTAGTTTTTGTACTAATTAAAATTATTGCTATGAATAAACTATTAAGTTTTTTTACAATCCTCGATTTACATATTTGTAATTGTGGGGTTTATGGTAAATCAAATATTTTTATTTGGAAAGACTCTGCAAATTCGATGATAATTTTAAAAAGTTTAACTGTTACTAATGATAGTTTTAATTTAAAGGATTTAAAACTAGAATTGGGGATTTATGTGGTATATATCGGTGATAATGATTTGCAAAACTATAATTTCCCAAATTTCGAAATGGATTATGATACGTTCGATCTTTTTGATATGCCATTAATTTATACTAAGAATTATGAAAAATGTGCTCAGCATAAAGATTCATTAAGCGATGGTAGGTGGTTAAAAGTTAGAGTTAACAATAAAAGTGAAATTGGAATTATTAAAGAAAAGAATATTAAAAATGGTAATTTAAATGGATTATGGGAACTAAAAAAGAATGGTTTTCATTCAGTACTTTTATATGAAGATGGATTTGTTAAATCGAGAGAAATTTACAATATTGCTGGTAGCACAATAATAGGCTCTTATAGCACATGTAACATGATAATTGAAGAAAAAATATGGCATAACAATAAGAAATTATACAAGCATTATAAAGATGGAAAAGTTAAGGTTTATGATGAAAATGGTAAACTAATTAAAATAAAGAAAACCGATAGTTGGGGTAATGAATTTTAATAAGATACTTTATTAGAATATGAATTTTGAAAGGGAAATAATATTTGACCTATATAATGGCAGAGGGAGTGTTGAGAGTGTAAAATGAACTTTGAAAATTCTTTTTAATATGTAGTTTGAACTACAATTTAAAAAATAAAAACATGAAAAAGTATATTCTATTGGCTTTAGTTTTAATACTATTTATAAGTTGTAAAAAATTTGGACCTGAACATGTAAAAGAATATGTTTGGAAATTTAGTGGAGGGAACTATGAAATAAATGATTTTATCAGTTTTGATGAAGACTTAAAATTAAACGATCGTATGGAAGTTTTTTTTAAAGATTCATGTTTAGGAAAGATTATTTCTGTTTCAAAAGAAGAAATCGTAATTCAATCTAATTTAACCAATGAAACTAGCATTTATAATGTTTTAAAACCTATTACTAGATAAATAAATTTGAATATGAATAAGTTTTGGATTTGGAATCAAACAACACCTAATTTATATTCAGTTTTAAATTGTAAATCTACATTATTCCAAATTACCCAAATCAAAAACACTAAGGTATGAGCATAAAAATAATTTGTTTATTATTCCTTACTTTCCAAATAACAATAGATGTTTTTTCTCAGGACCGACCAAATTTTATTGAGATCCAAGATTTGTATGAAAAAGAAGATGGAAGGTTTTATAGTATTTTAACAAACCAAGTTTTTAATGGAGTTTTGATTAGAGTGATAAATAATTATAAAGATACAATTTCATTTATTGAGTTTAAAAATGGAAAAGCTGAAGGGTCTGAAACTAGATATTATCAGCAAAAAAGACTTCATATTAAAGCTTTTAATCATGATGGTCTTTATGAAAATGAGTATTTGGAATACTATGAAAATGGGAATTTAAAAGAAAGAGGAAAATATAAAGCAGGCAATGAAATTGGAATTTGGAACTTCTATTTCATTTCTGGACAATTGTCAATGAATGGAAGGTTTGATAATGGAAATAAGGTTGGGAAATGGCGTATTTATAATCCAGATGGCACTTTAAAAAAGATTGAATATTACAATAGAGAAGCTAAGCTTATAAGAATAAAGGTTTTCTAAGATAATTGACAATTTGTATAGCCTTAGATTACTAAAATTTCGACATTAATTACCTCAATTTTTATTTATGTTTGATATATGTTAATTGAAAGAATCACCAAAGAAGTTATTATAAGGCTGCCAGCTTCAAAAGATACTGAGGGTCTTCAAGATTTTCTTAACTATGACCGATATAAAGAAATTACATCAAAATTTAAAGTGCCTCAAAGCGAGGTTGACAAAATAACTTCACAGGTTAAAAAGAACTGCTTGGCAAAGTAGAACGCTAATAATAAAAAGTAAAAGCTAAGTGACTACTAAATAATGGAAATAGAAATATTATTTTCTTCAAATGTTAAATTTAGGGAGTAGCATAGATTCATGAGTAATTTTAAATGGAGTCTTATTTTTACGCCGGTTCTGATAGCATTTTTAATTGCTACCCCAATTAATTTTAACGAAATAATCTATAATATTCACTATTTAATTATTGTATTCTTATTAGCTTCAACTTCTTATATAAGTTATCAAAGAGGAAAATATTATATTCAAGAAATTAAGTTAAATGAAAATAAAATAAGCTTAATAGTTTTAAGATTTAATAGTATTCATATTAATGAGGAATATGAAATAGATAAAATTAAGATTTTCAAAAAAGCATTAAATTCTAAACATCCTCGATTTAAATTGCAAATCTCCTATATGGGTAAAATTATAATATCACAGTTCGATGCTTCCGATTGGGATGAAAAAATGATGGATTCTGTTATTAAGAAATTTAATGATTTAGGTTATGGGAAATGAAAAGGTATTTAGTATTTATATATTGAAACATATATATTTAATTTGAAAAAGTCCGAAAAAATAAATGAGGAACTATAAGATAAATTAATTACACAATTTTATCCAGAGGTTCAAAATAAATTACTTAATAATTAATAAAATTGAAGAGAAGTAAATTAAAAAGCTTTTTAACTAATTTAGGTATTGTATCATTTATGGCTTCTTTAGTCACCATACCTATTTTATTAGGATGTCAAACAGAAGAGTGTTTTAGAAGTAAGTATGGTACAGTTGAAGTCGTTGCAACATTAAAGAATGTGGCTACACATGGCAAAAGTTTAGCAGGTGAATATACATATGAGGTAAATGGAAAGACATATAATGAAACTTTCAGGTCTCCAACCGACAATTTTGAAGAAATTGGTGACCAACTATATTTATTATACGATACCTTGGATCCGTCTAATTCATTTTTAACTTATAGATTTTTTGTCCCGAATAACTTGGTTAATACCATAGGTAAAATTACTTTTTTTAAAGTCGATAAAAAAGAAGTAAGTATTGTTTTACAATATTCATTAAACAACTATATAATAAAAAGAAACCAATACTTTCCTGCTGACAAAGCTGAAGTATTAGAACGACTTTATAAAGAAAAAAAAGAAGTCGTGATTGGTGTTGTACCAGAAAATGTAAGAAGAGGCTATTTAAATATTGAAGAAAGTTTGAGATAAAAATCAGCTCAAGCCATATAAAATAGGCAGTGGTCGATACATCATTTTTCTGAAAAATGATTTGCAAATGGCTAATAATTAGAAAATAATCATCTTAGTTGAATATAAAAGGCTGGTAATAAATGCTTCCCTTTTTTTGGTTTACTCAAAACCTTTTGCTATTGAGTTTGTAAAATTTAGAAAAGGCATAAGTAAAAGTTCCCGTAGTGGGATTTTTTTTTATATTTGTAAAAGTATTTTTAAGAGTGAGGGTAATTGCAAAGAAGACACTAAAAGATTTTTGGGAAGTTCACAATGATTGTGAGCAGCAATTAAAGTCTTGGTTTGAGGAAGCTATAGGTGCTCTATGGAAATCTCCAAATGATATCAAAAGGGATTATCCAAGTGCAAGTTTCCTTGAAGATAATCGTGTAGTATTTAATATAAAAGGCAACAACTATCGCTTGATTGTGAAAATTAATTACAAATTTGGTATGGTTTGGATTCGATTTATTGGAACACATGCTGAATATGATAAAGTTGATGCTAAAAGGATTTAAAAAATAGGCCATGAATATAAAACCAATTAAAACCGCCAAAGATTATAAGCAGGCTCTGATTCGTTTAGAACAGATTTTTGATTCCAATCCAGGAACAAAAGATGGGGATGAGTTGGAAATACTCTCGTTGTTAATCGAAAAGTACGAAGATGAAAAATATCCTATAGAAGCTCCTGATCCAATTGAAGCCATTAAATTTAGGATGGAACAAATGGGCTATAAGCAAAAGGATTTAGAAAATATTATTGGCTACAAAGGCCGTGTTAGTGAAATTTTAAACAAGAAAAGGAAGCTAACATTAGAAATGATTCGGAAAATTCATGATGCTTTACATATACCAGCAGAAGTATTGGTAAAAGAATACGAAGTTCACTAAATATTTCCGTCCTCTTTTTATACCCTATTTGGCAATTTCTAACTTCAAAAAATCACAAGAAAATATGTAGATTTTTATCATCTAATAACAATACCTGCGCAATTCTGCTATCAATATTAAGTATGGCGCTAAAAACTATGTTGGTATCTACAATTATTTTCAATTCGCTATTTTGTTGAGGTCGAAATCCTTCTTTTCTTTTTAACGGTATTTAGATGTAAATCTAAATCTGTTTTTTTAGCTTTTGATTTATCAGCAATTTCTCTGTAACGAAGATAATCAACCAATTGCTCAAGTTTTTTTGAGGATATATTAGATTCAATTCTGATTACTATTTCGTTGTTAATGCGCTCAATTACCATAACTCGATAGTACTAAATTTTATGAAATTATCTTTTAAAAATTTGTAAATTTTCATTTAAAACTTGCAAAGTAATTCTTTAATTGATTCAGGATTTTGAAAGCGAATTTTAAATAAAACAAATTCAACTTATCTTCGGATAAAGAGAATATTACTGATAAGGATTTTTGCATATAAACTTTTACAATAATACAATGTCACTACATACTTTGAGTATAGAAAAGGTAATAGAACCAATTTCAGAATCAGTACTATAGCACAATTCCTATATTGAACCCTAAAAAAACTAAAATTCGATGAAAGAAACTATTATAATTTATCTTCTGTTTTGCTCCTTAAGCTTAAAATCCCAGAATTATACTAATTTTACTGTTTTAGATTCATTATTTAGTAATGAGATTAAAGGAAATAATGTTATTGTAGGTGAAAATCACTACCAGTCTGAGAATAATTTAGTATATAAAAGTATTTTAAATTCAATGAATAAAGATACTCGTCTTTTTATTGAAGGGCCTTTCTTTATGAATATTTTAATCGATGAATGGATAAATAATAAAAATCCTAATTTAATTAATTTCAGAAACGATTACTCTAAACTTGCAGATTATGATTTTAAAAGTAATTTGATTGATTCAATATTGGTAAACTTTCAAGATAGTGGAAGAGAAATTCTAAGAAATTTTAGATATGTTGATTTAAATGACTTGTCCTTTTGGATCAATAGGAAATATGTATTAAAACTACTATTTCCATATATTAATGACTTTCACCTTAAATCATGGATAATACAAAATCTAGAAAAAGAATCTTTTTCTGATGAGGACTGGGAAATTTTTAGTACAGTTGTTTTTGAATGTAAGGTTCCTGATAATGAATTGTGGAAAAAGTTTAGAAGTACATTATTTAATGAAATTGAAAATAGAAGTAATCTGCCAATATCAAGTAAAAGTAAATTGGAAACATTTGCGTTTAGAGAGTTATTTCTATTAGATTATTTTAACTTCTTCCGATATAAAATATCACCAAATGAACATTTTTTTGTTATAGCTGGAATTGGGCATGTGTCAAGAGATAATTCTATAAGATTAGAAATCCGTAAAATTCCAGACCTACATAGTTTTACTTCTGGTATCCCAAAATCAAAATATTACAATTTGTTTTACTTATCTAAATTCAGGAAACCATATACACTTCACATCGGATGTCGTTGGGAAAGAAAAATCCTTAAAACATTACTCAAATCAGATTCATTTCCCCAAATAATAGAAGTGGAAAAATGGAACAATAGTTATGACAAAATGATAGTTTTATAATTTTTAGTTTAATCCTTTTTCTTTGAGGTATTTTTACCTAAAGGGGGAAACATTAGGGAAACAAATGTTGGAATGTAAGGAAGTTTTGTGAAAAGTTCTAAAAGAAAAATCCCTTCAAAACGTTGGTAATGAAGGGATTTAAATTTTTTCGAAAAGACTTTGCGGTGCGGACGGGACTCGAACCCGCGACCCCCTGCGTGACAGGCAGGTATTCTAACCAGCTGAACTACCGCACCGTATTTTTTAGAACTATTCCCAATGTTTACTACCGATTGGGGAGTGCAAATGTAGGAAACACTTTTGTTTTTGCAATACTTATTCAAAAAAAAAATATAATTCGCTGGTTTTGTTCGAAAAGAATTTAAAAATGCCTCTTTTTTGCCCTCTTTTTGCTTTGTTGAAAGTAAATTCTTGCAAAAATTAAGGTTTAACCCCAAATTGCAACTCTGTAAGTATTCTTTACTTACTCAAAATCTGTAACATGACAACTTTTGACTTTGAAAAACCAATACAAGATCTCGAGGAACAACTCGCTGATCTCGTAAAAAATCATGAAAAGGGTAAAATTGATTTCACTGAAAAAATTAGTGAAGTCAAAGAAAAAATCCTTGAAGAAAAAAAACGCGTTTACTCTAATTTGAATGGCTGGCAAAGAGTTCAAATCAGTAGACATCCAGATAGACCTTATACTTTTGATTATATCGAAAAGTGTTTTACCAATTTTATTGAACTTCATGGCGACCGTGGTGTAAAAGATGATAAAGCAATGGTTGGTGGTCTTGCTAGTATCGATGGAAAATCTGTAATGATTATTGGTCACCAAAAAGGTAGAAACACCAAACAACGCCAATACCGTAATTTCGGAATGGCCAATCCTGAGGGTTACAGAAAAGCCCTAAGGTTGATGAAAATGGCTGAAAAATTCGGAATTCCTATCGTTTGTTTAATTGATACTCCTGGTGCATCTCCGGGTTTAGAAGCAGAAGAAAGAGGGCAAGGGGAAGCAATTGCTAGAAATTTGCTTGAAATGTCGGTTTTAAAAGTGCCTGTAGTTTGTGTTATTATTGGTGAAGGTGCTTCTGGTGGTGCTTTAGGTATTGGAATTGGAGACCGAGTTTTGATGATGGAAAATACTTGGTATTCGGTTATTTCTCCTGAATCATGTTCTTCAATTTTATGGCGTAGTTGGGAACACAAAGAAAAAGCTGCTGAGGCTTTAAAACTTACTGCCAACGATATGTTTGCTAACAAGTTGATTGATGGTATTATTCAGGAACCTCTTGGTGGAGCTCATCAAAATATTGATGAAACTTTCGAAATAATGAAATCAACAATTATTCATGAGTTAAATTCTCTTGAAAATACTCCTGTTGAAGAATTAATTGATAAAAGAATTGCCAAATTCTCGGCAATGGGTTCATTTACCGAATCATAAAGTTCTATAAATAAAAAAAGCGGCAAATTTTGCCGCTTTTTTTATGTGTTTAAACGCCTAAAACCCATTGTAAGGTGTTCCTTGTTTTTTGCTCAACCAATATTTTCTTTCCAGCACTAAATTGTGCTTGACTTTTTTCATCGTAATTACTAATGGTAAACAATTCGACACCTTTGTTCTCTTTTACTTTATATTCAGTGTTTAATGCCTCAATCAATTGTGGAACCTTCTTTTCATCGTTATTAATACATACACTAAAACTGATGGCCGAGTTCTGCATTAGGTTTACTTTGATATTTAATTTTGCAAAAAGCTCAAAAATCTTACTCAGTTTATCTTCAACAATAAAAGAAAAATCTTTACTACTTATTGAAATTAAAACTTGGTTTCCTTTGATTATAAACGTTGGAACATGGTCTTCTTTGTCTTTTTCAACACCAACACAAGTTCCATCGGCTTGTGGGTTTAAAAATGATTTTACATACAAAGGAATTCCCTTATGTTGCAATGGTTGTATTGTTTTAGGATGGATTACTGTTGCACCATAATAGGCCATTTCTATAGCTCTAGGATAGCTTAAAGCATTAATTTTTATGGCATCAGGAAATAGTTTAGGATCACCATTCATAACACCAGCAACATCTTTCCAAATACTCACTTGCTCTGCATTTAATCCAAAAGCAAAAATTGCAGCAGAATAATCGGAGCCTTCTCTTCCCAAAGTAACAGTTAAATTCTCCTTGTTTTTACCAATAAATCCTTGTGTAACAACCATTTGTTTTTTTACAATTGGTTGAAGTTTTCCCGAAATTAGACGGCCAGTAGTTTCCCAATCAACTTTTCCTTCTCTAAAATTGCTATCAGTAGAAATAAAGTTTCGGGCATCCATCCAACGGTTTTTAATACCGATTTCATTTAAGTAAGTGCTAACTATTCGGGTTGAGAAAATCTCTCCATAACTAACAATCTGATCGTAAACTTGGTCGAAATTTTCATCAGGACTAGTTTCTAATTCACATTCTAATTCAATAAATAAGTTTTCAATATCATCGTAACTATGGTTGGTAGAGCCGCTCAGTAATTCAGCAATAATTTGGTCGTGAAATTGTTTAACTTCCTTATAAATCTCATTTTTTTCGGGTTTATTCTCAAAATATGCTTTAGCCAATCTTTCTAAACCATTGGTGGTTTTACCCATTGCAGAAACTACTACCAGTAATTCATCACCACCAAAATTTGCCAATACATTTCCAACGTTTTTAACTGCTGAAGCATCTTTTACCGATGCTCCTCCGAATTTGTACACTTTCATCTGATATTTATAAGGATTTAATTTATGCTCTTTTTCAGCTATTTGAGCAAAAGCCCGTAAAAATAAAACTAAAAAGCAATTAGTATATAAAAAATATCATTTGTAGTTTCAAGTCCTTATCATAGGTTTGCTAAAACTTATAACCTATGAGTATTACAACACTTGGACAGTTTATTATTGAAAAGCAAATGGATTTTCCTTTTGCTAAAGGCGAATTATCTCGTTTATTAAGAGACATTGGCATTGCATCAAAAATCATTTCCAGAGAAGTTAACAAAGCCGGTTTAACCCAGATTTTGGGTGATTTTGGTTCTGTTAATGTACAAGGCGAAGATGTAAAAAAGCTTGATATCATTGGTAATGAAACCTTTATTTGGGCATTAAGCAAAGGTGGCGAAGTTTGTGCTATGGCCAGCGAAGAAAACGATGACATGATTCCATTAAATGGATTTTATTCTAAATCTGGAAAATATGTTGTTTGTATCGATCCATTGGATGGCTCAAGTAATATTGATGTAAATGTATCAATTGGTACAATTTTCTCTATTTATAGAAGGATTTCTGAACCAGGCACTGATCCTGATTTGAAAGATGTACTTCAAGCTGGAAATAAATTGGTTGGTGCTGGATATGTAGTTTATGGAACAAGTACAATGCTTGTTTATAGCACTGGTGCGGGTGTTAACGGATTTACTCTAGATCCATCAATTGGCGAATTTTGTTTATCACATCCCGATATTATGACTCCAAAAGATGGCAAAGTTTATTCAATTAATGAAGGTAATGCTGCTGAATTTCCAGAAGGAGTTAAAACATATTTAGATTGGGTAAAAGGCACCAATAAAGAAGAAAATCGTCCTTATACTGCTAGATATATTGGTTCTATGGTAGCAGATTTTCATAGAAATTTATTAAAAGGTGGAGTATTTATCTATCCACCAACAGCAAAAGCACCAAATGGTAAACTAAGACTATTATTCGAATGTATTCCAATGGCATTCATAACAGAACAAGCAGGAGGAAAAGCAACTGTTGGAGATGGTTCAAGAATATTAGATGTGATTCCTGAAAAATTACATCAGCGCGTGCCTGTAATTATGGGTTCAGCTAATATGGTTGATAAGCTCGAAGATTTTATGAAATAATCATAAACGATTAATTTCTAAAAAGCCAGTTCAGAAAATGAATTGGCTTTTTTGTTGAAATATGATTCAGGAATTTCCTCAATTCCCAGGGCTAAAGCCTCCTTTTTATTCCTCAAATCCCGGGGCTAAAGCCGCCGGGCAATTGAGGAAATCCTACATTTAAACAAAATCTTTCTGATTCCTTATTAGCCCTGTTGGCTTCAGCCCAAGGAAAATAAGGAATTGACATTTTTGGGTTCTATTGGCTTAAACCCAAGGAAATTAGGAATTATAAATATTTGTCTTGTTGCATTTACTTAGGAATTTTTCCTATTTTCTATCATAAATCGATACCCTTACAATTTCTTTATATTGCTAATCGGATTAATACAAAATCTAGTTTATTTTTACTCATTAACTAATCCTTTTTCAAAATTTAGTAATGATTTAGTAATATTTGAGACAAATAAATATTTTTCAGCTAATCAGTCTCCTAATTTTCAGCGAAATAGCCAAAATGACTAAAAAGTGTAAAAATTGACGAATTTGTGCAATTCAATGGAATTTTAGTGTAAATTTTTCTTTAATCTAAACTTCAACTTTGTATTAAATCGGATTTAAGTTTTGATAATAACCAAAATACTAAGTTGTTATTGAAAAAAAATCGACAAAAAATGCAAAGCAAAAATTATACAAAACATATTTCAGCTCATCTTGATGCAAGTAAAATTGGCATTTTGGTAGAAAACCGAAATAGAATTGTTATATATACCAATGCACCTTTTTATAAAATGTTTGGTATGCCAGTGGGAACCAACCTTATTGGTGAAAACTGTGAGGAATTATTGAAAAATGCTGTTCATTTCTTTTTAAGTCCTGAAATTGCCACAGATTTTATAAATAAAGCCCTCGAGAATAAAAAAGAAGCAAGCTACTATCCTCTTTTTAGTGCCAACAAAAATGTATTTAAACTTACTTATTTACCTGTTTGGGAGAATAATGAATACATTGGTCATCTCTGGGAATATGAAAACTTAACAGATGATTTTCAAAGAAATGAGGAATTAAGTTTCAGACAAAAAATGTTTGATCAATTGTTTCAACTTAAACTTGATAATTCAATAGAAAGTTTAAATGAAGCAAAAAATGCATACAGTGCCCATTTCAAGGATATAATTCACGATACAGAAACCGACAAATATTTCTTAAAACTACCCGATTCTTCAAGTTTTGACGAAAATGGAAAGTATATTGATGTTTCTTCTTTTTTAGAATTTATTTCTAGCAGAGATACCATTCACCAAAACCAACAACTTGCGCTTAGTGAATTTCCAATTTCTATTTTCTATTTAGATATTAAAAAAGGTGTAATCGACCACCAATCTTTAAAGTTTGTTGGTGGAAATATTAAATTGGTTACCGGTTACGATGAATCTGAATTTAAAGATAAAAAGGCCTCATTAGCCAGAATTAATGTGCATCCTGCTTACATTGATAATCTTAATAAATCATATAAAAAGTTTCTTCGTTCAAAAAATCCGACACAAGTAGAATTCAAATGGAAAGATTCTACTGGCGAATTCAAGTGGTTGCGCATGCAAACCTTGTTTTTTTCATTAGAGGGATTAAATGGATACATGATTGGTATTCTTGAAAATATCAATGATTTTAAAGCTGCTCAGGATAAAATTGCACAACAAGACTTAGCATTATCATCACTTTTAGATAATTTAAATGATGCCGTAATTCAGGTTGATACCAACTTAAATATTACTTATTCAAATAAAAGTAGTGAAGTAATTTCTGGCTGGAATCCATCAGAATTAATTAATCAACACATCTCAAAATTATCTCATAAAATAAGTGATGTTTTACAAGCAGAAATTCTAAGTTTTTTACCTGAAATCAGAAATTTACAAGCTTATGAATTTCCATTAATCAGCAAGAATGAAAGCTTTAAATGGGTAAAATTAAATGCACGTCCATTATTAAATTTAAGCAATGAAATAATTGGAATTACCTGCAGTCTTTCTTCAATCCATGAAGTAAAAGAATTCCAAAATCAATTAAATATAACTACTAGGCAATTAAATGGATTTGTTAAGAATTCATTTGAAAGTAATTTACAAATAAATCTTATTCAAGAAAAAATTGAATACATCAGCAGTAATTTTAAAAATATTACTGGTTATGAAATCGATGATTTAGATTATAGAAGTTATGCTAAATTTATACATCCCGACGATTTTGAATGGTACAAAAAGAAATTTTATTCTGATATTCAAGACAAGGTTTCATCACGTATTCTAAAATTTAGGTTTATTCAGAAATCTGGAAAAATAATTTGGGTAAGAGAATCAGCTAAAATTAATTACAAAGAATCGGGTGTACCAGCAGAATATATTTCTACTATTACTGATATCACAAGTTTAATAGAAGCCGAAAGAAAGGCTAATGAAAACTTTGAGAAGTTTAGAATTATAGCAGAAAATTCTAAAGATATGGTGAGTTTAGTCGACTCATCTGGAAGTTGTGAATTTGTTTCAGGAGCTATCCATAATTTTGGATATGAACATGGAGATTTAAATGGTAATAAGTTTTTAGATTATATATATCCCGACGATAGACATTTACTTGAACCCATTTTGAAAGGTCTCGAAATATCTGAATTTAATGATGTTATTGAATTTAGAATTTTGAAAAAAGACCAAACTCCTGTTTGGGTTGAAGCTAATTTAAGTGTTTTTGGTGATGTTGAATTTCATCCTATAGGTATTGTATTAAACATTAGAGATATTTCAGAAAGAATGAAAAGATTGGAGGAGGTTCAGTTTAAAAACAACCTTGTTCAAGCAATTTCTGAAGCCCAATTATCTTTTATTAATAGTTCTGATCCTAAAGAAGCTTTGGGAATTATAATGAAACGACTCATTCATTTAACCCAAAGTGAGTTTGGCTTTATAGGTGAAGTTCAATTAGATAAAAATGGCGTTCCTTCTTTATTAACACACTATCTTACTGATATTTCTTGGGATGAAAATACAAGAAAATTGTATCAGGAATCGCACAAAAATGGAATACGTTTTGCTAACTTAAATTCGCTATTTGGTTATACCATTAAAACTGGTGAGTTAGTATTAACAGATGATCCTAAAAATGATCCAAGAGCAGGCGGTTTGCCTCCTGGTCATCCAGCATTAAAATCTTATATGGGTTTGCCTTTATGGTCGGGTGATAAGCTTATTGGTATGATTGGTTTAGGTAATAGGCCAGGAGCTTACGATTTAAATTTAATAGAGATTTTTAATCCAATTTGGACAGTCTCGGCTGCCATTATTCAAAGTTATTTAGACCAAAAGAAGCTAATTGATACAAAGAAAGAATTAGAATCAAGTGAAAGCCAAATTAAAGCAATTCTTACCTCAATGGAAGATTTGGTTTTTGAATTGGATATGGATTTAGATATTTTACATTTTTGGAACAATAACAACAAAAATTCTCATGTAAAAATAAATCCTGCTTTACAATATAATTTAAAAGATTTACCTGAACCATTTGGAACTGGTGCACTTGATATTTTAATAAAAAAGGTTTTTGACGATGGTCAAACACGTTCAATTGAATTACCTTACTTAGGTAGTGAAAAAGATATTTGGTACCAAATTAAAATTTCACGTATTAACAATGCCAATTCGTTTAAAGTATCAATGTTGGTTCAAGATATTAGTGTAAGGAAAAGTGTAGAAAAAGAGGTTGAGAGACTTAAAGATTTCTATGAATTACTTTTAAATAACTTGCCAATTGATGTTGTTGTATTTTCTAAAGACCAAAAGTATTTATATATCAACCATAAAGCAGTTTCTGATAAAAGTAGAAGAGATTGGTTAATTGGTAAAAATGATTTTGATTATGCTGAAAGGTATGGCCTTCCTGATGTTTATGTTTTAGGCAGAAGAGCTATGTTTAATAAAGTTTTGGAAACAAAACAAATTTTGGAATTTGAAGAAGAATACCCAACAAAATTAGAGGATGGAAGCAGCAAATGGGTTTTAAGATTCTTTACTCCAATTCTTAATACAGAAAATGAAATCGATCATATTTTAGGATTTGGTTTAGAAATATCTGAGCGTAAAAAAGCAGAATTAGATACTCTTACAAACTTAGATAGACAGAAAGAACTGAATGAGCTAAAAAATAAATTTGTAAGCACCATTTCACATGAGTTTAGAACTCCTCTTGCTACCATTAGAAGTAGTATGGATTTGATGGAAATATTTTTAGACAAAAAAGAAGTTCAAATACCTAAAATAAAAGAATTTATAGGGGTTGTGAATAATGAAATTCAGATACTCACTTCCTTGTTAAATGATGTTTTGTTAATGGGTAGGCATGAGGCACGACAAACGCCATTTCACCCTAAATTAAATCAAGTTGATTTAACAATTCAAAATGTGATTTCACAGAATTTTAGGTTCATTACTAACAGAGAAATTAAAGTTGAGAATACAAGCAAACTAAAGAAAATTGAATTTGATGAGAAGTTGATTTCTCATGTATTTTCAAATATAATTTCGAATGCAGTTAAATACTCAGAACAAGATGTTTTTATAAGGATTAATCAAGATTCTAATCAAACAATAGTTTCAATTAAAGATTCAGGTATTGGTATTCCTGAAGAAGATTTAAATAGGTTATTTAATTCGTTTTTTAGGGCTTCAAATAGCAAAAATTTTCAAGGAACAGGTTTGGGATTGGTGATAGTAAAAAACTTTATAGAAATGCATGGTGGTTCAATTGAAATTAAATCAAAAGAAGGCTTTGGAACCGAGTTTATAATAAAATTACCTAATAAAATAAAAGAAATTTAAATGATAGAACAATCAAAAATATTGGTAATTGAAGATGAAAAAGTTCTCAGAAATAATATCTGTGAAATTTTAGAGCTTTCTGATTTTCTTGTTGAATCTGCAGCTAATGGTTCAGATGGTTTAAAGAAAATTTACGACTGGCAACCTGATTTGGTTTTATGTGATGTGATGATGCCAGAAATGGATGGATTTGAAGTTTTATTTAATTTAAGGCAATCATTAAATAACCATGTTCCATTTATATTTTTAACTGCAAGAGTTGATAGAGATGATACTAGAAAAGGCATGAATCTTGGCGCGGATGATTATTTAACAAAACCTTTTTCAAGAGTAGAATTATTAAATGCAGTAAATTCTAGACTCGATTTAAGAAAAAAAATAGGGTTTAATCATACCTCAGAAATTGGTATTAGAAACATACTTAAAGTTCTTGGTAGTCAAGAAACAAATACGCCTTTAAATGGCATTATTGGTTTTGGAGAATATTTAAAAAATCATCCAAAAGATATAGAACCAGAGGCAATTCAACAAATGGGAATCTATATAAAGGAAGCTGGTGAAAAAATATATAGAATGTCGAAGAAACTGAGTTTGTATGAAAGTTTAGTGAGTCATTCTATAGATAAAAATCTGCTTATTACTCAGGAAGAATTGCTAACTTATAATTTGAATGATTTAATTGAAGATACCATTAATAAAATAGCATCTGATTTTAATAGAACTTGGGATGTTCATTTTTTACTTGAACAAATGAATACTACACTTCAAAGGTATTTTGTTCAATTTATTGTTTCTGAAATTGCAGATAATGCATTTAGGTATTCCTTAAAAAGCCATCCTGTAATGGTAAAAGGATACTTGGAAAGTGAATATATGGTTATTACCATTACAGATGAAGGTTATGTTTCTAATGAAGAACATATACATAAAATCCAAACAATTAAAGCTTTTTCAAAAACCAATCCTTATGATGAAAATTTAGGTTTGGGAATTTATTTAAGCTCCAAAATACTTGAAAAAGTTGGAGGTTCAATTGAATTCTCACATAATTTTCCAAAAGGATTAATTGTGAAAATAAATTTCCCTATTAACAAAATTTAAAACCAACCTTTATAATGAAACACAAAGTTCTAGTAGTTGAAGACTACGCGCCAATGCGACAGATTCTAAAAGATATCTTAGCTGATTATTTTGATTTACTTGTTGCCGAAGATGGTGATGCTGCATTACAAATCTGTAATGATGAATTACCAGATTTAATTATATCTGATATTATGATGCCTAAAAGAAATGGACTTAGTTTATTGGATGCACTTAAATCAAACCCTAAAACAAAAGATATACCTCTAATTTTTATTACTGCACTTACCGATATCGAAGATAAGCACAAAGGCTTAGAATTAGGTGCTGTCGATTATATCAGCAAACCGTTTGATATTAAAGAAGTAATTATGAAAGCTAAAAATATATTAAAAGACAGACAGAGTCTGCAATCAAAAAGTGAATTGAACAAAATGTTCGAAGAAAACAAGATTAGTGTTGATGATAGAAACGCTGAATTTATTAGAAAAACTAAAGCTTATATTTCAGATAACTTATCAAATCCTGAATTATCAGTTAAAATGATATCTGAACATTTAACAACCTCATTATCTACTTTTGAAAGATATTTCGAAAAACATTTTCATGATACGCCTAAAGTTTATATTAGAACCCAACGACTTGAAAAAGCTTATTTATTGTTTAAGAATAATTATACCAGTGTAGCCGATGTTGCTTTTTCAGTAGGATTTAATTCACTTTCTTATTTCTGCAAATGTTTCAAAGATCAATACAAGGTTTCTCCTTCATCGGTTATCAAAAAACAAAAGAAATAAACTCTAATAGTTTTTTTGCCTAGAAATAAATTAATACCATTAAGAATTATATTCAATTCGGTTTAGCTTTAAACCAATTTGACTTGTAAATTTTTGTTTATTATTCATTTAGTAAACCTTCACCCAAACAAAAATGGCTCATCTCTACAAGTGGGCCGTTTTTATTCTTATTTGCTAAAGTTTGACTTTAAGAATCCTTTCTTTATTATTGTTCAAAATCGCAAATATGAAACAATATTTAAAACTAAGTTCACTTGTACTTTTTATTTCTATTTTATCCATTTCTTGTGGGTCTAGTTCCAAATCAAAATCAGTTTCATCTGAATCAAAACCTGCTAAATCTGCAATTGAAACTAAGGTAAAGTCTTGTAAAAAATACGATGGATTGTTTCCTGTTTATCAAGATACTACAAATGGAAGTACTTATATAATTGTTAAAAAAGAGCAACTCGAAAAAGACTTTATTTACTTTTCTTATACTGCAGATGGTGTTGTGGCTGCTGGTCATTTTAGAGGAAGTTTTAGAGATAATCGCTTATTTACTATCAAAAAATATTTCGATAGAATTGAGTTTGTAATCAAAAATACTGGTTACTATTTCGACTCATCTAATCCAATTAGCAAATCTGCCCTTGCAAATATTTCACAAGCAATTATTGTAAACCAAAAAATTCTTGCTGAAGATGCTACAAAAGGTGAATACTTATTAGACGCCAATTCTATTTTTTTAACCGAAAGTTTGAGTCAGATTAAACCTTCTCCAAATCCAGGTTCTAGAGGATTTGCTTTAGGTGGTTTAAGTAAGGATAAAACCAAATATGTTTCTTTAAAGAATTATGAAAAAAATACAGATGTTGTTGTAGAATACGTTTACGATAATCCTGCTCCAATTGCTGGTGGTGGAAAAGAAATTGCAGATGAAAGAGCAGTTAGTATTTTCATTCAACATTCATTAATTGAAGCTCCAGTTAATTCATTTAAACCTCGTTTTGATGACCCTAGATTGGGCTATTTTTCAGAACAAATTGAGGATATGACTACTACCAAAGCACTTGCTTATAAAGATTTAATTCATCGTTGGCATTTGGTTAAAAAAGATTCAAATGCTGCTTTATCAGAACCAGTTGAACCGATTGTTTGGTGGATTGAAAATACAACACCTAAAGAGTTTAGAGCTACCATTAAAGAAGCTGGTGAAAAATGGAATATTGCTTTTGAATCTGCTGGATTTAAAAATGCAGTTGTTATTAAAGAACAACCTGATACTGCAGATTGGGATGCAGGTGATATTAGATACAATGTTTTAAGATGGACAAGTTCTCCGCAACCGCCATTTGGTGGTTATGGACCAAGTTTTGTAGACCCAAGAACTGGACAAATTTTGGGTGCTGATATTATGTTAGAATACATTTTTGTAACCAATAGAATTAAACAAGAACAACTATTTGATGCTGGAAAGTCAGCTGAATCCTTTAGCAAAAATGGCTTTTCAAACTTCTGTGATGCCGGTCATCATTTACATGAATCTACTTTATTTGGAGCATCTGCCTTACAAGCTAATGGTTTATCAGAGCTAGAAAGCAGAGAGTATATCAAACAATCGTTGTACTATTTAGTATTACACGAAATGGGGCATACACTTGGTTTAAATCACAATATGAAGGCAAGTCAGATGTTAAAACCATCAATGTTAAATAACAAAGAACTAACAAGAAAAATTGGACTTACAGCTTCTGTTATGGATTATCCTGCTGTAAATGTGGCTTTAGATAAATCAAAACAGGGTGATTATTTCACAACTCGTCCTGGACCATACGACCTTTGGGCTATTCAATTTGGCTATTCTCAAGGAAATGGAACAGAAGAAGAGGAGAATAAAAGGTTATTAGATTTATTGTCACTTTCAACAGATACATTATTGATTTTTGGAAACGATGCTGATGATATGAGAGGAATTGGCAGAGGAATCGACCCAAGAATAAACGTGAATGATATGAGTGGTGATGCTTTAACATTTGCATCAGATAGAATGATTTTGGCAAATAGAATCATTTCAGGATTAAAACTAAAATATTCAAAAGTAGGAGAGAGTTACCATGAATTACGTCAAGCATTTAATATTGCGCAAGGTGAATACTTTAACCAATTAAGTGTTGTTTCTAGATATATTGGTGGAGTTTATGTTGATAGGGCCTTTGTAGGTCAAAAAGATGCAACTAAACCATTAATTCCAGTTCCTTTGGCCGAACAAAAAAGAGCCATGTCTATATTAACAAATTATGCATTTTCAAAAGAAGCATTTAAAAATCAATTTGAATTGGCACCTTATTTACAAACACAAAGAAGAGGTTTTAACTTTTTTGGAAGTAATGAAGACCCTAAAATTCACGATAAAATTATTAGTAACCAAGAAGCACTTTTAGCTCATTTATTAAACAATACTGTTTTAAAAAGAATGAGTGATACCAGATTATATGGCAATTCCTATTCTGTTATGGCTATGATGACTGATTTAACAAATGCTTGTTTTAGAGGTGATGCTGGAAATGTAAATTCATTCAGACAAAATTTGCAACATGCTTATTTAGAGAGATTAATATCAATTGTTGAATCTCCATATTGTGATGGAATTTCACAATCAGCAGCCTTGTTTCAAATTAAGGAAATAGAAAAAATTGCTTCTGGTGTAGGTGCTAATGCAGAAACAAATGCTCATTATTTGGCTATCAAGTTTAAAATAAATAAAGCACTAGATAAAAAATAAAAGTTGACAAATTTTAATATTAACATACATTTGCAGTCCAATTTTTTAGGTTAATTAGCCTAAGTATTGCTAATATTTTTTGTCAATCGAATGAAGTTATCTCAATTTAAATTTGCATTCAGTGAAAGCTTGATTGCTAAACACCCTTCCGATAATCGTGATGAAGCCAAATTAATGGTTGTAAATCGTGAAAAAGGTAAAATCGAACATAAAAAGTTTTCAGACATTCTCAGCTATTTCAACGATAGAGATGTAATGGTTCTGAATAATACGAAGGTTTTTCCTGCTAGATTGTATGGTAGCAAAGAAAAAACTGGAGCAAAAATTGAGGTTTTCCTATTACGTGAGTTAAACAAGGAAATGAAATTGTGGGATGTTTTAGTTGATCCTGCAAGAAAAATTCGTGTTGGTAACAAATTGTATTTTGGTAACGATGATTTAGTTGCAGAAGTAGTAGATAATACAACAAGTAGAGGTCGTACAATCAGATTTTTATTTGATGGTAGCGATGAAGAACTTTGGAAATTAATCGACAAATTGGGAGAAATGCCACTTCCAAGGTATATGAATCGTGCTGTTGAAAAAATGGATAAAGAAAGATTCAATACTATTTTTGCTAAAAACATTGGTGCTGTTATTCCTCCAACTGCTGGTTTACATTTCAGTAAAGAGTTAATGATGCGTCTTGAAATTAAAGGCGTTAGATTTACTGATTTAACTCTTCACAATGGTTTAGGTTCATTTAGAGCTGTTGAGGTTGAAGATTTAACCAAACACAAAATGGATTCTGAATTTTATGATATCACACCAGAAACAGTGGCTATTGTAAATGCAGGTATTGAAGAAAAGAAAAAAGTAGTTGCTGTTGGAAACTCAGTTATGCGTGCTTTGGAATCTTCAGTTTCTTCTGCTGATAGATTGAATCCGCTTTCAGGTTGGACAGATAAATTCTTATTTCCACCACATGATTTCAAAATTGCAAATGTTTTGATTTCTAACTTTCATCCACCTGAATCTACCTTGTTAATGGCAACTGCTGCTTTTGCAGGATTTGATTTGTTACAAGAAGCATACAATGAGGCTGTTAAGAAGAAATATCGCTTCTTAGCCTATGGTGATGCTATGATGATTATCTAAAATTTCTTTCTTTTGAAAAGATATGCTGTAATTGTTGCTGGTGGAAAAGGACTCAGAATGGGTTCAGAAATACCAAAGCAATTTTTAATTCTGAATGGTTTGCCTGTCATCATGCATACCATTCAGAAGTTTGCAGCTTTCGAAAACCTACAAATTATTCTTGTTTTACCGGCTTCTCAGTTTGATTATTGGAAGGACTTGGTTTTAAAATACCAATTTAATATTCCTATTCAATTAGTTGAAGGTGGTGAATCTAGGTTTCAGTCTGTTAATAATGGATTGAATGCTATTTCTGAAAACCAATCACTGGTTGCAATTCATGATGGCGTAAGACCTATGATTAGTTATGATTTTATTGAAGCATCATTTGTTCAGGCTGCAAAAAATGGCAATGCAATTTTGGCTATTAAACCAAAAGATTCCATTAGAAAACAAGAATTACTCGAAAATCATGCGGTAAATAGAAATAATTATTACCTCATACAAACTCCTCAAACCTTCAAAACCGAACTCATAAAAGAAGCATACTCAAAAGCCGAGGATGATAATTTTACGGATGATGCTAGTGTTCTCGAAGGAGTTTTAAAACAAAGAATCTATATGATTCAGGGAGATGAAAACAATATCAAGATAACAAGTCCTGTTGATTTAAAAATTGCTTCAGTTTTAATTGAAGCTGCTAAAAACTAAGGACCTTTTCTTTTAAAGTTTTTGAAATTACCATTACTACCGCCATTGCTATTGCTGCGGTTTTTGTTTTTAAACTTGTTATTATTGTTTCTATAATTACTGCCACTTCCATAATTTTCAACTGGCTTAGCAATTCGGCGTTGTTGCATGTTCTTAAATTGAACATCACCACCTTCTGTTAAATTGATTTTACCTGAGCTTAATAATTCTAAATGAGCTAGTACTTCCTCGTCATTTAACATTTCTAGGTTCCAAGCTTTACTGCTCATTTTCATAAATGAACCAATTTGATTGATATAAGCAGTTCTAAATGGACCTTCTTCTAACTCTGCAACCTCTTTAATCATAGCTGCAATATTTTTACCATAGAACCTAAATTTTATTGGAGATTGTGGATAGGGTAGCGCATCAGGTTTGCTCATCAATGATTCTTTTGATGGAACTGGATAAGGTGAATCAACATCTAATTTAAAATCAGACATCACAAATAAATGATCCCAAAGTTTGTGTTTATAATCAACCACATCTCTTAAATGAGGATTCAATTGACCCATTAAACGAATGATTTCATTTGCTATTTTTTGTCTTTTTTCTTTATCAGGCTCATTAACAGCAACCTCAATCATTTTTTGAATGCTTCTTCCGTACTCTGAAATAAGTAGATTTCCTCTTTCAGTATTATATTCTAAGCTAAAATTTTTCATCAATTATATGCAATGTAAGTATTTTTAAATGAGGTGCAAAATTACAAACTCATCATTTCTTTAGCAGCTGTTATAACTGCTTGTCCAGGGTTTTCACCACTCAGCATTCTTGCTATTTCATGAATTCTTTCTTCTTCATTTAATGTTCGAATTTGGGTAAGTGTTTGGTCTTCCTCGTGGTTTTTATAAACGTAAAAATGGTTATCGGCTTTACTTGCAATTTGAGGCAAATGTGTGATAGCAATTACCTGGTGTTTTGCTGAATGCGCTTTCATTACTTGTGCTACTCTTAAGGCTGCTTCGCCAGAAATTCCAGTATCAATTTCATCAAAAACAATGGAAGGTAATTCTACTTTATCTGAAATTAATGATTTTAAACAAAGCATTAATCGGCTTAATTCACCACCACTTGCAACTTCATTTAATGGTTTAATTGGAAATCCTTTATTCGCACTAAATAAAAAGTTTAATTGATTCAATCCATTTGAATGAAGGTTTTCATCATTTGTTTTATCTAATTTTACTTCGAATTGAGCTTGAGGAATCGCAACATCATTTAATAATTCCAATACTTTTAATTTCATTGGATTTAAAGCCTGTTCTCTTTTTGCATGTAATTCGTTGGCCAGATTTAAAGATTTGGTGAATAGCGCTGATTTTTGCTTTTCAGCAATTATAATCTCTTCTTCTAAACTTCCAATTTCATGAATTCTGGCTTGAAATTTAGCTAGTAATTCTAATAGTTCCTCATTACCAGAAACCCTATGCTTTTTTTGCATATTCATCAATTCCTGCAACCTCAGTTCTTGTTTAGCCAATAATTCTGGGTCGGAAAGGGTTTTATCTGCTATTGAACTTAATTCTTCAGCTATATCTGATAAATCTACAATATTAGATTGCAGTCGGTCTAAAATTAAAGGTATAGCAGTTTGGTGTTTTGAACTTTGAGCTAATAATCCTGTTATTTCCCTTAATTGGTCTAAAAGACTATTTTCATTACCTTCTAAAACCTGTGAAGACTGAAAACAAGAAGTTTGGATTTGTTCGGCATGAGATAACAATTGAATTTCTGATTCTAATTCTGGTTCTTCGCCAATTTTAGGATTTAATTCACTTATTTCATGAATAACAAATTTTAAATAATCTTCATCACTTCTTGCTTTGGCTTCTCTTTCAAGTAAATCTAAATAAACTTGTTCGCTCTTTTTATATTGTTTGAATACAATTCTATAATCTTCTAGAATTTTACTTGATTCAGCAAATGCATCTAATACATTCATTTGAAAATCAGCTTCATTTAATTCTAAAGTTTGGTGTTGAGAAACAATATCAATCAGTAATAAACCAACACTTCTTAATAGAGGTAAATTTATTGGAGTATCGTTAATAAAAGCGCGTGATTTTCCTGCCGAATTAATCTCTCTTCTTAGAATGGTTTGTTTTTCAAAATCGAGTTCATTTTCCTCTAATAAATATTGAAGTTCAGGATTATTCACTTCAAAAATACCTTCAACCACCAATTTTTCACTTCCTGGTAAAAGTACCTTTGTATCAGCTCTTTCACCTAATATTAAACCAAGAGCGCCCATCAATATCGATTTACCTGCGCCAGTTTCACCAGTAATAATATTTAAACCCTTTTCAAACTTAATTTCAGTTTGTTTGATGATTGCGTAATTCTGTATTTTTAGGAGTTGTAGCATAACAATGACTGCGAATATAAAAGCTACTTTAATTCAAATGCTTTGTACTTTTCAACAGCCCGAGAAATCAATGGTTTAATTTAAAATTACTTTTTTAATATCTCTTTTTCCATTCGTTTGAAAATGAATGAAATAAATTCCTTTATCAATTCCTTTTAAATCAATATTAAATTGATTTTCAGGGGTTTCTATTATTGTTTCCAAAAGTAGTTTTCCTTGTAAATCAACTAACTGAATTGATGTTAATTTACCAAATTCTCCGCTAATATTAAGGAAATCAGTAGTTGGATTTGGGTAAATCTGAAGGTTTGAAATTCCAGTGAAATCATTTAATCCTGTTGCAATCACATTTATAAAGCTAGTTTTAAGTGTATCATCTGTTCCAGCAGAATAGGTAGCTCTTAGTTTTATATCATAAATTCCCAATTCTGAAAAGATTATTTTTGGTGCAGCAGAACTTGCTGAAGTTCCACCAACAAAAGAATATTTAGCTGATTTTGGAAAAATTTCCCAATTAAAAGATTCAGGAGTTCCAACACTACGATTGAGTAAAAAACAGGTATCACCCACTACAACATTTCTATTTGAACTGGTGAAATTTGCATGGTTAACAAAAACTTCTGGTCTGTAAATATCTTTAAACTTAATGGTTGTTCCACCTGCTAAAGGATTTGATGGAACTATAACTTCTAATACTGGGATTTTTTGTCCCTTTGCCAACCATCTGTATTCAGTTCTGTTGTTTTGTAAGGGTAATTGAGTTGGACCAAAAACAATGCTATCAGTTTCTTCAATTACAGATTTTACTCTTAGGCAATCGAAAGTTCCAAATGGAGTAGTTAAACTTCCCCAAGCATCAACAGTATTAGTTCTTACGCCATTCTGACTAATTGAACCAAAGCTTGCTAAGCCAGCAGTACCAGAAAAATTACCACCAAATTCTTTTCCATAAGTTAATGGAAGTGAATACAATGTATCTTTTGGCGAATAAACCAATCCTAAAGGTAAACTTTGAGCAGTTGCACCTCTACCGGTGATAACATACGCAGAATTTGTTTTTCTTATAAATGTGTAAGGATTATCAATAAATCCAGCTGGAACAGGTAATCCGGTTTCAGGATAACCAAAAGTTGAATTGGTTAAAAATTGCAATAAATAAGGGGTTTGTAAAGGAGCTGAGAACTTTATTAATTCCTGATTTGTAGCTTTTAATTTAGAAAAATCCCAAGTTAAATCGGCGCCAGTAGCATTTAAGTTAACAGAGCCACTTCCTACTGAAAATCGAATTTCATCATTAACAGCAGGTAAATCATTGGCAGTAATTGTGATTTGTGCCTGTAACTGATAAATACCCATTAAACAGAAACTAATTGAAAGTAAAAATTTTCTCATGGATTTATTTTTATTTGATAAAAATGCAATTTAGGATTAATTCGTATAATAAGTTCGATTTTTGAGGTAAAGATTCATTATTTCGACAAATGAGAATGTCGCATTCTAAAATTAAACCGATTCTTTGTCAGCTTTTTGGAAATTTCCTTATTGAAGATTAATTCCATTTGTTTATACTTACAAACATTTTACCTGTGGAAAGCTTGTGGAAACAGACATCTTTACATAGTCGTAATTTGTATTAAAGAATTTAGAATCATTGACTTCAAACAAAACACATACATTTGATTTGGTTGCTCATTACTTGAAGCAAAACCATTCTTGTAAATTACAGGGATTTGGTGATTTTCAGGTACATGTAGTTTCATCTCATGTCGACCACCTTGCCCAATTATTTCATCCAATGAATTTGGCATTGGAATTTAAAGAAGGCTCAACTTCTACAAGTCCAGATTTTATTGAGTTTTGTGCTAATATTTGGGAAACAAATTTCGAAACCACTTTAAATAGAATAAATAATCATATTGTAGAATCGAATCAATTTTTATCTAATGAGGGTTCATTTTCAATAGTTGGCTTAGGATTATTTACTAAATCTAAAGTTGGTTCTATTCATTTTAAATTAGATAATGAAAATTGGGTTTCAGGTGTTTCATTTGGATTACCAGATTTAAGATTTGTTCCAGGTGCTAATAGGGTAAAAACTATAACCGTTGATCGTTCGGCAAAACCGGGTGATATGGAAGAAATTAGTTATGCTAGAGAACAAGCGCTTAAGGAATTAAGACAAATGTTAGACCAGGCCAATATTGCTGAGAGTGGAAAATCGACTAAAAAAAATGGCGCATTTCCTATTATAGCAAGCATATTGACCTTGATTTTATTAATCAATGTAATCTTATTTTTGAAGAAGAATCCAACTTCTACCATTCAAACAGAAATTGCTAGAATGGATATGGCATCTGAAACGAGTAAATTACTTAAAGATTCAGTTAATCCTTCCGATATATCAAATTCAATTGAAGTTAAAACAGAAATCAATTCATTTAATTATAATCCAGGTTTAGCAATCAAAAGAGGTTTTATTGAATTCGATTCAAACGATTATTTTCCTATAATTAGTCTTGATGTAATTCCTGGGATGAATGAAGTTCATGAGCAATTAAAGCCTGAAGTTGCAGAGCCAGAAACTCCTGAAGTAGAAGAGTTAGAAGAACCTGTTAAAGAAGTTAAACCAGTAATAAAGAATTCAGCTCCTGCACCTGTAATAGGTAAAATTAAGGAAAATATATCTAAAAATGCTGCATTCTCACTAGTTGCAGGAGCATTTAAAAGTATAGGTAATGCCCAGAAACTAGAAAAAGAATTGAAATCATTAGGATACAAAAATGCATCAGTTTTAAAACCTAAAAATCATATCTACTTTTTAGTGTTTTATGAAAGCTTCTCAAAAAGAGATGAAGCAATGAAACTACAACTACAATTAGAATCAAAAGGAGAAGAGCCTTGGATTTTCGAAGCTGAATAAAGCAGCGTATATCTACTTTTTTCCAATTGTAATTTCAAAAAATCATTTTAATTATCATATACTTTCAAGAAATAGTTTGGTTTTAATTGCCCTATTTTATGAAATTTAAGACCCCTATATGCGGTCTAATGTTTATAGAAAGATGCTCTAAATATATTCTTCCCCTAAAACAAAACAACGCGGACCTTTGATCCGCGTTGTTTTGTTTTAGGGGTGTTTTTTTAGACACTTTGTTTTCTAGAATCATGTCATCCCTTCGTGATTTAGAAGCAAATAACATGTATTTAGTTTTTAATTTTATCTAATATGAGTGTGTCTAGAGTCTTTGATTTTTTTTTAACTACTTAATAAATAAAGAAACATAAAAACGTAAACAACCTTTAGATACTTACATTCTCGGTCTCCAAGCAATTTCTGTTGCATTGGCATTATGAATAATTTTTCTTGATAAGACAAACAGGTAATCACTTAATCTATTCAAATAAATAGAAACTATTTCAGGTACTTCAGATTCTGTTTTTAAATGAACAACCAATCTTTCTGCTCTTCTGCAAACACAACGAGCTACATGACAATATGATGCTGCTATATGTCCGCCCGGTAAAACGAAACTGGTTAAATCAGGCAAACTTTCATTCATGTAATCAATTGCCTTTTCTAAAAGCTCAATATCTGATTCATGTAAATCAGGAATTTTCATTTTAGATTTTTCAGGATCACTTGCTAAAACCGAACCAATTGTAAACAATCTATCTTGAATTTCCTGCAGTAAATTTGAAACTTCAGCATCATTTAAACTATCCTTAACTAAACCAATATAAGAGTTTAATTCATCAACAGTGCCATAACTTTCAATGCGTAAATGGTACTTTGGAACCCTAACTCCACCAATTAATGATGTTTCACCCTTATCGCCTGTTTTGGTATATATTTTAAATGTCATAATGGTAACAAGATTTTTTCACCTGAATTGTTTTGGAATTAAATACGAAAAGCAAAAATCTTGAATTATTTATTGTACTGGTACAAAATACCAAGTGCTAATACCTGAGAAAACTGAATGTTTTTATCTTGGTCGTAATCTTTGATTAAATTCAATGAGAAGTTAGTACTAATATATCTCGTTGTTTTCAAAGTTAGATTGGCGTTAAAAATATGAACAAATGCATTTGGTTTACTTGCATTCATGTAATCAAAGTTTACCATATAACGCCATTTCAAATCAACATTTTTAACTAATTCTTTGTCGAAGTTGATGATATACTGCAAAACTGCTTGGTTTCTTAATTTATCACCTGGCTTTTCTAAACCATATAATTGGGCATTTGAAATATTTTTGTCAAATACAAAAGTCTGACGTAATGTACCAACCCCAAAACGCATTTGTAAATAGGATACAGGTTTGTATTCCATTCCAAATGAAGAAGTTAAATATGCTGGAGCAAATAAATTTGAAACCAATGAATCAGCTGTTGGGTCGCTTACAGTTTTCAATTTGGCATCGTAACCTTCTAAAAACTGGGTTAAAAAGTTTAAAGAACCAAAGGCATTCCACTTTTTTCCAATTCTATAACCTACTTTAAAATCGTAGAAAATTCTATCTGCATTTTTTCTTGCTTTTTCACCTTGGTTTTCAAAAAAACCTAATGCTAGTTGTAAGTCACTTCTAAAACTCCATTTTGGTGTTTCATGGGTTGCAGAATGATTTAAAAACCAACCAGCTGCATATGAATTTACACCTCCACCTTTCCAGTTATCACTAAAGGTTGCTTGGTTTAGATTAATGCCTGTTTGAAAATTGTGTTTCCAAGGATTTTTTGCTGTTGAATCGCTTTGCGCGAAAACATTTAAATTACAAATAACTAACAATAGGAGTAGGGAATTTTTCATATGTAGAATCTTTAATTGAGTTTGAACATTTCTTTTAATTTCACAATAACATAATCTATTTCTTCTTTTGTATTGTGTTTGCCAAATGAAAATCTGACAGAGGGTCTATCAGGACTTACATTTAAAGCAGATAGAACATGAGAACCTATATTGGAACCAGATGAACATGCACTTCCGCCAGAAGCAGAAATTCCTTCAATATCTAGTTTAAATAGAATCATTTCAGCAATTGGCGTAGGAGGGAAGTTCACGTTTAATACTGTAAAAAGTGAATTTCCTTCTGCATCACCATTAAATAAAACACCTGGAATATTTGCCCTTAATAGTTCAATCATATAGGTTTTGAGTCCTTGCATATGAGTTGAATCAGCTTCAAAATTATTGATTGAAATCTCTAGTGCTTTAGCCAATCCAACTATACCTGAAGTGTTTTCTGTTCCACCTCTCATGTTTCTTTCTTGAGCACCACCAGAAATAAATGGATGTAATTTGTTTTTTGAGTTGATATAAATAAATCCTACACCTTTAGGACCATTGAACTTATGAGCAGCACAAGCTAAAAAATCGACATGGGTTTTGCTTAAATCCAATAATACATGGCCCATAGTTTGCACTGTATCACTATGAAAAAGAGCATTGTATTGTTTACACAATTCGCCAACTTTATCAATATCAAGGATATTTCCAATTTCGTTATTGGCGTGCATCAATGAAACTAAAGCAGGTGAAAAGTCTTGTAACAAACTTTCCAAATGATTGATATCGATATGGCCATCTGCCAATAATTTAACCTTATGGAATTCAATTTTTCCTGATTTCTCGAGTTCTTCAGCAGTATGTAAAACAGCATGATGTTCGATAGGAGAGCTGATTATATGTTTGATTCCAAAATCATCAATAGACTTTCTTATTGCCATATTATCAGCTTCAGTTCCACCAGAAGTAAAGAAAATTTCACCCGGAGAGCAATTTAAAATTGAAGCAACTTTTTTTCTAGCTTCTTCAATTAAAGTTCTCGCTTTTCTACCATGTGAATGCGTTGATGATGGATTTCCAAATTCTTCCTCCAAAACCATTTTCATAACTTCCAATACTTCTTTATTTAAAGGAGTAGTGGCTGCATTATCTAAATAAACAAGCATATTTATTTACCTATTGTATGATAACCAATCATTTTATAAATCAATTTTGCCATTGTAAATTCAGTTAAGATATTTCCTTTTACTGGCGCAATCTCAACTACATCAAAACCTACAACTTGTTTTTCAGCAAAAACTCTTTTTAAGAAATTCACAGTTTCATTCCAAAACAAACCATTAGGTTCAGCAGTTCCAACAGCAGGAACAATACTTGGGTCGAAGCCATCAGCATCAACAGAAATATAAACTTGATCTCCTAAAGTTTTCAAAGCTTCATCAGCCCAATTAGGATTGTTTCTAACTTGATGAGCGTAAAAAGTATGGATATTATCACTTTTTTTAATCAACTCAGCTTCTTCAATACATTGTGCTCTAATACCTACTTGAGTTAATGGAACTTCAATATCATGAACTCTAGCCATTACTGAAGCATGAGAAAATGGATTGTTATTGTATTCATTTCTTAAATCGCTGTGTGCATCTAATTGCAAAACATGAACATTGGGTACATATTTTTTAACAGCCATTATAGTTCCTAAACTAATGGTATGTTCAGCACCAAGCGTAATAGGAAATTTTCCATCTTTTAATAATTTGGCAGTCTTTTTTTCTATTAACTTTATAGCTTGTAAGTTCACCAATCCATCAAAATCCATAGGTTCTAAAGTGCAAATTCCACCTTTTCTATACGATTCTTGGTCTAATTCTTCATCAAACAATTCTACAAATTGAGAAGCCTTAATCATAGCAGCCGGACCTTTATAAGAACCTGCTAAATATGAAGAAGTATATTCGTATGGAGCAGATTGAATTACATATTTCGAATCTTCATAAGAATACAATTCCTTTTCAGGAATAGCTAAAAAGTTTTTTTTAGAGTTATAATATTTCATTTTTATTAAAAAATAGCTGTAGGGATTTCAAATTCATTGTCAACATCAGTTAAAACAAAGGGTTTATCTTTGGTAACACAAATGGTATGTTCAAATTGAGCCGATAATTTACCATCAATAGTTCTAGCAGTCCAACCATCATTTTTGTCTACTTTACTGCGAGCTTTTCCTGCATTAATCATGGGTTCTATGGTAAAAATCATACCAGGTGCTAAAATCGGACCTGAATTTTTTTCTGAAACATGGCAGATTTCTGGTTCTTCATGAAATCTAATTCCAACACCATGACCGCAGAATTCATAAACTACGGAATAGCCAAATTGGGTTGCGTATTTATTGATTTCAAACCCGATATTACCTACAAAATTTCCTGTAAAACATTGTTTGATGCCTATATTCAGACATTCTTTTGTTACTTCAACAAGTTTTTTTGCATGTTCAGTAACATTTCCAACCATAAACATTTTTGAAGTATCGCCAAAAAAGCCATTTAAAATGGTTGTAACATCCACATTCACAATGTCTCCATCACGTAATTCGTACTTGCCAGGAATACCATGACAAATAACATCGTTTACAGAAATACAAGATTCTTTGGGATATCCATGATAACCAAGAGTAGCTGCTTTGGCTCCATTATCGCGCATGAAATCTGCGCAAATTTTATTGATAAAATCGGTGCTAACACCAGGTTTTACGTAAGGTTCTACAATTTTTAAAGTTTCTCCTGCCAATTGGGAACTTAATCTAATTCCTTCAATTTGTTCAGGAGTTTTAATAATAATCTTACTGCGCGTATCTCTAAATGCCACTTTTAAAAAATTTAGGCAAATCTAAGTTTTTCCAAGTGAAATTTAGTATCATAATAACTAGTGGCAATTACATATCTTTTAGTAAACCATTGATTTCTTCAATGGCGAAAACTATTTGATTTTTTACCTCAGCAACCATTCCTGGTACTTTTTCGAGATTACTTTGTTCTTTCCCGAATTTTTCTAAATCTCTGATAAGTAAAAACAAATTGTTAGCACCTAACATTTGAATAGGAGCCTTCATTTTATGCGCTAAATGTCCAATTCCTTCGTAATTACCCGATGCTAATAATGCATCAAATTGATCGGCCTCAGTTGCTGTAGAGTTTACAAATAACTCAAGCATTTCTTTAATGAATCCTTGGTCTCCTCCAGAAATTTCTTTTAGATAGTCTAAATTGATAATATTTGCCATGATAGGTTAATCTTATTACAAGATTAATAATAATTTCACAAAGGAAAACTAATATTTGTCCATAATTTACTTGTTGGAAATTCAAATAAATTCAATAATCTTACACTTTCAAATATGAAAAAATCAGGAATTGTAATCATTTCACTGGTTCCATTAAGAGCCGAACCCAGCAGTAAATCAGAATTGGTGAGTGAATTGTTGTTTGGTGAAATTTATACTGTTTTAGAAGAATCAGATGATTGGTATAAGGTTGAAAATCATTTAGATGGATATGTAGGTTGGATAAATAATACCCAATTTTCATTGCTTGTAAACTCTGAAATTCCGGAAACAATTTTCTGTAAATTTCCATTTTCAATAGTTAAAATTGATGGTATTGATTCACCAATTTATGTATTACCAGGCTCAAGAATTTTTAAAAATAATTCAGGTGAATGTTTTATTAATGGTATGAAGTGTTCTGTTGAAATTGATGCTTTTAGTCGAAATATTTCAATTGCTGAATTTTCAAAACTATTTTTAAATAGTCCTTATCTTTGGGGAGGCAAAAGTTTATTAGGAATAGATTGTTCTGGATTTACTCAAATTGTTTTTTCATGTTTTGGATTAAAGATACCTCGAGATGCCTACCAGCAGGCAGAATTGGGTAATCAAGTTGATTTTATTTCTGAAGCAAAACCAGGAGATTTAGCGTTTTTCGAAAACAAAGATGGTAAAATTACTCATGTTGGAATAATCATTGAAAACCACAAGATTATACATGCATCTGGAAAAGTTAGAATAGACGAAATAGATAGTTTTGGGATTTTTAATAAGGAATTGGGGAAACATTCACATCAATTAAGATGGATAAAAAGATTCACAAAATAAAACAAATTAGAAATTAGAACCTTATCAATTAAATAATCATAAATCTATGTCATTAAAAATTGGCGACAAAGCCCCCTCATTTAAACTGTTTGATACAGACAAGAAAGAAGTATCATTAGAAGATTTTGCAGGTAAAAATTTAATAGTTCATTTTTTTCCTGCTGCATTTACTGGTGTTTGTACTACACAATTGTGCACTATTCGTGATGGAATTGGTATGTACCACAACGATAAATGTGATGTAATTGCGATTTCTGTTGATAGTTTATTTACTTTAGGTAGTTTCAAAGCTGCACAAAATTTAAACTTCACATTATTATCAGATTTTAATAAAGAAGTATCTGCTGCTTATGGCGCTTTATATGAAACTTTTGTATTCAATATGAAAGGTGTTTCCAGAAGAGCTGCATTTGTTATTGATGGACATGGTACTATTCAATATGCACAAGTTTTAGAAAGTGCTGGCGACTTACCTGATTTTAATTTAATCAACGAAACTTTAGCTAAATTATAGTTTTTAGTAAATTTAACTAATTCATTAAAAGGAGTATGTGAAAAAACATACTCCTTTTTTTGTTTATTTGATGGTAAAGCCTACTTTTGCATTCCCAAAACGGTTTCGTAGCTCAACTGAATAGAGCATCTGACTACGGATCAGAAGGTTACAGGTTTGAATCCTGTCGAGACCACAAAAGCCTCCAATTGGAGGCTTTTTTTATTTTTAAGATAAAATTAGATTTTATTAATTATTTATTTTTCAGGTTTCTACAATTATTTAAAAGAATAATTTAACAATTAAATCGTTCTTTAATTTCATTTTAATCTATTTCAAACTTAGAATTTGGTAGATTCGACAATATTAAAATATGGCATCAGGAAATAATACTATCCTTCTTTTGGAAGATGATTTAAAGCTTTCAAATGAAATTCAACTATTCTTAAATAATCAAAATTATGATTGTGAGGTTGTTTTGAATGGACAAGACTGTCTAGATAAAATAAAACTCAAATCGTATGATTTATTGATTTTGGATATAAATGTACCCATCATCAATGGAATAGATGTATGTAAAAACATCAGATCAATGGGTATTAATTCACCTGTTATGATGTTAACTGCATTTAGTGATATCGATAATAAAGTAAATGCTTTAGAATCGGGTGCAGATGATTATTTAGCAAAACCTTTTCATTTTGAAGAATTACTTGCAAGAACCAAAGCTTTATTAAGAAGAGCAAAACAGAATATTGAAGAATTTGAAAAAATTATCATTTCAGATTTAGAAATTATTCCTGAAACTATGCAAGTTTTTAGAGCAGAAAAGCAAATTATGCTTACTCCTAAAGAATATAAATTGCTTTTAGCATTAGCAAAAGCTAAAGGAAAAACATTATCAAAACAGGTTATTGCTGAAGAGGTTTGGAATATTAACTTTGAAACTGGTACTAATACTATTGAAGTTTATATCAACTTTCTAAGAAATAAAATTGATAAGGATTTTACTGAAAAACTAATTCACACCAGGCCAGGTTTTGGTTATTACTTAAAGAGCGTTTAAAAATGAATTTAAAGAATAGGTTTACTTTATTATTTAGCCTACTCTTTTCTTTGTTTTTTGGTATAGTACTTTTTGTAGTTTACCAAATGTATTCAGATTTTAGAAGAGAAGATTATTACGATAGGTTACTTGAAAAAGTTAACCAAGTTTCGTATTCTTTAAAAATTCATTATTCCATTACAAATGAACCTTTTTCGAATGAGGATATTCTCATTTCTAATAAATTATCTTACCAAAAGATTGCCATTTTTGATGCTAAATTAAACTTGGTTTTTCAGTCTGATACTCTTAATCCAATTATTATTGAGGCTGAAGATTTAGCCGAAATTTCTGATAATAAACCTTTTTATAGTTTCAAGAAAAACAGAGAAATGGTGGGTAAACTTTTTATGGATGATACCCAAAGTCGTTTAATTGCAGTTGAAGCCGAAGATATTCATGGTAATACTAAATTAAATTATTTAAGAGATTTATTGATTTGGGCTTTCGTTTCTGGTTTGATTTTGGTTTGGCTTTTATCTTATTATTTAAGTCGAAGTGTTTTGGCTCCAATGGACCGATTACGCGAAAAGGTGCAGGAAATTACCTTTCAAAATTTAAATAATCCCATTTCGTTTAGAAATAGAAAGGATGAAATTTCAGCACTTGCAAGAGCTTTCAACCACATGTTAGAACGAATTGATAAGGCTTACCGACGTCAAAAAGAATTTACAGGAAATGCTTCACATGAATTAAGAACACCGATTGCGCGAATTGGAACCCAACTCGAAAATTTAATTCAAGACAAATCTTTTCCTAATGAATTTAAAAATCAATTGTTAAGTATTAATGAGGATGTTGACCAATTATCTGATATAGTAACTTCACTTTTAATTCTTTCTAGAATGGATGAATCTGAAAAGAAACATTTATTAAAAACTCTAAGAATTGATGAAGTTGTATTTGAATCAGCCGATAAAATTTCAAAAATATTTCCTGATATAAAAGTTCAATTTGATATTCAAAATTTCACCAATGAAGAATTAAGTTTAGAATTAATTGGTGATGAAACTCTTTTAAAAATAGCTTTTTCGAATTTAATTAAAAACGCCTATTCATATTCTGATAATAAGCAAGTTAAGATTAATATTTCTCAAGAAAACGATGGTTTTTTAATACAAATAGAAAACTCTGGTCCAATACCTGAGTTTCCTAATAATGCAGCAATGTTTCAAGCATTCTCTCGTGGAGTAAATTCTTTGAACAAACCTGGAAGTGGCTTAGGTTTACGTATTGTTCAACGTATCATTCATTACCATAGCGCAGAAGTTTTTTATTTGAATCCTTTGCCTAATTTAAACCAAATGAATTTAAAGTTTAAAAAGAGTATTGATTAATTAGGGCCTGCTGAAAAAGACAGAAACAGGTCAGATTTTAGGCGCTGCCAAATTATACCGAATGCATTTTGTTAAAGTCCAATAAATTGGCCTAAACAAAATTGCCTCGGTATTAAACTGTTTGATTTCCATTTTGTGTTTAAGATGTATACATAATACTTCAATTTGGCAGCAACGACAAAGATGGCCTTGTTTCTGTCTTTAGGTAATTCGAAAACTCATTTTACTTGATGCAAGGATTTTTTAGCCATTGTTCTTAAAACCTTGCATTTAAATTATTTAAATACAATCTGATTGATTGATAATAAGTTCTAATAAAGATTTTCAGTAGGCCCTAATTATTTTTCCAAAACTTCATACATATCTAATCTTCTATCTTTCCAATTTAAAACGGTTCCTGTATTTCTAGCCCTTTCTAATGCTGCCAAATCCAGGTCTGCAATTACAACAGTTTCAATATTGGTATTACACTCACCTGCAATGGCATCTGGAGGAAATGCGAAGTCACTTGGTGTATAAATTCCAGATTGTGCATAGTTAATATCCATATTATCAACCGATGGAATATTACCAATTGTACCCGCAGTTGCTACAAAAATCTGGTTTTCTACAGCTCTTGCTTGGGCACAAATTTTTACCATTAAATGTCCGTGTTTTTCATCGGTGCTAAATGGTACAAATAGAATTTTAGCTCCTTTATTACAAGCAATTCTGGCCATTTCAGGAAATTCTACATCATAACAAACATTAATGGCTATTTTACCACAATCGGTATTAAATACTTTAATTTCATTACCTGGTTTTACTCCCCACCATTTCGACTCATTACTGGTGATATGAATTTTATATTGTTTTTCATAAGTACCATCTCGTTTAAACAAATAAGATATGTTATATAAGTTTTCACCTTCAACTTGCAAATGAGTACCGGCAATGATATTGATATTGTATTCCATTGAAAGACGTGAAAACAATTCAATATAATCTTCTGTGTATTCATCTAATTTGCGAATTGAATCTTCAGGACTCATACTTTTATATTCATGTAAAGACAAAAGCTGGGTGGTGAACAATTCAGGAAATAACACAAAGTCCGATTTGTAATTGGATGCCACATCAGTAAAGTACTCGCACTGTTGTGCAAACTCTTTAAAACCTCTGATTTTTCTAAGTTCATACTGAATACAACAGATACGAACCTTTTTCATCAAAACGCTTCTTTCGCGTGTTTCAGGAATATAATCTAAGTTAATCCATTCCAATAAAAGCGCGTATCCTTCCGATTCTTTGTCTTCTGGCAAATAATCTTTAATGATACGTGTAATATTGAAAGCTTGGCTTAATTGAAAAGTAACAACTGGGTCTTTAATCTTTTTATCGATTACCCTTTTGATATAAGCTCTAATTCCAAACTCCTCGCTGTATCTATGGTAATTAGGCAAACGTCCACCTATAAAAATACGTTTCAGATTTCTTTCCAGGCAAAGAACTTTTCGCATTTCGTATAACCTTCTACCAATTTTTAAACCTTGGTATTCGGGGTGAACCATTACTTCAATTCCGTATAATGTATCACCTTCTTCATCGTGATTGGTGATAAAACCATTATCGCAAATTTCTTTCCAGCTATGGTCATCGTCGTACTCATCCCAGCTAATAATTAAACTAGTTGCAGAGCCCACAATTTTTCCTTCATATTCAATTATTTGCATTCCATCTGGAAACAACTTGAATTGAGAATCAAGCATTTGATAAGTCCAAGGTTCATTATTAGGAAAGCAGATTTTAGAAAGCTCTATGATTTCGGTGAAATCATGGCGATCAACTGTTCTTTCAATTAATTTGGGTTTTCTGGAAGCACGTGTTTTCATTTGAATATGAATTTTGTGTAATAAACAAAAGACCTTCGAAATTTCGAAGGTCTTTATTTAAAATTATTTTAGTGTAAATTATGCCAAACATTGGTTACGTCATCATCTTCATCCAGACGTTCCATTAGTTTTTCAAAATCTGCAATTTGTTCATCTGTTAATTCTGCCTGAGTAGTTGGAATTCTTTGCAATTCGGCATTTAGAATTTCTATTTTTCTTTCTTCTAAACCTTTTTGCATGGCGCCAAATTCAGTGAATGGTACAGAAATCATAAAATGACCTTCGCCATCATCTTCTAGTTCTTCCATTCCATAATCAATCATTTCTAATTCAAAATCTTCTGGATTGATGCCATCAGCAGGAATTCTAAAAATACCTTTTCTTTCAAAAAGGAAATCAAGACTACCTGAAACCATCATTTGTCCGCCTGTTTTGTTGAAATGTGCACGTAAATTGGCAATTGTTCTAGTTGGATTATCAGTAGCAGTTTCGATTATCATGGCAACACCATGTGGACCTTTTCCTTCGTAAGCAATCTCTTCCATGTCTTTGCCATCTTTGGCACTTGCACGGTTAATAGCAGCATCAATATTGGCTTTAGGCATATTAGCAGCCTTAGCATTGGCAATAATAGCACGTAAGCGCGAATTAGAATCAGGATCTGTTCCACCTGCTTTTACAGCAATATGAATTTCTTTACCAAATTTTGTGAATGCTCTGCTCATTTTTGAGTAGCGAGCAAACATCTTGTGTTTTCGTTTTTCAAATACCCTTCCCATGAATTTCGGATTTTAGAGGCTCCAAATATAGCAGCTTAAGCGTAAATATGGCAATTTTATCAAGCATTTTTAAACTCGAGTTTTACACAAATTACTACTCATTTTTATTTGATTTCTATTTGATAATCAGAAAATAAGCCCATTAAACAAACATTAATACTATCATAATTTTAAAATATCTGTATAAAATCAGTTTTAAAAACAGCACTTTTGAGCCTAAATTAATGGAAAATCAAAGAAAATATACAGACCAAATGGGAAGAGAAATTCTAGTTCCAGTAAAGCCTGTCCGTATTATTTCTTTGGTACCTTCACAAACAGAATTGTTATATGATTTAGGATTGAAGGATGAAGTGATTGCTCAAACCATTTTTTGTATTCATCCAGAATGGGCACATCAATCTAAAAAGAGAATAGGTGGAACTAAAAAACTTCATCTAGATAAAATAAGGGAATTACAACCCGATTTAATTATTGGAAACAAAGAAGAAAATATAAAAGAGCAAATCGAAATTCTCATGAATGAATTCCCTGTTTACATGAGTGTTATTCAGAATTTAGATGATGCTTTAAATATGATTTCTGATATTGGTATTATTTGTGGGAAGAAAATTGAAGCAAATTTAATAGTTGAAGAAATTAAACTTGGGTTCACGGAATTACATCAAACAGAAAACAAAAAGAAAATAGCTTATTTGATTTGGAATGAACCATTAATGGCAGCAGGACATGATACATTTATTAATGAAATGCTTGTAAAATGTGGATTTGAGAACGTGTTATTACAAAAAGAATCTCGTTACCCAGAAACAAATATTTCTGAGCTAAATGAATTAGGTGCTGAGTATGTTTTACTTTCATCAGAACCATTTCCTTTTGCAGATAAACATATTCAACAATTAAAACGTGAAGGTTTAAAGGCTGAAATCATTTTGGTTGATGGCGAATTATTTTCTTGGTATGGAAGCAGGTTGAAATATTCTGCAAACTATTTTAAACAGCTGATTCAGCAAATAAACAAATACAATGAAAGCTGAATTAAAACCCTGGCTAGCTTTTTCAGCCGTTTCTTTCTTTTGGGGAACCACTTATTTGGCAACTAGAATAGGAGTACAATCGATACCACCTTTTTTGATGGCAGCATTACGACAAGGAATTGCAGGTATTTGTTTGATTTTGTATTTCAAAGCAAGGGGTTATAAAATTCCATCCATCAAAGACCTCAAAGTATTCTCTATGAATGGAATTATTATGTTAGCAGGAGGAAACGGAATTATTACTTGGGGAATGCAATATGTTGATAGTGGCATGACATCATTGATATGCGCATTAACGCCAGTTTGGATTGTTTTATTGAATTATTTATTGGGTAACAAAGAAAAGATTACACCACTAACCATCATTGGTTTTTTGGTTTGTATAGCAGGTCAAGTTTTGATATTTAAGAATAGGATTTATTTGTTTAATACAGATAACTTTTTGTTTGGGGTGATAGCAGTTGTTTTAAGTAATATACTTTGGGCATTGGGAACTATTTATTCAAAGAACCACAAATCGGAAACTCATCCTTTGTTTGCATCGGGAATTCAAATGCTGGCAGGATCGGTGATATTGAGCATTGTAGCTTTGGTTAGGGGAGAGCAGGAAGTATTTCATCCGAATACAGATTCTTTATGGGCCTTATTGTATTTAATTGTTTTTGGAAGTTGGGTAGCATTTGGATCATTTATGTATGTGATTAAAAAACTACCTGCCAATGTGGTATCAACCTATGCATACATTAATACTGCAGTAGGTATTATTTTAGGTTGGTTATGGTTAGGCGAACCCATGGATTTGTTTACCGTATTGGCTTTGGTATTAACCATTGCAGGAGTATATTTAGTGAGCAAAAGCTCGCTAACATGACAGAAAATTCGCATAACCAAGAAGTAGGAAAAATAGGAGAGGACCTCGCATTAAAATACCTTTTAGAAAAAGAATATGAACTGCTGGAACGCAATTACAGAGCGGGAAAAGCGGAAATTGACCTCTTAATGAAAAAGGGTGAAGAATTGATAGTTGTTGAAGTAAAAACCCGCTTTAATGCCATCCTAGAACCCGAAAAAGCAGTAGGTAAATCGAAGCAAAAAACACTAGCAGCAGGAATTGAGGAATACCTAAATTCTAATGCTTTGGAGCTCAATGTTCGATTTGATATCATTGCAATTAACTTTTATTACGGAAAAGTTGACATCACCCATTTCGAAGATGCATTTTATCCTGGGTTTTTGAGTTGAAATCTAAATCGCTTTAAATCAATTCGTTTAAACCATAAATCATCTACTGCTATTTTTTTGTATTTTTTGTTTGATTTTATTCTAGTTTGTTTAAGCCCAATCAAATTAAGATATAAAGTTTTAAACAATAAATATTATCAATAAAATTAAGGGTTTCAGGCTTGTTGAAAATCTTCTGTCATGATAACATTGATTCTACATAATTGTGAATTGATTTAAAATTAAGACATCAGTTTTCTATCTAATTTTGGTTTTCAAATTTTGAAAATGTCAACTGCCCAATCTGAATTACTAATAGAGAAAATAACTTTGTCTTTATGTTTAAAGCATCCGGTTTTGCTTGAAAATTCACTTCAAGAAATTAAGCCTCGATTCTTTAATCATGCTGAAAATAGGCTTATATTTAAAGCTATAAAAGGCATGATTGAATTGAACATTCCTGTTGATGATTTTACCTTAAATATTCAATTAAATCAGATTGAGGATTCCGATTTATGGAAAGATTTAATTGCTGAATTAAATTTAATAAATGGGAATGAAGAGGATTTTAATTCATATGTTCTTTATTTAAAGAATCGGTACATAAATGAGTGCTTTCATTCAATTTCTTTAGACTTAAGAAAAGAAGAAATTAGCAGTATCTCCAAAATAAATAAAGCCGTTATTCAATTATTGGAATTGAGGTATATGGAGGAAAAAAGACCTATTCTTCCACTTTCTGAAATTATTAAAACATCATTTTTAAAATCTGGAATGATGGATAAATCAGATTATTTAAGTACGGGTTATATTAAGTTGGATGAAAGTCTTGAAGGAGGTTTATGCAAAGGAAATATTTGTGTGATTGCATCAAGACCGGGAATGGGTAAAACCTCATTTCTTACTGCATTAATGCATCAATATGTATTTAAACAAAATAAAAGTTGTTTTTATATTTCACTTAAATCAAATGAATTGGATTTTTTAAGGTATATGTTGGTTTATCAATCCGCTATTCCAGCCTTTAAGCCACAGTTTGAATGGACCAATGAATTAAAGAATGATTTGAATCAAATAAGAGAGAAGGAAGAAAAACAATTACTGGGATTTGCCTATCAAAGAAATCATGAATCTGAAGAATTGTTTAGTAGGGTATTTATGGCAGCCAATAAACATAAGGCTGAAATCATAATTATTGATAGTATTCAGTTAATGCATGAGTTTGGAAAGTATAACTATACTACCAGGGAAAAGCAATTGGGGATGGTGATGATGAAGTTAAAACAAATGGCTATTGAATTGAACCTTTTAATTATAATTGGTTCGGATTTAAGCAGAAATGTAGAACGACGTTCAGCTTCATGCAGACCCATGTTAAGTGATATTAAAGACAGCGGTTGGATTGAGGAAATTGCAGATCAGGTTTTGTTTTTATATCGACCCGTTTATTATGAATTGGCTGAATGGGAAGATGGTTCAAGCACTTATAATCAGGCGGAAATCATTATTGCAAAGAATAAATTAGGTAGAACAGGAGAGTTGAAATTAACTTATGATGAAAGTCTTTTTAAATTCTCTGATTTAATGCCGGAAGACAATCATATTTATATTCCTAAAGAAAGAAGCTCAGAATTTATAAACCCATTTTAAAGTTAGCCACCCTAAAAATATTGATGAAGATACAACCGTCTTTGACTGTGCAACTGCAGTCGTTTTAATAAGGTTCATTTTTCTCGAATTTGCTATCGCAAATTCGAAACTATGGTTTTAGATCAATTGGGGTGGTGACTTTATTCATAATATGTCAAACATTTATCATATCAACAATTTGCAAGGCTTGAGTTTTCTCATTCAAGTACCTGTGCCATTGCTAAAGGAACATATTAGGTATCCACATTATCGTGAATTTACGATTCCCAAGAAATCAGGAGGGAACAGGCGTATTATGGCTCCGGCCGATGGTTTGAAATATATTCAATCGAAACTGGCTTATGAGTTTCAAAAGAAATTCAAAGCACCTGATTTTGTGTTTGGCTTTGTGAAAAATCAAAATGGAATTGAAAAAAGTATAAGAGAAAATGCTTTAAAACATGTAGGAAAAAAATATGTATGGAATATTGATATCAAAGATTTTTTTGGGAGTATTTCAACTCAAAAAATAAAAGATGTTTTGATGCAAGAACCTTTTCAAATGAAGGAGCAATTGGCAATTGATTTGGCATTGTTGTTATGCTACCAACGCCAATTACCGGCCGGAGCTCCCAGTTCTCCGATTTTGTCGAATATTGTTTGTAGAAGAATGGATATTGAATTGACAGAATTCATTTTAAATCAAGGCTCAGATTTTGATTTTAGCAGGTATGCTGATGATTTAACCATCTCTTCCAATAAAGAAATCAGTGAATCATTTCAAAAACAGATTTTTAAAATTCTGAATCAAAACGGATTTGAAATCAATAAAAAGAAAAACAGAATATATACGGAGAGCCAATCGCAATGGGTTACTGGCATTAAAGTAAACACAGCATTAAATTTAGATAGAAGATACATTAAAAATATCAGGGCAATTATACATGATATTGAAAGTAGGGGAATCAATAAAGCTTTAGCAAAAATGAATCAGAAAAATCTTCAAATCTATACCATTAAAAGTTTCATCAATCACCTCAAAGGAAGAATTAATCATATTGGATTTGTTAAAGGAAAAGAAGACTCATCCTTTAAAAATTTGATGAATCGATTGGAATCCATTCAATCAAATTTAAAGGCTTAATTTAAATCGTAATTAATATCTTGCTAATACCGAATTTGATTTTTTTGAATATGAAAAAAAATAGATTTATAATTTATGTATTTTACTTGCTCGCTTTCTGTGGTTCAGCTATGTTTATAAACGTATTGTTTTCTATAATTAGGTCTGATGAAATTTCAATAGACACTGTATATTTCGCTGGTTTTTACGGATTTATTGCTTGGGTAATTTATTTGATATCAGGTGAGCTAAAATAAATAGTGCTTGGGGTTTTAATGTTTACAATAAATTTATCATCACCTTAATTTTGTAGTTTATTTAATGAAACCGTTTATGAGACTAGCAATCCGATAAACTGCTGAATCACCTAAATATGTGATTCAATCATATTGGATATTTACGAGGTTAGTATGAGGCTTTGTGTTTATAAATGAAAGCAAGATTTTGGAAAATAATTAATCAACTTTAATTAAAGGATTTTTAGCTAATCTCTTTAACTCCTTTCTAAAAGGTAGGTACTGCTATTATATTATAGCTCATCTAATAATTGTTTAGCAGGTATGCCTTTCAGTTTGCCTTCACGAATCAATTTTAGTTCTTCTACAGCTTCTTTAATTTCCTCCATAAGTAGTGCTTTTTCTTCTGAAATTTTCTTCGCTTTTTTTACAAAAGAAAGGCTTTGTAATACTTTCATTCCAAAGGCAGCATCAATATCTGATATATCTATATTTACTTTCATCTTTGATAGTTATTTAATATTGATGCTTATTGTTTGCAATTTTATTTTTCAATTTTAGTGACAAAAATACAATTATCAATAATAAGTGCAGTCGATTCAATATTCTAATTTTTGAATAATGAAATTGTTGAGTTGTTTCGAGATTAATCTTGAATTTTACTTTTTGCTTCATTCATTTCAAATTCTTCTTCATGAGCAATTAATCCAACGTTTTCAAACTCTACATCATACTAAAGTTTAATGTCTTCAAACTCTTCCATTCTTGCTTCAAAATCTCTTATAGAATTCATAACAAAAATAAACAATCAAAAATATAATAAGAATTCAGTAAAGGGAAATTCAAACTCGTATTATCAAATGCTCCCAACAAAAAAGCCAGTCATCTTAACAATAACCGGCTTTAAAATTCGAATAATTCTTACTAATTCAAATCACAATTCAACATCCAACGGATGCCAAACTTGTCTTGAAGAATGCCAAATCTAGCTCCCCAAAAGGTGTCTTGTAAAGGCATCTCTACTTTACCTCCTTCAGCTAATTTAGCAAACAAGGATTCCAATTCCATGATTTGAGGATAATCTATAGATAAGGAAAAATTATTGCCTTCAGTAAAGGTATTTCCCGGCATGGTATCGCAGCATAATATCGATTGTTCTCCAATTTTTAATTCTGCATGTAATACTTTGTTTTCATATCCTGCCGGTAATTCCATTGGTGCTGTATCGTATCTATTGATGCCTAGGATTTCGGCATTAAAACAGGCTGCATAAAAGTTTAATGCTTCTTCTGCATTGCCATTAAAGGTAAGGTAAGGTTTGATGTTCATGGTTAAATATTTCGACCAATAAAGGCCTAGTTTTTTAAACTAAATATGATTGAGGTCAGTATTTGATGAAAAATTAAGATTTAAATCATTTGTTATTTTAAATAATCATCGTAATATTGCGATAAGAAATTATGGGAACAAGTAAATCAGAAGAATTTTCATTGAAGGACAATATCCTTGCAAAATATGCTAAAGCACTTTCTCATCCTGCACGTGTGGCAATTATCCGACTTATCATTCAAAAGCAGGCCTGCATCTGTGGTGAGTTGGTTGACGAATTGCCTTTATCGCAAAGTACCGTTTCGCAACACTTAAAGGAATTAAAGGAAGCTGGCTTAATAAAAGGAGAAATTTCAGGTCCGAAAACCTGCTATTGCATCGATGAAGAAGCATGGAATCAAGCATTGGAAAGAATCAATGAATTATTTGGCTCGTTTGCTGAAAAGAAAAACAAATGTTGTTAATTTTAAAGAAACAAAAACATGAAAACAGAAGAAGAATTAAAAGAATTGGTAAAGCAAAAATACAGTGAAATAGCTTTACAAGACAAAGAAATGAACCAATCATCTTGCTGCGGAGCGGGAGGATGTTCTACAGAGGTTTATAATATCATGACAGATGATTATTCTGAAATTGATGGCTATCATCAAGATGCAGATTTAGGTTTGGGTTGCGGATTACCAACTGCATTTGCTCTAATGAAAGAAGGTGATACCGTTATTGATTTAGGTTCAGGTGCTGGTAATGATTGCTTTATCGCACGCAAAGAAGTAGGAGTTAATGGAAAAGTTATTGGTATTGATTTTACGCCTGCTATGATTGAAAGAGCTCGCATTAATGCAGATACATTGGGTTATAACAATGTGGAATTCAGACAAGGTGATATAGAAAAAATGCCTGTTGCTGCTAATACAGCCGATGTAATTGTGAGCAATTGCGTTTTAAACTTGGTTCCGAATAAAGCTGCTGTTATCAAAGACATATACAGAGTATTAAAACCGGGTGCGCATTTTAGCATTTCTGATATTGTTCTAAAAGGAGATTTACCAGAACAATTACAACATGATGCAGAAATGTATGCAGGTTGTGTTTCTGGTGCTATTCAAATGGATGAATACATGGGTTTAATTGATCAAACCGGATTTTGTAATGTCAAAATTCAAAAGCAAAAAGCAATTGTTATTCCTAATGATATTCTTAGTAATTACATGAGCGAAGAACAAATTACAGCTTTTAATACTGGATCTACAGGCATTTATAGCATAACTGTTTATGCAGAAAAACCAAAAGAAGCTTGTTGTGAGCCGGGTTCTGGTTGCTGCTAAAGCTGATTGAATTCTATTAGATTTAAGGGGATGTTGAAAGTTAAAATTAGGTTTAATTATTAACTGCATTTTACGTTTTGCACAATTGTGATGGGCCTGCGTTTGAACTCAAATGTATCTTAGGGAAACGAATTTACCAACCACTAAAATCCCGCCAAACGGAGACGAATTGCACGCCTATTGCAAATGTGCTGTTAGCAGTAGTACCAAATCAAAAGTCTATATGTCAAGAACGATTCTGAGGTTGTCTTTGAGTTTGGCTTGTTGCTCTTTTGTAAGCTGTCCAAGTCTTGTGATAAGTCTTTTGTTGTCAATAGCGCGTATTTGGTCAACAAGTACATCGCTCAATTTTTCAAGTTGATTCTTTTTTAAATGAACTCTTAAAAGGTCAATTTCAGTCTGAACATTAGTCGTAATGGGGCAAATTAGAGTTGATAAATGAGTCCCATTTAATAAGTCTGTTTGCACAATAACCACAGGTCGAGTTTTACCTGGTTCAGTACCTCTGCTTGGATTAAGGTCAGCAAGCCAAATATCAAATTGTTTAATTTTCATCCAAGAACTTTTCAAATTCATGTAAAACTTCCATTGAGTCTTTACTTGTTAGAACGGACTCTTTTGCAAGTTGCTTTTTTAATAGCCTCTTCTTGTTAACTTGATTGTAAATACTAACAGCCTCGTTTATATATCTGTTTCTTGCTAAATTTAGTTTAGAAGTAATTTCTTCAGCTTCTTCAAAAATGTCATCATCTAATTTTAGAGATAGTGTTTTCATAATGTTACAAAGGTATATATAATTAGTATATACTGCAAATTTGTCTAAGTCAATTTTCGCTCGTCAATGTGGTATTACTGCTAACATTTCAATAGACTCTTTTGTATTTAAATCAATAAGATATAGAAACTTATAGTTTTTCTCCATGTTGACTCCAATCTAATCCTTCTAATTCTTCTTTTTCACTAACTCTTAATGGTGAAATAAAATTAGTTAACATCAATAAAAGATAAGTACCACCAAAACTGAAAATACTTACAGCAATCATGGCGAAAAAGTGTACCAAAAACAATTTAGTTTCACCGAATAACAAACCATTGTTTACAACAAGTGGATTCACATTTCCATGCGCAAAAATTCCAGTTAACAACATTCCTACTATACCTCCAACACCATGACAAGGAAACACATCTAAAGTATCATCAATTGAAGTACGAGTTCTCCATTCAACCATTAAATTACTAATGATACTGCTTACGATTCCAATAGTTAATGAATGTGGAATGCTCACAAAACCTGCAGCAGGAGTAATAGCAACCAATCCAACAACAGCGCCTATGCAAGTTCCCATCGCACTTGGTTTTTTGCCTCTGATGGCATCAAACATAATCCAAGTAAAAGCCGCCGCTGCCGATGCAGAAGTGGTAGTTGCCAAAGCTGTTGCAGCAAGATTGTTTGCTCCGAATGCTGAACCTGCATTGAATCCAAACCAACCAAACCAAAGTAAACCTGTTCCTAACATCACATATGTAATTCGGGCAGGGGAGTGTTCTGCACTTTTTCTTCCTTTTAAAAAGATTGCTCCAGCCAAAGCAGCCCAACCTGCACTCATGTGAACTACGGTTCCTCCTGCAAAATCAAGAACACCTAGTTTCGCCAAAATTCCATCGGGATGCCAGGTTGCATGTGCTAATGGTGAGTAGATGAAAATGCAAAATAGTACAATGAATAAAACATAAGATGTGAATTTTATTCTTTCTGCAAATGCTCCTGTAATAAGCGCAGGAGCAATAATGGCAAACTTCAATTGGTAAAATGCAAACAACAATAAAGGAATAGTTGGAGCTAATTTCCATGGAGCTCCATCCATTACACCCTGCATCATAAAAAAGCTACTTGGGTCGCCAATAATTCCACCAAAAGATTCTCCAAACGACAAACTAAAGCCAAATACAATCCAAAGAATAGTTATAACAGCCATGCTAATAAAACTTTGTAACATGGTGCTAAGCACATTTTTCTTGCTCACCATTCCACCATAAAAAAATGCTAGACCTGGTGTCATAATTAAAACCAGTCCAGTTGATGTAAGCATCCAAGCAGTATCAGCAAAACTTATTCCCGGATAGTTTATAGGAGCATGAGGAATATTAAATGGAAACAGACTTAAAATAGCTATCCCAATGAGGAATAAAAAAGGAATAATGGCTTTGCTTTTTGTCATGGACCTAAAAGTTTAAGTCCAAAAAATAAACAAAATTTAAGCTTTTATAAAATCGGAATAAAATTTTTACAAATAGACTTAAAAAGAAAATATCAGCATTAAAAATCTAAAACTTCGGTTCATAACCAAACTCTTTTTTGATGTCTTCAAGAGTTTTTCTAATTACTTTCACACTCATTTTCACATCTTTTAATGGTCTATCATTTGAATCTTTCGATTGAACAACAATTTTATCAGCAACATCCATTCCTTTCATGATAAATCCAAATACAGTGTAGTTTTTATTTAAGTGTGAAGTTTGTGGTGTATTCAAACAAATATAAAACTGAGAGCCACTCGAGGCCTTTAATGGATTCACATCATCGCCATCTCTTGCGGCTCCAACAGCACCTCTAACATGTTTTAATGAATCATTTAGTTCTATTGGAATTGTATAACCCGGCCCACCAGAACCATCATTTGTTTTAATGCTGTCTTTGCTATTGGGATCACCACCTTGTATCACAAAATTTCTTATGATTCTGTGGAAAGTAGTGCTATCGTAATATGATTGTTTCGCTAATTTTAGAAAGTTTTCTCTGTGTTTAGGAGTTGATTTATACAACCACATATACATTTTTCCAAAAGAAGTGTTGATTTCAATAATTTCTTCTCCGGAGGGAGTTTCTTCAACAGGAATAAGTTTTTCTTCTTTTTTACAAGCTGAAAATATGGTTAAAAATGAAAGTAAAATAAAAACTAGTTGTTTTTTCATAAATCTATGTCCCATTTAATTTGATTCACTTCTTTAACAAATTTGTCGTTTTCTAGATAAATATATTTAACTATAAACCATGATGCCAATGCTCCGCCTGTATGCCATAAAAAATGCGTACCAAATGGAAGTATTTCATAAGCATCAATCAATCTAAAAAACAAAGCCAAACTAAAGAAAAGTAATGAAAGCAAAACTAATTTTACATTTCTCCAATTTTGAAGAAAAAGATAAATTATAATGGGAAGTAAAATGCTTATCCCCAGTAATAAATAATTGAGAGTGATGCTCAAATGATGGTCGTGTTTGCCAGCATAATCCCATATAAAATATTGGCTCAAAAGCGATAAAGTCACTACAAAAATGGATAAAAACAATTTGTGAAAAATCTTATTAAGAAAGTAAACACTACAAAAAATAATAATGATAGTAATAGGCAACCAATCCATTAAAAGATAATATTTCGAAACCCTAAAAGCATGATAAATAGTACCTCCAATTCCACCAATTAACATCAAACTCATTGAAATTAAGATAAAACCAAATTGCAGAGGCTCATTCCTGATTTTCCATAACCAGTAAGCACTAATAATAATGAATACAATTGCTGACAATGCATTCATAGGTTCCACAATAAAATTAGAAAAGTTGGTTTCGGCGTAGATTGGACCGCCATCTGGCCCAAGTGCATCGTGAGAAATCGGCATGAAAAAAATTAGTTGCTTAGGGTACCTTTATATGTTAACTGAAGTTTAATATTATTTAAACCATTTGCGATATTAAAATTCACTTTTTCATTAAAACTTCTTTCATCAGTATTAATAAAAATTCTTTCAACATGGGTATCTCTTTTCGATTTACCATATTGAATATTATAGTGAATATGTAATTTTAAGCCACCATTTTTGCTTTGTGACCTAGCATTTTTATATACAACCAATTTATATTCTGCTGTAATGGTTAGTTCATTATCTGAGTAAATTGTTTGTTTATCGGTTTCTTTTTCTAAAATCATAGGAATGGTCATTCCTGCACCAGTTCTGATTTTACCATTAATTTTAACTTCAACAGGATCACTTATTTTTAGTTTTACAAAACTAGCTTGACCCGGATTAATAGCCTTCGACGAAAATCCAAATATCACTAAAAAAGCTAGTAAGATTTTTGTAGCTGTATGTTTCATAATTTGTATAAATATTTCAACTAAAGTAAGTAAAACTTTTGATTGCAAATAATTTGTCACTAGCGTTGCGTCTTTACAGATTGAATTTCAGCTGATTAGTATTTTGTTCATTGACTTCTTGATTTCCATTGTTTAAAAATACTTCACCAAGGGGCTTCTTTTCGAATGGAGAGACAC